>JBKEDS010000080.1:0-15510 GCA_047975545.1 Flavobacteriaceae bacterium | reverse complement strand
ATAACCGATCCAAAAACACTTATGGCAGGAAAAAAACTATTAAAAAAAGTATTCCAATTACGTAGTATGTATACTACCGAAAACCCTACAAAAGCTAATAGTGCATATTTTAAAATACGTTTAAACCACTTATTTGTTAAAATAAGCTGATAATAACAGCCTAAAAACAAAATAGCACCTATTTTCCAATACAGGGTAGACCACCAATAGTTTTTCTCGAAAGGTGTATCTATTAAAAATTCAAAAAAACATTCATTAATACTCATCTGCTTTCATTGTTTTTTAGTATTAGCAATACTATTTGCAAAATTTACCGCAAAATCGTAACATTACAATCTATTTTTAAAGGATGCAGCGAGACAATAGTAACATTTCAGAAATAAAAACCGACCAACAAAGCATAATCGCATACAAAGAACTTAATATTTGGGAAGCCCTCCTGCCCGTTATTATTTTAATGTGTTTGTTGGCGTACAATATTTTTTTTGTTGAAGGCCAGGAATGGTTTGGCACTTACACCAACCAGATTATTTTATTGCTGGGCGGGGCTATTGCCGCAGTAGTTGGTTTTTTCAACAAAGTAAGCCTTAAATTAATGCTTACCGAAATTTGGGAAAATTTAAAAAGTGTTTTTACCCCCATTATAATTCTTTTGCTCGTTGGTGCATTGGCGGGCACTTGGCTAATAAGCGGTGTTATTCCCGCTATGGTTTATTACGGATTGGAAATTTTAAACCCCAATATTTTCCTGCCCGCCTCGGTTGTTATTTGTGCGGTTATTTCAATTGCTACCGGAAGCTCCTGGACCACCTCGGCAACCGTGGGCATTGCCCTTGTAGGCATTGGCAACGCACTTGGCATTAATACGGGCATGATTGCGGGCGCCGTAATTTCGGGGGCTTACTTTGGCGACAAAATGTCGCCCCTTAGCGACACCACTAACTTAGCGCCCGCCATGGCCGGAACCGATTTGTTTACCCACATTAGGTACATGGCCATGACCACTACCCCAACTATTATTATTACCCTAATTATTTTTACCGTTTTAAGCCTAAATACCGAAACCACGGGCAATGCCGATTTAAGCAGCTTATTAGCTACCATAGGCGGCACCTTTAACATTACGCCTTGGTTGTTTGGGGTTCCCGTTGTGGTTATTGCCCTAATCCTTTTAAAAACAAAACCACTGATAGCGTTAAGCGTTGGCGTTATTTTGGCCGCTGTTTTTTCGGTGTGGTTTCAACCGGATGTTTTAAATCGGTTATCAAATTCTAACGTCAATAGTATTTTTAATGCCATAATTTCCGAAACACAGATTACCACAAGCAACGAAAAATTAAACGATTTATTTAACGCCGGGGGCATGGCGGGCATGATTTGGACCATTCTGTTAATTATTTGTGCCATGGTTTTTGGCGGTATTATGGACGGCATCGGTGCGCTGTCCCGCATTACCAAATCGCTTTTAAAACTATTCAATACCACCTTTGGCCTATTTGCCAGTACCGTAGCCAGTTGCTTGGCGCTTAACATAACGGCAAGCGACCAATATTTGGCCATTGTGGTTCCGGGAAAAATGTACGCACAAGCCTTTAGGGAAAAAGGATTGGCGCCCGAAAACCTATCCCGCACCTTGGAGGATTCTGGTACCGTTACCTCGGTTTTAGTACCGTGGAACACCTGTGGCGCTTACCAAAGTGGCGTGTTGGGGGTAGATACTTTTCATTATGCCGGATACGCTTTCTTTAATTGGCTTAGCCCTTTTACAACACTTCTATTTGCGGCTTTTTCAATAAAAATACGGCAACTGGTTTCCAAATAACACTAAACTATCATTAAAATAAAATCCAATAATCAAAATCTATTTTAAAATAGATAATAAAAATTCGCTTCACCTTAAAAAAACAAACATCCGTTTTATATTTGCAGTATTAAAAAATTTAATAACCAATAAATATAAAACAGATGGCATTAGTAGGAAAAAAATTTCCAAATTT
The DNA here is from genome assembly GCA_047975545.1 of Flavobacteriaceae bacterium. Lineage (GTDB taxonomy): Bacteria > Bacteroidota > Bacteroidia > Flavobacteriales > Flavobacteriaceae > JBKEDS01. Next base: position 13,513 of record JBKEDS010000080.1, on the reverse strand, counting down.
AAACGTTGACGCAATGAACGAAATGGGCGATACTTTTAAAGTAAACGTTCTGGAAGAAGCAGTTAACAACAATAAAAAAGTACTCTTATTTTGGTACCCAAAAGATTTTACCTTTGTTTGCCCTACCGAATTGCACGCTTTTCAAGCAGCCTTGGGTGAATTTGAAAAACGCAACACCGTAGTTATAGGTGCTTCGTGCGACACGCCCGAAGTACACTTTGCATGGTTAAGCACGCCAAAGGACCAAGGTGGTATCGAAGGCGTTACCTACCCTATTTTGGCCGATAGCAACCGTAACCTATCCAGTATTCTTGGCATTTTGGATATTACCAAAGAAACCTACGACGAAGAAACCAATACCGTACAAGTTGAAGGCGACAACGTAACCTACCGTGCCACGTATTTAATAGACGAAAACGGCCTTGTACAGCACGAAAGCGTTAACAATATGCCACTGGGCCGAAACGTAAACGAATACCTAAGGCTAATAGACGCCCTAACCCACGTACAAAAAAACGGCGAGGTTTGCCCCGCAAACTGGGAAGAAGGCAAGGATGCCATGAACGCCAACCGTAACGGCGTAGCCAATTATTTGGCCGCCCATTAATAATGTTCCAGGTTTTTGGGTTTCAGGTTTTCAACAACCTGAAACCCAAAACTTGAAACCCAAAACAAAACCATTATGATACAAGAATTAGAACAAGACAACCTATCGGAAATAGTAGCACAAAACAACACCGTTTTGGTGCAATACTCGGCTACATGGTGCGGCAATTGCCGGATTATGAAACCCAAATTTAAAAAACTGGCTTCGGAAAACGAAAACGCAACCTTTGTTGTTGCCGATGCCGAAAAATTTCCCGAAAGCCGAAAACTGGCAACGGTAGACAACCTGCCAACATTTGCCGTTTTTAAAAACGGAACATTGGTAAACCAAGTACAAACCAACAAAGCCGAGGTTTTAAACAGTTTGGCAAACGAGGTTTTATAAAACCCGTAGCCCCTACCATAAATTATAACCCTGTAAACGGCATAAAAATGAAACTACCGGTAATTAAGCACCTTACCCAATTTATAGAAGACAACGACGAGGATTTTGTAATTGAAACCATTGAAACCTTAGAAGCCCTAACCGAAGTACCCTCGCTAAAAGATGAAGAGTTGGACGTTATAGGCGAACTTATATCCAACATGTACGGCGCCATAGAAGTAAACAAAATGGTTAAGGACGGCACACCAAAAAAAGAAGCCCTAAACCAATTTATGTCGCGCGTGCTGGGTTCCATTGATAAGTAGAAGAAGAAAAATTTAAAAAAAATCTGTTTTTAATCGAACAGGTTTTTTTTTGCCTTCTTACCAACCGGAAACTTGAAACCCGAAACTTGCTCCCCCAATCTTAAAAAAAACAAAAACCCTTCACTTAAAAAAAAGAAATACACTACTTTTATCTGAAAATTAATTTAAAAACAAAAAACAATGGCAACAGTAACATTACACGGCGACAACATACAGACCAGTGGAACACTTCCAAAAACAGGTACAAAAGCGCCCGACTTCACCTTAACGGCAACCGATTTATCCCAAAAAAAGCTAAACGATTTTAAGGGCAGCAAACTTGTACTAAACATTTTCCCGAGCGTAGATACGGGTACTTGCGCCCAATCGGTACGCCAGTTTAACAAAGAGGCAAGTAGCTTAAAAAACACCAAAGTATTGTGTATTTCAAAAGATTTGCCCTTTGCCCAAGCCCGTTTTTGCGGCGCCGAAGGCTTAAACGATGTTATATCCCTATCCGATTTTAAATCCGGTAAATTTGGCACCGATTACGGCGTTACCTTTACAACCGGACCATTGGAAGGCTTATTATCGCGCGCCGTAGTGGTTATAGATGAAAACGGCAACGTAACCTACACCGAACAAGTTACCGAAACCGTTAACGAACCCAATTACCAAAATGCTTTAAAAGCCTTAAATGCCCAATAAAGCGCTATAAATATTTTGTGCCACGAATACACGAATATTCAACAAAAAACATTCGTGTATTTGTGGCTTGCTTTTTTTCGGAAACAAAACCACGTAGCCTTAAATAACAAATGCCCAAGAAAGAATCCTTTTTAAAAAACCGCCTCAAAAGCGTAGGCTACGCTTTTAAAGGCGCTGTTTTATTGTTAAAAACCGAAGCCAGTATAAAAATACAGTTTTCCATTGCCATTGGCCTAACCGTAGCTGGGTTTTGTTTTAACATTTCGCTTACCGAGTGGATTATCCAAATCCTTGCCATAGCACTGGTAATGAGCTTAGAAGGCGTTAACACCGCCATTGAGGAAATAGCCAATTTTATCCACCCCGAACGCCACGAAAAAATAGGCCTTATAAAGGACCTTTCGGCAGGTGCCGTGTTTATTGCCGCTTTTTTTGCCGTTATTATCGGGTTGGTTATTTATTTGCCAAAGATTTTTTAAAATTATTCTTTTAAATTGAACTATTTTTAACCAATTGCAACCGCCCGAAAAATTTGTTTAAAAACCACATTACCAACAAAACCAACCACATGTATTATGTTTATTTTCAATATTTTAAGTATTTTATCTTCTTAAAAGCGCATTTTTAGCAAAAAGATAAATCACAAAAAACAAGGATAGATGGCGCATCAAAAAAATAAACATCTGTTTTTCAATGGCCTATTTTCTATAATCTATCCGTAAAACGGTCTATCTTCTAAAATATCGGGGGTTTATGCCAACCAATTAAAAAAGTTTAAACCAGTTCAATATATCCATTAGGATAAACGTTAGTAATTTGTATTTTTGCTGCAATTAAAACCGCATAATGGCGAAAAAAAACAACAACCCGAAAACACCCCAAAAATCGAAAATGCCCAGCTTTAAATTATCAAGCCAACAACGCTTGGTATTTGGCAGTTTTTTGTGCATTTTCGGGTTTATACTCCTTATAGCCTTTGTATCGTTCTTTTTTACGGGCGAGGCCGACCAAAGTACCCTTTCGGGCTTTGCCAACAGGGATGTTCCCAGCGAAAACTGGCTAAGCAAAAGCGGGGCTTGGCTAAGCCACTTTTTTATCCAGCAAGGTTTCGGTATTGCGGCATTCATTTTTGCGGGGCTCGTTATATTATCGGGGACTTACGTACTCATGAACGCCAACAAGGCAAAACTTCGCAAACATTGGTTTTGGGGCATTTTAACCGTTATTTGGATTTCGGTTTTTTTAGGCTTTTTTGGAAATAAAAACGGGATTCTCGGTGGTGCCGTTGGTTTCGAAACCAATAGCTTTTTGCAAGACTATATCGGCAAGATTGGCGTTATTTTATTGCTTGTTTTTGGGCTTATTTCATTTTTGGCCATTCGGTTTAAAGTAACTTTTGAAAGTATTGTCGCCCTTTTTAAATCGGCCAAAAAAGATATAAAAGAAGAATTCAACACGGCAGACGACGACTATCTTGCTCCGGTTGACAACAATTTAACGGCCGAAGCCGAAGCCTTTAAAACCGCTTTCGACTTATCTGCTGATAAAGAAGATGTTACACCAAGCACAAAACCTTTAACAAAGAAGGCTGAAACCGAAACACCATTAGAAATAAACGTAACCCCTCCCCCGGTGGAAGACGATTTTGAGGACGACAATTTTAACGAAGACGACCTTAAAATGGAAGTCCGTACCGTAGCCGAAGAAGCCAAAACCGAAGGCAACCTGGCCAACAAACTCGTGGAGGATTTTGGAGAGTTCGACCCTACCTTGGAATTATCGAAATACCAATTCCCATCGCTCGACCTTCTTAAAAAATACGATTCCGAAGGCATAACCATCAATCAGGACGAATTAGAGGAAAACAAAAATAAAATTGTTGAAACCCTTAAAAACTACAGCATAGGTATTGCTAGTATTAAGGCCACCATTGGCCCAACGGTTACCCTTTACGAAATAGTACCCGATGCGGGCATACGCATTTCAAAAATTAAAAATCTGGAGGACGATATTGCCCTATCGCTATCGGCCTTGGGCATTCGTATTATTGCACCAATACCGGGCAAGGGCACTATTGGTATCGAGGTACCCAACAAAAACTCGACTATTGTGTCCATGCGTTCGGTAATTGCCTCCAAAAAATTTCAGGCTTCCGAAATGCAGCTTCCCGTTGCCTTAGGAAAAACCATTAGCAACGAAACCTTTGTGGTCGATTTGGCAAAAATGCCGCACTTGCTTATGGCCGGAGCCACGGGACAAGGTAAATCGGTTGGGCTTAATGCTGTACTTACTTCACTTTTATACAAAAAACACCCTGCCGAAGTTAAATTTGTACTGGTAGACCCTAAAAAAGTAGAGCTTACCCTGTTCAATAAAATAGAGCGCCATTACCTGGCCAAATTGCCCGATAGCGAAGATGCCATTATTACCGACAACACCAAGGTTATAAATACGCTAAATTCGTTGTGTATTGAAATGGACAACCGCTACGAACTGCTTAAAAACGCCCTATGCCGCAATATTGCCGAGTACAACACCAAATTTAAAGAACGTAAGCTAAACCCCAACGACGGGCATAGGTTTTTGCCTTATATTGTTTTGGTGGTCGATGAGTTTGCCGATTTAATTATGACGGCAGGCAAGGAAGTAGAAACCCCCATTGCCCGTTTGGCACAATTGGCTCGGGCTATTGGCATACACCTTATTATTGCCACGCAGCGGCCTTCGGTTAATGTAATTACGGGTATTATTAAGGCCAATTTCCCCGCACGGGTAGCTTTTAGGGTAACTTCAAAAATAGATTCCAGGACTATTTTGGACGGCGCCGGGGCCGACCAACTTATTGGCCGTGGCGATATGCTGTACACCCAAGGCAATGACCTGATACGGGTGCAATGTGCCTTTGTGGACACGCCCGAAGTTGAAAACATTACGGAGTTTATTGGGGCGCAAAAAGCATACCCCGAAGCCTATTTGCTGCCCGAATATGTAGGCGAAGATAGTGGCACAAGTCTTGATATAGATATTTCCGAAAGAGATGCGCTGTTTAAAGATGCGGCCATTGTTGTGGTTACCGCGCAACAAGGCTCGGCTTCCCTACTGCAACGTAAGCTAAAACTGGGCTATAACAGGGCCGGAAGGCTTATAGACCAATTGGAGGCCGCCGGGGTAGTAGGGCCTTTCGAGGGCAGTAAAGCCCGACAGGTTTTAATACCCGACCTTACCACTTTGGACAACCATCTGGAAAACGAAGATTTATAAAAAATTAATTTTTTCAAAATGAAATTAAAACACATTATTACCGGTTTAGCACTTACACTATCATTAACCGCTTTTACCCAAAGCCAAGCAAAATCGCTACTTAACGAAGTATCGGCAAAAGTAAAAACCTATAACAGCATTTCCATTAGCTTTAAATATGTATTAGAAAACACTGCCGAAAACATTAAACAGGAAACCAAAGGCGATGTGGTATTGCAAGGCGAAAAATACAAGTTGAATATTTTGGGCGTTACCCGATTGTTCGATGGCAAAACCCTATATAATATAAGCCCCGAGGATGAAGAGGTTACCGTTTCTAACGAAAACACCAACGAGGACGACACCATTACCCCAAGCAAAATGCTAACCTTTTACCAAGACGGCTACACCTACAAAATGGACATCGAGCAAAACATAAACGGCCGAAAAATACAATACGTAAAACTTACGCCCATAGACACACATTCCGAAATAGATTATATCCTTTTGGGTATAGACAAACAAACCAAGCACATTTACAACCTTATACAAGTTGGCGAAAACAAAACCAAAACCATACTTACGGTAACCGAACTAAAAACCAACGAGCCTTTGCCAAAATCGTTTTTTAGCTTCGATACCAATAAATACAAAGATTATTACATCAACAATTTAGATTAAGTAGAAGAAACTTGAAAATATTAGACCGTTACATACTAACCACCTACCTTAAAACATTTATTAGTGTGTTTTTAATACTCATACTAATATTTATTTTACAAACCATTTGGCTTTATATAAAGGAATTGGCCGGTAAGGATTTGGATATTTCGGTAATTTTCAAGTTTTTGCTCTATTTTATGCCCAAGCTCATGCCCTTGGTACTGCCCCTAACCATTTTGTTGGCCTCGATTATGGTATTTGGCAGTTTTGCCGAAAACTACGAGTTTGCCGCCATGAAATCCACGGGCATATCCTTACAACGGGCCATGTCGGGGCTTAGCGTATTTATTGTTATTTTGGGCATTACCACCTTTTTCTTTGCCAACAACGTTATTCCCTGGGCCGAATTAAACTCCCTTAATTTAAGGCGGAACATAGCTAAAATGAAACCCGCCATGCTCTTGGTTGAAGGCCAGTTTAACGAAGTTGGTGACTATAACATTAAATTTGCCAAAAAACATGGCGAAACCGACCAATACCTCGACGATGTGCTTATACATGTTAAGGGTAGCGATGGCCGCACAAACGCCACAACTATTAAATCTAAAACAGGCGAGCTTATCGGGAAGGAAAGTTCCAATATTTTAAAATTAATACTGAAGGACGGCAACTATTATAACGATATTCAATCCAAAAATTCAAAAACACGAAATAAAAAGCCCTTTGCCAAAAGCACTTTTGAGGAATACGTTATAAACATCGATTTAACAAAGCTCAACCAAGTTGATATGGACGAGCAATCGGAAACCGATAAATACAACATGCTTAACGTAGCGGCCTTGAGCAAAACCATCGATTCGCTTGTAGAAAAACAAACAAACAACCAAAATACATTTGCCAAAAGCCTGGAACAGCGCTCCAACGTTAACAAAATTGCCCCCAACAAACCATCCAGCCTTCCTGCTTTGGATTCGGTTAATTTAGGGCCTATTTTAAAAAGTTTCGATATTGAAAAACAAATACAATTGGTGGAAACTGCCGAAAAATCAATCGTAAGCGCCCAACAAATCGTAAAAGCAAGGGAAGATTCGCTAAAAGCGCCAAAGGAACTGCTTAACAACCACATTATATCGCTTAACGATAAATTTGCCTTGGGCGTTGCCTGTATTATCCTGTTTTTTGTGGGCGCCCCCTTAGGTGCATTAATCCGAAAAGGCGGTATAGGCCTACCCATGGTTATTGCCATTGTACTGTTTTTAACCTACCACTTTATTGGTATTTTTGCCATTAACAGTGCCCGAAACGGAAACTTCAACCCTGTTTTGGCCAGTTGGTTTTCTACTTTGGTTATGCTTCCGCTTGGTATTTACCTAACCCGACGTGCCACGGCCGATAAAGGTTTGTTCGAGTTCGACCATATTATCGAGCCTATTAAAAACACCCTAAACGTTAAAACGGGAAAATTATCGACCTACACCTTTTTAAACGGGTACAAGGACACCCAATTAGCCGATGTGGTTAACAATTACAAAACCTTGGGACACGACGAAAACATCCGCTTTGATGCCCTAAAACTACTAAGCAACAAAAATTACGATGCCAACAAACTGCAAGCGCTTGGCATACCTATCGATACCCGGTACAATACTGCCTTAAAGCATTTCAATAATTACAAAGCACATTCAAAATACGCCATAAGCCTTTATGGTATTGGGGTTGTGCTATTAATATTGTTTTTCGTTTTTAGGAACAACGAGCTTCCCTCATTGGCTTCTTCATCCATACAATTAAGTATCGTTTCCTTGGCGTTGTTTGTGGTGTATTACATTTTGTCGGTTATAAACCTCTTCAATTTCAACAATCACATTAATAAGAAGAAAAAACTGCCCAACATTGCAGCCTTAATACTGGGCATTCCCTTGTATTTTATTGCGGTTATCTTTTTTGGGTTTACAATACAAGAAGACTTAAACCAAAATTGTTTCGATTCTTTAGAATAAGCCATATCTTTGCGGTCTGAAAAAAAATTAACAGACCATGCAGGACACTATTTCGGAAATAAAGTTAGATACGATTGAGGACGCCATTGAGGATATTAGAAATGGCAAGGTTATTATTGTTGTAGACGATGCCAACCGCGAAAACGAAGGCGATTTTCTGGCCGCTGCCGATAAGGTAACTCCCGAAATAATAAACTTTATGGCCACCCAAGGCCGGGGCTTAATATGCGCCCCACTTACCGAAAACCGCTGCAAGGAACTGGATTTAAACATGATGGTTGCCAACAATACCGACCACATGGAAACCGCCTTTACCGTTTCGGTAGATTTAAAGGGAAAAGGCGTAACCACAGGTATATCGGCAAGCGATAGGGCGCAAACCGTAAAAGCCCTTGTCGATGTTAATACCAAGTCGTGGGAACTGGCACGCCCCGGGCATATTTTCCCACTTGTGGCCAAGGAAGGCGGTGTTTTACGCCGAACCGGGCACACCGAGGCCGCCATAGATTTTGCCCGATTGGCGGGACTAAACCCCGCAGGCGTTATCGTGGAAATCATGAACGAGGACGGCACCATGGCCCGCCTGCCGCAATTGGTGCAAATAGCCCAAAAATTAGACTTAAAAATTGTTTCTATTGAAGATTTGGTGGCATACCGCATGCGCCACGATTCGCTTATCGAAAAAAAGGAAGATTTCGATATTGAAACCCGTTTTGGCCATTTTAGATTAAGGGCCTACAAACAAACCACCAACAACCAAGTACATATTGCCCTAACAAAAGGCACTTGGAGCAACGATGAGGAAATTTTAACCAGAATAAATGCCTCGTTAGTTAACAACGATATTTTGGGTATTTTAACCAATAGTATCGACGTTCAGCTAAATGCTATGTTCAAAACAATAAACGACGAAGGAAAAGGTGCTGTCTTGTTTATAAACCAGGATATACAGTCGGTAGATATTTTAAACCGATTAGCTGTTTTAAAAGAAAACCAAAGCCCAAACACCGTTTATAAAGCACCAAAAATAAATATGGACGCCCGCGATTTTGGTATTGGCGCACAAATACTACACGATTTAAACATCCATAAACTACGCTTAATATCCAACAGCGAACGCACCAAACGTGTGGGTATTATTGGCTATGGTTTGGAAATTGTGGAGTATGTAAATTATTAAAGCACATATACGTTATGCCTTTTCATTAAGCCCGGATACGGTCATTAATAAAAAAGGCAGACTTTTTTTATAGTCCAAGTTTTTGTACTCAAGCCCAAGCTGTTTAATATTTAAATAATATTCATTAAGTTTTGAATAATAATTTTTCTCCAATGGTACCGACACGGCTTTGTTTCCAATTTTTTCAATCAAGAACCACTTTTCCATTAATCGGGCAGCCCTGCCGTTCCCATCTTGAAACGGATGGATTTTAACAAACACCAAATGAATCATTGCCGCATAATAAAAAACCTCAAAATCGTTTAAATCTGTTTTTAGTAATAAATCAATATCATTAAATAACTTTTCCAACTCCCCCGTTAGGATTTCGGGCGATGCAGCAATATATTCAATTTTATCATCGCTGTTGATAACAAACATTGGATTGGTTCGTATTAATCCTTGTTGACTTTTAGGCAAAAGCTGCGCACTTAAAATCCCATGTGCTTTTTGCAGGTTTTTTAAGTTTAATGTTTGGTTGTCTATAAAGCTATAAGCAGCGTATAAATCGTCTGCTTTTCGGGTGTAATCAGGCTTAAATCTTACGTTTAAAAATTTGTGTTTGAAGTAACTATCAAAATCGATGTTTTCGCCCTCAATTTTTGATGAATATACGGATGAAACAGATTTATAGAATTGAAAATAATCGACTGGTAAATCTGTTTTTTCAATTTTGTTTAGTTTTTCAATCGGCGAGTTTTTAACACTATCAATAAAGGTATTTAAAAGTTCCGATGTTACTATTTTAAATTCCATAAAATTCCTTTTTACAAAGATAACCTTTTGTTATTTTGGATAGAAATTGGGAAAATTAACTTCAACTTACAACACCCCTTTTAAAACCTCAACCATTTTTAAGGCTCGGTTTTTAACCTCTTGCTCGGTCCAAGAAAGTTTTATCAGGCAGGAAATGTTCCTACCAATATAATGGTCGGATTTTTCGAAGGTTTTTGTTTTTAGGTACGTTAAGCCTTCCTTCACTTCATTTGAAATAGGATATAAGGTTTTTAATTCCGTTAAATGTTCCCACTTACGGATATAGTGCCAATTATTGTCGTAATAATGAAAACAGCCGTCGATGCCAGCTTCTTTTAAAGCTGTTGTGGCTTTTCTTGCGGTTTCCAAATCGGGCAAAAAGAAACTTAAAAACGAGTAGCTTTCCTCTCCGCCTTCGGGTACGGCCCTAAAGGTTATTTCGGGAATTTCGGAAAGGGCTTCCCTAAGTATGCTATAATTTTTCTTTTGGATAGCCACGAACTCGTCCAACCGGCGCAGTTGCGCCAACCCAACGGCGGCATGCAGCTCGGAAATCCTAAAATTATAGCCCAAAAACGGATGGGTTTCCGCCCCCCTATCGTTACCCATATGGTCGTGGCCGTGGTCGCTAAAATGGTCGCTATGCTTATAAAAAGTTTTCTTGTTGGTTAGCACGGCACCGCCTTCGCCACAGGTAATAATCTTTACAAAATCCAACGACAAGCAGCCCAAATCGCCAATACTGCCCAAGGGTTTCCCGTTGTAGGTTGCTCCTGTTGCCTGCGACGAGTCTTCAATTAAAATAAGGTTATGCGTTTTGCAAATATTTTGCAAAGCCCCTAAATTGGCCATGCTTCCGCACATGTGCACGGGCATAACGGCCTTGGTTTTTGGGGTAATGGCTTCTTGTACCGCTTTGGGGTTTAAGGTTAGCGTATCGTCTATATCGACCAATACGGGAATAGCGCCCAACATCATAATAGCCTCAAAACTGGCCACAAAGGTAAAGGTAGGCATAATAACCTCGTCGCCCGCACCAATACCCGCACTTGCCAAGGCCACCGAAACGGCTGCCGTACCGCTGGACACCAATTGGGCGTGTTTTACGTTTAATGTTTTTTCGAGTTCCCGCTCCAATGTTTTGGCTTTCCAATGGCCATTGCGCATACCGTCGAACCCATAGCGCATAAGCACACCGTTTTGCAAAACGTCGTTTAGTTCTTGTCGTTCCTTATCTCCAAAAAGTTCAAATCCGGGCATAATTTATCTTAAATTTTTATGGCTTAAAACTACAACTAAATTTATCAATAAAAAAGAGATTACAATTCAATAACCGTTTCGCTAACGGGCATTCTTACTTTTTCAAAACCGGAAAACATATCGTCCTCGGCCCTGTAACCAACGGGCAACAGCAATACCGATTTTAGGGCAAGTGCTTTTAAATTTAAAATTTTGTCGAATTCTTCTAAAAGAAAACCCTCCATGGGGCAGGCATCTATAGCTTCTACGGCGCAAACGGTCATTAAATTGCCCAATGCTATATAGGCTTGGTTCGTGGACCAGTTTTGGCGCTCTTTAACCGACATGTTCCGTAAGGTTTTTATAAGGCTTTCGCGGTAAGGTTTTAGTATGGTTTCAGGAGTTTTCCGAATATCCTTAATAGCTTCGTAATAGTTAACAACGTCTTCATCCAAAACATTATCCTGAATACAAATTATTAGTAAATGCGAAGCGTCCGCAACTTGTTTTTGGTTAAATGCCGATTTAACAAGCAATTCCCTTACGGCTTTGTTTTCCACCACAATCAACTTAACGGTTTGCAAGCCAAAGGAAGTAGCGGTTAAATTAAAAGCCTGTTTTAAAACCTCTAATTTTTGCGGTGCGAGTTTTTTATTGGGGTTGAATTTTTTGGTGGCATAGCGCCATTTTAACCGTTCGATAATATCCATTTTTTTGTTTTAGGTTGAACAAAAATAAGATAAGAATTAATTTTTTGAAATTGGTTGCAGATAGATTAATTTAATGGTGGAATTACCAAAATTAATTTTTTAAAAAAGTCAGGTTTTATTTGAAAGAAACAAAAAAGGGTTATATATTTGCAGCCGCAATTAAGGGCTGTTATTAAAAAACACCCTAAAGGAGGAATGGCAGAGTGGTCGATTGCGGCAGTCTTGAAAACTGTTGAGGGTAACACCTCCGGGGGTTCGAATCCCTCTTCCTCCGCTGAAATTTATTCAATTTCCAACAAAGTCCTGTAAACACTATGTTTATGGGACTTTTTAGTTTCTACAAAATAGCAAAAAGTGTATTAAAAACCATTCTGTTGGTGACCTATTGGGTGACCTTTTTAAAACCTTTTTTAGGTCACCCATTTGTTAATAACTTTTTGAAAATCAGTTGTTTAAATCAAATTAAAGACCTGATTATTTCGTAAATTAATGTATAATTTTAAAGGTCACCAGAATGAACAAAACATTTGGTTTATTATTCTACTTGAAGAAAAGTAAAGTAGATGCACAGGGCAAATGCCCTATTTACTTACGTATTACCATAGATGGTAAACGTACTGAAGTCAGTACAAAGCGAACTATTGAGATTGAGAAATGGAACAATCAAGCCAATAAAGCTATTGGAAGAACTGAAGATATACGAGAGCTTAACGCCTATTTAGATTCGCTTACTACAAAAGTATATCAAAGTCAAAGAGACTTAATCCAAGATGATAAGCCTGTTACTACAGAAACCCTAAAAAATAAGTTATTAGGTATAGAAGAAAAAGAACGCACACTCATAACCATTTTTGAAAATCACAATATACAAGTAGAAAAATTAGTAGGCAGAGAGTTTTCGGCAGGTACTTTAGAACGCTACAAAACCGTATCTAAACACCTACAAGAGTTTATGCAACATCAGTACAAAGTAAGTGATATTAGCATAAAGCGTATAGATCACCAATTTATAACAGACTTTGAGTTTTATTTAAAAACAGTTAGAAACTGCGGTCATAACAGCACCATTAAATACATAAAGAACTTCAAAAAAATAGTGCGTATTGCTTTGGCTAATGGTTGGATAGCAAAGGACCCTTTTCTTAATTACAAAGTACGTTTAAAAGAAGTTGAGCGCCAATTCTTATCAGAAGAAGAAATACAAGATATGCTCGATAAAGAATTGCATACACCAAGATTAGAGCAAGTAAGAGACATTTTCATCTTCTGTTGTTTTACTGGTTTAGCCTATAGCGACGTTAAAAAGCTATCAAAAGATAATTTGGTATTTGGTATTGATGGCGATAAATGGATTAAAACAAAGCGTACCAAAACAGATACACGCAGTAATATTCCACTTCTTCCAACAGCTGTACGTCTTCAAACTAAATTGGACAAATTTGGATAAATCCTTAAGGAGTATTTCGGGTTATAAATTTATTAATTTTTCTTGATTATACAATTGTCTTCTTTTTTTGATAGAATTGGTTTTGATCAATCTTCTTTTTTCTAAAATCTGCTCAGATCTTCCAAAATATACATCAGCCGGAGTCAGGTTGTTCAATGATTCGTGGTAACGATTTCCATTATAGTTGTTTACAAACTTTTCCAAAGCTTCGATGAGTTCTTCGGGGTGATAAAAATGGTTCAATTTTACCACGTTT
>JBKEDS010000063.1:0-25246 GCA_047975545.1 Flavobacteriaceae bacterium | reverse complement strand
TTTAGTTTTAGCGATTCTGATTGCTGTAATTTAGAAAATTCCGACTGGTTAAAATTCAAACCAATTCCGTTAACCGATTCCATAAATTTGTTTTGCGTTACAATATTTTCTATTATAATGCCACATAACTTCTTATCTTCTGACAATATGTCGTTAGGCCATTTTATCGCCAACTTCGGAATGGCAAAAAACTGAAGCGCTTTTACTACCGCCAAAGCCGTAGCCATGCTTATATAAAAAGGGTATTCCAAATCTACGTCGGCAACCTTTTTATACACGCTAAAGGTTAGGTTTTTAGCGCTTTCCGATGCCCAAACCGTACCCATTTGCCCACGTCCACCGGTTTGGTTTTCGGTAACTACAACGGTAAAATCGTCTAAGTTTTCCCGGGCACAACGCAAGCGCAAATAACTATTGGTAGAATCGATGGCATTAAGTTTGATTATAGGCATATAATCGCAATTATTCAAGGTCTTAAATCTTAAGATTATTTTAAAGCGTAAAGAACCAAAAAAATAATAACTTTGCAAAAATTATAAAACATTTTAATGGCGAAAAAAAACATAAGCGCAGACCAACTAATATCGGTAATTATTAGCGGTATTGAAGATGTTAAGGGAAAGGAAATAACCATTTTGGATTTAAGGGAAATTGAAAACACGGTTTGCGACTACTTTATAATTTGCGAAGGCACCTCGAACACGCAAGTAGCAGCCATTGTAAACGCTGTACAAAAAAAAGTAAGCAAAACACTTAAGGACCACCCATGGCACACCGAAGGCTTGGACAACGCCGAATGGGTGTTAATGGACTATGTTAACGTGGTGGTGCACGTGTTCCAGAAACACATCAGGCAGTATTACGATATAGAAAGCCTTTGGGGCGACGCAAAAACAACAGTTATAGAAACGAGTTACTAAATAAAAGTATGTCACAAGAACAGAAAAACATAAAAGAAACAAAACCAAAATTCAACCCATATTGGATTTACGGTATATTAATAGCCCTGTTTATAGGGTTTCAATTATTTGGCAGCAGTGCCATGCAAGATGAAAAAGAAATAACCCCTGCCGATTTTTTTAAATATCTCGAAGATGGCGATGTAGCCAAGGTTATAGTTATACCCAATACGGCCACCGTTGAAGTGTACTTAACCTCGGAAGCCGAAGAAAAAGACACCCATAAAAAATCGAAACCAACATCGTTTTTTGCCACTTCGTCTAAATTGCCCAACTACACCTTCGAATATGGTTCGTTGGAAAATTTTGAAAAAAAATTAGACGAAACCACAGAAAAATTAGACCCCAAACCCATAGTGGATTACGACAGGGCACAAGGCACATGGACCGAAATATTGCTAAGCCTCCTACCCTTCCTACTACTTATTGGCGTATGGATATTTATTATGCGCCGTATGTCGGGCGGTGCCGGTGGCGGTGCCGGTGGGCAAATTTTTAATATAGGAAAATCCCGAGCCAGACTGTTCGACCAAAACACCGAAGTAAAAACATCGTTTAAGGATGTAGCCGGTCTTGAAGGCGCTAAGGAAGAAGTACAGGAAATTGTAGACTTCCTGAAATTCCCCGAAAAATACACCACTCTTGGCGGTAAAATACCCAAAGGCGCTTTACTCGTAGGCCCTCCGGGAACAGGAAAAACCCTATTGGCAAAAGCCGTTGCCGGCGAGGCCAAAGTACCGTTTTTCTCGTTATCGGGCTCCGATTTTGTTGAAATGTTCGTGGGCGTGGGCGCTTCCCGTGTTAGGGATTTGTTTAAACAGGCCAAGGAAAAATCGCCCTCCATTATTTTTATAGACGAAATCGATGCCATTGGCCGTGCAAGGGGTAAAAATGCCATGTCCGGCAGTAACGACGAGCGCGAAAACACCCTTAACCAGCTCCTAACCGAAATGGATGGTTTTGGCACCAACACCAACGTTATTGTTATGGCAGCCACCAATAGGGCCGATATTTTGGATAAGGCCTTAATGCGAGCAGGACGTTTTGACAGGCAAATTTATGTGGACCTGCCCGATATTAGGGAACGCAAGGAAATTTTCGAGGTACACTTACGCCCATTAAAAAAAACCCAAGATTTAGATTTGGATTTTCTTTCCCGGCAAACCCCCGGTTTTTCGGGCGCCGATATAGCAAACGTATGTAACGAAGCGGCTTTAATTGCCGCCAGAAACGGAAAAAAAGCCGTGGACAAGCAAGATTTTCTTGATGCGGTAGACCGTATTATTGGCGGATTGGAAAAGAAAAATAAAATTATTACCCCCGGCGAAAAAAAAGCCGTAGCCTACCACGAAGCCGGACATGCTACCGTTAGCTGGATGCTGGAACATGCCGCACCCTTGGTAAAAGTAACTATTGTACCTCGAGGCCGTTCATTGGGTGCCGCTTGGTATTTACCCGAGGAACGCCTAATTGTACGCCCCGAACAAATGCTGGACGAAATGTGCGCCGCCCTTGGTGGCCGAGCCGCTGAGCAGGTTATTTTCGGAAAAATATCCACCGGAGCTTTAAGCGATTTGGAAAAAGTAACCAAACAGGCCCGAGCCATGGTTACCATTTACGGGCTGAGCGACAAAATTGGAAACCTAACCTATTACGATTCCTCGGGGCAAAGCGAATACAGTTTTTCCAAGCCTTATAGCGAACAAACCGCAGAATTAATCGATAAGGAAATATCCAACATTATTGAAGAACAATACAAACGTGCCGTTAAGTTGCTTGAAGAAAACAAGGATAAATTAACCCAATTGGCCGAAGTGTTATTGGAAAAAGAAGTTATTTTTAAAGATAACCTTGAAAAAATATTTGGCCAACGCACATTTGAGCCCGAAAACACAGCTTCGGTAACATCAAAAATCGATAGCCCTATTGCTGAAGAAGAAGAATAGATTTTATCATGTTTTGCTAAGCCAACCAACTTAGGATAAGTTTAAAAGCGCTTAACAAGACAAAAAATAGGTTTTTAAACCAAATTTAGAGTATTTAAATCTCGATTATCGAGTAAAAATCTTGAATTAATCGTCTGTTAATTCAAGATTTTTTATATTTGGGGGGATTCTTAAAACAGAACGGTGTTAATAGTAACATTTAAATGAGTCTTTTTAGAAAACTTTTTGGCCCTTCAAAGCCCGACCATTCTAAAGAAGAATTGCAATCGGACGAAAGGGGCAAGTACATGCCGGAGGTTAAACTTCCTTTAGACGAAAGGTTTACCATAAACTTTAAAGCTAACGGCGGTAAGTTTTTGTATTGCGAAAATTTAAATGAAATATACCAAAACCTACAACATATTCTGGAAGAAAACCATTGGGAAAACCAAAACGCCCTTATTGTAGACGACAACTTGGCCGATAAATTTAAAAACTCGAACCTTAGGCCCACTAAAAACACCGATTCCTGTGCCTTCTTTTTAACAACCTGCGAAAACTTAATTGCCGACGATGGTTCGCTATTAATTTCATCAAAACAAATTTTTGAAAAAAAACTGCCCGAGCTTCCCGTTACTTTTGTTGTTTTTGCAACCACCAGCCAAATGGTGGACACCATAGGCGAAGGCCTAAAGGGCATTAAGGCCAAGAACAAAAAAAATATTCCAACCAATATTACCACGATAAAACACTTTAAATCTAACACCGACAAGGATTTTTTAAGTTACGGTAGCAGCACAAAAAACCTATACCTACTCCTTTTAGAAGACCTTTAAAACAAGCATGAAAGAAACCCTTATACGTGCATTTTCCGGCTTGATATACGTTGCCCTATTGGTGTTTTGCATGCACTATAAGCCCGTTTTAATTATCCTGTTTTTTGTGTTTGGGCTAATATGCCTTAACGAGTTTACAAAACTAATCCGCTTAAAAAGCACTGTCCCCTATATTGTTTTTGTATTGCTTTACGGCGCTTTTGCCTATTTTAAACTTATTGTAAGCACGCACCAAGGCATTAACGAAATTACGCAAATACTAATGGTGGTTTCCATTTTCGTTCACCTTTTTCTAATTAAGGATTTGTTTTCAAGCCGAAGTATTCCGCTATTCGAAAGCAAGCAATATATCCTTACCACATTTTACGTATCGAGCGCTTTTGTGTTTTTAATCCTAATTGCAGACCACCACGATGTTTACGACCCAAATATTTTATTAGGGGCCTTTATTTTAATTTGGGTTAACGATTCGTTTGCCTATTTGGTAGGAAAAACATTTGGCAAACAAAAATTGTTCGAAAAAATTTCACCCAAAAAAACAGTCGAGGGATTTCTTGGCGGCTTGTTTTTTTCGTGCGTGGCAAGTTATTTTATTGCTACCTTTACACAAACGCTAAGTTTTTCAAATTGGCTAATGTTAAGCGTTTTAATTAGTGTTTTTGGCACCTTGGGCGATTTAATAGAATCGAAATTTAAGCGTCAGGCCAACGTTAAGGACAGCGGTAACATAATGCCCGGCCACGGTGGCCTTTTAGATAGGTTGGATAGTATTATATTTGCAGCACCGTTTATTTATTTGTTTTTAAGAATTTTAAAATATGTTTCATAAAGAAGGCTATAAAATTATAACCGTAACATTTTTAATTGTTGCCCTGTTGGCCCTTGTAACCGACCATTTTGTGGCCCTGCCCTGGCTTAGGCTTACCTTGCTAATGGCGTTAATTGTTTTTTTGCTGTTAATCCTTCAGTTTTTTAGAAACCCAAAACGCCATACCCAACTAAACAACAAACAGGTTGTTTCGCCCGTAGATGGCAAGGTGGTAGTAATAGAAGAAGTTTTTGAAAGCGAATTTTTTAACGAGAAACGCCTGCAAGTTAGCGTATTCATGTCGCCCATAAACGTACACGTAACCCGCTACCCCATTGGTGGAAAGGTTATTTTTAGCAAATACCACCCGGGGAAATATTTGGTAGCATGGCACCCCAAGGCCAGTGAAGAAAACGAGCGTACCACCGTAGTGGTTGAAAACACCACTTATGGCAAAGTACTATACCGACAAATTGCCGGAGCTTTGGCCAAGCGTATTGTTAATTATGCAAAAGAAGGCGACAACGCTACCCAGGGCGCCGATTCGGGATTTATTAAATTTGGGTCGCGGGTCGATTTATTCTTACCTTTAAACACCAAAATAAAAGTAAGCCTTAACCAAAACGTTAGGGGTGGCGAAAGCATTATTGCCGAAGTAAATGAGTAACGACCTTTTAGACATAGCATTTAAAGAAGCCGTAGACCGGGTAAACAACTACACCGATCCCTTTCCTGCCGATGTGCTGCTAAACCTTTATGCCTACTACAAAAAAGCCACCAACGACTACAGCCGGCCAAGTAGCCGAAAGGCCATAATAAACGCCTTTAAAACCAATGCCCTGTTTCAGGCCAAAGACCTATCGCAGGACGAAGCCAAACAGCTTTATATCGATTTGGTTAACAGTTATTTTTTGTACGGGAAATAATCGCTCGGTATTTTACTTTGTTGGGGGAATTTTAAAATGGTCTCGTATAACCGCCTGTTACGGGTTAATAGGTGTTAAATTTTGGTTTTGCACCAACCTTTCTTTTGTTTATAGTTTCGTTTTATCACTCCTGCTTGTCGGTAGGCGGTTCGCCTCCAATTGTTTATAGCCATTGTTGGCAACTGGCTTTATTCAGATTTATAATTTTCAATTAACTTTACTTTTTTACTATTCCAATTTAAAATTACTCGATAATTTTTAAAAAAATTTAAACCAAACCTATGACTCAAATATTGCTCTGAATAAACCTTTTCATTAGTTAGAATAGAGTTTCCGAATTCTATTTCATTAATTTTTCCTGTATAAGAAACTCGTGTTTTATCTTGTTTCCCATAAATTCCAATTACACCACCTACTTTAGATTCTGTGAAGTCTAAAATTTGACCACTTTCTTTTTGTTTTTCAAATTCGGAAAAAGGTATGACTATATCTCCACTAAACCCAAAATCTACAGTAAAATTCCAGATTTTTTCTCCATTTATTTTACAACCAATTGCAGGTGTTCTGTCATAACCAATAAAAAACTTATTCTCAATTATTTTTTCAGGTAAATTTAATTTTGATTCATTGTCTGTTATGGTAATTTGATTTTTATTGAAATCAATATCCCAGACTGCGTGTTGCATTAGATTTGCACCAAAAAATCCATCAATATCTAAAGAAGACCACATTGGTATAGAATTAAAGTCATTTATTAAGGCTACTGTATCTACAAAATCTATTGTTCCAATTCTAATATTTTTAATCCTGACATATTCATTAGATTGTTCTTTATTAAAAACATCAGAAGCATTTACCGAATCAATAACTTTTAAATTTAAAGTTTGTGCAATATTTTTTGATATCAAAGTAGGTGTTCCTGTGTCTAAAATAAAATTATAATTTTCATTCTCTATTTCTACATTCACAACAATAAATCCGTTTTTTATTTCAAAAGGAAAAGTTACTTTAAAATTTTTTTCGGACGTTTGGCCTTCTTTAAGGTACTTTACAGCTTTACTAACTGAACAGCTACTAGTTAAAATAAATACAATAAAATAAATATTCTTGTTAATTTCATATTTTTCAATTTTCTGAAGCATTTTTTTAGCTTTTTGCCAACTACATCCTATCCGGCACCTGAATACCCAAAAGCGCAAAGGCTTGTTTTATAACTACTGCCACTTTATGGGACAACTGAACCCGAAATACCTTTTCGGCTTCGTTATCGGCACCTAAAATGGATACGTTTTGGTAAAACGAGTTAAATTCCCTAACCAAATTGTACGTGTAATTTGCAATTAAGGCCGGACTGTGTTGGGCAGCCGCATATTGTACTTCATCGGGAAAAAGTTCCAGTTGCTTTATCAATTCTTTTTCTTTGGGCTGGAGCTCTACTTCGACGTCTTGGTTTAAATCAAAATCGGCTTTTCGTATAATGGATTGAATCCTGGCATAAGTATACTGGATAAAAGGTCCTGTATTGCCTTGAAAATCGATAGACTCCTTGGGGTCGAACAAAATACGCTTTTTGGGGTCGACTTTTAGGATATAATACTTTAATGCACCCAAGCCAATAGTTTTGTAAAGGGCTTGTTTTTCGGCTTCGATGTAACCATCTAATTTTCCCAGTTCTTCGGAAATCTCGCCTGCCGTGGTTGCCATTTCGGCAATTAAATCGTCGGCATCGACCACGGTACCTTCCCGGCTTTTCATTTTTCCCGAAGGCAAATCTACCATACCATAACTTAAATGATAAAGGTTTTTTGCCCATTCGAAGCCCAGTTTTTTCAAAATTAAAAACAGTACCTGAAAGTGGTAATCCTGCTCGTTGCCCACGGTATATACCATGCCGCCCACATCGGGAAAGTCCTTAATACGCTGTATGGCCGTACCAATATCCTGTGTTATATAAACGGCCGTACCATCGGCACGCTGTACTATTTTTTTATCCAAGCCTTCATGGGTTAAATCGCACCATACCGAGCCGTCTTCTTCTTTAAAAAACACGCCTGTTTTTAGGCCTTCGGCAACAAATTCTTTTCCAAGCAAATAGGTGTTACTCTCGTAATAAAGGGTATCGAAATTTACGCCCAGGTTTTTATAGGTTTCATTAAAACCCTTGTATACCCAACCGTTCATGGTTTCCCAAAGTGCTACGGTTTCGGTATCGCCAGCTTCCCATTTTTGTAGCATTTCTTGCGCTTCCAACAAAATGGGTGCCGTTTTTTTGGCTTCTTCTTCTGTTTTTCCGGCAGCTTTTAGGGTTTCTATTTCTTTTTTATATTCTTGGTCGAACTTTACGTAATAGTTACCAACCAGCTTATCGCCTTTTAAACCCGTGTTTTCAGGGGTTTCGCCTTTACCAAACTTTTGCCACGCCAACATGCTTTTACAAATATGTATGCCGCGGTCGTTTATAATTTGGGTTTTGTACACTTTTTTACCCGAAGCCTTTAAAATTTCGGCAACACTATACCCCAGCAAATTATTCCTAATATGTCCCAAGTGCAGGGGCTTGTTGGTGTTTGGCGACGAATACTCGACCATAACGGCTTTTTCGTTGGGATTGGGCGTTACAACCCCATAAGTTTCGTCGTTTTTTATAGTGTTGAAAAAATTAAGGTAATACGCATCGTTTATTTCAATATTTAAAAACCCCTTAACCACGTTGAAGGCTTTTACCTCCGTTACATTTTTGGCCAAATATTGCCCAATAGCCTCGCCTATTTGTACCGGATTGCCTTTTACCACCCGCAACATCGGAAAAATAACCAACGTAATATCGCCGGCAAATTCTTTTCTTGTGGCTTGAAATTCTACGGATTCGATGGCAACACCATAAACCTGTTTAACGGCTTGCTTTACCTGGTTGGATAGGATTTCCTGAAGGGTCATTTTACGTCTTTTTTTAGGACTGCAAAGATAGCGTTTTTATTAAACAAGTGCTACTTCGATTTCGGCAAAAACACCTCGGCCATCATGCAGCGGGCGCTGCCGCCACCGCAAGTTTCTATTGTAGACAGATTACTGTAGAGTATTTGCGTATGCTTTTCCAATTGCTGCAGTTGTTGCGGCGTTAGGGTTTTATATGCCAATTCGCTCATAACCAAAAAACGGGTATTGTTCGCTCCAATAACTTGCAGCATATTGCCCGCAAAGTGGCTAACTTGGGCTTCGGTAATGTTAATAATGTCCTTACCGTCCTCGGTTAGGTGTTTTATTAAATTTTTGCGTTCTTTTTTGTCGTCTATACTATTTAAGCAAACTACGGTAAAGGTTTCGCCAATGGCCATCATAACATTGGTATGATAAATGGGCCTTCGCGTACCGCTAACGGTTTGGTTTGCAGTAAAAATAACGGGCATATATTCAAAATCCTCACAAAACTCAATTAGCAAATCCTCGTCGGCTCTTGGCGACAGGGCGCAATAGGCTTTTCGGTTAATGCGGTCCAACACCAAACTGCCCGTCCCTTCGAGAAAAACACCTTCTTCTTCGGCTTCGGTATAATCGATTATGTTGGTAATAACAAAACCCTGTTTTTCTATCTCCAAAAGTACTTCTTCCCTACGTTCCAACCTTCTGTTTTCGGCAAACATGGGATATAGGCCTACTGTTCCGTTTTCATGAAACGACACCCAATTGTTGGGAAATACGGCATCGGGCGTATCGTGTTGGTCCGTATCGGGAACAACAATAACTTGAACGCCTACGTTTTTGAGTTTTTCTACCAAAGCATCAAATTCTTGTACGGCCTTCGTTTTTATGGCTTCGGGCAGGGTATTTTCGCCTTGTTTTTGGTAATAGTTGTTTACTGCTGTTTCTTCGTTCATCCTAAAGTTTATAGGGCGAATCATTAAAATGGTGTTGGTGGTTTGGTGCATGTAGTTATGGTTAGTTATGACGTTATAAGGTTATGAAGTTATAAAGTTATGGGGTTATGAGATTTTTTTTAATTAAAAATTTCAATCCCTAATTAACGGTAAGGTCGAGCAACGGAGCAGGCCTTCTTGCTTGGCTATTTCGGCGTAGGGTACTTCTTCTACGGTAAAACCTTGGCTGCGCAGCCATGTGTTTAATCGGGTGAAGTTTTTTTCGGAAATAACAACTTCTTCAGAAATTGAAAATACGTTGCTGTACATATCGTACATTTCATCTTTTGTAATCTCGAAAATGTTTTCCTTCCCAAAGAAATCGACCAACCATTGGTATTCCCGTTCTATTAAAAAACCGTTTTTGTGTATAATGGCCTTGTCTTTTCCCAAGGGCTGGAAACAGCAATCTAAGTGCAGGGCGTTTTCCTTGGCATTGGTGTTGGATTTTCGTAATTCGAAGGCTTTTACAGTTTTATCGGGAAATAGTTCCTGCAAGGTAATTACGGCATCGGTATTGGTTCGGGCGGTAATTAGTTGGGGATAATCTTCACCGGAATAAGTGCCTACGAAAATGTAATCGTTCCACACAATAACATCGCCGCCCTCGACATGGCATTCGGGCGGAAGGATAACCCTGTGCTGTTCTTCAACTTGGTTCCAAATGTAATTAATGGCCGCAACTTCCTTTTCCCGATTGGGCAATATATTGGCCCGTATAATTTTATTGTCGATTACAAAGGCAATGTCCCGGGAAAAAATCTGGTTGCAGTTTTGGATAACCTCCGGCCGATATACCGCTACATTGTATTTTTTAAAAACTTGGGCCACGGCTTCCATTTCCGGTAACATATCGGCTTCTTGCGGGTAAGTGCCCGCCAAAACATGCTCGATACTTTTGGGGTCGTAACAGTCCTGTACGGCAGGTACGGGGCCATTGTTTTGTGCCGTACCCAAAACTACTGCCCTAAGCCTTGATGTTTCGTTTTTTATATCAACCTTTATCATACAGTTTAAAATATGGATAAATTACCGTTTGTGTTTTCGAAATTGATTCGCTACGCCCGCAAAGACGCCTGCAGGCCGCATTTTTTAACTAATAACCAATATACATATTCGACCGTAAATATAAAAAGCTTCACAAGAATTAACCTATGAAGCTTTAATTTTATTTAATCTGTAAAGTGAAATTTCTTCTTTTAAACCTACTGTTATATCAAATTAAAATTGACGAATGGGATTGCTTCCTCCGTTGTCGTCGCAATGACGTCATTGCGAGAAGGAGGCACGACGACGAAGCAATCTCTACACTAAATTTCAGAGTTGACATAACACTACAAGGTTTTGAAAACCTTTTGCAGGTTCAAAAAAAACGGTTATCGCTTTTCGATAGGAATAAAAGGCCTTTGTGTTGCCCCGATATAAACCTGTCTGGGGCGTCCAATGGGTTCGTTGCGCAAACGCATTTCGCGCCATTGCGCAATCCAGCCCGGCAGTCGGCCCAAGGCGAACATAACGGTAAACATATCGGTTGGAATACCCATTGCCCTGTAAATAATGCCGGAATAAAAATCGACATTGGGGTATAATTTTCTATCTACAAAATAGGTATCCTCCAAGGCTTCTTTTTCAAGGCCTTTGGCTATACCAAGAATGGGGTCGCTAATGCCCAAATCGGCCAAAACTTCGTCGGCTGCTTTTTTAATGATTCTTGCCCGGGGGTCGAAATTTTTGTACACACGGTGCCCAAAGCCCATTAAACGGAAGGGGTCGTCCTTATCTTTAGCCTTTGCCATGTATTTGGCGGTATCGCCGCCGTCTTCCTTGATGGCTTCAAGCATTTCCAAAACGGCTTGGTTGGCTCCGCCATGCAGCGGCCCCCATAAGGCCGAAATACCTGCGGAAAGCGATGCAAATAACCCGACTTTAGACGAGCCTGCAATACGAACCGTAGAAGTCGAGCAATTTTGTTCGTGGTCGGCATGCAGTATTAATAATTTATCCAAGGCATCGACCAAAATTTTATTTTGTTTGTACTCGCAGCTTGGGCGCTTAAACATCATTTTTAGGAGGTTTTCTACGTAACCCAGTGAATCGTCGCCATAATCCAAGGGCAAACCAAGCCGCTTGCGGTAGGTCCATGCCACCAAAACGGGAAACTTGCCCAGTATTTTTACTACCGATTTGTACATTTCCTCTTCGGAATGTGCGTTTACCGAAGACGGGTTAAAGGCCGTTAAGGCACTTGTTAACGAAGAAATAACACCCATTGGGTGTGCCGATTTCGGAAAGGCATCGACTATTTTCTTCACGTCTTCATCTACGAGCGACTGCTGCTTAATATCGTTATGAAACTTATCGTTTTGTGCTTTTGTTGGTAGTTCGCCAAAAATTAACAAATAGGATACTTCAAGAAAATCGGCTTTTTCCGCCAACTCTTCAATAGAATATCCCCTGTACCTTAAAATTCCTTTTTCGCCATCCAAAAACGTAATGGCGCTTTCGCAGGATCCTGTGTTTTTATAGCCCGGGTCTATGGTTATAACGCCATCGGTACTGGCTCTTAAATTACTAATGTCTATCGCCAGTTCTTTTTCGGTTCCTTCAACTACGGGGAATTCGTATTTTTTTCCGTCTATTTCAATTGTAGCAGTATTTGCCATAAGTTTTAAATGTAATTTTAATTATTTTTTAAGGTTCGCTAATTTACTAAATATACTTGTGATTATTAACCTTTATTGGAATTGATTTAGGTAATTAACATAATTTTTAAATTAATACCAAATAAAAAGGCGATTATTAAAAAAATAACCGCCTTTTCAAAACAAATACTTGTTTTTTATTTCACTTTAAATGCTTTTTCTTGTGGATAATAGGCTACTTCGCCAAGTTCTTCCTCAATACGGAGCAATTGGTTGTATTTGGCCATACGGTCGCTGCGCGAAGCCGAACCTGTTTTTATTTGCCCGCAGTTTAGGGCTACGGCCAAATCGGCAATGGTATTATCCTCGGTTTCGCCCGAACGGTGCGACATTACCGAAGTGTAACCCGCATTTTTAGCCATGTTTACGGCCGCAATAGTTTCGGTTAACGAGCCTATTTGGTTTACTTTTATAAGGATTGAATTGGCTATGCCCTCCTCAATACCTCTTGAAAGGCGTTTTACGTTGGTTACAAATAAATCGTCGCCCACCAATTGTACTTTATCGCCTATTTTTTCGGTTAGTAATTTCCAGCCTTCCCAATCGTTTTCGTCCATACCGTCCTCGATAGAAATAATGGGGTATTTGCTGCAAAGTTCGGCCAAATATTCGGCTTGTTCTTTTGATGTTCTTACGGCACCTTTATCGCCTTCAAACTTGGTGTAGTCGTATGTTCCGTTTTCGTAAAACTCGGCCGACGCACAATCCAAAGCTATTTTTACTTCATCGCCAAATTTATAACCGGCATTGGTTACGGCTTTTCCTATGGTTTCAATAGCATCTTCGGTACCGTCCAGCGTAGGGGCAAAACCGCCTTCGTCGCCTACTGCAGTGCTAAGCCCTCTGTCGTGCAATACTTTTTTAAGGTTATGGAAAATTTCGGTTCCCATTTGCATGGCATGCGTAAAGTTTTTGGCCTTTATGGGCATAACCATAAACTCTTGGAACGCAATGGGGGCATCGCTATGCGACCCGCCGTTGATAATGTTCATCATAGGAACGGGCAATGTATTGGCCGAAACCCCACCTACGTAACGGTACAACGGCATGCCCAGCTCGGCTGCGGCGGCTTTGGCCGCGGCCAAGGAAACGCCCAAAATGGCATTGGCGCCTAATTTAGATTTGTTTGGGGTGCCGTCCAAATCGATCATGGTTTTATCGATTAGGTTTTGTTCGAAAACCGAAATACCCAACAATTCTTCGGCAATAATGGTGTTAACGTTTTCTACGGCTTTTAAAACACCTTTGCCCATATAGTTTTTTCCACCATCCCTTAATTCTACGGCTTCGTGTTCGCCTGTTGAAGCGCCCGACGGTACGGCAGCACGGCCAAGAACGCCGTTTTCGGTTATTACATCTACCTCTACGGTAGGATTACCTCTTGAATCGAGAATTTGTCTTGCGTGGATGTTGATTATTACACTCATAATTGATTAATTTTTTAAACTTTTTTATTGTTGAATTTATTTAAACTTTTTTAATTGGTTATAAAATTGCTGTTTTCTGCCCATTCTTTGTCTTTTTTTCCTTCCGTAGCCCCGCTATGCAACTCAAAAAAGCCTTTAACTGGACAGAAAACATCTAATTTTTGCTTCAACCCAAAAAGTCCAAATGAATTCATCTTCAAATTTACGGTTAAATCTTGTTTTTTACGGTATGTTTTTCAATAATTTATCAAAAACAGGGCTACAACGTTTTAGTTGAAAAACGAGCTGTTTAGAAAGGTGGCTTCGACAGGCTCAGCCACCGTATTTTTTAGAGTTCAGCCACTAAAATTTTCGAACCAAAGCCTCATATTTCGTCACTGCGAGCGGAGTGAAGCAGTCTGTTGCTTAACATTGTAAGGATTACTTCGTCGTTTCCTCCTCGTAATTGACGGGATTTTAACGCCCGTTATGTTTTTTTATGTTTTCGATAAACTGGTCGAACAAATACGACGAATCGTGTGGCCCGGGACTTGCCTCGGGGTGGTACTGTACCGAAAAACAATTTTTGTTTTTCATGGCCAAGCCCGCTACCGTATTATCGTTTAGGTGTACGTGGGTAATTTCAAGCTCGGGGTGCGCTTCGGTTTCTTCCCTGTTTACGGCAAAACCGTGATTTTGCGAGGTTATTTCGCCCTTGCCCGTTTTTAGGTTTTTAACGGGGTGGTTTATACCGCGGTGCCCGTTGTGCATTTTATAGGTTGAAACGCCATTGGCCAAGGCAATTACTTGATGCCCGAGGCAAATACCGAAAAGCGGTAGGTTTCTGCCCAATATTTCCTTGGCTACCTTTTGGGCGCTTTCCAAGGGCTCGGGATCGCCGGGACCATTGGACAGGAAATACCCATCGGGGTTAAAGGCTGCTAAATCCTCGAACGTAGCATTATACGGAAATACCTTTATATACGCATCGCGCTTGGCTATATTGCGCAATATGTTTTGTTTTATGCCCAAATCCAAGGCCGCAACTTTATAAGTGGCATTTTCGTTTCCAAAAAAATAAGGTTCTTTTGTCGATACTTTCGAAGCCAGTTCCAAACCGTTCATATTTGGTACTTTGGCCAGTTGCTTTTTAAGGCCTTCGATATTTTCGGTTTCGGTTGAAATTACGGCATTCATGGCGCCGTTATCCCGGATATAGCTTACCAAGGCCCTTGTATCGACATCGGAACTGGCCAATAGGTTGTTTTTATCTAAGAATTTTTCCAAGGAATCGTCGGCAGCTTCCCTGGAGTAATCGTAACTAAAATTTTTAACGATTAAACCCGCTATTTTTACCGAACCCGATTCGTTGTCGTTTTTGCTTGTACCGTAATTACCAATATGCGCATTGGTGGCCACCATGATTTGCCCAAAATACGAAGGGTCGGTAAAAATTTCCTGATAGCCCGTCATGCCCGTATTAAAACAAACTTCGCCAAAAGCGGTGCCTTGTTTATTGCCTACGGCTTTTCCGTAAAAAATAGTGCCGTCGGCTAATAAAACGATGGCTTTTTGTCTTTTTTGATATTTCATTGTTGATTACGTGTTGTTTCTTTTTCAAAAAGTTTCCGCCTTCGCGGAAATAAGAATTTTGCAAAATTGCACAAAAAAAAGGATAAACTAAAATAGTTTATCCTTTTATATGTACTGTCGTTTCAATCATTTATTCTTCTTCGTTTGAAACTTCTTTCTTGGTTTCTACGGCAGGAGCAGCGGCGGCCGGTTTAGCAGCGCCTCCTCTTCGGCTTCTGCGTGTCGATTTTTTAGCTGTTTTGCCCGCATTGTACAGCTCGTTGTAATCCACAAGCTCAATCATGGCCATATCGGCGTTATCGCCCAAACGGTTGCCCAATTTAATAATACGGGTGTACCCGCCCGGCCTGTCGCCTACTTTGGTAGCTACCTCACGGAACAGTTCGGTTACCGCTTCTTTTTGCCTAATACGGGACATAACGATACGTCTGTTGTGCGTGGTATCTTCTTTAGACTTTGTAATCAAGGGCTCCACAAATAGTTTAAGCGCTTTGGCTTTGGCTACCGTTGTGTTAATACGTTTGTGTTCGATTAAGGAACACGCCATATTGGCCAACATTGATTTTCTGTGGGCAGATTTTCTGCTTAAATGGTTTACTTTTTTTCCGTGTCTCATGACATTTTTGTTTTCATCATCTTGCTACCATATCCCGACAGCTATCGGGAGAGCAAACTATGATGGGTTAATGAAATTTGCGAATTACGTTTTTGGATTTACGATTTTTAATTGACGTTTAAAAAAATCGTCAATCGTACATCCAAAATCGTTAGTCTTTATCTAATTTGTATTTGCTTAAATCCATTCCGAAGTTTAGGCCTTTAACGTTTACAAGCTCTTCCAGCTCGGTTAACGATTTTTTACCAAAGTTCCTGAATTTCATCAAGTCGTTTTTGTTAAACGATACCAAATCGCCAAGGGTATCTACTTCTGCTGCTTTTAAACAGTTAAGGGCACGAACGGATAAATCCATATCGATTAACTTGGTTTTAAGCAATTGGCGCATGTGAAGCGACTCCTCGTCATAGGTTTCGGTTTGCGCTATTTCATCGGCTTCAAGGGTAATACGTTCATCGGAGAACAACATGAAGTGGTGGATTAGCGTTTTTGCCGCTTCGGTTAAAGCATCTTGTGGCGCAATAGAGCCATCGGTAATAATTTCGAAAACCAATTTTTCGTAATCGGTTTTTTGTTCTACACGGTAGTTTTCGATGCTGTACTTAACGTTTTTTATTGGCGTATAAATAGAATCGGTAAAAATGGTACCAAGCGGTGCGGCCGCCTTTTTGTTTTCTTCGGCAGGCACGTAGCCCCTACCTTTTTCTATGGTAAGTTCCATGTTTATGTTTACCTTGGAATCCAGGTTGCAAATAACCAAATCGGTATTTAGCACTTGGAAACCGGAAATAAATTTTTGAAAATCGCCAGCTTTTATTTGGTTTTGACCGGAAATTGAAATGGAAACCGATTCGTTGTCGATGTCTTCAATTTGCCTTTTAAAACGTACTTGTTTTAAGTTTAGGATAATTTCGGTAACATCTTCAACAACACCGGCGATGGTTGAAAACTCGTGATCCACGCCTTCAATTCTAACCGATGTAATAGCAAATCCTTCTAATGAAGAAAGCAAAACGCGACGTAATGCGTTACCTACCGTTAATCCGTAACCGGGTTCTAAAGGTCGAAATTCGAATTTGCCCTCAAAATCGGTCGAATCGACCATAATAACTTTGTCGGGCTTTTGAAAATTAAATACTGCCATAATTTTTCTTCGTTTTAATTGTTACTTGGTTGCGCGGTTTGTAAGTTTGAAGAAGTACGAACAAACCCTTTGGCCAAATACCAATGGTTTTAATTATTATTTAGAGTATAACTCGACGATGAACTGCTCGTTGATGTTCTCGGGAATTTGGATTCTTGCGGGAACCGAAACGTAAGTACCTTGTTTGGTATCGTCGTTCCAGGTAATCCACTCGTAAACGTGCGATGAGCCTGAAAGGGATTTTTCGATAACGTCCAAGGATTTGGATTTTTCCCTAACGGCAACCACATCGCCGGCTTTTAACTGGTACGATGGTATGTTTACCAACTCGCCGTTAACGGTAATATGCCTGTGCGACACCAATTGTCTGGCCGAGCTTCTTGAAGGGGCAATGCCCATACGGTACACTACGTTATCCAATCTGGATTCGCAAAGTTGTAGCAATACCTCACCGGTAATACCTTGAGCAGCCCTAGCTTTTTTGAATATGTTGCGGAATTGACGCTCCAAAATACCGTAAGTGTATTTGGCTTTTTGCTTTTCTTGCAATTGGATAGCGTACTCGGATTTTTTACCACGGCGCCTGTTGTTGCCGTGTTGCCCCGGAGGGTAGTTTCTTTTTTCGAAAGACTTATCGTCTCCAAATATAGCCTCGCCAAATTTACGGGCTATTTTAGTTTTAGGACCAGTATATCTTGCCATTTTTAATTGTTTTTAAGAGGGGTTATGAATTAAGGTCTAAAATCTTATCCTTCGACAACCTGTTCCTCTTGGTTGATACTTGTTTTTTTCAGTTTGCAAATGTACAAAAAAAATTAATACCAGTTATATATTGAACTGATATTAATTTTTTTATAAATTTATTTTAGAGTAAAATTATACTCTTCTACGTTTTGGCGGACGACATCCGTTGTGCGGAAGTGGCGTAGCATCGATAATTTCGGTTACTTCGATTCCGGCGTTGTGGATGGAACGGATAGCCGATTCCCGACCGTTACCGGGTCCTTTTACGTAAACTTTTACTTTTTTAAGTCCTGCCTCGATTGCTACCGCCGAAGCATCTTCTGCTGCTAATTGTGCAGCGTAGGGCGTGTTCTTTTTAGAACCTCGGAATCCCATTTTACCGGCCGAAGACCACGATACCACGTCGCCTTTTTTGTTGGTTAATGAAATAATGATGTTGTTAAAAGAAGCCGTTATGTGCGCTTCGCCAACGGAATCGACAATAACTTTACGCTTTTTTGTAGTTTTTGTATTTGATTTTGCCATGTTTTTTTAGCTTTTAGCGGTTAGTTGTTAGTTGTTAGAATCCTAAACATTTCTATTTCAAGCAGATTCGTCTAACTTCTAAATAACTAATGACTAACGTATCAAAAAATTATTACTTGGTTACTTTTTTCTTGTTAGCAACCGTTTTTCTTCTACCTTTTCGTGTTCTGGAGTTGTTTTTAGTACGTTGCCCCCTTAACGGAAGCCCTGCTCTGTGGCGAATACCCCTGTAACATCCGATGTCCATTAAACGTTTGATGTTTAATTGGATTTCGGAACGCAGCTCGCCCTCGATTTTGAATGTACTAACGGCCTCGCGAATGTTGCTAATTTGGTCGTCGTTCCAGTCTTGAACTTTAATGTTTTCGTCTACATTAGCTTGTGCTAATATGTCTTTCGCCCTGCTTTTTCCTATTCCGTAAATGTACGTTAGGGCAATAGCGCCTCTTTTGTTTTTTGGTATGTCTACACCTGCAATTCTTGCCATATTGTTTTTAGTTTCTAGTTGCTAGTTTTTAGTTGTTAGAATCCTAAACATTTCTATTTCGAACAGATTCATCTAACTTCTAAACACCAATAACTCATGTCAAATTTAACCTTGTCTTTGTTTAAATCTAGGATTCTTTTTGTTTATTACGTAAAGTCTTCCTTTTCTACGCACGATTTTGCAATCGGCACTTCTTTTTTTAATTGATGCTCTTACTTTCATAATTTATGATTTACGATTTACGATTTACGATTGTTTAAAGTGTATTCAAAAACCGTATTTCGCAATTTCAAAATAATTAATATCTGTACGTTATGCGAGCCTTTGATAAATCGTAGGGGCTCATGTCTAATTTTACTTTATCGCCGGGCAAAAGCTTTATATAGTGCATTCGCATTTTACCGGAAATATGGGCGGTTACTACGTGACCGTTTTCCAACTCGACACGGAACATGGCATTGGATAATGCCTCGATAATGGTTCCGTCCTGTTCTATTGCTGCTTGTTTTGCCATAATTTTGTTGTGTTGGTTTCAGGTTATTATAAACTTTAAACCTGAAACTTTTAACTATTTATGCTACCGCTTTTCTGTTTTTACCGGTTTTCATCAAGCCGTCGTAGTGCCTGTTAAGCAAATACGAGTTTACTTGTTGCATGGTATCTATGGCCACCCCTACCAAAATGATTAGCGAGGTACCACCGAAAAACAATGCCCAACCTGACTGTACGCCCAATAGTTTAACAATAAATGCCGGGAATATGGCAATAAGTGCTAAAAATATAGAGCCTGGCAAGGTTATTTGCGACATTATCCTATCGAGATATTCCGAGGTTTCGGCCCCCGGGCGAATACCCGGAATAAAGCCTCCGCTACGTTTTAAATCGTCGGCCATTTTATTGGTAGGTACCGTAATTGCGGTGTAAAAATAGGTAAATACTATAATTAACAAGGCAAATACCAAATTATACCAAAAGCCAAATATATCGTTAAAATTGGTTTGCATCCATGCACCTGCGGCTGTTTCCTTTAAAAGTGAAGAGCCACCGATTAAACTTGGCACGAACATAATGGCTTGCGCAAATATTATAGGCATTACACCCGAAGCGTTAAGCTTTAAGGGAATATACTGCCTGGAGCCTGCCGCAGCGCTTTTTTCGTAACCACCGCTTGCTGTTCGCCTGGCGTATTGTACGGCAATTTTGCGTACCGCCATAACCAACATGATACATGCCAATATAATGGCAAACCACAATACTACCTCGAACAGTATAAGCATAACGTTGTTGCCTTCCATCCTACTGGCGGCATTTTGTAAGAACGACGGAATCATTCTGGCAATAATACCAACCATAATTAATAATGAAATACCGTTGCCTATGCCTTTGTCGGTAATTTTTTCGCCCAACCACATGGCAAATATACAGCCTGTTACCAAAATGGTTATGGATGAAAAATAAAACAAAAAGCCATTACCAAGCAAAAACGCACTTTGCGGAATACCGAACGCTGTTGGCAAACTGGCCAAATATGCAGGCGATTGCACCAAACATATGGCTATGGTTAACCAACGTGTAATTTGGTTGATTTTCTTTTGACCGCTAGCGCCTTCTTTTTGTAGTTTTTGCAAATATGGTATAGCAATACCCATTAACTGAACCACAATAGAAGCCGAAATGTAAGGCATGATACCCAATGCAAATACCGATGCGTTAGCAAAAGCGCCTCCTGTAAAGGCATTAAGCAAGCCCAAAATACCGGTTTCGGTACTATCGGCCAAATTACTTAACTGGGCGGCATCGATACCCGGTAAAACTACTTGGGCGCCAAATCGATAAACCAATAACAGACCTATAGTAAGTATAATCCTGTTTCTTAGTTCCTCGATTTTCCAAACATTTTTTATCGATTCTATGAATTTCATAAGCTAGGGTTCTTAAAGAGTTACGGCTTCGCCTCCTGCAGCTTCGATGGCAGCTTTTGCCGAAGCGGTAAATTTGTGCGCTGTTACTTTTAGTTTCGATTTTAACTCGCCCCTGCCCAAAATTTTAACAAGGTCGTTTTTACTAACCAAACCGTTGGCGAACAGGATATCGAAATCTACCGTATCGGTAATTTTTTTATCGTCTGCCAATTGTTGGAGCGTATCTAAGTTTACGCCTTGGTACTCGACACGGTTAATATTGTTGAAACCAAATTTGGGAAGTCGGCGCTGGATTGGCATTTGGCCACCTTCGAACCCTACTTTTTTAGAGTAACCGGAACGCGACTTGGCACCTTTGTGGCCACGGGTTGCGGTACCACCTTTTCCTGAGCCTTGCCCACGGCCTACTCGTTTCCCTTGATTTTTTACTGAACCTTCTGCGGGTTTTAAATTGCTTAAATCCATTTCTTGGTTATATTATTTTGTTTCTTCAACAGAAACTAAATGTGAAACTTTAGCTACCATACCAAGTATGCTTGGCGTGGCATCGTGCTCTACTACTTGACCAATCTTTTTTAATCCAAGCGATTCAAGTACTCTTTTTTGTCGAAGCGGCTTGTTTATTGCGCTTTTAACTTTTTTTACTTTAATTTTTGCCATTTTTCTTTTAGTATTTAGTTGTTAGTTATTAGCTGTTAGACTTATGTTTTTGTCTAAATGTTCTAAAGACTAACGTCCAAAAATTTAAGCTTTAAAAACTTGTTCAAGTGAAATACCCCTATCGCGCGCAATGGCGTTGGCATCCCTTAGTTGCAACAAGGCATCGAAGGTTGCTTTTACCACGTTGTGCGGGTTGGACGAGCCTTGCGATTTGGACAGTACGTCGTGTACGCCTACGGCCTCCAATACGGTACGCACGGCACCTCCGGCGATTACCCCGGTACCGGCTGCGGCAGGGATAAGGTTAACACGGGCACCGCCATATTTTCCTTTTTGCTCGTGTGGGAGGGTTTTTTTCCTAATTGGTATTTTTACCAGGTTTTTCTTGGCATCCTCAACGGCTTTTGCTATTGCGCTGGCTACGTCCTTGGATTTGCCCAAACCGTGGCCAACTACGCCTGCCTCGTCGCCAACAACTACTATTGCCGAAAAACCAAAGGCTCTACCTCCTTTTGTTACTTTTGTAACCCTTTGTACACCGACCAAACGATCTTTTAGCTCTAATCCGCCCGGTTTTACTAACTCTGCACTTTTATATTTTTGAAACATAATATTTTTTAGAATTTAAGTCCTGCTTCCCTAGCGCCTTCGGCTAACGATTTTACTCTACCATGGTATAAATAACCGCCACGGTCGAAAGCTACGGTTTCTATACCTGCTTTAACGGCCTTTTCGGCTATTGACTTGCCTACCAACTTGGCTATTTCTACCTTAGTTGCTTTGTCGGAACTAATACCTTTATCCTTGGAAGATGCGGCAGCTATTGTTACGCCAGCTACATCATCGACAAGTTGCGCATAAATTTCTTTATTGCTTCTAAAAACAGCCAAGCGTGGTCTGGCCGGCGTACCGGATACTACCTTGCGTATTCTGTTTTTAATTCTTAGTCTTCTATTTTCTTTTGTTAAAACCATCTTGATTTACGATTTTTTTTTGATTTACGATTTTCGATTTTTTGAGTTACCTCTTAACTTCGGCGTTCTAAAACCTATCCTCGTAAACTTTGTTATGCCGATTTACCTGCTTTTCTTCTTAACACTTCACCAACAAACTTAACACCTTTACCTTTGTAAGGCTCCGGACGGCGGAAACCACGTATTTTGGCGGCTACCATACCTACAAGTTGTTTGTCGTGCGAGGTTAGCTTAATAATGGGGTTTTTACCTTTTTCGGAAACTGTTTCCAGTTTTACCTCTGGGGCCAAATCCATTACTATGGCGTGCGAAAAACCTAAAGCCAATTCCAACTTTTGGCCTTGGTTGCTGGCCCTGTAACCTACACCTACAAGTTCAAGCTCTTTGGTCCATCCTTTAGATACGCCCTCGATCATGTTGTTAACCAAGGCTCTGTACAGGCCGTGCTTGGCTTTGTCTTCTTTATTATCGGAAGCGCGCTCCACGATTACTTTACCTTCTTCTACCTTAACGGCTACGGTATCGAAATTTTGGGTTAGTTCGCCCAATTTTCCTTTTACCGTAATTGTGTTATCCTTTACATCTACCGTTACGCCACTTGGAATGGCTACCGGGTTATTACCTATTCTTGACATATTCTTATCTTTTTAATAAACGTAACACAATACTTCGCCTCCAACGTTGTCCCTTTTGGCTTGTTTGCCCGTCATTACCCCGTGCGAGGTCGATATTATGGCAACGCCCAAACCGTTAAGGATTCTGGGAAGTTCTTTTGAACTTGCATACTTACGTAAACCTGGTTTACTAATTCTTTCAATTTTTTTGATTACCGGTTCTTTGGTTTCCTTGTTGTACTTTAGGGCTATTTTAATGGTGCCTTGTACGGTGGAATCGTCGAACTTGTAACTTAAAATATATCCTTGCTCGAATAATATTTTAGTAATGTCCTTTTTTAAATTAGAGGCAGGGATTTCCACCACTCTGTGGTTGGCACGCACTGCGTTTCTAATTCTTGTCAAATAATCCGCTATTGGATCTGTGTACATAATGAATTGATTTTGTGGTCTTGGTTTTCGGCGTTGGCGGCCGAACCTTAAACCCGATTATTTAAAATAATATTACCAACTTGCTTTTTTAACACCGGGGATTAAGCCTTGATTGGCCATTTCCCTAAAGGTAACGCGCGAAATACCAAAGGTACGCATGTAGCCTCTTGGGCGCCCGGTTAGCTTACATCTATTATGTTGACGAATTGGCGAGGCGTTTTTTGGCAGCTTTTGCAATGCTTCGTAATCGCCAGCTTCTTTTAGGGCTTTGCGTTTTTCGGCATATTTAGCTACTGTTTTTGCTCGTTTTACCTCACGGGCTTTCATTGATTCTTTAGCCATATCTTAGTTCTTTTGAAAAGGTAGTCCTAATTCGGTTAATAATGATTTTGCTTCTTTATCGGTTTCGGCCGAGGTTACAAATGTAATATCCATTCCGGATATTCTATTGATTTTATCAATATTTATCTCGGGGAATATAATTTGCTCGGTAACGCCAAGGTTGTAGTTTCCGCGGCCGTCGAACCCGGTGGCTTTTATGCCGTTAAAATCTCTTACGCGCGGTAATGCCGATGTAATTAATCTGTCTAAAAACTCGTACATTCTTTCGCCGCGCAGGGTTACTTTGGCTCCAATGGGCATGCCTTTACGCAGTTTAAATGTTGCAACGTCTTTTTTGGAAATGGTTGCTATAGCTTTTTGTCCAGATATTGTGGTTAATTCTTCTACGGCGTAGTCTATTAACTTTTTGTCTGCTACTGCGGCACCGACACCTTTTGATATTACTATCTTTTTAAGTTTTGGTACTTGCATGACGTTTTTATAGCCAAATTCTTCTGTAAGAGCTGCAATTACTCTGCTCTTGTACTCTTGTTTAAGTCTGGGTGAATATGCCATAATTATATTACTTCATTAGATTTTTTAGAAAACCGCACTTTTTTACCACCCTCGATTTTGTAGCCTACACGTGTTGTTTCGCCTTTGGCGGTTAGCAACGATAGGTTTGAAATATGGATAGGTGCTTCTTTTTCTACAATACCGCCCTGTGGGTTTTGTGCGCTTGGCTTGGTGTGTTTTTTCACTAAGTTAACGCCTTCCACGATGGCTTTGTTTTTTTCTATTAATACCTTTAGCACTTGCCCTTCGGCATCCTTATGGTCGCCGGCAATTACCCTTACGGTATCTCCAGTTTTTATTTTAAGCTTTGTCATCTTAATTTTGTATTAAAGCACCTCGGGTGCTAATGATACGATTTTCATGAATTGTTTATCACGAAGTTCCCTTGCTACCGGACCGAATACACGGGTTCCCCTCATTTCGCCTGCGGCGTTTAGGAGTACGCATGCGTTGTCGTCGAACCGGATGTACGAGCCGTCGGGACGGCGTACTTCTTTTACGGTACGTACTACAACTGCGGTTGAAACGGCGCCTTTTTTAACGTTGCCGTTTGGTGTTGCATCCTTTACGGACACTACTATTTTATCGCCCACAGATGCGTATCTTCTTTTAGTGCCACCGAGCACGCGTATGGTTAATACTTCTTTTGCCCCGGTGTTATCGGCTACCTTTAGTCTTGATTCTTGCTGTACCATAATTACTTAGCTCTTTCAATAATTTCAACTAATCTCCAACATTTGGATTTACTTAAGGGCCGTGTTTCCATAATCCTTACGGTATCTCCAATGTTACAATCGTTTGTTTCGTCGTGCGCCACGTATTTTTTAGTTTTTAACACGAACTTTCCGTATATAGGGTGTTTTACTTTTTTAACTTCAGAAACCACGATTGATTTCTGCATTTTGTTGCTTGTAACAACGCCTATACGCTCTTTTCTTAAATTTCTTGTTTCCATCTTTTAGCAGAATTATTGTAATTCTCTTTTAGTTAATTCTGTTGCAATCCTTGCTACGGTACGTCTTAGGGTACGTAGTTGGATTGGATTTTCTAAAGGAGATATTGCATGAGCTAACTTTAGGTCTGAATAACTCTTTTTTGTTTCGCCAAGTTTTTCTTGTAACTCGGCTACCGATAATTCTTTAATTTCTGATTGTTTCATCAT
>JBKEDS010000018.1:0-21549 GCA_047975545.1 Flavobacteriaceae bacterium | reverse complement strand
TGCACAAACTTTTCAAAAAACAATACGCATGCACTGGGGCATAGAGAACAAGCTGCATTGGGTATTGGATATGGCTTTCTCAGAAGATGCCTCAAGAAAACGGGCAGGGAATGCCGCACAAAACTTTTCGGTACTTAGTAAAATAGCGCTTAACCTATTAAAGCAAGACACGCAAACCAAACAGGGAATAAAAGGCAAAAGGCTTAAGGCTGCCTATGATAACAGCTACCTCATTAAGATTTTAGGTGTAAAAGTGTGAGTTTGCCCTGCAATTGCCCAAAAATGACGCCCCCAGTATCTCTTTTTGAGTTCCGGAAACTCCATTTGAAGTTTTCTTGAAGAACGTCCTTTCAGCATCTTAACTAACGAACTAATATCTTGAGAAGGACGATATTCAACATGTTTATCACACCATGCAAGAGTAAACACCAATAAAATCAATAGATACACGAAAAGCCCTGTTATAATTGACAGGGCTTTATTATTCATATTTATTCATATTTCATTATTTTTGTATTATTTCCGAACAAATAACGAACAAATGAATTTCAAGTATTATCTGGCATCCTACAAAAAACAAAACGGTACTTATTCCATTAGGCTAAAACTTGAAACTAACAAAAAAGACATTCAGTATATCGATTCCAAAATTTCAGTATTAAAAACACAATGGGATGCCAAACGCCAGAAAGTCAAAAGGCATACTTTAGAAGAGCAATTGAACGGACAATTGAACCGATTTGATTAAAGAGGTTCAAAAAATTTATTATAACAACTCTGGAATTTCTGCAAGTCGATTGCTTCAGCTGTATAAGAACAGAAAAAAATACAATTCGTCATCATTTCTGGAGTTCTACCAGACTATAATTGATGAAATGGTTCTGAAGGATAAAATAAGAAGTGCCAGGACTAACCAGAACTATCTGAACAAACTTAAATTATACCAATCAACTATTTATTTTTCGGATTTATCGGTACAATTTGCAAAAGATTATGATAATTGGATGCTGAAACGCAAAAACAAGGTAAATACCAGAGCATCTAACCTTAAAGCAATCTACTCTGTTTTGAACAAAGCCGTGAAACTTGGGTTGATACAAAAGAATCCGTTTAAGGGCTATGCGATTACTACTGAAAACGTGGAAAAACAATCTTTGACCTATAACGAAATTACAAGCCTAACCGATTTGAAAATTGAAAAAAGGCACAAGGGAATGATTAAAGCCAGAGATATGTTTTTGTTTTCCTTTTATAGTGCAGGGATGCGTTTTTCAGACGTTTGCAAGTTGCGTTGGATTAATATTGTTGGTAACGATATTGTTTACACAATGGAGAAGTCTAAATCAAGAGCTGGTTCAAGGCGTACCATACCCTTAAATCCTAAATCTATTGAGATTTTAGAAAAGTATAAAGGCAAAGATGATGTTTTTATATTTCCACCGCTATACGGTTATGAGAAAGCCAATACAGAAACAATTGAAAAACGTCTTTACATCCAGAACAATGCAGTCAATCGCTCCCTTCGTATTATTGGCGAAAAATTGAATTTCAGTTTTAATTTAACGATGCACATTGCCAAACATTCTTTTGCTGACTATGCAGTTAAAAATGATGTTGGCATTTTAATACTTTCCAAGTTATTAGGTCATACCAAATTGAGTACGACACAACATTATTTAAAGGACTTTTACCACAAAGAGGAGTCCGATACCATTAATAAATTGTTTGGAAGTCTGTAATGTCCAGAAAAAGACCAGAAAAAACGCCCTTATTCCAAAATCTAAATGATAATAGTAATAAGGACGTGCGTTATTCTAATATTGTAAAGTCCAAATAAAGTCTAAACCTCTCTAAAATCCCTGTTCAATTCATAGGTCAGAAAATAGAAATAAAAAGCAGCTTTAACTGATTTATATAATTCTCTTTTGCCACTTAAATAAAGACTTAAACTTGATTTGTCTATTGCTAATTGTTTAATGATGTCGCTTCGCTTGATGCCAAATTCATTCATTTTGTTTTCAATCCAATTTGCATCAATAGTATTAACGTCTAAAGAGTAAACTGAAGGAATTACAATGGTTTTCAACCCTGTTGGCTCAAATGCTTCTTTAACCCTTTCAACAAGTTCTTTCTGGTTAAGAATATATCCGTTAATTAATCGCCTTTGCGAAATCTTAACCCTTGCCGTATTGTTTTCAATTCCCAGAATTTCAATGTCAATTCCCATTCTGGTATAATTGGATATTGATTTGCTCAAAGCTGTTTTGCCTTTGGTTATGTTTAATATTTGTGTTTCCATTTTTGAGTTTTTTAGAATTATGCTGTAACTACTAATTTACCTATGTTTAGCAATTCATTTGCTTTTTTTATCATTGATTTGGCTCTTTCAAAAATAAACGGTCTGCTTTCCCCAGTATTATTAATTAAGTCTAAAATCAATTCTTTGTTTGCTCCGCATAATTCGGCTATTGCAAAATTTTTAAATGTATGAACGAAAGATTTATCAAATTGTTTAAATATTCGATATTCAGAATTTTCATAAACTAATTTTGCATTTTAAAGATAATAAAGTAAAAATAGATTCTCCTATAATTAAATTAACCACATATACAGGGCAAAATCAAACACTTCATATTTATTACCCTAAATTTAGTATAAACGGTAGTGATTTAGGAATATATGGCAAAAAAAACAAATTAAAATCTGAAAAAGCTAAATACGATTTAGAAAATTATTTTAATGATTACATCGATAAATTAAAAAAATCAATTAATAAATACGAAGCCAATAAAGACTGGTAATCTCATTAAAAACGAACTAATAACGAACAAATTGTATAAATAAAACATTAAACATAATGCATTATAGCTCATTTTAACCTATTACGATGCTATACAGAACGCATATGAATATACAACTCCTTTCAAAATCTGAACATCTTCCGCCTCACAACTCTGTATCAATAGTGTCCTGCACCTAATTTTTATATCTCCCTCCAAAACTGCATAACGATACTTGGTAACCCAAACTATATGGGCTGTAAGACGAGAAACCGAATGTCCATTTACCCTTTGATAATCCATCAAACAAATGTAACGTTTTTAGAAGCCGAAAGCAAAATGCACTGAAAGTGCATAGTTTTAACTATTTTTGTGACCAATAAATTAACACCTTATTATTCAGTATATTATATTAAAAAATATTGCTTTTTGGGTACTCTAAATTGCAATAAAAGGCGTATCTTCAAGTCTAAAACTTGCAATTTTGGTAGGAAAAACAAATAAGAAAAAACAGCATGATTTGTTGCGTCCCATGTTGGTTGATTTTATTAATGGTCAACATGAGCTAGTCCTGTTAGCAGATAAAATAGACTGGGATTATTTTGAAAAGGCGTTTTCCGAGTTTTACTCACGGTTTGGCCGTCCATCAATGCCTATTCGTTTGATGGTTGGTTGTTTAATACTCAAGCGTATTTACAATTTGGGAGACGAAACCCTAGCCGAGGCATGGATTAGGGATCCTTACATGCAGTATTTTTGCGGCATGGTTCATTTTGAGCATAAATTTCCATGTGACCCGAGTGATTTTGTTCACTCTAGAAAACGAATAGGAGAAAATGGCTTAGAGAAAATATTCACTTATTCTGTGCTAATCCATGGTAAAAGAGCGCATGAAAATCAGGTTTTATCAGACACAACGGTTCAGGAAAACAACACCACTTTTCCAACGGATGCAAAATTAGCCAAACGGGTTATTGATAAATGCAATGATTTGGCCAGACAAACAGGCGTCAATCAAAGGCAATCATACACCCGTGTTTCCAAGCAATTAGTCAG
Organism: Flavobacteriaceae bacterium; assembly: GCA_047975545.1. Classification (GTDB taxonomy): domain Bacteria; phylum Bacteroidota; class Bacteroidia; order Flavobacteriales; family Flavobacteriaceae; genus JBKEDS01. Next base: position 17,713 of record JBKEDS010000018.1, on the reverse strand, counting down.
AGATACCTTTAATCCTAAACACCCCAAACGAGCTGTAAAGGCAAGAAAAGCAGATAAAAACTAAAGACCATAGCCGGCAGGCTTATACGGGAACTTGAAAGGGAATTAACTCCCAATCAATTAGAACAGTATCTACAAGAACTCGATTTTTATAGGCAGATTATCAACCAAAAACGTACGGATAAAAACAAGATTTACAGCATCCACAAGCCCTTTACCAGTTGTATTGCCAAGGGAAAAGCTCATAAGCAATATGAATTTGGCAATAAGGTTGGACTATTGGCAACATCTAAAACACTTATCATTACAGCAATTAAAGCTTTTAAAGGCAACCCGCACGATAGCAAAACAATTGAACCACTTCTGGAACAAGCAAAGCACAATAAATTGACCATTCCGGAGGAAGTTGTTTACGACAGAGCAGGCAAAGGACAAAAACAAATCGGGGACACCATCATCTCAACCCCAGATAACAAACCACGCAAAGGTGATACAGAGTATCAGCGAAAGAAAAAACGAAAGAAATTTAGGCGCAGAGCCGCAATAGAACCAGTTATAGGACACCTGAAAACAGATTTCAGAATGGGACAAAACTATCTGCATGGAGCCGTCTCTCCTCAAATCAATGCGTTTTTAGCTGCTGCGGGATGGAATTTAAAGAAAATGATGCTGCAACTTAAAGATGAAGCAATTTCTTGGCTGCAATTTTTATTACGCATGTTAAATCTTGTAAACTATAGGCTGGTTTGTTAAGGAGCGACTAATTAATGATGTTATTTTCTGAATGCGCCTAATTAAGGTTTTTAATTTTAGGTTATTCTGGAAAAAATCCTTTTTTTACCGCTATGTTGATTTTTTTTAATGGGTAAACAAAACTTGTCTGCTTGTCCTATTTATACCAATTTCACATCAAAATGAGTCCTATTATTTCGAAAAAAAATGGTGTTAATTACAAGAAGGCTTATCTACACTACCATGCAACCAATAGTAAAAAAGCCCTCTTTGCAATTACAAAGAGGGCTTACAAGGATGTAAAAAAGGAGAGCGCATTTTCGGGAAACCAAGTCCCGAAAATGATTTTTTATACTATTTTACAACTCTTCATAAATAGTTTCCAAGATATTAAAATCCGATACTTGAACCGTGCTTCCACCGGACGCCCATTGGTCGTAGGTTAATTTAAAGTAACGGTACTTGGCGGTTGTGCCCAAATCTACGGTCGCTTCTGTTTCGTCTACATTAATAGATAAATCTTCGGCAACCGGGGTAAAGGTCGTGCCGTCATTACTACCGTATACGCTGGCTTTTATAAGGCGTAGGTTTTTAGAGGTGTTTTTCACCCTGTGGCGTAAACGGAATGCGCTAAATTCTTCCTCTTGCCCCATATCGATAACAAAATGTACTTCCTCATCGGCTGCAACGGTTATACCACCCAACGATTTTCCGGGCTTAACCATGCACAGACAAGTAGGCTCATCGGGATTAGTGCCATAGGCCGTGGGGTCGTCTATTAAACTTTCGGGCGTACCAACTACGGTACCGTCGGCAAAATATTGGTGCGATGTTGTTACGGCCCAGCCCGTGCGGCTTAAATCTTGGTAGCTTGTGTTTCTAACGTGTATGCTTATCGTGGTTTCAATATCGCTACCGTCGTCCGTAGCAATTGTAATAGTGGCATCGCCGGGCGCTAAGGTGGTAATAACCCCTCTGCGGGTAACGCTTGCCACATCGGCATTGCTGGACGTGTACAAAAGGTCTTTGTTTGTAGCGTACTCGGGCGCTATGGTAATTAATGCCGATAAATCTACGGTTTTGTCTACACCAATATAAAAATCTTGATAGCTTTCATCGATAGTAAGCGTTTCTATCAAGAATAATTTACTATTAACCTTTATGGTAACAATAGCCCAAAGGTCGGTGTTGTTAACGGGGTAAATGCGCAAGGCAGCCTCGCCAACGCCCAAGGCGGTTATAACACCTTCTTCACTTACTTTAAACACCTCTTCGTTTGAGCTTGAATACTCAAAGGTATATTCGTCCTTATCCACGGCATCGTCGGGGGTTAGGGTTAGGTTTACGGTGTATGTATCGGCTACTTCCAACACTACAATATCATCGGTAACGCCATCGACTACAATTTTGTTAACCGTTATCGGGGCTTCTTCTTCGTTATCGTCGTCCGAACAGGATACGCCAACAACGGCCAGGGCCAGCATAAATACCCAAATAAGCCAAAAATTTTGTTTTATTTTCATGGTTCTGTTTTTTATTGTTATCTATTTAATTGTTTGCGAATATTTATAATTAACCATACATGCTTTTTTTTTGAAAAGAACGAAGTGAAGGAAAAAATCCTTTTAAGATTATATAGATACTTCACTTCGTTCAGTATGACATTTTCTTATATATTGTTAATGGTGAACATTCTTAAATTACTATTGTTGCGTTAATTTTGGAATTTTACATGTAGATTGCTTCGTCGTTCGTCGCTGCGAGCACAGCGAAGCAGTCTGTTGCTTGTGTTGTAGGGATTGCTTCGTCGTCGTACCTCCTTCTCGCAATGACGACAAAGGAGGAAGCAATCCCAGCAAGCCATAAAACACCTAATTAACACTATTTATAATCATCGACATTATCGTCTTGGATAAACTCGATATTGGTATGGGCGGGCGTATCGTAGCCAGCCGCATTAATTTCGGTTATTAAGGCATCTATTTGCGCTTGGGTAATTTTAAACGGTTTGTTGCCATAGTCGTTTAAGGTGGTATCCACGGCGGTTAAGAAGCCCCATTTTTGGAAAAAGTCCAATAGGTTTAACCCTGAAATCCTACACGTTTGGCGTACAAAATCCAATTGTAAAACACCTTGCGTTGTACTGGAGGTATCCAAATCGGCCGTTACCCTAAAATATTCGTAAAGATCCCTATAAAAATCTTCCTTGCCCAAAGCATCTACCAAATACAGTTTTAATTGCCAAAACGGAATGGTTTTTATATAAAACTGGTTCGAGGCATTTTCGAGGCAGTGCGGTTGGTTGGCATCTATAATGGCGGCTCTTGCGGCGGCATAATCGTTATCCTTAAGGAATTTTGATGTTTCCCCAAACTCGGTTTGTACGTATACCGACATAATGTTGTTGGTAACCTCGGTGGTTCCTGCCCATCTAAACGCAGGGCGAACTTGGTTAATGTGGCCTACCTCGTGTCCGGGGCCCCAAATACGGGCTTCGAAACGGCTGGCATTACAGAACAACTCGGCGTAGCTGGACGTATATGCCGTTCGGTAATTGGTGGCATAAGGGCTTGCCCCGTTATAGTCTATTTGCAGGTACATGCGGTTTTTAAACATTTTGTCGTATTTTTCCAAGCCTGCAAATTCTTGCTCTAAGTATACCAAACGGTCGTATTTGGTTATAACGCTTGCAATATCGGTATTGTAGGACCTAAAATCTTCAACCGTCCACGTTATATGGGCATAAGTACCAAGCACATCAATATCCTGATAGGGGGCATTGGCCAGCATGGTAGTCCAATCGGAGCTGCTGTGTTTTGCCAAATCGAAATAGCCGTTTACCTTGGCATTAACAAAATGTAAGTTTACGGTTTTTTCTTCGGCGGCCGCTTTATCGGTATCGTTTTCGAGGATTAACGGAATATCGTCGTCCGTTAAATTCTGTACATAAATTAAACCACCGCTTTCCATACTTAAACGGTTTTCGCCTTGTTGGATAACATAGGTTTTGGCACTATTGAAGCCTACACTTAAATCCTGTACGATAAGCTGAATGTCCTGGCCTTTGGTATCGCCCGAAATTACCAATAATTCCTCGCCTTCTTCTACATAAATCCCGGTAGGATTATCCCTTAAACTGTATCGGGCCGTTTTGTTAATGGCACTTTGTATGGCGGGGTTTTGGTATGGACGGTACGAAGCTGCCCTAAAATTGGTATCGTATTCGTTTACAAGTAAATCCAAGGCCATATTTCTTATTTCACTATCGGGAATGGCTTTAAGTTGGGTTTCGGTTACGCCGTCTTTTAACACGGAATACATATCGTCCTCAAAAATAGTGGTGTAGTCGTAGCCCGCAGTACCGGCTTGGTAAAACTCCATTTCGGCGCAGCTTACCCGACTTTGGTAAGATGAATAAATATCAAAGCGCACTTTGGCTACGTTTTCAACAGGGGTATCCAATTTCATAACCGTTATGTTATGGTTGGCATCGCCCCGTTCGTACTCGCCTATTTTGGTAAAGGTATCGGGCGCATCGGTGGTCGATGCCCACACTTCGTATTGGTTAAGCGAACCCCATTTGTTGCCGGCATCGGAACGGGGGTAGTAAATAATTCTATCTAACGTATAGCCTTCTTCCAAAGTATAGATTAATTGGAAGGGCCAATCGGATATGGCTCCAAATTTAGAGTTGAAATAGGTCGAGGTATCACCATCGTAAGAATACGAAAACGGGAAATAATCGCTATCGGTAGCTTGCTCGGTGGTTGCCGTACCGCTTACCACAGGGATAAGTTGGTCGCCCACGGCAGCCGTTTGGCTTACGGGTATTTGTCGGGAGTAAATACCGTAATCCACCGTTACCAAGGTGCTTCGTGTAGTTTCTACATAATTTTGCGCTACGGTTACGTATAGGTTTTTACCATTGCGTTCTACCGAGCACCAGTCTTCACCATTTGCCGAAACAGCGTAAGTTACATCGTTTACGTTAATATCGTTGGTTAATATTAATAAAACGGATTGCGTACCGCCCGAGGCGTTAAATTCAAGTTCAAGCGGCAATACTTTTAGCCACTCGCTTTTTCCGGACTCTAAGGTGTCGTCGTCGTTACAGGACTGTAGCCCAACGCCAATAAAAACCATTAGCAGTGCGTAAAGCCATGTTTTAGTTTTAAAAAATAGTGTTTTCATGTGTCAATTTTTTACAGTTTAGTTTGCGTGGTCTATGGGTTCAATATTGGTTTCCGAGCCAACGTAACCTTCATTTTGGTTAATATGGCCTTGTACGTTTACGCTAATGGCGGATTCCGCTATTGGCCATAATACATGCCATGCCGCCATAGTATATTCGTTACCGATTGAGGTTGTAGCCCCTGTATTATAAAAGTCGGTTACGGATGATATGTGGTCGAAGAAGAAATTGCTTTCGGAAAAATTACTTAAAGAGTAGGTTTTACCGTTATCGGCCGTAATGCCCGTAGTAGCGTAGATGTACGAAATACGGGTTAGCTCGGTTTTTCGCGGTTCTTCGTAAAACAATTCTCTGGCACGCTCGTCGATAAGTTGGCGTATGGTAACTTCGGCAGCGGTTAAGGGTCTGGCACCGGCACGTTCCCTAATTTCGTTTATATCGGCCATGGCAAGGGCGGTTTGACCTTTCCAAATATAGGCTTCGGCTCGTAGCAAATAGGTTTCTGCCAAACGGAAAATATACCAATCGGCATTACCGCCACGCCAGCTTGCCGCTTTTTGGTCGGGTACGTTAACTTTATAATTGGGCCATCCCATCCATGCACGGATTGTGTCCCGACATATTACAGTAATATCGCCGCCTACGGATTCTGCAGCTTCTTTTAAGGTTTTACCGTACCATTCGCTACCCACTAAAGCCGGATTGTTATATGTCATTTCTTCAACGTGCATCCAATTGCCCGATTCTCTATCGTGGCGTAAATCGGTATCGTCCAATTTCCAAATAGTATTTTGGGCATAGCTTGTAGCCCGTAAAGTGCCTAGGCCTCGACCGTATTCTGCTAAATAGGGATTACTAACTTCATTGTTATCCACAAATCCGTTATCGCCATTAGGCGTTCTTAACTGCCCCGAGGCTGAGTACCAGGGCAATGTTTGGCGTTTAATTTCCAAACCAACCGGAGTGGCCGATTCATCGTCATAACGGTCTATTACCACATATAAGGCCTCAGTATTGGCTACCGATGCTTTGTTGTCGGTTTGGTGTAAATCCCACACCACGTTTTTTGTAGCATCGTCGTAACCGATTGCAGAGCCAAATCGGGTTTTCATTAGGCTGTGTTGGCCGCCGTCTATTACCGCATTAGCCGAGGTAATGGCATCGTCGAACTCGCCAAGTGCCAAATTTATCTTGGTTAATAAATGATAAGCAGCACCTTGGCTAACCATACCGGCATATACACTTTTGGGGAGATAGGAAACCGTAGCGTCTAGATCGTCTTTCATTTGCTGTAAAATAACCTCGCGCTTAGTCGTGTAAAAGTCGTAACGGGGTTCGGTTACTTCTTCGATGATAAGTGGCACATCGCCAAATTGGTGTACCAGCCTGTAATAACGGTAAGCACGGTGAAAGTAAGCCAAAGCTAAAATTTCATTTTTTTGGTCGTCGTTATCAAACTCTGCGATTTCCGAGCGCGAAATAAGCGTATTGGCATCTTTTATACCTTTGTACCAATGCTGCCAGAAAAAATGGCATTGGGCGGTATTAACCCCTCCATTAGTAAGGTTTGCACTTGGCGTAATTTGCCTAACCAAATCTTGGGGCGAACGGCTATCGTCCACCCGGCCGTTTACACCAATATCCGAAAAGAAAATTTCGGTTAAATACGCTGGGTCTTTGGACAAACTTGTTGGGTAATATTCCAAATAACGTATGTCCCGATTTAACATATCGGTACCCGTTTTTAAGCCATCGTAATTTTGAAAGGCATTTTCGGGAGTAAAAAACGATTGTGGTTTAGGTTCCAACCAATCGTTTGAGCAACTTACGGTTATAGCAGCTACCGTAAGCAAGGCAAAAAGTGTTTTTATTTTAATTTTCATATCAATTTTTTTTAAAAAGTTACATTAAATCCAAGCACAAGGCTAATAGGCACATTGCTTCCTGAATTTTCGGGGTCCTCGCCCGGCCAATTGCTCCAATAGGCTACATTTTTGGCCGACAGGTTAATGTTCATATCCGATATTTTTAATTGCTCTAAGTATTGCCCTGGTATTTGGTAGGCCACGGATACATTGTCCAAACGTACAAAATCGCCTTTTCGCCAAACGTTATACGAAATACCACTTGGTGCTTTTGAGCTTATGCGAGCATAATCATTTGTAGGATTATCCGCAGTCCAATATTCGCTAACTACTTGGTTAACGGCGTTTATTAAAGCGCCATCGTTTTTGGCTCGGTTAAAGGTTTTTTTCTGTCCGAGGTAGGAATACATATTGAAGGAAAACGTAAAGTTTTTATAAGAAAACGAGTTACGCATGTTCAATCGGGTCGTAGGTACCTTAGAACCTTGAAATTCCTTGTCTGCATTGGTATAGGTGTAGTTTCCATCTTTATCCAAAAATTTAAAATCGCCTGGAACTTGGCCGTAAAGCGCAGCTTCGTCTTCCTCTCCCAGTTGCCATACGCCCAGAATTTTATAATCCCATATTTCGTCTATGGACTTTCCTATAAACCAACCGTTACCTATATCGTCGGCTTCTTTTTGGCCTATGACGTTACCATCACCATCCAACACATCCTGCATTAAACCGTGTAGGGAGTTTATTTTATTTTTGTTATAGGACACCCCAAAGTTGGTATCCCATTTAAAATGCTCCTTGCTGATATTTTTGGTGTTTAGGGATAGCTCGAACCCAGTGTTCTGTACTTCCCCTATATTACTTAGTACACTCTCGTAACCAATAATATCCGGTAAATCCCTTGATATTAATAAGTCGTTGGTTTTTTTCTGGTACAAATCTACACTACCCGTAATACGGTTGTTAATAAAGCCAAAATCAAGACCAAGGTTGTACGATTCGGTGCTTTCCCATTTTAATTGCGAGTTGGCCATACGTGAAGCGTAATAAGCATTAACCGAAATAAGCTCGCCTACTTCGTCGAGATATAAATATTTTCTGGGCGACAGCGACATAAGGGCATCGTACATGCCAATATCGCGGTTTCCGTTTTCGCCCCAAGACAAGCGCAGCTTACCATAATTAAAGGCATCGGATTTTGGGAAGAAATTTTCGTTGGTAAATACCCATCCTGCCGCTATTGAAGGGAATGTAGCGTGGGGGTTATCCTGCCCAAAGGCCGAATACCCGTCGCGGCGTACGGTTGCGGTTAGCATATAACGGTCGTCGTAATTGTAGTGCAAGCGCCCCATTAAGGCATCGCCAGTACTATAAGTGTCGTTGCTGGATACTTCAGGATTGGTACCCCACTGAATGCCATGCGCCCCAAGCACATCGGAAGGTAAGAAACCGCTATTGGTAATGGTTTCGGACCAGGTTTGCGATTTTTCGGCATTTATCAGGAATGTAAAGTCGAAGGCATGCTTGCCATATTCTTGGTTCCACTTTAACATATTGTCCCATTGCCAAAAGAAATCTTTAGCACTGGTACGGGTAGCCGTATTTGTTGAGTTTGCCCAAAGCGGATGCTCAGTCGAGTTGTGGTTCAAATAATTACGCCATAAAAACCGAGGCGAGTAGGTGGACTGTACCGAAAAGCCCCAAGGTAAATCTACTTTTAAGTACAATGCCGAGTTTAAAATATTATAATCGTTGGTACGGGTAATATATTCCCTGTTAATTAATGGGTTGTATTCATTTAAGTTATCATTTACATAATATTTATAAGTTTCGCCATCGGCTTCATAGATACTGCCGTAAGGCGAAAGTGCTTGATAACCGCCTACACTTACCGAACTTTCGTCGCGATAGGTAAATTGCGTGTTAACCCCAAAGGTTATAAAGTTTGAAGCTTTTGATTCCAAGTTTAACCTGCCCCTAACAGCGGAGTAATCGTCGCCCACCAAATTGGATTCGTTATCTACATAGTTTAAAGAGGCATAATATGATGAATTATCATTTTTCCCCGAAACACTTACCGAATAGTCGTTGCTAAAAGCGGTACGATAGGTTAAATCGCGCCAGTTTACCTCTCTCCCCGCCAAGTAATTGGCTATTTCAACCTCGGAAAAATTTAGTCGGGTTAGCCATGCTGTTGTGGGGTCGCCGGAGGAATTGCTAAGCGCCATCCAAGCAGCCAAATCCCGGTTATTTAAATTGCTTGGGTTGGCATAGTAGCCTGCGGCGGCACCTGGGTTTTGGGCTTCCATAACGTCCTGCCTGAAGGCCGTAAAGTTACTGCCGTTGTACACTTCGGGCAGTGAGTTGGCAAAGGCCGTGGTTAAAGTGGTGGAGAACCGTATTACGGGCTTGCCCGATTTTCCTTTTTTGGTGGTAATAAGGATAACCCCGTTAGCAGCCTTTGCCCCGTAAATAGCGGCCGAACTGGCATCTTTTAACACATCGATGCGCTCAATATCCTGGGGGTTAATATCGGTTAATTGGCCGTCGTAAATTACACCATCCAATACAAATAAAGGTGTGGTGCTTCCTCGTAGGTTGTTTTTACCACGAATTAAAATATTTCCAGCATCGCCTTTTGCACTATTGGTAATGCCCATGGACAGTCCGGGGACATTGGTACGCAATAAATCCTGCACGGTAGCGGGCTGTTCCTTTTTAAGTTGGTCGGCGTTTACGGTACCCAAAGCCCCTGTAAGGTCCTTTTTCTTCATGGTACCGTAGCCTACCACTACAACCTCGTCTAACTGGGCAACGTCCTCAATTAAAGTTACGTTAATGGTGCGTTGCGAACCTACCAAGATTTCTTGGGCTTGAAACCCGACGTAGGTAAACACCAAGGTTTCTTTTGAGGTGGCCTCGATGCTAAAGTTACCATCGAAATCGGTAGTAACGCCACGGGTGGTGTTTTTTACAATAACGTTAACCCCGATAACGGGCAGGTTGCTTTCGTCTACAACTTTTCCCTTTATTTCCTGTGCGTTTACGAACGCCACCGAAACAAAACAAAAAGTTAATAAGAAAAAGAAGCGTTTATAGCTTTCCTTTTCCATTAAAAATAGTTTGATAAAGTGTTTCATCTGTTACGATTTAGTTAATTTGGAATTTATATTGATTTGTTTAAAATTTTAATTGTTGTTACGTCATTGCGAACGATAGTGAAGCAATCTTTGCAATACAGATTACAGATTACTTCGTCGTTCGTGCCTCACCCCTCGTAATGACGTCATTGCGAGGAAGCATGACGAAGCAGCCCCTCTATTATATTACTCATCTATTTCCAACACTTCGGTTCCCGCCAATAAAAAAGCGCCCACGCCATAGGTTGCCGTCATATCGGCCGTTACTTTTTTAGGGTCGGCGCCAATGGGCTGTACCCAGCCTAGTTTTCCGTCGTTATCGATTACGGACAATAAAGCGCCCCAAGATTTGTTTAATGTAGGGCAATACGTTTGTTTATCTAAAAGGCCTTGGTTTATACCATAGGCAAGTGCATAGGTTATTAGGGCCGTTGCGCTGGTTTCGGGCGCCGGGTAGCTTTCGGGGTCCAAAAGGCTGGCGTGCCAAAAGCCGTCCTCGTTTTGCAAGGCGGCCAATTTGGGCACAAATTCTTTAAATAAATTTTCGTAAAACGGGCGGTACTCGGAGTTTTCTGGAAGCAACTTTAAAATGCTTACCAATCCGGCCGCTACCCAACCATTGCCCCTGCCCCAGAAAATTTTTTCACCATTAAGTTCGGTTTTACTAAAATAACTGTCGTCCCTAAAAAATAATTTATCGTCCTTACTATATAGATAGTTGTAGGTGCGTTTAAATTCAGTGTCCATAAACCGCAGGTATTTTTCGTTGTTTTCAATTTGCGCCAAATGGACATATACGGGGGGCGCCATAAAAAGAGCATCGCACCAGGTCCAGGATTGTTTGTTGGTGTGCTGCATGTTTTGGTTGCCGGGGTTGTTTAATACCCAATTAGCTCTTTCGACAGCCGAAGTTAACAGGCGTTTGTCCTTATTAATATCGTAAAGCCCCAAATACGTTTGGGCAATGCAAAACTCGTCGGCATGGTATAATTGGTATTTAGGATAATCCTTAAAATTAGCGGGGATAACCCAATTGGTTTTTTCGCCTATACCGTTTAACCATTTTAAGTAGGTCGTGTCGTTGCCTTTTGTTTTGGCCCACTCCAACAACCCGAGGTAAAACGTGGCATTGGTCCAAGCGCCAACACCGTTATCGTGCAAATTGGTAGTGGTACTGTAATTTAAATGGTTTATTTGCCAATCGGCTACTTGGTTTAAGGCAAGGGTTGCCTCGTTTTTATCGATACTGCAAAAATCCTTGTCCGGTGTGGTGCTTGTTTCGGTTTCATCAACGTTGCCAATTTCGGTTTCATCGGTAGTAACGCCTTCTTTTTGGGTTGAATTGCAACCAAAACAAAACAGCATTAAAAGGATAAATAGGATGGATTTTGATAGGTGTTTCATTTAAGAGAATAAATTAACTAAGGTTTAACACAAATTTAACGGCTACCCTTTTTTTGTGTTTGCCTTTTTTGATATATGTTTTGCTTTATTCGTTATAGTTATTGGTTTTAATGTGAAAAAGAAAATCAAAATTGTACCTTTATCCAATAACTGTTAAACTAAGTAATACTGCACCTACCAATGATGATATTCAGATGTAAATTCATATTCTGTATTATCTTATTCTTATTACAAACGCCTCTTTTTTCACAAGAAAACGATAGGTATTTGTTCCATACGTTTTCGCCCCAAGGCGGTTTGTACTACGATGGCGTTTCGGAAATAAAACAGGACAAGGATGGTTTTATGTGGATACTCATGGAAAACGATTTGTTCCGTTTCGATGGCTACAAATACAAACGCTACCGCAACTATTTTAACCAAGAAGGCGACCAAAACAAAAAAAATTTTAGGTTTGTTGATGTTAACAGTAAAGGCGAATTGTTTGTGGTAACCACAGAAGGGTTGTACCTGTACAACAATATTACCGATACCTTTTCCAAGGTGCTACAAGGCGATATTTCGTTTTTTAACATTGCTCCCGATGACACCTTACTACTATCGGAATCTAACCGATTTGGAACATACGATAGTAAAAACAGTGTATTTACAGAGTTTTCATACAAAGGAAAGCCGTTAACTACCGTGCATTCCGTTATAAGCGACAAAGAAAATTTGTTTATACTGTCGTGGGGGCGCAATATTTTTAGGTACAACAACCAAACCAAGGAAACAAAGTTGCTCTACGCCTTTAAAAAAGATGGAGCTATAAAGGGGTTTTGTATGGTAAACAATGTGTTATGGTTGTTGCATTCCAATAATACGTTTCATAAAATAGAAGCCTCAACAGGGAATATTATTGAATACGTTAATTTTTTACCCGCTAACCAAGCGCTTTTTTCAAAAAAAATATTGGCCGACAAAAACGACAATATTTGGGTTTGCAGCCAAATGGGGCTGTATGTGTTCAACACAAAAAACAGTACTTACCAACATTACCTGCACGACAAAAACGACTCTTTTAGCTTGCCCAACAACTCGGTTTGGACCGTAGAGGAAGATGCGTATAAAAACCTATGGATTGGCACGTTTTCGGGCGGGGTAAGCTATGTAAATTTGGACCGAAAAACCTATTTTGAAACCCAAACGCCCCTAAATAGCAAATTAAACCACAACCTCGTTAGCGGTTTTGCCGAAGACGATACCAGTTTATGGATTGCCACAGAGGGCGGCGGCTTAAACCAAATTGATAAAAAAACAAACGCATACAACTATTACCGCAACAATTTTAACCAAAACAGCATATCGTCCGACAACGTAAAATCTATAATTGTAGATAACGACCATAATTTATGGTTTGCAACCTTTAGGGGCGGATTGGGGCATTACAACACCAAGGACAAACACTTTACCAATGTATTGCACAATGCAAAAGATGCAAATTCCATTTTGGTAAACGATTTACGGAAGCTAATACCGGACTCCAACAACGGCTTTTGGATTGTTTACCAAACCAGCCAATTAAAAATATCGTACTATGCGTTTAAAAGCAAACAATTTACGCACTACACCATTGACCAAAATAATAACGGGCATTATATTTTCGATGCCTGCCTGGGAAACAACGATGTAATTTGGGTGCTTTCGTACAGCAAATTATATGCGTTAAACACCAAAAGCGGCCACATAAAAACCATAGCGCTGCCCGATAAAACCATGCTACTGGGGCAAACCTTGTGCATGGATAAACAGGGCTATTTATGGATAGGCACCGAAAGCAGGGGGCTTGTAAGGTATAATACCGCAACGGGAGACTTTAAGTTTTTTGATGAACTATTAAAATTTAACGTTTTAAACATATACAGCATGGCCATGGATTTTAACCAAAATTTATGGCTGGGTACGGACAATGGCCTGTTTAAATATAACGTATCGGCAAATGCGTTTTTAAGGTTCGACAAAAAGGACGGCGTTCAAGGGCAGGTATTTTATCCCTTGGCTACCTACACCGACAAGGCCGGACAACTTTATTTTGGTGGCACCAACGGCTTTACTGTTGTAAAAAACAGCAGTATTAACCCAAACCAAGTAAAACCCAAAGCCATTATATCCAATTTTTTTATAGACAATACAACCGCCAATCCACCAGTTGCAACGGACTCGCTGTTTACCGAAACCGCAACATTCCCCAAAGCCCTAAAACTTAATTACAAACAAGCTAATTTTGGGTTTACTTTTACCTCCGACAATTATCTCGTACCAGAAAAAAACCGCTTTAAGTATAGGTTGAAACATTACGACAACCGCTGGATTGAGGTCGATGCCATGAACCGAAACGTGTATTACTCCAAAATACCTTCCGGCACTTATACCTTCGAGGTTTCGGCCGCCAATAACGACGGCCTATGGGGCCAGCCCCTACAAGTTACAATAAAACGGTTGCCCGCGCCATGGTTTAGCTGGTGGGCATTCACCATTTACGCCTTAATCTTGGCGGGTATTTTATACACCATTATTAAATACTACTACGACCAAAAAAAGTTAAAAATGAAACTTTATTTGGAGCATTTGGATCAGGAAAAAAAGGAAGAAATACACCAATCGCAGCTTAAATTTTTCACCTATATATCGCACGATTTCCGCACGCCGCTTTCGTTAATAAGCGCCTCGGTGGAAAAACTCCGTCAAGAAGGCCTAAAGGAATATTACTATCGCATTTTAAACGGAAATACTAAACGGTTGCTCGGGCTTGTAAACGAACTTATGGATTTTCGTACGGTTGAAAGTGGCAAAATGCCCTTTCAAGTAGCCAAAACCAATATTAATAGTTTTATAGAAACACTTGCCTTTAGTTTTAAGGATTACGCCCTTCAATACAACATAACATTCAACATTAATACCAATACAAAACCACCACAGGAATTTTATGCCGATACCCATATTTTGGAAAAAATAGTGGTTAATTTACTGGACAACGCCTTTAAGAACACAAACGAAGGCGGCACCATTTCCATTAGCGTGTTTAACACCAAAAACCAGTTTAAGCCCCGTTACCAAAACAGTTTAAGCATTGGCGAAACCAATTTAAAAGCAGAACAATTTGCCATTGCCATAAGCGATTCTGGCGTTGGTATTTCCAAAGATGCCCTACCGCTTATTTTCGAAAGCTATTACAAGGCCGATACCGAAAATTTTAGCCACAATTTTGGCTCGGGCATAGGGCTTTCGCTGGTAAAAAGCCTTGTTTTATTGCATAAAGGAAATATCACGGTGTATAGCGAACCCCACCAAGGCACCGATTTTATGGTTTGCCTTCCGGCAGAGGCGTCCGTGTATTCTGAAAGCGATTTTATGAAGGCTGAAAACGCAAAACAATACAACTACATAACACCGCAGGAAAAGCTAATCGAACCAAAACAAGAAGACGATAATGATGATTTTGTTGAAGACGATTACGTGCTTGGCAAACGGAAAATCCTTTTGGTTGAAGATAATACCGATTTGCGCAGTATGCTGGCCGAATTCCTGTCGACCGATTTTGAAATCATCGAGGCCGAAAACGGCGTAATAGCCACCCAAATGCTAAACAAACACCGCATAGACCTTATTATAAGCGATATTATGATGCCCGAAAAAGACGGCATAACCCTTTGCCGAGAAGTAAAGGACGCTATTGATACCTCGCATATTCCATTTGTCATGCTAACCGCAAAAGTAGGGATAGACAGCAAAATTGAAGGCGCTGGGTCGGGTGCCGATATTTATTTTGAAAAACCCATTAATTTCGAATTGTTGCGGCTGTCTATCCGAAACGTGTTTAAACAACAACAGCAAATGCGGGAGTACTACTCCAAAAACTTTTTTGCCGAGGTACACGAGCTTACATCAAGCCAAAGGGAAAACGATTTCCTTCAGGAATTTATAGCCATTTTGGATAAAAACCTGGACAACTCCAAAATGGACGTTAACCAAATAGCCATGCAACTGTCCATGAGCCGCAGCAAACTGTACAACAAAATAAAAAGCGTAACGGGGCGCTCCATTATCGAGTTTATAACCAGTTACCGCTTACGAAAGGCAGCCCATTTAATTATTGAAAAGGACATGTCCATGCGCGAAATAGTTACCTGTGTGGGGTTTGAAAGCCAATCGTACTTTACCCGCGCCTTTAAAAAGGAATTTGGAAACACGCCAACCGATTTTGCCCTAAAAAACAAGAAAAATTAGTAAGGGCGAAAAACAGCCCGATTATAACTTTATAAACCAATAAAAATGGAACCCTCATTGAGGGATTTAGCAAAGCCAAGATAAAGGCCTCCACAAAAGGTCATGAATAAAAACAGCGGACAGTAATCTTTCGGTTTTTTTGTCGTGTTGTTTAAAGAACTTAAAATTAAATATTTAACTTAAATTTATTCAAATGAAACACCTACTTTTATTTACCTTATGCGCCTTGTTTATAGGCACGGGTTTAACGGCTCAAGTTGTAAACGCCACCGATGCCGAAATACCCTTAAAACACGGCGCCCACAGAACAGGAATGCGTACCGATGCCGCCATGCAGCACTGGCGCGAATACGGTTTAGGGCAATTTATCCACTGGGGCGTTTATGCCATACCCGGAGGCGAGTGGAACGGGCAAAAAACCACCTACGCCGCCGAATGGTTCCGGTCGTCCGGCTTGATAAGCCACGACGAATACGACAACTTGTACAAACAATTTAATCCCGTTAACTTCGATGCCCAAAAGTGGGCCAAGCAAGCCAAGCAAATGGGTGCCAAGTACATGATTTTTACCACCAAGCACCACGACGGATTTTGTATGTGGCCCAGTAAGTTTACCAATTATACCATTGCCAACACGCCCTATAAAAAAGATATTGTAAAAGAATTGGTCGAGGCCTACACGGCAGAAGGTATCGATGTTTATTTGTATTTTTCAATTATCGATTGGAGCCATCCAGGGTATTTTTCGGGCGGGAACATCAATTCGCCCGACATAAAAAAAGCCTACCAATCCAATGCCGATTATAATCCGTTTGAAAACAAAGCGCAGGAAGAACGCTACGAAACCTTTAAAACCTTTACCCGTAACCAATTATTGGAATTATTGGATAATTACCCCGGTATAAAAGGCCTGTGGTTCGACGGCTCTTGGGACGTGGCTTGGGTTAAAAACGCCGATTGGGTTGATGCGCTCGGGTTAGAGCTTAGGGCCAAACACCCCGGGCTTATTATTGGCAGCCGTTTCCGTTCGGACGAGTTAGGCAACAGGCACGAGGATGCCAACGGCCGCCTAATAGACGATTACGACCAACGCTACGAGCGCAGTCTGCCCAACACTTTGAAGGACACCAAGGGTTTTGACTGGGATTGCGTCATGACCATTCCCGAAAACCAATGGGGCTACCATAAGGACTGGACGCTTACCTATATAAAAACACCTTTCGACTTAATAGAAATGACGGTTAAGGCCAGCTCGTTAAACGGCAATTTTGTTATTAACTTTGGGCCCGACGGCCAAGGCAATATCCGTTCCGAGGAAACCAAAATAGCCAAGGAAATAGGCCAATGGATGCAGGTAAACCACCAAGCCGTTTACGGTACGCACCATTCGGTTCTGGAAAAACAGGATTGGGGCTTTTCCTCCCAGAAAGACGACGACATTTACCTAAGCGTTTTTAACCAGCCCGTAAATAATTTACTGAAGGTAAAAGTACCAAAATCGAAGGTTAAGGATATGGTATTTGTTATCGAACATGCCCAGTTTATAGCCAACGGCAAAGCAGCCACGGTACGGGATGGCGGCAGGGACAAATACGGCAATTATTTTTACGATATTGAAATTCCCAAAAGTGTTTTAAAGAAAAAAATGCCCTTTGTAATTAAAATAAACTTAAAGGAAGTAAACAAAGGCAAAAAAGCCGATTACCAAAAGGCGATAACATAACGAATTTGCAGGAACATTTTTTAGGATGGTTGGATTTATTCGGCACTTTCATAAAACACAAAACCCTTGTAAACACGAGGGCTTTGTTGTATATTGAGGTACGAATAAACCCCGAAAACGGCCAAAAAGAGCCAAAAACGGGGTTTTTAATTTCGATTATCATGAAAATACAAAGAATTTCCGGCTTACAGGGTCGATTTTATCTTTTTTCCTCTCTCGGAAGATTATGGCCTTTTCTACGCTTGTTTTTTAAAGGGTAATCTTGGGAAATTTTGTTTGCATATCCAGACACCCGTTTACAACCTACCGTTTACAAGGCACAAAGCCTTATCCAGGTTATAGGGCAGATGCCATTTACGCCACAAACAAGAACCGAAGCTTTGCAACCAAGCAC
>JBKEDS010000016.1:0-33042 GCA_047975545.1 Flavobacteriaceae bacterium | reverse complement strand
ACTATTAATGCTATTTTTTTCATCTTTAATAATTTTATTATTGAATAAATCCTGCGGGGTTTGTGTCCCAAAACACCTGATTGGTCGTAGCCCGTTGGTTAAGCGATGCGTTGGAATTTACCGCATGGCTTGGCAATAAAAAGGTTCTTGGAAAGGGTACATCTTTATTTTTTATAGGCACTTGCAAATCCGAAGGATATCCCGTCCTGCGGTAAGCATTGTAGGCTTCTATGGCATTGCCAAAGCCGCTTAAATAATACTCGCGCATTACAATATCCAACTTGCCGCTATCCGAAGCGGCATTGAATTCGGTTGAAACGATGCTTACATAACTGTCGATGTCGGTGGTGGTGGCGGCATAGGATGAACTTGCCGTTGCAGCGTTAAAGCCAAGTACTTTTGCCATGGACTCCCGAATGCCGCTTTCGATATAAGCCCAAGCATCGCCCGAAACGCCCAAGGAAAGCACAGCTTCGGCTTTTAGGAAATATACGTATGAAGATAATAAAATAGGTGCGATACCCGCTCCGCCCATATTGGAGGTTTCG
The DNA here is from genome assembly GCA_047975545.1 of Flavobacteriaceae bacterium. Taxonomy (GTDB): domain Bacteria; phylum Bacteroidota; class Bacteroidia; order Flavobacteriales; family Flavobacteriaceae; genus JBKEDS01. Next base: position 32,494 of record JBKEDS010000016.1, on the reverse strand, counting down.
TTTGCGGGTACGGCATTATCCTCATCGAAAGCCCCGCCAATGGGGTATACGCCATAGGTTGTTTTTTTAAATCCGTCGGCCGGGCGCGAGCCGTTATCGCCGTGATCGCGCCCCCAATAATAATCGCCTACATAACAGTAGTCGAACGAGGGGTCGCCTTCGCACCTTAAATAATTGCCGCTGGTATCGTCTTGCGGGTTAACATTGGTTTGGCGGTACAGGTAATACCGTAGCCGCGGATCCTTAATGCTTTTGGAGTCTTTAAGCATCCACATAAAATTATTGCCTATATAGCTTGAAAAATCCTCCGCCCCATAAGAAGCCGAGCTGTAAAAAGGATGCCTGCTATCGGGCGCTGTTGCGGTTGAGTATTTAAACTCGAAATCGGTATCGGTACTATTGATTAGGTTATTGGTCGATATTAAAGCGCTAACGGCCGTTTGGTTTCCTGTGTTTATGTACATTTTTAGCTTTAACGAATTGGCCAATTTAATCCAAGCGGTTTTATCGGCACCGTAATAAAGGTCGGTTAGCGGCGACACCTCGGCGTTGTTTACATCGGTAATAGCTAAATCTATGCTTTCCAAAAGATTGGTGTAAATGGCTTCATCATCATCGGCAACAGGATTAAAAATGGCGGGGTTATTGGCTTCGGAATATGGAATATCGCCCAAATAATCAACCAAGGTTGCCATGGCATAGGCTTGCAATAGCCTTGCAATACCACGGTGAAAGGTAAAATCGGGATTGTTTTCAACATATTCTTCAATAATCACTACGTTTTGCGAAATTTCGTAAACGTCGCTCCAGGCATCTTCCAAGGCATCGGCACTTGCCATTTCGCTATACGTGCCGTTCATGGTCTTGTACCGCATTATTCTATCGGTATTTTCGATAAACTCGCCCATGGCTTCACTAAATTTTATTTGGATTTCGTTAAGCACATAATCGGGGTTGGCCGATAGCGGTGTTAGTGCGTTGGGGTTGTCCTGCAAATTGAAATCGGTTACCTCGCAGGACATCAATATGCTAAAAAACAAAAGGCTGTATGTTATTATTTTTTTCATAATATTTTTCTTCTTTATATTAATTAAAAGGTAAACGATAGCGATAATGAATATCGGGATGTTGTGGGTGCTCGGGTTTCGTCGTCGCTTGTGTCCAGTTCCGGGTCGATATTGGTGTATTTTGGGAATCCGGGGGCGTTGTAAAATAAATTTCGCCCACTTAAGGTTATGGCCAAAGATTGGAACGGCAAGTTTTTAAATTGGTCTTTTTTAAGGGTGTAGCCCAAGGCTATTTCCCTAATACGGAATACCGATGTGTCGAAGGTTGCCATATCGTCGGGGTTGTAAAAATGGTTAAAGGCCACATCGTTACCGCTTAACTGTATGGTGTTTGGTATAGTGTTACCGTTGGCATCAAGGTAGGGCAGGCCTGTTGCCATATTGCCGTATACGCCTGGGATTACAAAGGAGCCTTCCCTGTTTTCGGTGTCTTTTGTTACGCCCCTTCGGAGTAGGTCGTCGGCCAAATCGGAATAGGCTTCGCCGCCGTGGGTGTACTCCAGTTGCGCCGAAAGCGTAAAGTTTTTGTAGCTAATGGCACTTATGGTTGTTAGCGCCCAGTCCGGTGAGGGGTTTGCAATTATTTCGTCCTGAAAACCGGCATCGCCGCTACTCATAATATATCCGGTGTTGGGGTTAATAAGGTAATTGCCCTCAGAGTCGCGCAAAATATAGCTGCCCTTAAAAATTCCAAGGGGTTGCCCCTCGATAGCCCAACTGCCGTTGCCCAAGTACACATCGCCATAGGGCGTATCGACTACAGTGGTTTCGTAAGCTGTAAATAGGTTTCGCAGGTTCCAGTTAAAATTTTTATTTTTAATAAGGTCTATGCCTAAATCTATTTCAATACCTTTTGTATCTATCCTACCGGCATTGATAATGGTTTCCTCGTAGCCCATTTCGGTTGGTAGTTCGGCCGCAAGAATACCGTCCTCGGAAATGCGCTTAAAAATCGAGGCTTCCAAACTTACCCGGTTGTTTAGCAATTTACTTTCCAGCCCTATTTCTATTTCCTTATGCAGTTCGGGCTTTAAATTGGGGTTTGCCAAAGCCCTATCGCTGGCATTTGTAATAATATTGCCATATTCGGGACTAACAAACCTTGGGTTTAAGGTGTTTAATGCCGTTCGGGTTTTATAGGCGCCGGGGTAGCCCGATGAGGTGGCGTAAGCCCCGCGCAGTTTTAAGTAGTTTATGGCTTTGGTGTTGAAATTAAACGCCGATGTTGGAATGAAGGATAATGAAACCCCGGGGTAAAATAGGCTTCGGTTTTCGGGTTCTACCGTCGAGCCAAAATCGTTTCTTCCGGATAAATTTAAAAACAAATATTTATCGTAACTAAAACTTAATTGCGAAAAAACACCCGATAGGTTTGTTTTTCGTTCGGTGTAATCGTTAGTTTGGGTGGTAAAATTGCTGGGCCTGAAAAAGCCGTACACAATTTGGTTTGTGTTTTCGGAAGCGTTTTGTTTATAGGTTTCCAATTTTGAGTTTACCCCCAATTGGCCGTCGAGGCTTATTTTTTCGGATAAATCGTAGTTAAAATTGGCCATAAAAGTTTGGTCTACCACCACTTGCTTTGTTCCGCTTATGTTTAAATATCCAAATTCGAAGTCGTCCAGCCCGCCTTTGTTGGAATAATCCAATTGGTTGTAGTTTTCGTAATCGTAACCCACCCTGTACGTTAAACCTATATTATCGTTAAGTTGGTAATTGGCGTTAAAATTTCCAAAAACCCGCGACACATCGTCAAAGTCGTTCGTGTTGTGTATTAACCAATTGGGGTTTATATTACTGCGGTAATATACGTTTTTGCCTTGTGCATCTTGGTAGGGCAAGTTATAAACGTCGATATTTCGGGGCATGTAAAAAATTAAATCGAACAGTTGGTCCTCGTCGTAGGAGTTTCGTTTTCTGTTCGAATAATTCAAACTGGAACCCAATGTTAGTTTATCCGTTATTTTGGCCGCCCCGCCAACGCCAACATTAAAACGCTTTAGGTCGTTGTTGCCCACAAGGCCTTGCTCGTTGGTATAGCCTACGGACATATTAAACGAGGTAGACTCCTGCGATGTTGAAATATTTAAGGACGTGGTCGAGCTTATACCCGTTTTAAAAAAGTTTTTTACGTTGTTTTTGGCCGCTTCGAAAGGCACCAAAACACCATTGTATTCGGGAAATGCCGAGTTTCCGGAATAAGGGTGTAGCACGTAATCCAAATCGGTAAAGGCCGGTCCCCAGGAGCCGAGGTTTCCTGCGGCGTAATTAAAATCGGAACCTTGCCCATACGTATTTTGGTAATCGGGCAAACCGGAAACCACATTGGCATAAGTGGTTTGCGAGAGGCTTATGTTAACGCTTTTTTCGCCCATTTTGGCGGCCCCGCTTTTGGTTTGTATTAAAATAACCCCATTCCTGCCCGCACTACCGTAAAGCACGCTGGCATTTAGGCCTTTTAAAACATTTAGGCTTTCAATGTCGTTGGGGTCTATATCCAATAAATTACCCGAAAAAGGCACGTTGTTTACTACTATTAAAGGACTATTATCTACATTAATAGAAACTTTGGAGCGAATGGTTATATCGGTTGTTTCGCCCGCACTACCACTTGCCGCCGAAATTTGCACACCCGCTACTTTTCCTTGTAGCGTACGCGATACATCGGCTTCGGGCTTGTTTTTTAGTTCGTTCTCGTCAACTTCGGAAATGGCGTACCCCAACGATTTTTTCTCTTTTTTAATCCCTTGGGCGGTAACAACCACCTCATCGAGTACACTACTGCTTTCCTGCAAGTCTACATTTATGGTCGATTGCGCCCCTACTATTATTTCTTGGGTTTCCATACCCACATAGCTAAACACCAGCACATCGCCCGAAGTGGCGTTTATGGCGTAGTTACCATCAAAATCGGTGGAGGTGCCTTGTGTAGTGCCTTTAATAACAATGGAAACCCCGGGCAAGGGCATTGCATTATTAGATACTACTCCCGTAATTGTTTTTTGTGCAAAACCATATTGCACAATACTCAAAAAAATGAGCATAAATAGTTGTAATAATTTCTTCATAATTGGGTATAGTTTGTGTTTTGTTGGGGCAATTAATTATTTTATTGCAAAAAAACCAAAAAACAAACTACTATTTATCTACTACATTTTTGTTACATACCTACTACATTATTGTTAATTGCTTATATTTATACTTTGTAAATACTATATTTTATTTTTACAATATGAAGACTATTATACACTGTAATATCCCCACAAAAACACGTAGCAAGACCTTCCTTTTCTTTATACTTTTTTTCCTTGGATTTGCTTTTAATACCGCATTTGGGCAAACAGCAATCATTTCGACAGGCGACGAATGGGAGTACTACGACGATAGCCGGATGCTGCCCAATGATTGGTTTTTGTACAAGGACACAAACGAATGGAAAAAAGGCATTACCCCCATAGGTTATGGCGACAGCTTGGTTAAAACCACTATTAATTATGGCGACGACCCAGCGAATAAAGATATAGCCAAATATTTTAGAAAATCGTTTGTTTTAGAAAATCCGCACGACTATTTAACCTATATGCTGAATGTACAACGGGACGACGGCGTGGTAATTTATTTAAACGGCAAAGAAGTTATGCGCAACAACATGCCCTATGGTGTTATTGCAGGCGACACAAAAGCCAGCAGTTTAATTTTTGCTTCCGAGAACGAAGCCATGGTACATACCCAAATTTTATCGCCGGCCGATTTTGTTTCGGGCATCAACATTATATCCGCATCGGTACACCAAGCACGGGGTATTTCGTCCGATTGTATTTTTAACTTGGAGCTAACAGGCTCTAACGACTCCAAAACCATTCCCGCCCTACTCAAGGAACAAACCATAACAAACCTAAACCTCCAGTTGGAAATGCGGGAGCACAACCACGCTCAAGAACTGGAAAACCAAAAACTCCAGCTAAGCTTTTTGGAACGCACGAAGGACTCCTACAAAATAGCCGCTTTTGTTTTACTGGGCATATTAATATTTACTATTTTTCTATCGTTTTACCTTTGGCGGCATTTTACAAATAAAGAAAAGCTGCTCATGCTTGAACTAAACCAATACAAGGCAAACGATGAAGCCAAGGACAAACAAATCATGGACACTTCGTTACAGGCCTTAAACGACACACAGTACATAAAAGAAATTAAGAAAAAATTAGAAAAATATACCGATAAGGAAATTAGCCAAACACAAAAAGCCATAAAAATAATAATTAAGGAAATCGATTTTAAATTGGAGCAAGTCGATTAATTGATCAACTTTTAAAAACACTTCAATACCCTACATTCGGGATATATTACCCAGCTAAACAAACTACACACTTCGCTTACCGATATATAACTCAGTCACTGTATTTTTATAAAACTGCACATGATCACCAAGGAAATAGCAAATATTTTAAACATCTACCCACGTTCGTTACAGTCATCATGGTATAGGCTAAAAAAGAAATTAGGTTTAGACGAAAAAACCGAATTACGGGATTATTTAATAAACTTGTAAAGCCAAAAAAACCGATTACCTTTGCCGCAAAATTGTAGCATGGAAGCCAAAACACCCGAACAGTCCAAAACAACCTTAACCGATATGGTTTTGCCCGGCGAAACCAATCCGCTAAACAATTTGTTTGGGGGCGAGCTTTTGGCCCGTATGGATCGGGCGGCCAGCATTGCGGCCAGGCGCCATAGCCGCCGCATTGTGGTAACGGCTTCGGTAAACCATGTGGCCTTTAACAGGGCCGTGCCCCTTGGTAGCGTGGTAACGGTCGAGGCCAAAGTTTCGCGCGCCTTTAAAACTTCGGTTGAAGTATTTATCGATGTTTGGATTGAAGATCGCGAATCCGGCCATAAAACCAAAGCCAACGAAGGTATTTACACTTTTGTAGCCGTAGATGAAACCGGAAGGCCCGTTGCCGTTCCCGAAATAATCCCCGAAACCGAACTGGAAAAGGAGCGCTACGCCGCCGCTCTGCGCCGCAAACAACTAAGTTTATTGCTGTCGGGAAAAATAAAACCCCACGAAGCCACGGAACTCAAAGCACTTTTTGAGTAGATTCAGGATATTGCTGACAAGGCTATTGCCCGTAATCTTCCGTTATATCCAAATTTCGGAGGACTTTGTTCTTTTTGCCTATAATAGTAACGGTAATCAGGGTCATGATACCGCCAAAAATAACGGCTCTTGCCGGGCCGAGAAGTTTGGCGGCCAAACCACTTTCGAAAGCGCCCAATTCGTTGGACGACCCCACGAACATAGAATTTACCGACGATACCCTACCCCGCATATCGTCCGGCGTTTTTAACTGCAAAATGGTTTGGCGTATTACCATGGAAACACCATCGGCAGCCCCGCTTAAAAACAAAGCCACAACGCTTACCCAAAATACCGACGAAAGCCCAAAGGCAATAATACACAAACCAAACACAAAAATAGCCAGCAACAGTTTTTTGCCCGCATTTTTGGCAACGGGCAAATAAGTGGTTAAAAACATGCTTGCAATGCTCCCCAACGAAATAGAAGCGTTTAACACCCCAAAACCTTGCGACCCAACCTTTAAAACATCCTGTGCAAACACCGACAACAGCGCTACCGTTCCGCCAAATAATACGGCAATCATATCCAAGGTTAAGGCACCAAGAATGGCTTTATTTGAAAATACGAACTTAACCCCCGCTTTTAAACTTTCGGTTACGGGTTCGCCTATTTTGGTGTTTAGTATGGGTTTCTTTTTAATTTGAAAGGTGAGTACTAACGATAAAATTACCAACCCCAAAATAATACAAAGCGTTCTGTCCACCCCTATCCAATGGATAAAAAACCCACCAAAAAGCGCCCCAAGAACACTGGCCGCTTTCCATGTGCTCGAACTCCACGTTGCCGCATTTGGGTATACCGATTTTGGAACGATTAAAGCAATTAACGAAAAAATAGTAGGCCCAAAAAACGAACGCAAAAAGCCCCCAAAAAATACCAGGGCGTAAACCCCGTACAAAATGGTTTTGGTTTCCCACCCGGCCACAATTTTATCCCAGGTTAACAAAAACAAGCCAAAACTTATTAACGAAAATGCCGCTATGCACTTTGCCAATAAGTTGCGTTTTTCCCTTCGGTCCACGATATGCCCGGCAAACAAGGCCATGGTAAAGGCCGGAATAATTTCCATTAACCCGATAATGCCAAGCGCCAAGGGGTCTTTGGTTAAGCTGTACACTTCCCATTCGATAACGATAAACTGCATGGACCAGCCAAATACCAAAACAAAGCGCACCAATAAAAATACGTTAAACTCTTTAAAGCGAAGCGCCGCATAAGGGTCTGTTTTTGCCATAGTTTCAATAAATAATCTTTACTTAATATCTTTTAATTTAAGTTGAAGCGAAACATTGCCCTGCCATTCGTTTTCATCAATAGAATATACAATACTGAAGGTTTTTTTGTTCGAAACCAAATTTAATTTGGAACACAAGTTGAAGCCAATGCCAACAAAATTATTGGATTGTGCTTGCTTAACCGTAACCCGCAAATGCAATTCGTCCTGTCCAACACATTTGCCGTAGCCCGTATCGGTTACGTTTTCGGTTAAAAAAATGGGTGCCATGTTGCCGGGGCCAAAAGGCGCAAATTGTTTTAAAATACGGTAAAATTTTGGCGTAATATCATTTAAGTTTATTTGGGCATCGATTTTTAGCTCGGGCGTTAATAAGGTTTTGTCTATTGTTTTTGAAACTTCGTATTCAAAGGCCTGTTTAAACGCCAAGTAATTTTCTTCTTTAAGCGTTAATCCTGCTGCGTATTTATGCCCTCCAAATTGTTCAATATGCTCGCTGCAGGCTTCCAGGGCCTTATAAACGTCGAACCCCGATACCGAGCGTGCCGAAGCCGCCAGTTTATCGCCGCTTTTGGTAAATACCAATGTTGGACGGTAATAGGTTTCGGTTAGGCGGGAGGCTACAATGCCGATAACGCCCTTATGCCAATTATCCTGATAAACCACCGTGGTAAAACGGTTTTGTTCGCCAAGGGTTTCTATTTGCTGTAAGGCTTCTTCGGTAATGCGGCTATCTTCTTCTTTTCTATCGGAATTAAAAACTTCTATTTCGGCAGCAAAATGAACGGCATGGTTAAAATCGGTTTCTGTTAGCAGGGTTACGGCATGGTTGCCGTGTTTCATGCGCCCGGCGGCATTTATACGGGGCGCAATAATAAATACGACATCTATAATATTTAGTTCTTCTTTTTTTACTTGGGCAACCAAGGCCTTGATGCCTGGCCTGGGATTGGTATTTATAACATTTAAGCCCATGTGCGCCAACACCCTGTTTTCGCCCGTTATGGGTACAATATCGGCGCCAATGGCTATGGCTACCAAATCGAGGTACGGTATTAGGTTTTCTATCGGGTTTCCTTCGGACTGCTCCAATGCCTGAACCAGTTTAAACCCAATGCCGCAGCCGCAAAGTTCGTTATACGGGTAATTGCAATCCTGCTGCTTGGGATCTATAACGGCAATGGCATCGGGAATTTCATTGCCCGGCCTATGGTGGTCGCAAATAATAAAATCGACACCTTTTGCTTTGGCATAAGCTACTTTATCAATGGCTTTTATACCACAATCCAAGGCTATGATAAGCGAAAAACCATTGTCCTCGGCAAAATCGATACCTTTAAACGAAATGCCATAGCCTTCGTGGTATCTGTCCGGAATATAAGTAGCCACTAAATCGGTTTTTGTTTTTAGGTACGAACTTACTAAGGCAACCGCCGTGGTGCCATCGACATCGTAATCGCCATAAATTAGAATATTTTCGTTTTGTTGCAAGGCCTGTTGTATGCGTGCTACGGCCTTGTGCATATCCTTCATTAAATAGGGGTCGTGCAAATGGCTTAAATCGGGACGGAAAAAGGCTTTGGCATTTTCAAAAGTTTCTATGCCGCGTTGCACCAATAAGGTGGCCACGATGGCGTCGACCCCAAGGGATTCCTGTAAGGCTTTAATTTTTTCGGGTTCTGGTTTGGGTTTTATGGTCCAGCGCATGCGTGGGTTTTATTCTTTTAATCGGATTCTGTTTTTATAAATAAGTCCATCGTTCATATAAACCAAAATATAATACCGTTTTGCAGGTAAATATGATAAATTGAAAAACAATGGCCCTCGACTGTAATTAGTGTATTGATGTTCTTCCAATATTTTACTTTCGTCGTCTTGGTCTACAATAAGCACTTTTACATTGGCGGGCGTATTACTAAAATAATCAAGCGAAATTGGACCTTGGGTTCGTGCGGGAAAAACGCTTACGGAGGGTGTGTCGTCCAATTTATAGGACATGTCGGGCTGTACGGAAAAGTGATAGTCAATATGGCTACCAAAATCGGACTTGAATTGCTTGGTAGCTTTGCCTAAAGTGTCCAACAGTTTAACTTCACCACGACCGTCCTTGGCATTGTACCAAAATTCCAAACCATCGCCTTTGGTGTCGTTAAACCTAAAATTGTAGTTTCCCGGTTTTAGTGCAATGGTGTCTTGGTATACGGTACTTGGTTGCATATTTATACTGTCTTTGGCAAACACTACATGTCCAAAACTATTTTTTATACTGTATGTATTTTGGTAGGGCTTATTATTGGTTTTGTAGTATACAATAATTTTTTCGGGTAAAATATCCGGGCGCTTGTATTGGGATTTCAAGATGTTATCCGCTTTAAAGGCATCGGGTTTTCCGTTTGGTTTTAACAATTTTACATTAAACGTAGCTTGTTCTTTTTTGCTAAACACTTCGGTTGGCAGGGTAATGGTTGCTGCGCTGCCAAAATCGATTTGTCCCGTCCAGTTGTATACCTGCGGTTTTTCGCCATCGATAAAATATTGAATGGTCATTTTTTTTAAAGGATTGCTTCCGTTGTTCTTTACTTGAATAACGGGCAAGCCCCCAAACGGATTTTTCCGGCTATGCCGCAATTGGGTCGATGGTTGCACAATATCTATTAAGGCAACATCGTTTTGGGCATTTGGTTTTTCGTATTCGAAAACAAAAGCCGATAAAAGTTCGTTGGCACTGGGTTTTTCGGTTTGGTAGGCTTCCATATTAACATCTATGGTGTTGGGCTGTCCGGCAATGGCGTTTAGCATAACCTCGTCGGGTTGCAGCAAATATCCGGGGCACCAATTGGCACGGTCGAAAATCCATGTGCCAGCTTGTGGGTAAAGCGGATTGTCGCCACATTCCATCCATAAATCTTGGCGGTCTATGGTTTTTCCGTTAAAAATAATATTGCGGTATTTACTGCAAAATTCCCCGCAACCGTTGGCATCCATGCCATGTCCGGTTTGGTGGATTTTAATTTTTGAAACCTTTGTTTTTGGGTTGGCATTAAAGGTAACGGGAATTAAATGGTTTTCTATTTCATTGTCCTTATCGCCATACTTAAAGTTGCCGTCGTATATTTTATGGATTGCCAAAGGATTGGCAACGGGCATGCCGTAGGTAATTTCAAAATCGACCGTAACTTTCCAACCACGGGTTTTATTGTCCTCGTAACCGGTATGGATATAGTCTATTTCAACATCATTCCTTAAAATTAGGCTAAAATCGGTAACATCTACCTGCCACTCGAAACCCCAATCGTTTTGAAAAAAACCACCGTAAGGGGTTAGCATGCGGGCAATTTCGTAAACGGTTGAGTCATTTTTTTGGCGAGCCTTAATATGGTCCACATAATCCCAATCGGCACAGCGCATACTATCGGGGCACTCAAATTTAAGGTTTAGGGTAATATTGCGAATGTTTTTTGAAATATCGGGGAACACCACCCAACGTTTATAGCTATTACGCCCTTTTGAGGGGTCGGTAACTATGGTTTCGCCTTTATGCGAAACAATATGGGTTTTTTCTTGCGATTGTCCATAAAAAACAATAAAAACGAAACACAAAAATAGGATTGCGATTTTGTTCAAGTGAAATAATTTAACTGTTAAAAAACGTATTGACTTCAACTTTTGCAAACTGGCGGAACATTTCCATAACGCCGCAGTATTTTTCAATGGATAAATTAACTGCTTTTTGAAGTTTTTTTTCGTCTAAGTTTCCCCCAAAAAAATGAAAGTTCATGGCAACCTTGTCGTAGTACTTGGGGTTTTCGTCGGTTAAGTTGGCATCGATTTCAATTTTAAAGGTATCGACTTCCAGTTTCATTTTTTTAATAAGCGAGGCCACATCCAATCCCGAACACCCTGCCAAAGCCGATAGCATTAGGGCTTTAGGGCGATAGCCTTCACCCTTTCCACCGTTTTCTTCGCCTGCATCGATAAAAAGGTTGTGTCCGGACGGGTTGGTGCTTTCAAATTTCATGTTGCCCAACCAGGTTGTTGTAATATGGTTTGTCATGGTGGTGTTTTATTTTGATTGTTTCAAAAATACGATTTAAAAATGAGTTTAACGGAATCCTTTTATTTACAAAAAAGATACTGATTCGGCATCAAAATAAGACTGAAAAATTAGCGGTTTGCCCTGTTTTTGTTGTACCTGTAAACAAGGTAAGCTACAACAACCAGCACCACAAATGGCAACATGGTACCAATAAAAACGCCAATTTCGTAGCTTTTATCGGGAGCCTGTTCTATTTTTTCCTTTATGGCATCTATATCCTGTAACAAAACGAGTAGTTGCATGGGGTTGTTTTTGCGGGCTACAAAGTTAACGGTTTTTGGACAGCGGAATAAATGTTTTCCTGAATTTTACAATCAAAGGCAATCCACGGGCTATAATCCATAAGGCTAATGATAGAAATATGCCGTTTAATTTATAGCCTAAATGGTCCAGCAAAAAAAGGACCGGCACAAAAACCAAAAAGGTTGAAAACAGGAGTACGTTCCTTAAAAATTTCATACGCCCCAAGCCCTTAAACATGCCATCGAAAATAAAGGCCAAAGCACATAGGGGTTGCATGGCCAAAACCAACCAAAACGATTTGTAAAACAAGTTTAAAACTTCGGGGTCCTTAGAAAAAATCCGCCCTATGGGATAATAAAAAACAGCACCAACAAGTGCCAATACAACGCCAACAACAATACCGTATTTAATAAGTTTGTTGCTTAACGCCATAAGATTTTGGTATTGTTTTGCCCCCAACAGCTTGCCCGACAAAATATTGCCGGCACTGGCGTAGCCATCGATAAAAAAAGCCCCGAAAAACCATAAGTTTATGGCAATGGTATACGCAGCAATGTACGAAGCGCCATAGCCCGTAGCAAATCGGGTTGCAAAATACAGGGTAACGTTTAAGGCCAGTGTACGCACAAACAAATTAAGGACCATAACAACAAACTTGTTTATTTCCTTATTTAACGGAAAACTTAATTTTAACGGGATATTTGTTTTTTTTAATAAGAAATAAGCCGACAGCACGGCCATGATAAATTGCGCCATAACACTGGCATATGCCGCGCCCTCGATATTTAGGGCCGGAATAAGAAGGGAAGGCACACCAAATACCAAAACAACATCGAGCACAATATTAACCAAAGCGCCAACAACAGCAATTATCATAGGATAAAACGTGTTTTGCAGCCCCCTGAACGTACCAAAAACCGCCATGGTAAACAAGGTGAAAGGAAACCCAAACACCCGTATATTATAATACGTAACACTATATTCTAAAATTAAATGTGAAGCATTGTACAATTTGAAAATACTTTTAGCAAAGGGATAAGTGCCTATTATAATTAAAACACTTAACAATGTAATAATAAAAATGGCTTGGGCAGGCAGGTTTTTTACGGCTTCGACCTTGTTGGCACCAACATATTGCGATACAATTGACGAAATAGCGCTCCGGGTTTGCCCCAACACCCATACAAGCATGGAAATAAAAGTACCCACAATGCCTACGGCCGCCAACGATTCGGTTGGATTTACGTTTATATTCCCCACAATAGCGGTGTCGGTTATCGATAGTATGGGTTCGGAAATTCCGGCAATTAAGGCCGGAATAGCCAATTTGTTTATATGCTTAAAACTTATATCTGAACTCAAACCAAAGTTGTATTTGTTTTCTGTTTGAAAAAAATTAAGCTGCTAAGGTCGTGATTTTTTGCCATTTGCCCTTTTTTCAATAAAAATATAGCCCGATATACAATTATTTTTCGTTTTAGTTTTCGGTATTAATAAATTGTTTCTATTTTTGTGCTTCCAAAAATGGGGATGTAGCTCAGTTGGCTAGAGCGTTTGACTGGCAGTCAAAAGGTCGTCGGTTCGAGCCCGATCTTCTCCACAAAAGCCTTTAAAGCAAACACTTTAAAGGCTTTTTCTATTTAAAAAGCGAAAAATTAAAGCCTTTTTCTTCTTACCGCTTATATTTTTTATAATCGAATTTATACAGAAATGCGCCTTTTTTGGATGCTGTTTTGTCTTTTTTGTTCAACGGGATAAGCAGTTTTAACGACAACAGTTTTTTTCTAAAATTACGGGAGTCCATCTTTTTTTGGTGGATAACCTCGTATAAATCCTGAAGTTGGGGTATGGTAAAATTTTCGGGCAATAACTCAATGCCTATGGGGTAAAATTTCGATTTTTCGGTTAGGCGTTCCAAGGCATCGTTAACCATGGTGTTGTGGTCCAGCACTAATTGCGGCAACTGGTTTACCTGGCACCAAAAAGCGCCGTGTTTTTCAACAAGTTCTTTATTGTATTCTTCTATTCTAATTAAGGCATATTGTGCAATGGAAATACAGCGCGCACCGGAATCCCTATCGACCTCGCTGTATGTTTTCAGTTCTTCCATAAAAATATTGTCCAATCCCGTTATTTCCTTTAGCACGCGCTTTGCCGCTTCGGTGGCGTTTTCGTTTGGTTTTACAAAACTGCCGATAAGCGAAAGTTTGCCTTTTAAAGGTTCTACACGGCGTTTAAACAGTAGGAGTTTTAAAATGCCGTTGTCGAAACCAAAAATAATGCAGTCGGTAGCCACGTATATCTTGGCAGCGTTGTCGTAATAAATATGTGGGGGTTGGTGGGTTGGCATTTAAATTTCCTTTTCGGTAAATGGTATATCGATGTTGCAAATTTCGATAATTAATTGTTTTAGTTCTACAATAAAATGGGTTAGGGTTTCTTCGGTAATTAGGGTGTTTTTTTTGGCTCCTGGGCCGGCTTTATCCTTTTTGGTGAATTTTAAAACGCCCGAACTTAAATTTTTAAACGAAATAATTCCGGCCTCGACAGGTAGGGTTGTATCGCCGCTATTGTGCATCATGTAAACGTACATTAGTATTTGAAAACTTTTACTGTATTTGGTGTAATCCTGCGTAACGTTGCCCCAGTTTACCAATTCTACTTGGGATTGGTCCACCCGTCCGGTTTTATAGTCTATAATGCGGGTTGTACCATTGTATTGGTCTACCCTATCGACTTTTCCGGTTAGTTTTATGGGAAAACCCAATTCGGGAACAACCAACGAAACGGTTTTATTGGCTTCGATTGCCAAAATTTTAATTTCATTTCCGGCATCAATATCTTTAAGCTCCAAGTTTAAAAAGTTGGATACGTAACGTTTGGCAATTTCGTAAATAATCAGGTTTTTGCCTTTGGTAATATCGCCTTCCTTGTACAGTTCCTTAAAATGGTGGCTTACGGTTTTATCGATTTCTTTTTCTAAATTTTTTATAATATCGGCCGATAGGATTTTACCTTCAAGGGGTTTGTAAAAATCCTCTAAGGTGTTGTGCACTACGGTCCCCAGGGTGTTTGCCGCTACGGTTTCTTCAACTTCATCGTAACTTTTTATATTTAGTACTTTTTGATAATAAAAATCGATAGGGTTTCTTATGTACGTGGTTAAGGATGAAGGTGAAAATCCTTTTTCGGCAACTTGTATTAGCCTATTTATCAGGTTTTCATTTTTATTAACATTTATTAAAGTTGGTTCTGTTTTAGGAGTTTTTGGAACGATTATTTTGTGGCTTATTTTATGGATACCCTCTATTTCCATTTGCGTAATAAATCGGCTTTTTTCGCCGGCCGTAAGCACATCGGCTTCGGTATTGTACAGAATGAAAACGTTTTTGGCCCGTTGTAGCAATCGGTAAAAGTGGTAGGTATACACGGCATCTTTTTCCTTATAAGTGGGCAGTTTGTTTTCTAATTTAATGTCGAAGGGAATAAAGGAATTGTTGCTTTTTCCCGAGGGTAGGACTCCTTCGTTGACCGATGCTATAATAACGGTTTCAAAATCGAGTACCCGCGACTCCAGCATGCCCATAATTTGCAAACCTTGTAGGGGTTCGCCTTGAAAATCCAGGGTTTGGCTACTTAATAACTCCTTATATACGCCGTATAGGGCCGAAATATCCGTTACATGGCCGTAATGCGTGTTTAAGCGTTGTAGTTCGTTAAACAGTTCGTTAAAACGGAACAAGTATTCCAGCGACAGCAAATGTGCTTGCTTTTGGTTTTTAAAATACGCTTTTATGGCTTGGATAAGTTGTAGGCAATTTTGTATCGCACGGTTTGGGTTATCCCAATTACGGAATAGCATATGGATAACGGGCTTTACCTTTGGTGCTAATGCTGTTAAGCGTTCGGGGGTTAGGTATACCATGTTTTGGGTTTCGATAGTTTCGGTTATTAGTGTAGCGAAATCCGTATTTTCATGGTAAAACAAAGGTTCGATAAACGGATGCGATAACACGTTTACCACATCTTTAAAATAAAACGATTTGGCTACCGATTTGTGCATACGGAATAAACTATCGAACAACGAAGCCAATGGAATAGCCGTTAGCGGAAGCCCCATGGTAATGTTTAAGCTATTAACCGATTCGGGTATGGCGTTTAGCGTTGGTATTAGCAGGTTTTCGTCGCCCAGAACCACAGCGGTACTTTCTAAGGATTGGTTGTTGGTTTGGAGTGTTTTTAACAGGCTTCCAATTTGCTTGGCTTGCCCAATATTTTTTGGAATACCGTAAACACTAACGATTTTAGGCTGTGCGTAATAAGAAGATGCCCAGTTAAGCTCGTGGTCTTTAAAATAAGCCCAGTTGTTTTTATGCTGCTTAATGAACAGGGCCGCATCGTGCTTGGCGTATTTGGGATGGTTTAAAAACGCATGGTCTATATCCCAATAAATAGTTGCTTTTTTGTGATGAAGCAATTGTTTTATAATGGTTTCCTCGCAGGTATTTAGGGCATTAAACCCTAAAAAAACATGTTGGTTATTAGGGTTTTCGGCAATATATTTTTCTAAATTATTTACGGCTTCCCTATAAATTAAACCTTGATAGCCTTTCTTTTTTTGTTGAAGCTGTTCGCTAAACTTTGTGTAATAGGTGCTTAACTTTTTCCAAAATTTAAGATAATTGGCAACCAATTCGGTTTTGTTCCGCTCCAGCGACCAATGGTTTATTTCTTGGATAGCTTCCAAATAACTAAAAATTTGCTTTTGCGGAATATTATAACGGTCTATTTCGTTAAAGTCCTGAAGCAGTATTTGCGCCCATTTTGAAAACACTTCGAACGTATCGGGGTTTTCCGGTGTAAGTTCCAAATATACGGTGTAAAACTCAAAAAGCAATTCGGTATTGCTTAACGCTTTTAAGCCCGATAGGGTTTCCACAAATTCCTCGATACTTAATATTGAAGGCGAAAACATGGTTTTCCCGGCCACCAAATGCAGTTGGTGCCTTAAAAACAAACCGGCCCGTTTGCTGGGCAAAACAAAGATTAGATTGGAAAGGTTTGCATCCTTTTCCTTTAAATCTTTTAATACGTCGAGAATGAAAGTCGTCATTGTATAAAAATAAAAAACGCTTCGGATATCCGAAGCGTTTTTATAAAACTTATTTTGTTAAACTACCGTGGGCAGTTATTATTTTACTAAGTTAATTTCAACACGTCTGTTGTTAGCTCTACCAGATCTTGTTGCGTTAGAGTCGATTGGCTTAGCCTCACCGTAACCAACAGCAGATAATCTTGAACCACTAATACCATTGCTTGTTAAATAATCTTTAACAGCGTTAGCTCTAGAATCAGATAGTTTTTGGTTTAAAGTATCGCTACCAGTACTATCGGTATGACCTTCAACAGTAAATTTAGAATTAGGATACTCTTTCAATATACCAATAATATCGTTAAGAACTTGGCTTGATTGTGCTTTTATAGTTGATTTACCCGTATCGAATAAAATAGTTTTAGCATAATCGTTAAGGGCTTTTTGTACGGCAGCAGTTACTTCTGGGCAACCAGCATTAGCTACGGTACCTTTAACGTCTGGACATTTGTCATCTTTGTCTAATACGCCATCACCGTCTTTATCAGCGTAAGGACAACCACCGTTAGCGGCAGGACCAGCTTCTTTAGGACATATATCGTCTGCATCGGTAACACCGTCGCCATCAGCATCTGGACATCCGCCTAATGCTTTTAAACCAGCTACAGTAGGACATTTATCTTGGTTATCGGCAACACCATCGCCATCGGTATCAGGACATCCGTTAAACTCGGCTAAACCAGCTTCGTTAGGACAAGAATCTTTACTGTCTTCAATACCATCGCCGTCTGTATCAGGACATCCGTTGAAAGCCTCTAAACCAGCAACATCCGGACAAGCATCGTCTTTGTCGTAAACACCATCGCCATCGGTATCGGCACCACCAAATCGAATAGCAATACCTGCTGAATGCTGGAAGTGTGTATCTAAATAATCTTCGAAAGCGTGTTTGTAAGATGACTGAAGGGTTAAACCAACGTTTTCGGAAAACCAAACGTTAAAACCTATAGTACCGTTTAAAGTACCGGCACCAATTTCGTCAACCCAAGTGTAACCACCGCCAACGCCAAGGAAAGGCTCGACAACGTTCCAGTTTAATAAGTCGCCAAAGTTGTACTTAACCGTACCGTCCAACCCGTAGTACGACCAATCGTCTACTTCGTTAGTTGTGTCGGGGTTTGAGCTTATATCGCCCCATTTGTCAATTTTGTTGATAGATCCGGTAACACCCAAAGAAAAATTGCTGCCTAAATATCTGGAAACAGAAATTGTAGATAACGATGGTAGGATGTTCCAGTGGTCGCCTGCGTTAAAATATTCGTCGAAAATAGTTTCGCCTGCAAAACCACCTTGAAAAAGATTGCCATCGCCCGAAGGGTAAGCATCTACCGCATTAACCCCAATTGTAATTTGCCATGGGTTGTTTTTGTCTTGTGCGTTTGCATTGCTGTAACCAAGTACAAGCAACGCTACTAACAATAATCTGCTAAGATTTTTCATATTCAAATAAAGTTTAATTTTTAAGTGTTAATCAAAGGCAAAAGTAAGTTGTTAAATTTTATTAACAAAGACAAATATATAAAAAATATAAAGATTTTGCGTATTTAACACTATTCTACATTAAATAGAATTGGTTCCTTGCTTTTTCAAAAACCTTAAACCCCCTTTGTTTATTGGTTTTTTTTGATTTTGAAAAACAGAACACAATTAAGGATATTACGCTCTTTTTTATACTGAATTCAATATAAAAACCATAAAATTATCGATAAAATACACGGTCATTCTCTTAAATTCTTACTAAAATCAATATTAAATCTGCTTGATTTCTAACGTTTTGTTAACATAAACCAGTGTTTTGTTATCGATATGATACCCCATACCCTCCAATATTTTTTGATATTGTTGCAGTTGTTTTTCGTGTTTCGGGTTTTCGGCACCGGTTTTATAGTCCAACAGGCTTACGTTACGGCCATCGGGCGCAATAACAATACGGTCGGGCCTGTAAATTTCGCCCTCCTTGGTTATAATATCACGCTCGGTATAAACCGTGTTAGCCGGGCTGAAAAAGGGTTTCAGTTCCGGAAGGTTTACCATGTTTGTTATCAAGGTTTTTAAAACATGGCCTTGCTCCTTATTTATAATGGCATTTTCAATAAATAGGTTTATGGCGGGCGCAACATCATTTTCATTTATAATTTTAGCCATAATATTGTGTACGAGGTTTCCTTTTTCAATGGCTTCTTCTTGTACGGTATCCCACAGCATGCCCGATTTTGTAACTACCTTAATATTATGGTCTTCTTTTGCTGTTGAAATAAATTCGGTTTGAAATAGGGTTGAAGACGTTTCTTGTTTGGGTTTGCTTGTTCGGGTTTGGTTGCCAAATTCATAAATTAATTTTGGTTCTGCCCATTGTTGAAGGTGTTTTAAATAACTAATAAGCAAGCCCGCATAGGTATTGGTGTTTATTTCGCCCTTGGCCGAAATATCTTTTTTCGATATAATATATAGGTGTTCTTCGGCTCTGGTCAAGGCTACGTACAGGAGGTTAATATTGTCCAGTTCCTGCTCGGATTTATGGGTGTTGAAAATGTCCAGCCCTACCTCGCCAAAATGTTCAAAATCCTTATTGAAGTTTAGCAGGGTATTGGAAAAACCGCTGTAAATGTTAGCATCGAGCGGAAACCACGCCTTGGGTTCTCTTTCGCGGTAAATATCCAAATCGGCATAAGGAAAAATAACAACCGGAAACTCCAAGCCTTTCGATTTATGTATGGTCATAATCTGTACGGCATCTTGCCCTTGTGGCGAAACTATGCTTAGCGTGTCCTTTTTCTTGTCGAAATATTCTAAAAACCCCGAAATATCGGCACCTTTTTTATGCGAAAAATCTAAAACTACGTCCAAATAAAACTGCACATAGGCATTTGAGGTTTTTACCAATTTAAATTGCCGTACTATGGTTTCGGCCAAATCGTACAGGGACAATTGCAATAAGGCTTCGTGGTTTATGGCAATGTTGTAACGTTCAAGGCTTTTAAAAAGATGCGTTAGCGATGTATTTAAATAGGTGGTGAAAAAATCGTGCTTGTTTTCAATATTAAACAAGGTAGCCAAGTAATTTAAAACGGCTATTTTATTTTCGTAATTGTGGGGCTGCACGATAAGCCGCAACACATGATTTATAAAGGAAACTTCGGGGGCATTTGCAATAAGCAAAGTTTCCGACGACACGATATCGATAGTGTTGTGGCTTAGAAACTCGGCCACGGCAACGCCTTCCCGCCTTTTTCTTGTTAAAATACAAATATCGCCCAGTTTAAAACCGTTATCCAAACATTTTTCTATGGTGCTTAGTACGGCTTGGCAATACAGTTCGTCCCTATCGTTGTCCTTATCAAGGTCCAAAAACGATAGTTCCACGTAACCGCCACTATCTTTATTAATAAACTGGGGCGCGTTTTGGTAAAGGTGGGCATATGTTGGGTTACTAAAAACACCTTCGGATAGAAATTTAAAAAGCTGGTTATTGAAATTTACAACTTCCATAAAACTACGATAGTTTTTAGGAAGTTGCTCCACTTGTTTTTTAATATGAAACGGATTGTCGTTCTGGCACAGCCCGATAAACTGTTCGGCCTTGCCGCCGCGCCAACGGTAAATGGCCTGTTTGGCATCGCCAACAAGCATGGCGCTGCCGTTTTCGCCCGACAGGGAATTATCTAACAGCGGAATTAAATTTTCCCATTGCAATACCGAGGTATCCTGAAACTCGTCGATAAAATAGTGCTTGAATTTTTCGCCCAAACGCTCGTAAATAAAGGGTGTGGGTTGGTTTTTTATTTCGTGGCTTATTATGCTGTTAAATTCGGAAATAAGCATTTTGTTCTGTTCGGTTTTTAAAGCCTTCAACTCTTGGTTAATGGCGTTTAAAACCGATAGGGGCGTAATGTTCCTGTAAAACGCACTTAAAAATTTATGATGGAACACAAGTTTTTTTACGGTTTTAAAGGTTGTTTCAATTTGGGGCAAAAGCGTATCGATGGTGCTTGCCGTACCGGAATTCAGGGTTTTGTTGTAAATACTTTTTCGCTCAATAATATTTTCTTCCAACTTATTGTCGTAAAGCCGGTAAAATTCCAGTTCAGCGGCTTTTTTAAAGTGGTTGGGCAAAGTGCCTCTTGAAAAATCCGAAAACCCCAAACCGTTTTCCGCTATTGTGTCCAAAACGCTTTGGGCGGTATTGGTAATGCTACTTTCGGTTTGTTTTATTTCGGCTTTTAGTAGTTTTTTTAAGTTATTGAAATCTGCAAATGTTTTGTGTTTTAGGGTTTCAATGTGCTTAATGTCGTTTTCGTTAACCAATAGTTTTGCTATTTTGTTAAAATCGAAACTCAGGTCCCAACTTTTGTCGTCGTCGGCCTTTTCAATGGCAAAATCCACCAGCACTTTGGTAAGCAGCTTGTCGGTTCCGGCTTTGGCTATTAAGCTGTCTACGGCTTCGGTTAGCAGGGCGTCCTGATCCAGTTCTACTTCAAAATTCAACGGCAGTTTTAAATCGTAGGCAAAGGTTCTAATAATTCGGTGGGTAAAGCCGTCGATGGTCGAAATATCAAAAGCGGCGTAATTGTGCAAAATGCTGTTTAATATTTGTCCCGATTTGTTTTGAAGTGCTTCCGGGGTAAGCCCCAGTATTTTGCAAATGTCGTTAAACATAGGGTTTTCGTTTGCAAAAACTTCGGTTTCCGAAAACTGCTTCAAGGTTTCAACAATACGGGTTTTCATTTCGGCCACCGCCTTATTGGTAAAGGTTATGGCCAAAATACGCTTAAACCGCTCGGGGGATTTAGAACGGAACAACAGCAACAAATACGCCATAACCAGCGTATAGGTTTTGCCGCTCCCGGCCGAGGCGTTGTATATGGTAAAGGTATTTTGCTGCGGCATATTTTAATTTTTTTTGAAGACAAGATAAAAACTATTGATGAATTGATAACAATTAATTATTTACAATAACTGGTATAATACGTTTTTATGTGTAATTTTGGAAAGAGAATGAATACTAAAATAAATTAAAAAACAAAATTATGGCTTTTGAATTACCTAAATTGGGCTATGCTTACGATGCCTTAGAACCCAATATCGACGCCCGTACCATGGAAATACACTACACAAAACACCACCAAGGGTACACCAACAACTTAAATGCGGCTATTGCCGGAACGGATTTGGAAGGAAAATCCATAGAGTCTATTTTAACAAACCTTGATTTAAACAATAAAGCCGTTAGGAATAATGGTGGCGGTTTTTACAACCACTCGCTATTTTGGACCGTTATAAACCCAGAGGGCAAAGGCTATTTATCGGGCGAGCTAAAAGATGCAATTGTTAGTGCTTTTGGTTCTGTCGATGCTTTTAAGGAAGCATTTAGCAAAGCGGCCGCGACCCAATTTGGTTCCGGTTGGGCTTGGCTGTGCGCGCATAAAGGCGGCAAACTGGAAATATGCGCCACCCCAAACCAAGATAATCCGTTAATGCCAAGCGTTGGTTGTGGCGGAACGCCCATTTTGGGCATCGACGTATGGGAACACGCCTATTACCTAAACTACCAAAACCGTCGTCCGGATTATATTAACGCCTTTTTTAACGTTGTTAACTGGAACGAAGTAGAAAAACGTTACGCTGCTGCCAAATAATTGTAGCAACAATTTTGAATAAAAAAAAGCTATCTGAAAAGTAGTGTCATTTCTCGACTCCGCTCGAAAATGACAGAAAATCTACTCTCCGGATAGCTTTTTTTCAAAAGCTTTTTAAATATTCTTTTTAAACACGGCATAAACGGGAAAGTGGTCGCTGTAACCGCCCTTGTACTTTTTGCCTATGTAGGTCCTAAACGGCGTGCCTTTAAATTTTCCGCTAAAGAGCTTTAAAAAATCCTCATCGAAAATTTCCGATTTTTCAAATTCCAGATGGCTGGGCGTGTTATTAAAAAAGTTGGTCGATATAATAATTTGGTCGAACAAGTTCCACTGGTGGCCGTGCTTGGTACTTCCCCTGCTAAACGAACGCAAGGTTTCCATGGTATTGAATAAATTAGAATTGGCAACCATGGTTTTTATGCTGTCGCTGGAGGGGTCGTCGTTAAAATCGCCCATGACAATAATTTTTGCATTCTCATCTTTTTCACGAATTTGGACAATTATTTCGGTTACTTTTTTTGCCGATGCCATACGTTTGGGTTCGGTAACATCCTCGCCTTCCCGTCTGGACGCCCAATGGTTTACAATAACATAAATTAAATCGCCGTCAAGCGTTCCCGAAACCAGTAAAATATCCCTTGTGTAATCGGGCAGGCCATTGTCGTTAAACAATTCCACCGAAAACGTATCGGTATTTAAAACCGTAAAAACCGATGTGTCGTAAATCAAGCCCACATCAATGCCCCGTTCGTCGGGCGAGTTAAAATGCACATAGCCGTAATTATAGTCGTCCAAATGCTTATAATGGATTAAATCCTTAATAACCGAAGCGTTTTCAACCTCTGCCAAACCTACAATAGCAGGATGTTTCCCTGTTTCCTTTCGTCCTATGTTCGAAATAGCAAAACTTAATTTCCGCAATTTGTTGTCGTAACGCTTTCGGGTCCATTTTTTCATGGAATCGGGCAAAAAATCGTTGTCGTTGGTACGGTTGTCGTTGTACACATCAAACAAGTTTTCCAAATTGTAAAAGGCTATGGCATGCAAGTCGTCCCGCACAAAATCGGTTTCAAAATTGGTCATATTTTACTTTTATTTGCCCTAAAAATATAAAAATTAAAATGGATGCAATTACGTAACTTTGTGCATTAATTGTTTTTTATGTTAGAAAAGAAAGACATAGACTTAGAAAAAGCCGTGCTAATAGGCATTATAACCAAAGATCAGGACGAAGATAAGTCCAAGGAATATTTAGACGAGCTTGAATTTTTAACCTACACCGCAGGTGGCGAGGTTATGGCGCGCTTTACCCAAAAAATGGACATGCCTAACCCCAAGACTTTTATCGGTTCGGGCAAGATGGAAGATGTACGGGTTTTTATTGAAGAAAACGAAGTAGGTACCGCCATTTTCGACGACGAGCTATCGGCCGCCCAAGAGCGCAACATAAGCAAAATACTAAACTGCAAGGTACTGGACCGCACTAACCTTATCTTGGATATTTTTGCCCAACGCGCCCAAACCAGTTACGCCCGCACCCAGGTAGAATTGGCGCAATGCGAGTATTTACTGCCACGCCTACGGGGTATGTGGACCCACTTGGAACGCCAAAAAGGCGGTATTGGTATGCGCGGCCCCGGCGAAACCGAAATAGAAACCGACCGCCGTATTGTGCGCGATAAAATAGCCCTGCTCAAGGAAAAAATAAAAACCATAGACAAACAAATGGCCGTACAGCGCGGCAATCGGGGCGCTATGGCGCGGGTAGCTTTGGTGGGTTACACCAATGTGGGTAAATCAACCCTAATGAACGTTATAAGCAAAAGCGAGGTATTTGCCGAAAACAAACTTTTTGCCACCCTGGACACTACCGTTAGAAAAGTGGTTATCCAAAACCTACCGTTTTTGTTAAGCGATACGGTCGGGTTTATTAGAAAACTGCCCACGCAACTGGTCGAAAGTTTTAAAAGCACCTTGGACGAAGTTCGGGAAGCCGACTTATTATTGCACGTGGTAGATATTTCGCACCCCAATTTCGAGGAACATATCGAATCGGTAAACAAAATTTTGGGAGAAATAAAAAGCAACGACAAACCCACCATAATGGTGTTTAATAAAATTGACGCCTATAAACCCGAGCCTTTAAACGAAAACAATACAGCGGCTGAAAAAACCACCAAACACTATTCCTTAGATGAATGGAAAAGAACATGGATGAACAAAATAGGCGATAACGCCCTGTTTATTTCGGCTTTAAACAAAAGCAATTTCGAAGATTTTAGAAAACGGGTGTATAACGAAGTTAGGCGCATACACGTAACACGCTTTCCGTACAACCACTTTTTGTACCCCGATTACGAGGGCTTGGAGTAAAAAATAGACCTATTCAGAAAATAACTTATAAATTAAAAGCGACCATGTTAGCTTATTTTTAAGAATTGTAAAATAACCTTTACCGCCCCGGCATTGGATTTTACATAGTTAAAATTTGCCTGTCCGGCCTTCAAACGTCTTTGATTATTACTAATCAATTCATTTAAAACGGTATTAAATTCTTCTTGGCTGGTAATTGAAAACATGCCGCCCAAAGCAATCATATCCTTAGCCTCCGGAAATTTTTCGTAATGGTTGCCAATAATAATGGGCATACCAAAAACGGCCGGCTCCAAGGTATTGTGCAGCCCGGTATGGCCAAGGGCGCCGCCAACATAAGCAATATCGGCATAGCTATAAATTTTGGTTAAAAGGCCAATAGTATCCACAATAAAAACTTGGGCGTTTTCTAAGCTTTTATTTTCTTTTTCCGAAAACAAAATGCTTTCAACCTTCAATCTATTTTGGATGGTTTTTATTTGGTTGGGCTTAATATTGTGCGGGGCAACAATAAATTTTATATCCCTTGGGGCATGGTTATTTATATAATCTACTAAAAAAGCCTCGCCCTCGGGCCATGTGCTGCCCGCAACAACGCATAACTTGTTTTGTTTAAAGGCGGCAATAAAATCTAAAGTATTATCAATTTCCAATTGGTTGGAAACCCTATCGAAACGCGTGTCGCCCGAAATGGTTACGGTATTGTAGTTTATGGTTTCCAACACTATTTTAGAGCTTTTGTTTTGCGTAAAAATATGTTCAAACGCAAACAAAGCGCTACGGAAATGCTTGCCATAAAATTTAAAATAAGGTTGGTTTTTCCTAAATATTGCTGAAATTAAAATAGCACGGTGGTTTCGGTTTCGTAGTTCGTTTAAAAAATTGGGCCAAATATCGTATTTTACAAAAACCGTTAGTTCGGGATTAACAAGATTTAAAAACGTATTGGCATTGCGTTTGGTGTCCAATGGCAAGTAAACCACAACATTGGCAATAGGCGAATTTTCACGGATTTCGTAACCCGAGGGCGAAAAAAAACTAAGCACTATTTTATGGTTGGCATAGTGTTGCCTAAGCGCCTTAAAAACAGGAAGCCCTTGCTCGTATTCGCCAAGCGAAGCACAATGGAACCACAAGGTTTTGTCGGTTTTGTGTAATTGGCTTTTTAAGGTTGAAAAAGTGTTTTTTCGGCCTTCGACCCCTTTCCTTATTTTTACGTTAAAAAGCGCCACGCATTTTAGGCCAATGCCAACAAACCAAATGCCTATGTTATAAATAAAACCCAAATTGAAACAATAATTTCAGGCTAAAATAAATAATTTCATTGGTTACCGTTTACTTATTTTGTAAATTCGTACTTTGTAAACAAAATAGTGTAAGGTTTGAAAAAACCTTGTAACAACTGCATTTTTTAGATGAAAAAAATTCAAATGGTCGACCTAAAAGGTCAATACGAAGCAATTAAAACCGAAATAAGCGCTTCATTCGAAGATATTTTAAATACCACTGCATTTATAAATGGCCCCAAGGTTCATCAATTTCAAAAGAATTTGGAAAACTATTTGGGCGTAAAACACGTAATTCCTTGCGCCAATGGTACCGATGCCCTACAAATAGCCATGATGGGGCTTGGCTTAAAACCGGGCGACGAGGTTATTACGGCCGATTTTACCTTTGCCGCAACCGTTGAGGTTATTGCGCTACTACAACTAACACCCGTATTGGTGGATGTTAACCCCGACGATTTTAACATCAATATTAAAGCTATTGAAAAAGCCATTACGCCTAAAACCAAGGCCATTGTGCCCGTGCATTTATTTGGGCAATGCGCCAATATGGAAGCCATTATGGCAATAGCCAAAAAGCACAACCTGTATGTTATCGAGGACAATGCCCAAGCTATTGGCGCCGATTACAAATTTAGCAACGGCACTACCGCAAAAGCAGGAACCATTGGCCATGTTGGGGCAACCTCGTTTTTCCCGTCGAAAAACCTGGGATGCTATGGCGATGGCGGTGCTATTTTTACCAACGACGATAATTTGGCACATACCATTCGTGGTATAGTAAACCACGGTATGTACGAGCGTTACCACCATGATGTCGTGGGCGTAAACTCCAGATTGGACAGTTTGCAGGCCGCCGTTTTGGATGCCAAACTACCACGCTTGGACGCATACAACCAAAAACGCCAAGCGGCGGCACAAAAATACGACGAGGCCTTTAAAGGCATAGCTGCTATAACAACACCTTACAGAAACGCCAACGACTCGCACGTATTCCACCAATATACCTTAGTGTTAAAAGGTGAAAACCGTGATGCTTTGGTTAAACATTTGGGCGAAAAAGGAATTCCTTGCGGCGTGTATTACCCCATTCCGCTTCATAAACAAAAAGCGTATTTGGACGAACGCTATAACGAAGCCGATTTTACCGTAACCAACCAATTGGTTAAGGAAGTTATTTCGTTGCCCATGCACACCGAACTGGATAACGAACAAATAGATTACATAACAACAACTATAACAAACTTTATAAATGGATAAAATACTTGTAACGGGCGGATTGGGCTTTATAGGCTCGCATACCGTGGTAGAACTTCAAAACGAAGGCTACGATGTGGTAATTATAGACGATTTATCAAACTCTTCAATAAACGTGTTGGATGGCATTACGGCCATAACAGGAAAAAAACCGACTTTTGAAAAGTTGGACTTAAAGGACAAGGCTAAGGTAGAATCATTTTTTGCAACGCATAATGATATAAAGGGCGTAATCCATTTTGCGGCAAGTAAAGCGGTTGGCGAAAGCGTTCAAAACCCGTTGTTGTATTACGAAAACAATATAAATACCTTGGTTTACATTTTAAAGGAACTTAAAAAATTGCCCGAAGCCAGTTTTATTTTCAGTTCGTCCTGTACGGTTTACGGCCAAGCCGACGAACTGCCCATAACCGAGAATGCCCCGGTAAAACAAGCCGAGTCGCCCTATGGGAATACCAAACAAATAGGCGAGGAAATTATTAGCGATACCTGCAAGGTAACACCAAACATAAAAGCTATTGCATTGCGTTATTTTAATCCGGTAGGTGCGCACGAATCGGCTAAAATAGGCGAGTTGCCTATTGGCGTACCGCAAAACCTGGTACCATTTATTACCCAAACGGCTATTGGCCTTCGCGAGCAGCTTTCTGTTTTTGGCGACGATTACCCTACGCCCGACGGTACGTGTATTCGCGATTACATTCATGTAGTCGATTTGGCAAAAGCCCACGTTGTGGCTTTAAAGCGCTTGCTTAACAATAAAAATAAGGCCAATTACGAAACCTTTAACCTTGGAACGGGAAAAGGCAGTTCAGTTTTGGAAGTAGTTAAGGCTTTTGAAAGCGTTTCGGGCAAAAAACTGAATTATAAAATTGTTGGCCGTCGCGAGGGCGATATTATTTCGGCCTATGCCGATACCAAAAAGGCCAATAACGAACTGGGCTGGAAAACCAAATTAACCCTTGACGATGCCATGCGATCGGCTTGGAAGTGGGAGCAGGTGGTTAGGGCCAAATAATAGAAAGTTCCTAAAAAATATGAAAAACGGTCAAAAAAAAATTGGCCGTTTTTTTTTGAGAACTCTTTAACCTATATAAATACGATTCTTCTCGACTCCGCTCGAAGTGACGTTGCACATTTTATTGCCAATAAATTATATTTCAGATATTTAATAATCTGACTTAGGCTGAAAAGATTGTCATTCTTGACGAAAGGAGGAATCTTTGAGACTCTTCGATTCCACTTCGTTCCGCTCAGCATGACAAGCATTTAATATTACGACAAATTATTAAAGGTTTAACTACAGTCAAATAAATATATTTTGTCATAAAATAAAGAGACGCTTCTGTTTACCGCAAATTTTCATTTGCTCCTCTTAACATCAAATGCTCAGCGTGACAACTGCTAAAAATTATATGACATTTTATTCAGTTTCATCTATATATTATACCGATTTCACATTAAAATTGGCATTACATTGGTTTGCGCCCGTGTTAGGGATAGTAGCGGCATCCTTTTATATGCCAAATAACGAATATTGAAAAACAAGCTTTTACATGGGGTGGTACCATATTTTTAAAACGATGCCTAAAACAAGTTAGGCATATAAAAGATATAGCGGATAGCCCGACCCCGAAATAAATTCGGGGTAACACCATAAAAAAACCCCGAAAGGGTATTCGGGGCTTTGGGGGTTATAGTTCTAAGTGTTTTTCTATAATAAAGTCTTCCATAAACTTGGTGGTGTAGTTGCCCGCTACGTAGTCGGGGTTGTCCATAAGTTGCCTATGGAAGGGTATGGTGGTTTTTACGCCTTCGATAACAAACTCGTCCAGGGCGCGTTTCATTTTGCTTATGGCTTCTTCCCTGGTTTGTGCCGTGGTTATTAGCTTGGCAATCATGGAGTCGTAGTTTGGCGGGATAACGTAACCGGCATATACGTGCGTATCCAAACGAACACCGTGGCCTCCGGGCGCATGTAGGGTTGTTATTTTTCCGGGGGAAGGACGGAATCCGTTATGGGGGTCCTCGGCGTTAATACGGCATTCTATGGAGTGTAATTTTGGTACGTAGTTTTTGCCTGATATTGGCACGCCTGCCGCTACGAGTATTTGCTCGCGTATAAGGTCGAAATCGATAACCTGCTCGGTTATGGGGTGCTCGACCTGAATACGGGTATTCATTTCCATAAAGTAGAAATTTCGGTGCTTGTCGACCAAAAATTCTATGGTCCCGGCACCTTCGTACTTAATGTACTCGGCGGCCTTTACGGCGGCTTCGCCCATTTTTTTACGAAGCTCGTCGGTCATAAACGGCGAAGGTACTTCCTCGGTTAGTTTTTGGTGGCGGCGCTGTATGGAGCAGTCGCGCTCGGAAAGGTGGCAGGCCTTGCCGGTAGAGTCGCCCACGATTTGTATTTCGATGTGCCGGGGTTCCTCGATAAGTTTTTCCATGTACATATCGTCGTTGCCAAAGGCGGCCTTACTTTCTTGTCGGGCGGAGTCCCAAGCGGCTTTGAGGTTTTCGGGCTTGAACACGCCCCGCATGCCTTTACCACCACCACCTGCGGAGGCTTTTAGCATGACCGGATAACCGACTTGTTTGGCTATTTTTTCGCATTCCTCGAAAGAGGCTATAACGCCATCGCTACCGGGCACACAGGGTACTCCTGCAGCTTTCATGGTTGCCTTGGCATTGGCTTTGTCGCCCATGCGGTCTATCATTTCGGGCGATGCGCCAATGAATTTTATACCATGCTCCTCGCAAATTTTTGAAAATTTGGCGTTTTCGGAAAGGAATCCGTAACCGGGGTGTATAGCATCGGCATTGGTAATTTCGGCAGCCGCAATAATGTTGGACATTTTTAGGTACGATTCGCTACTGGATGGCGGGCCGATACAAACGGCCTCGTCGGCAAACTTAACATGAAGGCTTTCGGCGTCCGCAGTGGAGTATACTGCTACGGTTTTAATGCCCATTTCGCGGCAGGTCCTGATAACGCGCAACGCAATTTCGCCTCGATTGGCTATTAATATTTTTTTGAACATCTTTTGAAATTTGAAAATTAAACAATTTGAAATTTGAAAACGGATTCAAATGATTCGCTTTTCAAATTAAGATGGGTCTACCAGGAACAGCGGTTGGTCGAACTCTACCGGGGAGGAATCGTCTACCAATATTTTAACCACTTTGCCCGAAACTTCGGATTCTATTTCGTTAAATAGTTTCATGGCCTCGATAATACAAAGTACGTCGCCCTCGGCAATGGTTTGGCCTACCTCGACAAATAAAGGCTTGTCGGGTGCGGGCTTTCTATAAAAGGTTCCTATAATGGGCGATTTTATGGTAATGTACTTGGAATCGTCCGCCGAAGTTGCCGCTGCTGCTGGTGCTGCCGCTTCGGTTGGTTTTGTTTCGGCTACGGGCGCAGCCGCCACAATTTGCGGTACGTGTTGCGCAATAGGAGCAGCGTACTGTACGGTTGTAGGGTCTTGGTCGCCTCCTGTTTTTATGGTGATTTTAAAATCATCCATTTCTAATTTAACCTCGCTGGCGCCCGATTTGGCGACAAACTTGATTAAGTTTTGAATTTCTTTAATGTCCATAATCTTGCTATTATATTTTTGTTTGATTAGATACGTTTATTTGGCGCTGTACGCCCATTTTAAATAAAGGGCGCCCCAATTGAATCCGCCACCAAAGGCTGCAAATATAATATTGTCGCCTCTTTTTAGTTGCGGTTCGTAGTCGTTTAATAATAACGGTAAAGTAGCCGAAGTGGTATTGCCGTACTTGTGGATATTTACCATTACCTTATTTTCATCTAAATCGATACGTTGTGCGGTGGCATCGATAATACGTTTATTGGCTTGGTGCGCAGCCAACCAGTTTACGCTATCTTTTGTTAAATTGTTACGCTCTAATATTTTAACCGTGGCATCGGCCATGTTAAATACGGCGTTTTTAAACACGGTACGCCCCTCTTGAAAGGCGTACTGCCCGCCCTTGTCTATGGCTTCGTGGGTTATGGGATTTAGCGAACCGCCGTAGGTGGCTTGCAGGAACTCGCGCCCCGTGCCGTCGCTTCGTAAGTATTCGTCTTGAAGCCCCATGCCTTCGGTATTGGGTTCAAAAAGTACGGCACCTGCGCCATCGCCAAAGATAATGCAGGTTGCCCGGTCTTTATAATTAATGATAGACGACATTTTATCGGCACCTATTAACAGTACGTTTTTATAGCGGCCGGATTCAATATAGCTTGCCGCTACCGACATTCCAAACAAAAAGCTGGAGCATGCCGCGTCCATATCGAACGAAAAGGCATTGGTTGCCCCTATTTGGGAGGCCGTAAAGGCTGCCGTGGAGGCTGCTTTCAGGTCGGGCGTTGCCGTGGCAACTATTACCAGTTCTATATCTTTGGGGTTTATTCCTTTTTTATTAATAAGGTCGTTGGCCGCTTGTATGGCAAGGTACGAGGTGCCTTTGTCGGGGTCTTTTAAAATGCGGCGTTCTTTAATTCCTGTTCTTGTAGTAATCCATTCATCATTTGTGTCTAACATGGTTTCCAAAATTTGGTTGGTTAAAACGTATTCCGGCACATAAGCGCCAACAGCGGTTATAGCTGCTGTGATTTTACTCATAAACATTCAGTTTTAATTGAACGATAATTATTATTATTTGGGCCAAAACATATCAAAATTTGGAAAAAACCACTAAATTTTTGTGTATTTTGTTGCAAATTACATGTTTTTGGGCATTAGAAAAAGTTTATCATAAAAAAAAACGCCCTTAAATGAGCGTTTTTATATATGCGTGCATAGTATTTATGCTATATTTTCGGCTTCTTGCGACGTGTCGATTCGCACTGGGCCTCTGTAATACAGTTTTCCTTCGTGCCAGTGGGCCCTGTGGTATAGGTGTGCTTCGCCCGTTGTTGGGTCTACGGCAATCTGTGGCGCAGTTGCTTTGTAGTGTGTTCTTCGTTTATCTCTTCTTGTTTTCGAGATT
>JBKEDS010000009.1:0-52137 GCA_047975545.1 Flavobacteriaceae bacterium | reverse complement strand
TTGTGGGCAAATGCCTTTCCGTGGTCGGGGCAAGGCCATTGGTCAATTACCAGCACAAGTTTGAAAATACCTACCTATGGGGCAGTTATTCCCCTATTACCGGCGAGAGTTTTGTATGGGAAATCAATGGCGTAGACTCCAAGATATTTGAACATTATTTGGAAGCCCTATCCCAATTCAAGCCAAGGGAATTCAAAGTAGTAATCATTGATAACGCGGCATTCCACAGCACAACCAACATAAAAGTGCCGGATAATATATACCTGCTCAATATTCCCGCTTATTGCCCTGAACTCAATCCCTGTGAACAAATATGGCAATACATCAAAAAGCGTTACAAAAACAAAACCTTTGAGCATATTGGCGACTTACGAAAATGGCTATGGGATATGGTATGCGCTATGGACAGGGAACTCATTAAATCTATTGTGGCCAATAAAAATTACAAAAATATTATTTATAGCAACTTATTATAGAAATGGTATGATAATTCGTTATTGATTATACCGATTACAGACTTTAGTACCAATTTTACTGATGTATTGATTTATAAGGATTTATTTGAATACGAAACTTACGATTATCAAGAAGAAAGTTTGGTGTTTGTAGCACCGGGACAAATTTTAACGGTTGAGAAATATTTGCCCGACGTTAAACCCAAAGGAAAAGTATTAATTTTTCATCTTGATTTTATTCGTGGAACAGCTTTGGGAAACATTTTGGATGATTATTCGTTCTTTTCCTATTCGTCTAACGAAGCCTTGCATCTTTCCAAAAAAGAGCGGGAAATGGTTGTAAATATGTACGAAACGATTGAAAGCGAATTGAAGTAAAATTTGGACAAACACAGCAAAACATTAATGATTTCGCATTTGCAGTTGTTATTAAATTATGCAACTCGTTTTTATGATCGCCAATTTATACCCCGTGAACATGTAAACAAAGGCATTTTAGAACGATTTGAAAGTTTGTTGAACACCTATTTTAATTCCGAAAAACCACAGAATTTAGGTTTGCCTTCGGTGGCTTCTTGTGCCGATGAGTTACATCTTTCTGCCAATTATTTTGACGATTTAATTAAGAAAGAAACCGGAATTTCTGCACAAGGGTATATTCAAACTAAAGTGATAAATTTAGCTAAAGAAAAGATTTTTAACCTTAACAAATCTATCAGCGAAGTGGCGTATGAACTGAGTTTTAAATATCCGCAGCATTTTAACCGCTTGTTTAAAAAGAAAACCGGGATTACGCCTTTGGAATATCGGGGTTTGAATTAATGCTCTCGTTGAGCGGTGGAAAAAAGCAATATCTGCAATTGCAGGTTATTGTTTAGGAAGCCTTTCATTTATTTGGGTTGAATAAAAAAACCGCTTCGATATACTGAAACGGTTTTCTTGTTTAGTTTTTTAGCACTTCTCCTTATTGCTTTACAACTCGCCATGTTTTACTGGTTGTAGCAGTAGTTACCTTTACAAAATACATACCGGATTGCCCTTGAATGGGTAACTCTATTTCTTTATTGGTAGTAATTATCCTGTATACTACCCTACCCAATACATTATAAACGGTAACTGTTATGTTTTCGGTTTTTGGTAAACTTAAGGTTACATTATTTCTTGTTGGATTAGGATATAAAATCGCCGTAAACAGTTCGGTTTCATTTTTAACACTTAAAGTTGTTATCGCTACAGCATCGGAGGTTTTGCTGCATCCATCCTGCGTTACAGTTACTTTATAATTGCCATTTGCAGTTGCGGTATAACTTTGACCGGTGGCACCACTTATGGCAGCATTGTTGCTATCTAACCATTGGTAGGTTATACCGGCATCGTTTGCGTTAGCGGTTATCGTAGCACCATCGACTGTGGTTGTAACGTCTATACCTCTGTTTTCCCATTGTAATGTTGGATAAGAACATGCTATATTCCATATATTTGTAAAATCCCATCCCAAATTGGTATAGGTGCTTTGGTCTTTCATTTCGGTGGTTGATTTACCTTCGGCTCCGGTAGCAGCGGAATCGCTACCAACACCTTGGGTTTGTCCTGAAGTTTCGGTGTTCCAAACGCCTCCAGATAAAGTAGAAAGTACGTTATTCCCCAACAATGCGCCTACATTACTAACTCCTGTAACAGCTCCTAAAGCATAACCATTTGTTATAGGCATAGATCCTACTGCAGCACCAACTAAACCTCCAACAGAATCGCTACCCTCAACTGTTCCTGTTGCATAACAATCGGTTATGGTAGCAAAATAATTTTGCCCTGCCAAACCACCAATAGTCATGCTAGTGCCAACAACTGCACCCGAAGCATAACAGGCTGTTACAATATATCTGTTAAGTCCTGTTAATCCTCCTACATAACTAGTTCCTGTTACTGCGCCGGTAGCATAGCTATTGCTTATAGTACCGTCGTTTGTACCAATTAAACCACCTACAGATTCATTTCCGGATACTGTTGCCGTAGAATAGCTATTAGTTACATTTACACGACTAAATCCTATTAAACCACCCACACTATTGCTAGCTCCCACCGTCGTAAGGTTTTTTCCTGTAATTGTTCCTGTACTGTAGCAATTCGTTACGGTCGAGTATGCCATATCGTCAAGCCAAGTTCCTCCAATTAAAGCACCTATGCCATGGGCATTTCCAGTTATATTGGCATTGGTAATTCCCAAATCGGTAATTGTTGCAACCATTATATAGCCAAACAAGCCAATGCCGCTTATTTCGCTATCAATAAATAAACCGTCAATAATGTGTCCATTACCATTATAATTTCCCGTAAACGGAGTACCGACATTCCCATCGGTTCCTATTGGGCTAAACCCGGCACCGTTGTTATAAAAAGCCCCGGTAGATTCGAAATCGGCGGCAACGAAAGTAATATTGGCAGTTTGTTCAAAGTAATACCCCCATTCACTGGAATTTTCACTTAAATACTGTAAATCGGCTTTATTGGCTATTTTAAAAGGGTCGGTCTCTGTACCCGAACCTCCCGAATAGCTTTGCCCAAATGTGTTTAAAATTGTGAAGGTTAAAAAAAATGCTGTAAAAATGTGGTTTTTCTTCATTATTGTTTGTTTTTAAATTTTCTTACACAAATTTAATTTCACAAACTTTTAATGCAGTGTTTTAAGCCCCTCGTTAGCTCACTTCGAGGGGATTCGAGGGGTGGGAATTGTTTAGAATTCTGAAAAATAATGGGTTATATTAACATCTTTTGGTATGTCCAACTTCTTTCTTAATCTATATTTTTTACTTTCAGCCGATTTAATAGTCGAATTTGTATAAATGGCTATTTGTTTTGTGGTGAAATTCAACTTTAATAAGGCACAAAATTTTAAATCGGAAATCGTTAATGCGTCTATGGCTTGTCGTTTTATTTTTTGAAAAAAATAAGGGAAAAATTTTTCGAAACGCTCAATAAAAATAGTGTCATTTAGTTGAATGGAATCGATAAGATCGTTAAAATTAGTGCTGGATTGAATATCTTGGTTTATTAACTTTTTTAGTCGTACAACTTCGGTGTTTAAGTCTTGTACCTGCTTTTTTCGATAAAAATCCTTGCCTTGCAAAAATTCGAGATAAGCCCTTTTCTCTTCAAGAAAAAAAGAATTAATTGCAAATAACAGCAACACACAGGTAATGTTTATAATTAATAATTTATGCCCATAGGGTCTGTAAATCGGGCTTGGGCTTATTAATTGAAAATGTGAAAAAGTTGAAATATAAACATTTGTTAGAATAAATAAAATTAGAAAAACAATAAGCCATTTGTTTTCAGTATAATTAAAAAATATGGGAATAGCTAATAATAACGGAAAAAAGTATAGAAAAACACCACTTTCCAGTCCGCAGAACGATGAGAAATAAGAAATGGTTACCGCCAACAGCACAAAAATAGAGACTAATAAAATAGTGTTATTAGACATGCTTTTTAAAAGAAAAAAACAAACTCCACAAAATAGCGAGATTATAAACAAAGAAATACTCCCTTTGGTAAATCCTAAAAATAAAAGATTGCAAACACCTAAAAGCAAGAACACAAAAAAAAGGATAGCAAAATACCGGTTGAACATTATTTTTTGTTCTACTTCGTCATCCGAAGTGGTTTCGTGTATTCCCGAATAAGAGATAAAATCGTAAAACCTCCAAAAAATGGATCTATTTTGCCTGTAAGTATTCATTTTTTTTGGCTCAAATTTACAAAATGCTGTTTACTTCTTCACAAATTTAATCTACCACAATAAAAATGCTTTGCCCGAAAATACAGAACAAAGTATTATTACATTAAATTTCACAATTATCCGAAAGTTTGACCAAAGACCGCTGCGCTTGCAGAACCAAGAGTATAGACTTTGTTGGTTTTTAGTTGTTTAAATGTTTTATCCTATTAAAAAGACCATTTTATAACTAAAAAGATAAATTCCAAATGGAAAAAACAACGATGCACCAAAAAAAATCATTAGTGTCCGATAAAAGACAAAAGACCGCTTCGCTGAAAGATGATAGAATATAGACATAAACTTAAACTGTTATAAATCTATATTTTGGGAAAACGGATTTTTTACTGAAATTAGAATCGGACTTAGCTTGAAAAAGCAAGGTGTTGAACATCTTCAATTGAACAACTCCTTTTAAATAGGAGCTTAGGCCAGTTTTATTATAATTTAACCGGACAACAATGAAAAAAAATATAACGATTTGTTTTTTAATGATCTATTTTCTGTAATCCAGTAGTGAAACAGTCTATTTTCGAAAGTTTCGGATGCGTATGATTAAATTTATAGCATTAAACCTTATTTACCGTCTACCGAATATTTCCCCGGACCTGCAAAAAATATAGCAACAAAGCCAA
The DNA here is from genome assembly GCA_047975545.1 of Flavobacteriaceae bacterium. Classification (GTDB taxonomy): domain Bacteria; phylum Bacteroidota; class Bacteroidia; order Flavobacteriales; family Flavobacteriaceae; genus JBKEDS01. The sequence continues at coordinate 47,275 of JBKEDS010000009.1, read as the reverse complement.
TGAGGTACAATAAAGCTTTTTCCTTAACCCCAATGGGGTCGTTGGCATGAACAACAAAGGCATCAACCGCCATGGTAATAATAACGGGTATGGTAGCCCATTTGGTTTTAAACCCAATAAGCACTAAAACGGGGGCAACTACCTCACCTATTAAAGCCAAAATTAACGAGGTAGTTTCGCCCACGCCAATGGGGTCGGCAAATTTAATTGGGCTTTCAAATAACGAGCTAATTTTTGGGATACCATGCGTAAGCATCATGCCGGAAAAACCTAAACGTAATATTAATAATCCTAAATTAAAATTCTTGTTTGTCATATAGTGTTTGTATTAATTAATTTTTAAGTAAAATTTAGCGTAGTTTAGGGTAGTTATTGGGGTTTAGTTCGTGCATAACAGCGTAAACGGCTTCAAAAATATCCTCGGCCGATGGTTTGGAAAAATAATCGCCATCGTTGCCGTAGGCGGGCCTGTGCGCTTTTGCGGTTAAGGTTTTGGGCTGGCTGTCCAAATACTGATAAGCGTTTTGCGTATTTAAAATTTCGTTAAGGATAAATGCGGAAGCACCGCCCGGCACGTCTTCATCTATCACCATAAGCCTATTGGTTTTTTGTACGCTTTTTAAAATGTCCTTATTAAGGTCGAAAGGCAATAGGGATTGTACGTCGATAACTTCGGCGTCGATACCAACGGCCAATAAATCGTTGGCCACTTCACTCACAATGCGCAAGGTAGAACCATAGGAAACCAACGTAATATCAGTACCTTTTTTTAAGGTTTCCACCAGGCCAATAGGTGTTTTTATATCGCCAAGGTTAAGCGGCATTTTTTCTTTAAGTCGATATCCGTTTAGGCATTCTACCACAATAGCGGGGTCGTCGCTTTGCAGTAGGGTATTGTAAAATCCGGCGGCCTTGGTCATATTCCTTGGCACCAAAACGTTAACGCCCCGAACTAAATTTAGTATGCCGCCCATTTGCGAGCCGGAGTGCCAAATACCTTCCAGTCTGTGGCCCCGTGTCCTGATAATCAAGGGTGCTTTTTGCTTGCCAACCGTTCGGTAGTGTACGGTAGCCAAATCGTCGCTTATAATTTGTAGGGCGTACATTAGGTAATCTAAATATTGAATTTCGGCAATGGGGCGCAGGCCACGCAGCGCCATACCTATGCCTTGACCGATAATGGTAGCTTCGCGAATACCGGCATCGGCAATGCGAAGTTCGCCAAATACTTTTTGCAAGCCTTCCAGGCCCTGGTTTACGTCGCCTATGTTTCCGGTGTCCTCGCCAAAAACAAGAGCTTCGGGAATAGCACTAAAAATATGTTTAAAATTGTCCCGCAGTATAATACGTCCATCGACCAAATCGGCTTCATCGTCGTAAATGGGTTTTACTTCTTTTACCAATCGGCTTGAAAATTTGGACTCGGAATATAAGTGCGAACTGTATTTGGGCTGTACTTGTTGGAACAGTTGTTCTATCCAAGTTCGTAATTGGTCTTGTTCGGGGTAAGTTTCACCCAATGTATAGCGCAGTGCCTTTCTGGCACATGAAAAAATATCTTTTCGTGAAGGCTCGCTAATGGCAGATAGCCCATCCTTCAATTTATCGATAAACACACCGTTAGTGCTTTGTTCCGCAATTTTTGTTAATAGCGAAACAAGGTCTTGCTGTTCTTTTGAAATGGGTTTTAAAAAGGTATTCCAAGCCCTTTTCTTGGCTTCCTTTACTTCTTTTTTTGCTGTTCTTTCAATATCCAAGAGCGTTTCATCCGTGGCAATACTGCTTTCTATTATCCACTCGCGCATGCGTTTTATACAATCGTTTTCGTTTTCCCAATTAAGGCGTTCAACACTTTTATAGCGTTCGTGCGACCCCGAAGTGGAATGCCCTTGCGGCTGTGTAAGCTCGGTAACGTGAATTAAAACGGGAACATGTTCCTCTCGGGCTATGGCCGAGGCTTCTTGGTAGGTTTCCATTAAATTGGCATAATCCCAACCCTTAACCCTTAAAATTTCGTAGCCTTTATTGTGTTTGTCCCTTTGGAAACCTTTAAGGATTTCCGAAATGTTTTCCTTGGTGGTTTGGTGCTTGGCGTGTACCGAAATACCATACTCGTCGTCCCAAACGCTAATAACCATGGGGACTTGCAAAACGCCTGCGGCATTAATAGTTTCAAAAAACAAACCTTCGCTGGTACTGGCGTTGCCAATAGTGCCCCAAGCTACCTCGTTTCCGTTTACCGAAAATTTAGAACTGTTTATGCCCGTTACGTGCCTAAAAATTTGCGATGCTTGGGCAAGCCCCAGCAGTCGTGGCATTTGTCCCGCAGTGGGCGATATGTCGGCACTGGAGTTGTATTGTTGGGTTAAATCCTTCCAACTGCCATCGTTGTTTAGGCTGTGGGTAACAAAATGCCCGCCCATTTGCCTTCCGGCCGACATGGGCTCCTGGGCCAAATCGGTATTGGCGTACAGGCCAGCAAAAAATTGTTCCATGCTTAGCTCGCCAATGGCCATCATAAAGGTTTGGTCGCGGTAATAGCCCGAGCGCCAGTCGCCTTTTTTAAAGGCTTTGGCCATGGCCAATTGCGGCACTTCCTTACCATCGCCAAAAATACCGAACTTGGCTTTTCCCGTTAAAACTTCCCTGCGGCCAAGCAAACTGCACTCCCGGCTCCTTAACGCTGTTTTGTAATCGTTTAAAACCTCGGCTTTAAAATCTTCAAACGATAAGTTGTTTGTTAGGTCTTGTGCTGTTTGCATAGTTTACTAAGATTTAACTCCTGCAAAAGTAGTTAAAGTTTACGGCTTTTGCAATTATATTTAAGGTAAAGAAATTAACTGTTTTTTAAAAAAACAGAAGAAAACAGAACCGTTTGTATTTTGTTTTTAATGAAAGTCGGATATTATTGAAAATTTTTCAAAAACCAATTAATACCAACGCCGCCTAAATAAGCCCAAGAGCATTTGTGGGTCTATGGTAACTTTAAAGCGTATTTTTTGGTCGTAGTGCGGTTGCCCTATTTCCCAACCCAAATTGGAATAAACGGGGAAGTAAAGCTCGAAATAATCGGTAACAAGATTAACCCTAATACCGGAATCGAACACATAATTGGCGTAATTGTTTTTGTTTTTAACCACGCCCATATCGCCATAAAGCAAAATATAGTTCCAAAGCGTAGTGCTTACGTTAACGGTCGACAGCCATTGGTTGGCAAAGGGCGTGCTTAATTTAGACTTAAACCCGCCTTCGGCATCGATATACTGTTGGCTAAAAATTCCCGTGGCTTCCGAGCGCCCTAAGTACGGATATTCGAACAAATAATCGGTTGGGCGGTCCAGGGCAAAACTGAAATAATTAGAGGAAACATCATTTTTGTTATTGATAAACGCCCCCGTAAAAAACCGAAGGTTTAACTGCCTATTGTTTTCGTACAATTTCCTAAACTCGTAATTAAAGGCCACCTTGCTAAAGGTTTTCGATGCCTGAAAATCGGTATACCAGCGGTTATAATTTATTAAATTATCGTTGGAGTGCGTAAACCGTGCATTAAAAACACCGTAATTTGGTTCGTTGCTAGTTAAAACGTTATTAATGTCCTTATCCCGGTTTATATCGACGTACCGTAGCACTACTGCTTTTCTTTTATTCGACCTAAAATCTTCCTTTTCCCTAAACATCAGGGTTAGCGAGGGCGAAATGGAGCGCGCGAACAAATTATCTGCATACGAGGTGTAGCTGCCCACAATACCGTAATTAATATAATATAAATCGGAATTTTTTAAATAATGGATTTTAGAAACCGCCGCCGAGCCCGTTAACGATTTGGAGCCAAAAGCATACATAGGCTCTATTTTGTAATTGAACAGTTTTCGCAAAAGCGTGGTGTTGTACATGCGGGCGCCAAGGGTTATGCCATCGTAAATGTTGTTAAACTCCAAAATGGGCATAAAAAACACTTGGCTGTAGTTGGGGTCTTCAATATCCTTAAAAACCCGGAATTGCAGGGGTTTGTTGTTGGAAAAAAAGCCTTTTAGCGATTTCCAATTGTCCCGCTGGTTGGTTTCGGGCATGGCGTTATCGTAGTTTAACGCTAATTTATCGCCGCCGTTTCTCGGTAGGGTAAGCGTTTTGGATTTTTTTATATGCTCGACCCAGATTTTAGAAATTACCGTGTCGTTCCGCAAGGTATACAGCGATACGGGCATGCTGTTAGGCTCCTTGTTTTTTATGGTAACCGTAATGGAATCGGTGGTTTTCGATACTTTTTTTATTTTGAAATCGATGCCTTTTCGGGTGTTTACGTAATCGGAAAAAAACCAATCAATATCCTTATCGGTTTTCGATTTTATATAGGTTTCGAAATCTTTTGCGGTAACGGGCTTTAACTTATTTTGAAGCATAAACGAATCCAAGGCCGTTTCAACAATATCGTGGTTAACAAAATTGTCAAGATATTTTAAACCAATACCCGCCTTGTATTTGCTGGCAATGTTGTAGTTAAATTTTAACAGCGAATCCTTGGCCATGCCCAACGGCTGGTCCTTGTTGGTGCGGGCCATAACCATAAAACCGTGGTTGTACTTGTCGTTAAACTTCATATCGGAAATATGAAAGGATTTTACGCCCCAAATATCGGCCATGGCACCAAGAAATTTCATATTGGGGTAATATTGGTCAACATAATTTATTAGGTAATAAATTTGGATGCCGTCCAACAGCCATTGTTCGGTTCTTGGGTTTACAAGCAGTGTGTTTTCCAAATAATTCCGCAGGGCAACCTTTAAAAGTTTAAGTTCGTAGTTAAAATTATCGGGGTAGGCTCTTATAAATTTTGGCAAAAAGTTTAGGCCGTAAATGGGGTCCTTATCTGCATCTGTTTGGGTTAAAAGCAGTTTTTTATGGGGGTATTCGCCAAAATTATCAATAATAAAATTGGTTATTTTTTCGGTAATAAGCACCTTGTCCAGTACGTCCAAATCGTTTTCTTCAATATCGGAAACTATGGCAAAATCCTTGGTTTGTATGGTTTTAAAAGGTGAGTTTTTGTTTAAAAACAATTTGGTGTTAACTCTATTTTTTCCTGTTAGCTCAACTGTTTGTTTTTTAGCTGATTGATATGTTTCACTTAAATTCAATTCGGAAGTCAAGGCGTAACCGTTGGGATAGGTAATTTCAAAATTTAAATCGGCACTTGGAATGTATAAATCGTCTAAATTTTTATTGCTGTAACAGTGCCATTTACCATCATAAACCGCAGGGGTTATGTACCAGTATTTCAAATTTAAATCGCCCGAATCGGTAAGGCCGTAGCCCGTAAATTTATTGCTTGGTAGTTTTACGGTATAATTTAATTGAATGGTGTAGCTGTCGTTTGGTTGCAGGGCCGAAACCAATTCAACTTTAATAACATCTATTTTATTGCTTAAGCGCTCAAACTTTAAATTAGTGCCGTTTTGTTTTATATCGGAAATGGTGGAATAGCCCCGCTCCTTGTCCTTGGCCAAATGGAAAACGGTTTTGTACTCATCGGCAATGCGCTTGGCCAAATCGGTAGTTTTAGCGGCGTAGCTGTTGTTCCAATCGTTTAAATATATGGTTTTAAGCGCATTTTGTGTTGTGTTTTTATATTGAATGGTTTGCGAAATGGTTATTTCCCTGTTTTCAATATCAAAATCGGCTTTAAGGCTAATAGCGTTTTGCCCCAAGCAAACGACACTAACAAGAAGCGTTATAATAAAATTAAAACAATGTATTTTCAAACGATTTTTTTTCAATTTAAAACGAAACGCAATTTCAACTTTTTAAACTTACAAGGTTTTTAAAAACCGTGTAGGCAAATATCAAAAAACGGATTAAAAATTAGGGCTAAGCCTTGATTTTTGGTAGAAGGCGTCCAATATTTCAATTACTTCGTTTTCGGTATCGACAAGGTGGATTAAATCCAAGTCCTTTGGCGATATGTTCCCGTATTTTTCCAAAAGTGTCGATTTAATCCAATCGAACAGGCCTTTCCAAAAATCGGTTCCTACCAATATTATAGGAAACTGCTCGCTTTTATGGGTTTGTATTAGGGTTATGGCCTCGAACAGCTCGTCCAAAGTGCCAAAACCGCCGGGCATAACCACAAAGCCCTGCGAGTATTTAACGAACATGACCTTGCGGACGAAAAAATAGTCGAAATCCAAGCTCTTATCGGAATCGATATAAGGGTTGTCGTGTTGCTCGAAAGGCAAATCGATATTAAGCCCAACCGATGTGCCACCGCCAATATGCGCGCCTTTGTTACCGGCCTCCATAATGCCGGGACCGCCCCCGGTAATAACGCCGTAACCGGCTTCGACTATTTTGGTGGCTATTTTTTCGGCCAATTGGTAGTAACCTTCGTTGGGTTTTGTTCTGGCCGAACCAAAAATAGACACACAAGGCCCTATTTGGCTCATGCGCTCGAAACCGTTAACAAATTCGCCCATTATTTTAAAAATAGCCCAAGAGTCGTTTGTTTTTATTTCGTTCCAACCTTTGGGGTGTTGTTCTTTTCTCATGTTTTTTTTTAAGTCGATTTATTTTAATTTAATTCTTTCTTCAAAAATCTTGCCGTATGGCTTTTGGGGTGCTTGGCAACTTCTTCCGGCGTGCCTTCGGCAATAATTTTTCCGCCGCCTTTTCCACCTTCATAACCTATATCGATAATATGGTCAACGGTTTTTATAACGTCTAAATTGTGTTCTATTATTAAAACGGTATTTCCTTTTTTTACCAATTTGTTAAGCACCAGCATTAATACCCGAATATCCTCGAAATGCAGCCCGGTTGTGGGTTCGTCCAAAATGTAAAAGGTATTGCCCGTGTCGCGCTTGCTAAGTTCGGTGGCTAGTTTTATGCGTTGCGCCTCGCCGCCCGAAAGCGTGGTGCTTTGTTGGCCAAGGGTTATGTAGCCCAAGCCTACATCCTTTATGGTTTTTAGTTTTTTGTGAATTTTGGGGATATGCTCGAAAAAATCTACGGCCTCGTTTATGGTCATGTTTAGCACATCGCTAATCGATTTTCCCTTATAGCGAATTTCCAAGGTTTCACGGTTAAAACGCTTGCCTTGGCAAGTTTCGCACTCGACGTAAACGTCGGGCAGGAAGTTCATTTCAATAACCCGAAGCCCACCGCCTTGGCAAGTTTCGCAGCGGCCGCCTTTCACATTAAAACTAAAACGCCCTGCTTTATAGCCTCTAATCATGGCTTCGGGGGTTTTGGCAAAAAGCGCCCGTATTTCGCTAAACGTACCCGTATAGGTGGCGGGGTTGCTACGTGGGGTACGGCCAATGGGCGATTGGTTTATATCGATTACCTTGTCGATATGTTCCAAGCCCTTAATACTTTTGTAGGGCATGGGCTTTTTTACGCCGTTAAAGTAATGGGCATTTAAAATAGGATATAGGGTTTCGTTTATTAGGGTAGATTTACCGCTGCCCGAAACGCCCGTAACACCTATCATTTTGCCCAAGGGAAAGGTAACCGAAATGTTTTTTAGGTTGTTGCCCGTGCAGCCGTTAAGTTCTAAAAACTTGCCATTGCCCTCGCGCCGTGCCTTGGGTATTTCAATGGTTTTGGTGCCGTTTAAATAATCGGCGGTTAGGGTGTGGTGCTTTAAAAGTTCCTTTGGCGTGCCCGTGCTTATAATGTCGCCGCCGTGTTTCCCTGCTTTTGGGCCAATGTCAATAACATAATCAGCACGTTCTATCATATCCTTGTCGTGTTCGACCACGATAACCGAATTGCCAATATCCCGCAGCGACACCAATGAGTTAATGAGTTTTTCGTTGTCGCGCTGGTGCAGGCCTATACTGGGCTCGTCCAAAATATAAAGTACGCCCACCAATTGCGAACCTATTTGCGTGGCCAGCCTAATGCGCTGTGCCTCGCCACCAGAAAGCGATTTCGAGCTTCGGTTTAGCGATAGGTAGTTTAAGCCAACATCCAACAAAAATTGTAACCGGGCGTTTATTTCCTTTAGTATTTCCTCGGCTATTTTAAATTGTTTTTCCGATAGGTGCTTTGGCAGTTCCTTAAACCATTCGGCAAGTTCCACAATATCGGTATTGGCCAGTTCGGCTATGTTTTTGTTGTTTATTTTGAAATAGAGCGACTCCTGTTTTAAACGGCTGCCGTGGCAAGTAGGGCATTCAATTTTGTCCATATACTCCTTTGCCCAACGTTTTATTGATGTGGTTTCGGCGCTGTTGTATTGGTTTTCTATAAAATTGGCAATGCCCTCGAAATCTATTTTGTAATTACGGGTAACGCCAAGCGATTTGCTATCGACCGAAAATTTTTCGTTTCCGCCATAAATAATTATTTGTTTGGCGGCTTCGGGAATATCCTTGTAGGCATCGGTTAGTTTAAAGTTAAAGCGTTGCGCAATGGTTTCCAACTGCTTGAAAATCCACGAGTTTTTTTGTGCGCCGTGGGGCGCCAAAGCACCGTTTTTTATGGACAGGCTTTCGTCTGGAACTATTTTTTTTACATTGACTTGATACAGCGTGCCAATGCCGCCACAAGTATCGCAAGCGCCTTTTGGCGAGTTGAACGAAAAATTGTTGGGTTCGGGGTTGGGGTAAGAAATACCCGAGGACGGACACATTAAATTACGGCTAAAATAGCGGGTTTCGTTGGTGTCTTGGTCCAAAACCATAAGCACGTCCTCGCCGTGGTACATGGCGGTATTTATGCTTTCGGCAAGGCGTTTATCGGTATCGGCGGTTTCATTTACCACCAAACGGTCTATAACAATTTCGACATCGTGGGTTTTGTAGCGGTCCAGTTTTAGGCCTTTTACAATATCCCGAATTTCGCCATCGGTGCGTACTTTTACAAAGCCCTGTTTGGCTATTTGTTCGAACAGTTCGCGGTAATGCCCCTTTCGGGAGCGGATTACGGGCGATAGGATATTGATGCGCTTGTCTTTAAAATCGTTAACAATAAGCGCTTTTATTTGCTCGTCGCTATAACTTACCATTTTTTCGCCAGTATTATAACTGTAAGCATCACTGGCCCGTGCAAAAAGCAGGCGCAAAAAGTCGTAAATTTCGGTAATGGTACCCACAGTGGAGCGTGGCGATTTGCTGGTGGTTTTTTGCTCGATGGCAATAACGGGCGAAAGCCCATCGATTTTATCAACATCAGGGCGCTCCAAACCGCCGAGGAATTGTCTGGCATAAGCCGAAAAGGTTTCAATATAACGGCGCTGGCCTTCGGCATAAATGGTATCGAACGCCAAGGACGATTTTCCGCTGCCCGACAACCCCGTAATAACCACCAACTTTTCCCTTGGTATGGTTACATCTATGTTTTTTAGGTTGTGCACCCGGGCTCCTTTTACTTCAATGTTATCGTTAAACTGGCTCATAAATTGGCAAAAGCGCAAATGTACAATATTAGTTGTTAACTTATTGTGAATTTATATTGTGTTTGTTTTTTAAAAACGGTAAATTCCGCCAAGGCAAAAAAGGATTTTTCCTACCCATTCCTCGGCCCGCTCAATCACCAACGACTATCTTCTCAAAAGTTTAAACATCAAAGTATGGGTTTGTACCGAAATTACAACACTATTAGTTTGAATGCTTAACGCAATATTTTATCTTTGCCCTCCTAAAACCCACAATGGGTATTTAACAGGCGGTGAACAATACCAACCAACACAATTAACAGTTAATTACTAAAATTTAAAATAAATGAAAATTTCCTACAATTGGCTAAAACAGTTTATAAAAGTTGATTGGACCGCCGAGCAAACGGGCGAACTACTTACGGATTTAGGCCTTGAGGTAGAAGGCATAACCCCCTACCAATCTATTAAAGGCGGCTTGGAAGGTGTGGTTGTAGGCGAAGTGCTTACCTGCATACAACACCCAAATGCCGACAAACTAAAGTTAACTACTGTTAATATAGGTGAAGAAGAACCCTTAAAAATTGTTTGTGGCGCACCAAACGTTGTGGCCGGGCAAAAAGTACCCGTGGCCACCATAGGCACAACGTTGTATACCCCCGAAGGCGAAGCGTGGGCCATAAAAAAAGGAAAAATCCGGGGCGAGGACAGCCACGGTATGATTTGTGCCGAAGACGAATTAGGATTGGGCAAATCGCACGACGGCATTATGGTTTTGTCTAACGATTTAAAAGTAGGCACACCATGCGCCGAAATTTTCGAAATTGAAAACGACAAAGTATTCGAAATAGGCCTAACCCCCAACCGTGCCGATGCCATGAGCCATTGGGGCGTAGCACGGGATTTAAAGGCAGGGCTACTTCAAAAAGAAATAAATTTAGAATTAATAACACCATCGGTAAGCGCCTACCACACCAACAGCCGTACCTTGAAAATGGATATTACCGTTGAGGATAAAACCTTGGCGCCCCGATACTGCGGGGTAACCATTTCGGGTATTGAGGTTAAGGATTCGCCAAAATGGTTACAGCATAGGTTAAAAGCCATAGGCCTAAACCCCATAAATAATATTGTAGATGCTACCAATTACGTGCTTCACGAACTGGGGCAGCCCCTGCATGCTTTCGATGCCAATAAAATAGAAGGCAATAAAGTTGTGGTTAAAACGCTTCCCACAGGCACAAAATTTATAACTTTAGATGGGGTTGAACGCGAACTTCACCAAGACGATTTAATGATTTGCAATACCGAAAAACCCATGTGCATCGCCGGGGTTTTTGGCGGACTGCACTCGGGAGTTTCAGAAAACACAACGGCAATTTTCTTGGAAAGTGCCTATTTTAACCCCGTAAGTATTAGAAAAACAGCCAAACGCCATGGCTTAAATACCGATGCCTCGTTTAGGTTCGAGCGCGGCATAGACCCCAATATAACAGAATATGCCCTAAAACGGGCCGCTTTACTAATACAGGAGGTCGCTGGTGGCGAGGTAACCAGCGATATTACCGATTTGTACCCTAAGAAAATCCAAGATTTTCAGGTACGTTTTACGTTCGAAAATACTAAAAAGCTAATTGGCGAGGAAATTCCGAAGGAAACCATAAAACAAATCCTTTCTTCTTTAGAAATAAAGGTGAACAACGTTACCGAAACAGGCTTGGGCCTTACTGTACCCGCTTACAGAAACGATGTGCAACGGGAAGCCGATATAATCGAGGAAATACTACGGGTTTACGGCTATAATAACGTTAAAACTACGGAAAAATTAAATGCTTCTATTTCAAATAGCTCTAAGTTTGAAGATTATAAAATCCAAAACATAATAGGCAACCAATTGGCGTCGCAGGGCTTTTTCGAAATCCTGTCCAATTCGCTTACCTCCCCTAATTATGTAGCCCTTAACCAAGATTTAAAACCCGAGCACAACGTTACCATATTAAATCCTTTAAGCAACGAACTGTCGGTGTTAAGGCAATCGTTATTGTTTTCGGGATTGGAGGCCGTTGCCTTTAATTTAAACAGAAAGCGCAACGATTTAAAACTGTTCGAGTTTGGAAAAACCTATCAAAATATTAATGGTAAACAAGACGAGTTCAAAAACATGTCCCTGTTTATTACCGGGGACAAAACACCCGAAAATTGGAGCGAAACCAACAACAAAACCAATTTCTTCTATTTAAAAGCCTATGTAAATAGTATTTTAGAGCGTTTGGGCATTACCAAATACCAAGAAACACCAACAAGCAATAGTATATTTAGTGAAGGCCTTAACTTAACATTTGGAAAAACGGTATTGGTAAACTTTGGCTTGGTTAAAAAACCAATTTTAAAAGCGTTTGGAATTTCGCAAGAAGTGCTGTTTGCTAATTTTGATTGGGATGCTGTTTTAGTTTTGGTAAAGCACAACAAAATGGCTTTTAAAGCCATACCCAAATATCCGGAAGTACGCCGTGATTTTGCTTTGTTGATAGATAACAACGTTAGCTTTGAAGCCGTTTACAAAATTGCCAAACAAACCGAAAAGCAGCTATTAAAACAAGTTAATTTGTTCGACGTTTACCAAGGCAAAAATTTACCGGAGGGCAAAAAAAGCTACGCCGTGAGCTTTACGTTACAGGACGAAAGCAAAACCCTTAACGACAAGCAAATCGACAGAATAATGGCCAAGCTACAATCCAATTTCGAAAACCAGCTCGGTGCCGAATTAAGATAACATGCAATCCTAAACGGAAAAGCAATATTAAGGCATCAACCTTTAAGCATGAGTCGTTTTTCCTTAATTTTGCGGTATGAAATTCAAAATAGAATCGAAATTTAAGCCCACGGGCGACCAGCCCCAGGCCATAAAACAACTTTCCGAAGGCATTTTGGCCAAGGACAAGTACCAAACCCTGTTGGGCGTTACCGGTTCGGGCAAAACCTTTACCGTGGCCAACGTTATACAGGAAGTACAACGCCCTACTTTGGTATTGGCACACAACAAAACCTTGGCAGCACAGTTATATTCGGAATTTAAGCAATTTTTTCCTAATAATGCTGTCGAATATTTTGTGTCGTACTACGATTATTACCAACCCGAGGCTTACATTCCCGTTACGGGCGTTTATATTGAAAAAGATTTATCCATAAACGAGGAAATAGAAAAAATGCGCCTTAGCGCCACCTCTTCCCTTTTGTCGGGGCGGCGCGATGTCTTGGTGGTGGCCTCGGTGTCGTGCCTGTACGGTATTGGCAACCCCGTGGAGTTTCAAAAAAATGTAATTTCCATTGAACGCAACCAAGAAATTTCACGCACCAAACTATTGCATAGGTTGGTACAGAGTTTATATTCCAGGACCGAGGCCGATTTCCGTCACGGGAATTTCAGAATAAAAGGCGATACCGTAGATGTATTCCCAAGCTATGCCGACCACGCTTTCAGAATCCACTTTTTTGGCGATGAAATCGAGGATATTGAAGCCTTCGACATTCAAACCAACGAAGTTATAGAACATTACGAGCGTTTGAATATTTACCCCGCCAATATGTTTGTAACTTCGCCCGATGTGCTTCAAAATGCAATAAAGGAAATCCAAGACGATTTGGTTAAGCAATACGATTATTTTAATGAAATAGGAAAACACCTTGAAGCCAAACGCTTAAAGGAACGTACCGAGTTTGATTTGGAAATGATTCGGGAACTGGGCTATTGCTCGGGCATTGAAAATTATTCCAGATACCTCGATGGCCGAAAACCCGGCACACGCCCCTTTTGCCTATTGGATTATTTTCCAGATGATTACTTGATGGTGGTAGACGAAAGCCACGTAACCATTTCGCAAGTGCACGCCATGTACGGCGGCGACCGTAGCCGAAAGGAAAATTTGGTGGAATACGGGTTTCGCCTACCCGCCGCCATGGACAACCGTCCGCTAAAATTTGAGGAATTCGAGGCCATACAAAACCAAGTTATTTACGTAAGTGCCACGCCCGCCGATTATGAGCTTAAAAAAACCGACGGCGTTTATATCGAACAGGTTATTAGGCCAACGGGGCTTTTGGATCCCATAATCGAGGTACGCCCAAGCCTAAACCAAATAGACGATTTAATTGAAGAAATACAAATACGGGTAGAAAAGGACGAACGCACCCTGGTAACCACGCTTACCAAACGTATGGCCGAGGAACTTACCAAATATTTGGAGCGTATACAAATACGCTGTCGCTACATCCATAGCGATGTGGACACCTTGGAACGTGTAGAAATTATGCAAGATTTACGCAAAGGCCTTTTTGATGTTCTCGTGGGCGTAAACCTACTGCGGGAAGGCTTGGATTTGCCCGAAGTATCGTTGGTAGCCATATTGGATGCCGATAAGGAAGGCTTTTTGCGCTCCACACGTTCGTTAACCCAAACTGTTGGGCGCGCTGCCCGGAACATAGCTGGCAAAGCCATTATGTATGCCGATAAAATAACAAACAGCATGCAGCAAACCATAGACGAAACTAATTACAGGCGCGAAAAGCAGATTAACTACAACACCAAGCACAACATAACCCCACAACCCTTAAACAAAAGTTTGGATAACGCATTGTCCAAAAATTCGGTTAGCACGTACAGTTACGAGTTGGAAGCCAAAAAAGCTGCCGAGCCCGAAAGCGAATATTTAAGCAAGCCCGAACTGGAAAAGAAAATACGGGAAAGGCGAAAACTTATGGAAGAGGCCGCCAAAGCCCTGGATTTTATCGTGGCTGCCAAATTACGGGACGAAATAAAAACCTACCAAGGTAAATTGGACAAGTTGAAGGTGTGAGTGATTTTTTTGTTTTTATGGAGACTTCAATATGCTCCAGCCTCCACAATTATTGTTATCGGTTACTTATTTTAGAACCAAATATAATTTTAGAAATCCTACCCGAGCCTCCCGCATAGGCCACACTATCGTTTAAAAACCTAATAGTATAAAAACTTTCGTCGCTTAAATGCTGCCATGTTACGCCTGCATCCCCACTAAAATCAATACCCTTAAACCCTACGGCTACAAGCGCTTGTCCGTTGCTATTGGGCACATATTGCACGCAACTTCGGTAACCGGGTTGTTGCCCTGAAGCCATTAATTGCCATGTTTTGCCGCCATCGTTGGTTGCTATTTTGTTGGCAGTATCGTTATCGGGGTTAGTATAATCGCCGCCAATGGCAAACCCTGTTTGGTCGTTGTAAAAATCCAAGGAATAAATGCCTTCAGTGTCTTTTGTTTTTATAATGGGGGTTTCAATAAGTTGCCATGTTTTGCCTTTGTCCCCGGAATAGTATATATTGCCTTTTGTGGTGCCTATCCACGCTTTACCGCCCATAGTTTTTATGTTAGTGTTGCTGGCTGCAAAGGCGCCTTCTGCACTATTGGAAATCGGTAAATCTTCGCATTTAAGTTTTTCCCAAGTTTGCCCACCGTTTCGGGTTATAATAATAGACAAACACCCGCCAACACTATCGCCAACGGCAATGCCTTCATTGTTGTTCCAAAAGGCCATGGCGTTGTAAAATACGCCTTCGCCTTCTTCTTTATAAACCAGTTCCATTTTTCCGGAATTTCCCGTTTTAAACAGCAAAGCGGGCGTATTGATGCTTAGCATAAAAAATTGGTTGCGGTATGGGCAACTGCCCTAAAATGGGGCAGTAAACTATCGTGTTTTTGTACGGCGGTTTGCCAAGTTTTCGTATTTGGGCTATACATACCAAAAACGCCGTTATTGGCTGCGAACGCTAAACTTTTATCGTTTAAAATGGTTATGGCCCGAACACTTAGAAGCGAATCCCGCAAAAGTGTTTCAACTTCAATAGAATTAAATTTAATGTGTTTTTCTTGTTTTCCACAGGAAAAAACCATCACGCTTATTACGAATATACAAAAACATTTCATTCGAATAAATTTAAGTTAAACATTTGATTTTAAGTTTTTTAAACAACGTATCAAAAAAAAAAAGCTTACCGTCTGTTGTTTTTATTCATGACTTTTGTGGAGGCCTTTACCTTGGCTTTGCTAAATCCCTCGATGAGGGTTTCATACAAATAAATTTAAAGATTAACATTTATTCTCCAATATTTTAAGCCATTTATGAAAAATAATTATTTTATTTAAATCCTTTATAAGGGTTTCCTTTCAGTAATTTTTTATAAAAATATCGAATTAACAGAGAAACACCTAAACAAATAAACTTTTAACTACCTTTGCACCCTTATTTTATTATAGAATGCGATTACACAGAAACCTTTGCTTTGCGGTTATCGATGGCCTAACCCAAATTTTTAACGACAACCAATATGCCGACAAGGTTATACAACAGCTATTAAAGCGCGATAAACGTTGGGGCGCACGCGACCGTGCCTTTGTTGCCGAAACCACTTACGACATTGTGCGCTGGAAACGGCTTTACGCCGAAATTGCCGAGGTTAAGGAACCCTTTGACCGTGACAACCTATGGCGCATATTTGCCGTTTGGGCAACCCTAAAAGGCATAAAATTGCCCGATTGGAAATATTTTGAAAACACCCCGACCCGAAAAATCAAGGGTCGTTTTGATGAACTTTCAAAAATCAGGAAATACCGCGAATCCATCCCCGATTGGATAGATGCTTTGGGCGAAAAAGAATTGGGCGCAAACATTTGGGAAAAAGAAATAAAGGCCCTAAACCAACAAGCCGACGTTATTTTGCGGGCAAACACATTAAAAACCACCAAGGAAAAATTGCAAGCCGAACTTTTCGATTTGGATATTGAAACCGAATTTTTAAAGCATTACCCCCAAGCCTTAAAACTAAAGGAGCGTGTTAACGTGTTTACCACCGATGCTTTTAAAAACGGCTTGTTCGAGGTACAGGATGCTTCCTCGCAATTGGTAGCCGAGTTTTTAGAGGTAAAACCCGGCATGCGCATAATTGATGCCTGTGCCGGTGCCGGGGGCAAAACCCTGCATATTGCTTCCCTTACCGAAAACAAAGGACAAATTATCGCTTTGGACATTTACGCCAATAAACTCCAAGAACTAAAACGCCGCGCCAAGCGCAACGGGGCTCACAATATTGAAACCCGTACAATAGACTCGACAAAAGTTATTAAAAAACTGCACGATAAGGCCGATAGGGTTTTAATCGACGCCCCTTGCTCCGGGCTGGGCGTGCTAAGGCGAAACCCCGACGCCAAATGGAAATTAGAGGAAAGTTTTTTAGAAAAAATAAAACAAACCCAACAGGATATTTTACAGCAATACGCCAAAATGGTCAAGCCCGGCGGAAAACTGGTTTATGCTACTTGTTCGGTATTACCATCGGAAAACCAAAAACAAGTTGAAAAATTCTTAACCTCGGAATCGGGCAAAACCTTTACATTTATAAAAGACCAAAAAATCTTGGCGCACGAATCAGGTTTCGATGGGTTTTATATGGCCCTGCTTGAAAGGAAAAACATTAGTGTTATGTCAAATTAAAATTGACGGATGGGAGTGCTTCCTCCGCTGTCGTCGAAATGACGTCATTGCGAGAAGGAGGCACGACGACGAAGCAATCTCTATACTAAATTCAGAGTTGACATAACATTAGTTTATAAGCATAACTTATTCATTGCTAAAAATCACCAAAAAATCAATATACGAATAAGCATGTTGTTGAAAACAATAAACGTTAAAAATATACCATTTTAAGTTTTGTTTTGATATTTTTGCAGCGAAACCCCAAAATCACTGCATTATGCTTAACACTTTCTTGATTTTCACCATGTTGGTGAATTTTTTCGAATCCTATGTTTTCTTAATGGTTATTATTGCCATTCTTCTTGTTTTGGTTATTCTTGGTATCAGGAAATCCTATATTTTAAAAAAAGAAAACGAAAAACTTGATAAATTCGATGAGGCCATGAAAAAAAGGAATGCTAACGAAAACTCAACCCAAGGCCATATTTACGGAAAATAACAGCAACAAAAAGCCGAAAGCCTACTATCCGTTGTTTTTTCCATTCGAATAAATTTAAGTTAAACATTTGATTTTAGGTTTTTCAAACAACACAACAAAAAAGCCGAAAGCTTACTGTCCGTTGCTTTTATTCATGACCTTTTGTGGAGGTCTTTATCTTGGCTTTGCCAAAGCCCTCAATGAGGGTTTCATGCCCTTTTGCGGAGTTGTTTTTGCTAAATCTCTCAATGAAGGATTTTACTAAAGACTATTTGGTCAAGTAAAATACTATTTCCCGCAGAAAACGCAGATTTTCGCTGATGTTCTTTCATTTTGGGTGAAAGTTACTCTGCGCATATCTGCGTTTTCTGCGGGAAAAACAACATTAATGAATGTGCGAAACTTAAAAAGGTAAAGCTCAAGCATTTACATGTTTAAAGTATGACTCTACCCTACCGAATTTGTGGGCGCTTTTGTTGCTACCGTACCAGTTTTTTGTATTTTATACGCTTAGGAGCTTGGTCGCCCAAGCGCTTTTTCCTATTATCTTCGTATTCGCTAAAACTGCCTTCAAAAAAATATACTTGCGAATCGCCCTCGAAAGCTAAAATATGCGTACATATCCTATCCAAAAACCAACGGTCGTGCGAGATTACCACCGCACAGCCCGCAAAATTTTCCAAGCCTTCTTCCAAAGCCCTTAAAGTGTTTACATCAAGGTCGTTGGTAGGCTCGTCCAATAGTAGTACGTTACCTTCTTCCTTTAGGGTCATGGCCAAATGGAGCCTATTGCGCTCGCCGCCCGAAAGTAATTTCACTTTCTTGTTTTGTTCGCCGCCAGAAAAGTTAAACCGGCTTAAATACGCCCGGGAGTTTACTTCCTTGCCGCCCATGAGTACAAGCTCTTGCTCGTCGCTAAAATTTTGCCAAATGGTTTTTTCGGGGTCTATATTGGAGTGGCTTTGGTCCACATAAGCAATTTTTGCGGTATCGCCCACGACAAACTCCCCTTTATCGGGTTTTTCTTCACCCATTATCATCCTAAAAATCGTGGTTTTACCGGCACCATTAGGGCCAATAACGCCCACTATTCCGGCTTGGGGAAGTTTAAAATTCAAACTTTCGTAAAGCAGTTTATCGTCGTAGCCTTTGCTAACACCTACCGCCTCAATAACATTTGTACCCAATCGAGGACCATTGGGAATATAAATTTCAAGTTTTTCGTCAAGCTGCTTTTGGTCTTGGCTTAGTAATTTGTCGTAATTTTTTAAACGTGCTTTTTGTTTGGTTTGTCGGCCCTTAGCCCCTTGGCGCACCCATTCCAGCTCGCGCTCCAAGGTTTTTTGGCGTTTCGATGCCGTTTTGCTTTCCTGCGCCAAACGCTTGGCCTTTTGGTCCAACCAAGACGAGTAGTTGCCTTTCCACGGAATGCCCTCGCCCCTGTCCAATTCCAAAATCCAACCAGCAACATTATCCAAAAAATACCTATCGTGGGTAACGGCTATAACCGTGCCTTTGTACTGCGCCAAATGCTGCTCCAACCAATGTACCGATTCGGCATCCAAATGGTTGGTAGGCTCGTCCAACAACAACACATCGGGTTCTTGCAACAGTAAACGGCATAAGGCTACCCGACGGCGCTCGCCACCGGAAAGCACGCTTATTTTTTTATCGCCATCGGGCGTGCGCAGGGCGTCCATGGCAATTTCCAATTTGGTATCCAGTTCCCAAGCATTGGCGGCATCGATTTTATCTTGCAGTTCGGCTTGGCGGTTCATTAGCTTTTCCATTTTATCGGGGTTGCCATACACCTCTTCCAACCCAAACATATCGTTTATTTTGTTGTACTCGTCCAAAATGGCCACCGTTTCGGCGGCACCTTCGCGAACAATATCCATTACGGTTTTGGTTTCGTCCAATTGGGGTTCTTGCTCCAAATAACCAACCGAATAATCTTGTAAAAACACCACATCGCCCTGATAGTTTTTATCTACCCCCGCGATAATTTTCAATAAGGTAGATTTACCCGAACCATTTAAGCCCAGAATGCCTATTTTAGCCCCGTAAAAAAAACTTAGGTAAATATTTTTTAAAACGGGCGTATTAGCCCCTTGAAAGGTCTTGGTTAAACCAGACATTGAAAAAATAACTTTTTTATCGTCGCTCATTACACCCTTCCTTTTAAAGCGTTAAACACCCAGGCAATAGCAAAAAAGCCTATACCAACCGAGGCAAAGCCCCAGCCCGCCACCTCGTCGTACCTAAAGGCGCCAAGGGCTATTAACCCGACACCTACAAAAATCATAATCCACGTGGCCCACGCCAATACCGTATTTTTATTCATTGCCATAATTACATGTTTTATTTTAGTTTTTTGGGCGCATCCCCGAATTTTGTTCGGGGTCGGGCTTTCCGTTATATCTTTTATATGCCTGTTTATTTCGGTATTTTCTTAAAAGGGAGGTACCAAGCCCCATGTAAGCCCTTGTTTTCAAAATCCGTTTTGGCATATAAAAGGATGCCACTTCAATCCCTTGCGCAACCTATCATACCGCAAATATCGTATTTTTTAAGAAACAAATAGATTAAACAGCTAAAACCAGCGGCTTATTATGCCAAAACATCGGCATACTGGTCGTTTTTTTTCTTAAAAACGGCGGCAGCAAACGGACACAAAGGAATAACCTTTAAATTATTATTGCGCATAAACCCAACCGCTTCCGCTACTAATTTATAGCCTATGCCCTGCCCTTTTAAACTATCGTCCACGCGGGTGTGGTCTATAATAATTTTATCGGTACCGGCGTAGGTATAGGTCATTTCGGCTACTGTTTTGGTTTCTTCTTCAATATAAAAAACGCCTTTTTTACCGTTATCGGTGTGTAGTATTTCCATCTGTAATAGTTTTTTCAAATTGTTTAATAGCTTGTTTCAATTGCAAATCGTAATCGGGGTTAACCAATTTTCCATCCTTAAAATTATCCTTAAAAAAAGGTAGCGAAAATACATTAACAATATGGGCATTATGCCTGGGGAACCTATTTTGCGCCAGTTCCAAAACCGACAAACCACCCCTGCCCCCGGGCGCC
The DNA here is from genome assembly GCA_047975545.1 of Flavobacteriaceae bacterium. Classification (GTDB taxonomy): domain Bacteria; phylum Bacteroidota; class Bacteroidia; order Flavobacteriales; family Flavobacteriaceae; genus JBKEDS01. Next base: position 26,823 of record JBKEDS010000009.1, on the reverse strand, counting down.
GTAGCCATAAGCATTACGGGGTTGTCGTAAAACCATTTTACTTCTATCCTTGACACCCAATCGAACAAATTTTTAAAAGCCGCAGTATAGGCGCCGTTGTGTTCGGCCAACGATAGCAACACGCCATCGGCTGCTTTTATACGTTCAAAAAAGCGGTGGGCGTTTTCGGGAATGCCGCTTTCTTTTTCTAAATCTACTCCAAAAAGCGGCAATTCAAAATCGTTTAAATCTAAAATATCGACGTTCACATTTTCAAATAAACTTGCTGCATAATGCACAAGCTGTTTGTTTATGGAGTTTTTGCTGTTGGAGCCTGCAAAAGCAGCTATTTTCTTCATATATAAAATTTTTGAACAACAAAAATATGCCAACTCTTAGCAATATGGATATTAATTAACACTTTAAATTTAAACTTTTGTATTTTAGCTTCAAATAAAAACGGTAATGGATTTAAACTTCAACAAAAACGAAGATTACAATAAACTTTTGGTTTCCGAACTTAACAAACGCCTGGACAAAGCGTATTTGGGCGGTGGTAAAAAAAGTATTGAAAAGCAACATGCAAAAGGAAAATTAACCGCTCGCGAGCGCATTGATTATTTGTTGGACGCCAATACCAAATCCGTTGAAATAGCGGCCCTTGCGGGAGATGGCATGTACCTCGAACATGGTGGTTGCCCATCGGGCGGCGTTGTTATAAAAATAGGCTACATTAAAGGTAAACAATGTATTGTTGTTGCCAACGACGCAACGGTAAAAGCCGGGGCTTGGTTTCCTATTACCGGAAAAAAGAATTTGCGGGCGCAGGAAATTGCCATTGAAAACAAATTGCCCATTATTTACCTGGTGGATAGTGCGGGCGTTTATTTGCCGCTACAAGACGACATTTTTCCCGATAAGGAACACTTTGGGCGTATTTTTAGGAACAACGCCATTATGAGCAGCATGGGCATTACCCAAATTGCGGCCGTTATGGGCAGTTGCGTTGCCGGAGGGGCGTACTTGCCCATTATGAGCGACGAAGCTTTGATTGTAGATAAAACCGGAAGTATTTTTTTGGCCGGCAGCTATTTGGTTAAGGCGGCCATTGGCGAAACCATAGATAATGAAACCCTTGGTGGTGCCACCACGCATTGCGAAATATCGGGCGTTACCGATTATAAGGCTAAAGACGACAAAGAGGCCTTGGATACCATTAAAAACATTATAGACAAAATAGGCGATTACGACAAAGCGGGGTTTAACAGGGCGGATTCCATACCCCCAAAGGACAGCCCCAACGATATTTATGGTATTTTACCAAAAAACAGAACCGACCAGTACGATATGTACGAAATTATAAAACGTTTGATAGACAACTCGGATTACGAAGAATATAAAGCCGGATACGGCAAAACCATAATAACCTGCTATGCCCGAATTGATGGCTGGGCAGTAGGTATTGTGGCCAACCAACGCCAATTGGTAAAAACCAAAAAAGGCGAAATGCAATTTGGCGGTGTAATTTATAACGACAGTGCCGACAAGGCCACCCGTTTTATAGCCAACTGCAACCAGAAAAAAATTCCCCTGATATTTTTACAGGATGTTACGGGCTTTATGGTGGGTAGCAAAAGCGAACATAGCGGCATTATTAAGGACGGTGCCAAAATGGTAAATGCCGTAAGCAATAGCGTAGTACCCAAATTTACCGTAATTATTGGCAACAGCTATGGGGCGGGCAATTATGCCATGTGCGGCAAGGCTTACGACCCAAGGTTAATCGTGGCTTGGCCCAGTGCCGAGTTGGCGGTAATGAGCGGAAATAGTGCCGCTAAAGTACTCCTTCAAATTGAAACCGCCTCGTTAAAGAAAAAGGGCGAAACCATTACCAAGGAAAAAGAAGATGAGCTTTTTAATGAAATTAAATCGCGCTACGATGCCCAAGTATCGCCATATTACGCCGCTGCCCGAATTTGGACCGATGCCGTTATAAATCCGTTGGATACCCGCACTTGGATTTCCATGGGGATTGAAGCGGCCAACCACGCACCTATTGAAAAACCTTTTAACATGGGGGTGTTACAGGTATAAGAACTATCCTTCTATTTTTGCAATATACACAGGAGAGATTTTTTTTACAAGATAAAGCAAAGTGCCTAAAATTGAATTGTTTAAACTAATTTTTGGGATTATCAAGAAACCGTAATACCTGTATTAAATGCAAAGCACCGAAAATAATTGACTATTTAACATTTATTAAATCAGTCGTAACCCAGTTAACTGCTTCGTACAAAGAATTAAACCGCTTTATTTTATTGTTGAAAAACAAATTTTCTATGGCAGAATTCAATGCTCCAATTTTATTGTCGGATACAATAACATAGTTTTTTAACTTATAATTTTTAAAAAACTTGAACCAATCGGTAGGAACTACTGCGTAGGAATTAATTCTATTGGAAATATAAATAACGTCATCGCCCATTGTTCCCAAATAAAGGGACACGTCGTTTGCTATAATTTTACCCTGTACATCCCAACTATACGTAATACCCGCATTCATTTCGGAAACCACAAAGTTTTTAAAAATGTAAATATTTCCAAAAGGATAATTAAGTTCCTTTTGCACATCTTTATAAAACACTGAATCCCTTACACCTATCATTTTAAGATAATTAGGGAGTAAAATTAGTACTACGGTTTGGATTGCTAAAAAATAATCGACAAAAAAATAAATTATGCGATTAAATAACGAAAAACAATTAATTGAACTCATCACTTTTCCCAATTGGCTAAAAAACAAAAAAAGCACCCTGTATTAAAGGATGCTTCTTTGTTTTTACTGAAGAATAATCATCAAGCAACAACAACTATTTTACGTCCATTAATTCCACATCAAAAATCAATGTGGCATTTGGGGGTATTACACCACCGGCTCCCCTGCTACCGTACCCTAAATGGCTTGGGATAACAAAGCGTGCTTTATCGCCTACGTTTAATAATTGTATGCCTTCGTCCCACCCGGCAATTACCTGGCCCACGCCAACGGGAAAATCGATGGGCTGATTGCGTTTGTACGACGAATCGAAAACCGTACCGTCGGCCAACTGCCCCTTATAATGCACCGATACTTGCTTGCCTTTTTCGGCTTTTGCACCATTTCCTTTCTGGATAATTTTATAACGCAGGCCACTTCCTGTTTGCTCGAAACCGGCGGCCAATTTGTCCAATTCGGCTTCGGCGGTCTTTTTTTCTTCGGCCAGTCGTTTTTCGCGCGAGCCTTCAAAAGTCCTAAAAGCTTCAACGGCGTTATAGGCTTCGGCTTCTTTGCCTACCCGAACAATTTCTACTTCGCTTATAACATCGCCTTGGGCAATGGCATCTACAACATCTTGTCCGCTTACAACTTTACCAAAAACCGTATGGTTATTATCCAACCAAGGTGTGGCTACGTGGGTTATAAAAAACTGGCTGCCATTGGTACCAGGGCCGGCATTGGCCATGGATAAAACGCCCGGGCCGTCGTGCTTTAAATCGGAATGGAACTCGTCGTCGAACTGGTAGCCCGGGTTTCCGGTTCCGGTTCCCGAAGGGCATCCACCTTGAATCATAAAATCGGGGATAACCCTGTGAAATTTTAATCCGTTATAATAAGGTGCACCTTGTGGTTTTACTTTGTTTTCTAAGTTTCCTTCGGCCAAGGCTACAAAATTGCCCACCGTTCCCGGGGTTTTTTTGTACTCCAAAGCTACTAAAATTTCACCTTTTGTTGTGTTGAATTTTGCGTATAATCCGTCTTGCATGTTCTTGTTTTTAAATGAAGCGCAAAGATAGAAAACAATAACGGAAAATAGACTATACCTTTTTAGAACTTGGAATATGGACAATACAAAATATTAAAAAGAAAAGACTGTCCAAAAATTAACTAAATGAGATTTCTTGATATTTACCGCAAACCATGTTTGCCCTTCTTAGTATTAAATGCTCGAAATTGACAACAAAACTACTTTTTAGACAGCTTTTTTTCTTAACAAAACAACGATTAAAACTTAAACTGTTTTTAATTAGCCACCTCGCTAATAAATTTTATGCGGTATAGGCGAAGTTCTTCTTCTTCGTAATCGCCATCGAACTCTTCAATTGCCGTGGCTATGTTATCGGTTAAGGATTCCATGAAATACTCGTGTATTTCCTCTTGTTGGTCTTCATCTAAAATTTCGTCTATCCAATAATTGATGTTTAGCTTGGTGCCGGAATATACTATGGCTTCCATTTCCTTTATAAAATCTTCCATTTCCATGCCCTTGGCAGCGGCAATATCGTCCAATGGCAACTTTCTATCTATGTTTTGGATGATATACAGTTTGTTTGCCGAGTTGCTTCCCGTGGATTTTACTACCAAATCGTCGGGGCGGATAATATCGTTTTCGTCTACATATTTGGTTATAAGAGCGATAAAATCAGTGCCATATTTTTTGGCCTTGCCCTCGCCCACGCCATGAACGTTGGCCAGCTCGGTCATGGTAATGGGGTATTTAAGGGCCATGTCCTCCAACGATGGGTCCTGGAACACCACAAACGGTGGCACGCCCAATTTTGCCGCATTTTTTTTGCGTAGGTCCTTTAGCATTTTCATTAAAACCTCGTCGGCTACCGTTGCGCTTGCTTTAGCGGCCGTAATAATATTACTGTCGTCGTTTTCGCCTTCAAAAACGTGGTCTTCGGTCATTAAAAACGATTCGGGTTTTTTAATAAATTGATTGCCCGCATCGGTTAGTTTTATAACGCCATAGCTTTCAATATCTTTTCGTAACAGTCCGGCAACGAGCATTTGGCGCAAAAGGGCCATCCAATGTTTTTTGTCCTTGGCCTCGCCTTTTCCAAAAAAGGCCTGTTCGTTGGTTTTATGCGAATGGATTAAAGCATTTTCCCGCCCCGTGATAACTTGAACCAAATCTTTGGCCTTATATTTTTCGTTGGTTTTTTGTACCACGTCCAAAATTAGTTTTACATCGTCCTTGGCTTCGTGCTTCTTTTTGGGGTGCCTTACGTTGTCGTCCATATCGCCGCCCTCGCCTGTTTCGTTGTCAAACTCTTCACCAAAATAATGCAAAATAAATTTACGCCTGGATATGGAAGTTTCGGCAAATGCCACGACTTCCTGCAACAAAGCATGACCGATTTCTTGTTCGGCAACGGGTTTTCCGGACATGAATTTTTCCAATTTTTCAATATCCTTATACGAATAAAACGCCAAGCAATGCCCTTCGCCCCCATCGCGGCCCGCACGGCCTGTTTCTTGGTAATAACTTTCTATGCTTTTAGGAATATCGTGGTGGATTACAAAGCGTACATCGGGCTTATCTATACCCATACCAAAAGCTATGGTGGCCACGACCACATCGACATCCTCCATTAAAAATTGGTCCTGGTAGTTGGAACGGGATTTGGCATCCAACCCGGCATGGTACGGTACGGCCTTAATGCCGTTTACTTGCAGCACTTGCGCCAATTCTTCCACCCTTTTTCGGCTTAAACAGTATACAATACCCGATTTGCCTTGGTTTTGCTTTATAAAACGGATAATATCGGCATCGACCTGCTTGGTTTTTGGACGTACCTCGTAATATAAATTAGGGCGGTTAAACGAGGCTTTAAAGGTTTTGGCTCCGGTAATGCCCAGGTTTTTTATAATATCCTCCTGTACCTTTGGCGTAGCCGTAGCAGTTAGGCCTATAATAGGAATATTGTCGTCTATACGTTTTATTATTTGCCGCAAATTGCGGTATTCGGGCCTAAAATCGTGCCCCCACTCGCTAATACAGTGGGCTTCGTCTATGGCCATAAACGATATTTTTACCGAGCGTAAAAACTCGACGTTTTCTTCCTTGGTTAACGATTCGGGCGCAACGTACAACAATTTGGTAATGCCGTTGGTAATATCTTCCTTAACGCGTTTTATTTCGGTTTTGTTTAATGAAGAATTTAATACATGGGCAACACCTTCCTCATTGGAAAGCCCCCGAATGGCATCCACTTGGTTTTTCATTAAGGCTATTAGGGGCGATACCACTATGGCAGTACCTTCCTGCATTAAGGCGGGCAATTGGTAGCATAACGATTTACCGCCGCCCGTGGGCATTATTACAAATGTATGGTTTCCTGATAAAATACTTTCTACTACATCTTCTTGCAACCCTTTGAATTTACTAAATCCAAAATATTTTTTTAGGGCCGATTGCAAGTCTCCTTTTGCTATTAACATGAACAATTAAAAAATTTGTTTTACTTCTTTTTAAAATACACTTTATTTTAATAATGTATTAAGGGAACGCTCTTAAAATTTTCGTTAGTTTTGCAACGAAACTCGAAATTACGATATTTTATTTTTTTGCCAAGATTAAAGATAGTAATTTCTTTAAAAGCATCAACCAAAAAAAATCATAAATTTTGAATAGCAAAGATTCTATTATACAAATTGCCAAGGAAACCATTGAAACCGAGAGCAAGGCTATTTTAAACCTATCGCAGTTGGTCGATGCCGATTTTGCCGATGCGGCCATGCTTATATACAACTCCAAAGGGCGTGTTATTATTACGGGAATTGGCAAAAGCGCCATAATAGCCAATAAAACTGTGGCCACTTTAAACTCCACCGGAACGCCTGCTATTTTTATGCACGCCGCCGATGCCATTCATGGCGATTTAGGCCTTATTTTAAAGGACGACGTGGTAATTTGCATTTCCAAAAGCGGCAATACGCCCGAAATAAAAGTGCTTATCCCGCTTATTAAACGCTCGAAAAACAAATTAATAGCCATAACGGGCAACAAGGCTTCGTTTTTGGGGCAGCAAGCCGACCATATTTTAAATGCGTATGTTGAAAAAGAAGTATGCCCAAACAACTTGGCACCCACTACCAGCACCACGGCACAATTGGTTATTGGCGATGCGCTTGCTGTTTGCCTGCTAAACTTAAGGGGCTTTACCAGCGACGATTTTGCCAAGTTCCACCCAGGAGGCGCCTTGGGCAAAAAACTATATTTGCGAGTAGAGGATATTGCATTGGCCAACCAAAAACCGCAAGTAGGCCCCAACGCAAGCATAAAAGATGTTATTATTGAAATTTCAAAGAAAATGCTGGGCGTTACCGCCGTTGTTGAAAACCATAAAATAGTAGGGATTATTACCGATGGCGATTTACGGAGAATGCTAACCAAAGTGGATAATTTTGCCAATCTAAGCGCAAAAGACATTATGGGCAGCAACCCCAAGCGCATAAACATAAAGGCTATGGCCATAGATGCCATGGAGGTTATGGAAGCCAACGAAATTTCGCAAATTTTGGTCGAGGACAACGGGAAATACGCCGGCGTAGTACACCTGCACGATTTAATTAAAGAAGGCATTATATAATGGCAAGGAAAAACATAAACGAGATGTCGTTTTTGGACCATCTTGAGGATTTGCGCTGGCACTTAATACGGATTTGCGTAGCCGTTATGGTTGTGGCTGCCTTGGCTTATGTGTTTAGCCGTTTTGTTTTCGATACTATAATTTTTGCCCCAATGGAAATGAGTTTTCCAACCTATCAGTTTTTGTGCGAAACAGGGCGTTGGCTTAATGTGGAAACCTCGTTTTGTAACGACAAAATGCCCTTAATCCTTCAAAACCGAACCATGGCCGGACAGTTTTCGGCCGATATATGGACGGCTATTTTAGCCGGGTTTATTATTGCCTTTCCGTACATTATATACCAATTATGGAGTTTTATAAGTCCCGGACTGCACGAAAACGAGCGCAAGCACTCCCGTGGTTTTATTATTATTTGTTCGCTGTTATTTTTCTTGGGGGCGCTTTTTGGTTATTATATTATCACACCGCTATCGATTAACTTTTTGGCCAATTACAGTATTTCTGCCAAGGTTGATAACCAAATTGACATAGCATCGTTTATTGCCTTGGTAAGATCGTCGGTTATTGCTTCGGGCTTGATTTTCGAACTTCCGATAATCATTTATTTTTTAACAAAAGTTGGTTTGGTTACGCCCGAGTTTTTAAAAAAATACCGAAAATATGCCTTGGTAATCGTATTAATCCTTTCGGCTATAATAACACCACCGGACATTGCCAGCCAGGTTATCGTGGCCATTCCTATTTTAATTTTGTACCAGGTTAGTATTTACATTTCTAAAGTCGTGGTAAGAAACCAAAAACGGAGCGCAGCTAAGGAATTAACAAAGAAACGGGCTTAATATTATTTTTCTGCCTGTTATGAATTTCCCATAATAGTATACATAATAAAACCCTTGTAAATACAAGGGTTTTCGTTTATAAAATGTCTTGAAAATTTTTATTTTAAATCCGGGATGGCGCAAACGTCCATATCGCCATAATCCAAGTTTTCGCCTGCCATACCCCAAATAAAGCTGTAATTGCTGGTGCCGGAACCGGAATGGATGGACCACGGTGGCGAAATAACGGCTTGGTTGTTTTGCATCCAAATATGGCGGGTTTCCTGCGGTTGCCCCATAAAATGGCAAACGGATTGGCCTTCGGGCACTTCAAAATAAAAGTACACTTCCATTCGGCGGTCGTGTACGTGCGCCGGCATGGTGTTCCAACTGCTGCCTACTTTTATGGAGGTCATGCCCATTTGCAACTGGCACACGTCTACCACGCTGCTTACTATATATTTTCTTAACGTTCGGGCATTGGCTGTTTCGGGCGAGCCCAATTGGATAACCTCAACATCGTCCGTTCCTATTTTTTTTACGGGATAGGCTTTGTGTGCCGGGGTTGAGTTTAAGTAAAACATGGCGGGGTTACTGCCCGATTTGCTGGAAAATTCTACTTTTTTATTGCCTTGCCCTACGTAAAGTGCCTCTTTGTGGTTAAGTTCGTATGGGGTACCATCGACCGTAACGGTTCCGGTATTGCCTACGTTAATGATACCCAGCTCGCGGCGTTCCAAAAAATACGGGGCTTTAAGCGGGTCGATAGTTTCCAACTGCAGGGTTTGGGTAATCGGTTGCACACCACCCGAAATAAAACGGTCGTAATGTGAATATACCAAGTTTACCTTATCGGCCTGGAACAGGTTTTCAATTAAAAATTCGTTTCGCAATTGTGTTGTATCATAGCTTTTTACGCCTTGCGGACTTGATGCGTAACGCGATTGATAAGTAGTTGACATAATTTATTTTGGTTTTATATGTTTAATTTGAAAATTGTAGGTTTCCCCTCCTTACTTCTACTTCATTGGTGTTTATTAACTTTATTTTTCTCTTTCTTTACTATTTTGAAGGTTTTATTTGTAATGCTTTTCAACCCCACATTTTCAACAATTCAGTTTTATAAATTCAGCCCAAGCACTAACCTATTTTAGCTTACTTAATTGAAAAACTTAACAATAATTTTATTTTGACCTTACTATTTACATTTTACGGTTATGAAAGCACTTACCACCCACCATACATTTATTCCGAATGAAACGGATACAATCTCCCAGCCTTCAGATTCAAGTTCTTTTAATCTTTTTTCAACATTTTTTCTTAAAGATTCAGTCGACCAAAAAGATGATAATTCTTCTACTTTAAATTTACTCATTTTCTGTTTTCACATCAAATAACTACACCACAAACACCGTAAGCGAAACCGCCCCGTGCGCCCCAATAACCAAGCATTGCTCTATATCGGCGGTTTTCGATGGCCCAGATAAAAACAAGCCGAAACTTCGTTCCCGCTCTCTTATTTCGTTATAGGCGTTATGCAAATTTAAGTAAATATTATCCTTTGGCACAATTATAACCAAATCGTTTGTTATAAAGGGCAATACCCTAAGTAGCGTACCTTTTTCTTCAATCCAAACGGCTCCGTTTTCGGCCACGCCAAATTGCCCTTGTATTATGGCCAAATCAATATCCTGTAAACTGTGCGGATTGGTGTTTTTTGAAATAGGCACGCTTCCCAAATGCGATAATTTGGTACAAGATACAACTTTAACGGCTTTGGGATAATAGTGTTTAATTTGGGTATCCAATTCCGAAACATTGCTTAAAACAACGGCCCGACCGCCCACGGCTTCAACGTTTTTTGTAAAGGTTTCTAATGTATTAATGTCTTCATAAAAAACAGCCAAATCTATTTCCGGTAAGGCCAAGGCTTCGGGTTTGTTGTTTTTTACGGCTTTTAGTATGCTTTCCCTACTCATTGTTTTTTTTTCTGTTTTTGTACCAATCGTCAAAACTACCTTGCTCCGGTTTAGGCAATTCCCTTGTTTTGCCCCAGGTATTTAGTTTGGAATACACCATAAACCGTGGCGCATGTTTTAGCATAAATCTTGCTGATTTTCCGGCAAAAGCATATTTTTTCGGGTTGGACAATACGCTTCCCGCTGCCTTTAAAACCGTTTTCTTCACAAATGGCTGCGGCACGTCCTTGGTTATTATTTGCCGCCATTTATACAGTTGTTCGTGAATGTTTATTTTTACCGGGCATACATTGCTGCACGACCCGCACAGGGTTGATGCAAAGGGCAATGAACTGTGCTTGGTTAGGTCTTTTCCCGGCGATAATATGGAACCTATCGGCCCGGGAATGGTGGCCTGGTAGCTATGCCCACCACTACGCCTGTAAATGGGGCAAGTATTCATGCAGGCACCACAACGTATGCAGTGCAATGAACTCCTAAAATCCTCGCGGCTTAACTGCTCGCTCCTACCGTTATCGACAATAACAATGTGCATTTCGCTATCCGGTGCGGGTGTATTAAAATGCGATGAGTAGGTGGTTATGGGCTGTCCCGTGGCGCTTCGGGCCAACAGGCGTAAAAATATGCCGAGGTGTTTTTCCTGCGGAATAAGTTTTTCCATGCCCATACAAGCTATGTGTACTTTTGCCAAATGTGCGCCCATATCGGCATTGCCCTCATTGGTACATACCACAAAACCGCCTGTTTCGGCAATGGCAAAATTAACGCCCGTTATGGCGGCATCGGCTTTTAAAAATTTATCCCTTAAATGTTTTCGGGCTTCGTGGGTTAAGTATTCGGGGTTGCCGTTGCTGGGTTGTGTGCCGAGGTGTTTTTGGAACAGTTCATCGACCTCTTCCTTTTTTTTATGAATGGCGGGCAGTACGATATGGCTTGGTGGTTCCTGTGCCAACTGTACGATGCGCTCACCCAAATCGGTATCGATAACTTCAATATTATGGGCTTCGAGAAAAGGATTTAAATGGCACTCTTCGGTAAGCATCGATTTGCTTTTTACAAGTTTTTTTGCTTGGTGCTTTTTTAAAATATCCAATACTATTTTATTATGCTCCTCGGCATTGGCCGCCCAGTGTACGGTAATGCCATTTTTTTGGGCATTGGCCTCAAATTGAATTAAATAATCGTCGAGATTGGATAGTACATTGGCCTTAATGGCAGCGGCCAAATTGCGGAGTTCCTCCCAGCCCTTAACGCTGTGCGCCATGCGGTCGCGCTTTTGGCGGACAAACCACAGGGCTTTGTCGTGCCAGTTTACCTTGGCTTCATCCTTATTAAAAATTGTTGCTTCTTCTGCGTGGGCCATAATTATAGGTTACTGTTTAAAATTTCGGCAATGTGCATTACTTTTAGGGGCTGGTTGTTTCGGTTTATTAGGCCTTCCAAGTGCATAAGGCAGGATTGGTCGGCACCTGTTATTACTTCAACATCGCTATCGATATGGTCTTGTATGCGGTCGTTTCCCATTTTTACCGAAATAGCTTCCTCGAATACCGAAAACGTGCCGCCAAAGCCACAACATTCGTCTGTTCTGTTCAAGGTTTTTAGCTCTAATCCTTTTACTTGTTTTAATAAATCTTCCTCGGTGGAATAATGTGGTTCCATAAGTTCGGAACACGAACCAAGATGCAAGCCCCGCAAACCATGGCAGCTTTTATGTATGCCCACTTTGTACGGAAACGATGCGCCTACATTGCGTACGCCCAGCACATCATGGATAAACTGGCAGAACTCGTAAATATTGTTCCTAACCCGCTTTACCTCACCGGTTTGCTCCAAAATATCGAAATGCTTTTTTACATGGTACACGCAGCTTCCCGAGGGGCCAACGATATAATCGTAATTTTTAAAATGTTCGACAAACAATTGGCAAGTGCCTTTGGATTCGGCCTCGTAACCGGAATTGCCCAAAGGCTGCCCGCAACAGGTTTGCCCCATGGGATACTCGACCTCGACTCCCAGTTTTTCCAATACTTCAAGCGTGGCAATGCCTACTTTTGGGTATAATTGATTAACGTAACATGGTATAAATAAACCAACTTTCATTTTATATTTTTATCGTTTTTGAAAGTGAAAAAATCGCTTTGTTTTTATAGTTAAAATTGATTCGGCTACTTCCACGGCGATCGCGTTGTCGTCGTACCTTCTGCTATCGATGACGCCGTTTCAACGACAAAGGACGAAGCAATCTCAAATATATACAAAGATTTCGGTTTTCTTATTTCCTTCACCTAATTTACATGTTTTTTGAAATACCGAGCGCAAGCCCACGCAGTTCGGCCAACCCACGCAAGCGTCCTATGGCGGTATATCCGGCATAAGCCTTTTTGTTTTCCAAATCGTTTAACATTTGGTGGCCGTGGTCGGGGCGCATGGGCAGTTGTACGTTACGTTCTTTTTCAATTTCCAAAATGGCCTTAACAACTTCGTACATATCGGTAGAGCCATCGAGATGGTTGTCCTCGAAAAAACTACCGTCGGCTTCGCGCCTCACGTTACGCAAATGTAAGAAATGTATTTTATTTTTGAATTTCCTTATCATTTTGGGCAAATCGTTATCGGGGTTTGCACCCAATGACCCCGTACAAAAGGTTATACCGTTTGAGGGGCTGTCGATAAAGTTTACCAAATCGTCCAAATCGGTTTCGGATTTTATAATTCTTGGCAGCCCCATGATGTCCATTGGCGGATCATCGGGGTGAATGGCCATTTTTATGCCATATTCCTCGCAAACGGGAATAACTTGGTTTAAAAAATAGGATAAATTTGCTTTTAAATCGGCATGCGATAGGTTATCGTATTGTGCAATCATGTCCTTAAACACGGGAATGGTTAAATCGTCTACCGTTCCGGGAAGGCCTTTTAGTACGTTATCTTCCAAGGCTTGTTTTTCTTCCAAAGTCATTTTTGAAAACCGTTCTTTAGCTTGTTTTAAAATTTTGGGAGTATAGTCTTTATCTACATTTTCACGCTTCATAATACATGTTTCAAAAACGGCCATATCTACCTTATCAAATCGCAAAGCAGTGCTTCCGTCGGGCAGTTTCCAAAACAGGTTGGTACGGGTCCAGTCCAAAACGGGCATAAAATTGTAACATACGTTTTTTATACCGCAAGCAGCCACGTTGCGCAAGCTTTGCTTGTAGTTTTCAATACGTTGCATATAATCGCCCTTGCGCAGTTTTATATTCTCATGAATGGGAATACTCTCGATAAACGCCCAAACCAAGCCTTGGGCTTCAATGGCGTTTTTCACCTTTAAAATTTCGTTTACTTCCCAAACCTCGCCGTTGGAAATATGGTGCAGTGCCGTTACCACGCCCGTGGCTCCCGCTTGTTTTATATCCTGTAAGGTTACGGAGTCCGAAACCCCAAACCACCTAAATGTTTCTTGCATGTTTTTTTAATATAATTGTTAAACCCCACTAAAAGCACTAAAACCACCATCGACGGGAATGGTAACGCCCGTAACAAACTTCGAGGCTTCGGAACACAGGTAATGTAGTACGCCATGCAGTTCGTCGGCTTCGCCAAAGCGTTTCATCGGGGTGTTTTTTATTATGGTATTGCCTCTATCGGTGTACGAACCGTCTGGGTTTAGCAACAATGTCCTGTTTTGGTTTCCTATAAAAAATCCGGGCGCAATGGCGTTTACACGCAGGCCATCACCGTATTTAGTTGCTAATTCTACAGCCAACCAACGGGTATAATTTTCAATACCCGCTTTGGATGCCGAATAACCCGCAACACGGGTAATGGCACGGTCTACGGCCATGGACGACATATTTATAATAACACCTTGTTTGGTTTTTACCATTTCCTTGGCGAAAATATTGGAAGGAATTACGCTGCCGAACAAATTTAAATCGACTACTTTTTTAAAGTCATCCAACTTTAAATCGAAAACCGATTGCTGCGGCGTTACCGTTGCCCCGGGCATATTGCCCCCGGCAGCATTTATTAAAACATCTACTTTGCCATACTTTGTTGTTATAGTATTGGATACGGTTTGTGTACTTGCCTCGTCAAGTACATTGCAAACAAACCCCGACACATTTGGGCTTATGCCCGATAATCGGGACAACGCTTGGTCTACAATGTCCTGTTTATAATCTAAAATTACAACTATGGCGTTGTTTTTAAGCAAATACTCGGCCATACTACCACCGAGAACACCGCCTCCGCCTGTTATTACAACAACTTTTTTTTCAATATTAAATAAATTCATACTTTGTTATTTATACAATTATACATTTACAAACGTAGTTATCCTTAAAAAAAATACTGCCCTGTACTGTACTGCAATTTTAGTAATCGATTACTTTTTATTGCCACGAAACTCTTTTTATGCTAATATTCAACAACATGCAACATTATTGAACCAACAAAAAAGTACACTCGTTTTAAAAATTCACCAAAAGCAGTACAGTACAGGATGGAAAGCTTTAAACTTTAGTCTAAATTAGCTAAAAATAGTGTAACCGTATATTTAATTTTGAAAAAATAACATGCCGAAAAACTTTAAACACGTTAATTATCTTTGGAACGACAAAAAAGCAGCCGAACTGGGCAACGACCAAGTTGCTTTGTTTTTATACCGCTCTAATATATTAGGTGCCGATTTGCGCATTACCAATTACGGCGGCGGAAACACCAGTTGCAAAACCATTGAAAAAGATCCTTTAACCAACGAAAGCGTAGAGGTTATGTGGGTAAAAGGTTCCGGAGGCGATATAGGCACCCTGACCCGTTCCGGCATTGCAGGCCTGTACACCAGCCGATTACGTGATTTAAAAAATGTGTATGGCGGCTTAGCCGACGAAGACCGTATGGTTGGTCTATTTAACCATTGCATTTACGATTTGGATAGTAAAGCCCCCTCCATAGATACGCCCTTGCACGGCTTGCTGCCCTTTGCCCATATAGACCACCTTCATCCCGATGCCCTTATTGCCGTTGCCGCTGCCAAAGACAGCCAAAAAGTAACCAAGGAAATTTGGGGAGATACCATGGGTTGGGTACCCTGGCAGCGCCCGGGTTTCGATTTGGGCTTACAGTTGGAAAAATGCTTAAACGACAATCCTGGTATTAGAGGGATTGTTTTGGGGAGCCATGGCTTATTTACTTGGGGTAATACATCCTACGAGTGCTATATAAACAGTTTGGAGGTTATTGAAAAAGCCTCGGATTACATCGAAAAAAAGATAAAAGAAAAAGGGCCTGTTTTTGGTGGACAAAAAGTGCAAAGCCTACCAAAAGCCGAACGCTTGAAAAAGGCGGCACAGTTAATGCCCTTGCTGCGTGGTTTATGTTCCTCGGAAAGCCGAATGATTGGCCACTTTACCGATAGCGATGTGGTTTTGGAATACATAAACAGTAACGATTTAGAGCGATTGGCCCCAATGGGAACCTCATGCCCCGACCACTTTTTACGGACAAAAATACAGCCGCTCGTTCTTAAATTAGATACTAAAGAAGATTTATCGAACACAAGCGACGTCCTTAAAAAATTAGAACCCGCTTTTGAAGGCTATAGAAACGAATACAAAGCCTATTACGATACTTGCAAAAGGGACAACAGTCCTGCCATGCGCGACCCCAACCCCGTAATTATTATTTATCCGGGCGTGGGTATGTTCAGCTTTGCCAAAAACAAGCAAACCACCCGTGTGGCTAGCGAATTTTACATAAACGCCATTAACGTTATGCGTGGTGCCGAGGCTATTTCGGCCTATACCTCGCTACCAAGACAAGAGGCTTTCGATATTGAATATTGGTTGTTAGAAGAAGCCAAGTTACAGCGCATGCCCAAGGAGCAGCCGCTTTCGCGGAAAGTAGCTTTGGTTACGGGTGCCGGCGGCGGCATAGGAAAAGCCATTGCCGATAAATTAGCGGCCGAAGGTGCCAATATTGTTCTTACCGATATAAATGAAGATAGCTTAAAAGAAGCCCAAGCAACCTATAAGCGTGATGTGTCCACATACGCTATTTGCGATGTTACCAATAACGAGTCCATTCAAAACGCCTTTAAAAAAGCATGCTTAGAATTTGGCGGTGTCGATATTATAGTGCACAGCGCCGGATTGGCCATATCCAAACCCCTTGAGGAAACTACCGAAAAAGATTGGGATATTTTGCAGAACGTATTGGTTAAAGGCCAGTTTGAATTGGCCAAGGCAGGCGTAGAAATTATGCGAAAACAAAATCTTGGCGGCGATTTTATTAGTATTGCCAGCAAAAACGGATTGGTTTCCGGCCCCAACAACGTGGGCTACGGTACGGCCAAAGCGGCACAGCAACACATGTCGCGACTATTGGCCGCCGAATTGGCCAAAGATAAAATACGTGTTAACGTAGTAAATCCCGACGGTGTTATCGTGGGAAGCAAAATATGGGAAGGTGCATGGGCCGAAGGCCGTGCCAAGGCATACGGTATTAGTGTAGAAGAACTTCCGGCACACTATGCCAAACGCAACCTGTTAAACGAAATTATTTATCCTGCCGATATTGCCAATGGCGTGTTTGCGCTGGTTGCCGTATTGGATAAATCGACGGGAAATATTATAAATGTAGATGGCGGTATGGCAAACGCTTTCGTTAGATAAAGAAGTTATAGTTAGTTTTAGTTTGTATAAGCTCCCATTACATATTATATTCATATAATAAAGTGGGGGCTTTTCTTTTTAAACCTAATAAACATTCATAAATTAAAAACAACATTACTATTTAAAAAGCAATCCAACAAAACTCAATATAAAATGAACATAAACCGCAACCAAATTCAGGATATAAACAGTAAAAGCCTTAAAACGCACCAAAGCCAATTCGATTTTTTATCGCAACAGCTCACCAATAAAAACGTGGATGTTAACCATCTTGTTGCAAAATTAGAAGCCTTTCAAGTGGCCATTCCCAGTTGGGCTTTGGGAGCTGGCGGTACCCGTTTTGGGCGTTTTTCGTTTTATGGCGAGCCTTCTAACTTAGAGCAAAAAATACAAGATATAGGCATATTGCATGCCCTAACGCAAACTGCCGGCGCCGTATCGTTGCACATTCCTTGGGATATTCCGCAAGATTATAACGCTGTAAAAGAATTGGCCGATAGCCTACATATTAAATTCGATGCCGTAAATTCCAACACCTTTCAGGACCAAAAAAACGCAAATGAAAGCTATAAATACGGCTCATTGAGCAATACCAGTGAGGCGTCGAGGCAGCAAGCCGTTCAGCATAATTTGGATGTTATTAGCATAGGCAACAAACTCGGTTCCAAAAGCCTAACGGTTTGGTTGGCCGATGGCTCCAGCTTTCCGGGGCAAAGTAATTTTCAAACGGCCCTGCAACACACCGAGAATAGCCTAAAAGCCATTTATAAAGGTTTGCCCACCGATTGGAGCATGCTAATAGAATACAAGCCCTACGAACCTTACTTTTATAGTACCGTAATCCAAGATTGGGGCACCTCGTTTATGTTGGCCAATGCCTGCGGCGATAAGGCGTACTCGTTAGTCGATTTGGGCCACCACCTACCCAATAGCAATATCGAGCAAATTGTTTCAATTTTAATGCTAAAAGGCAAACTGGGCGGTTTTCACTTTAACGACAGCAAATATGGCGACGACGATTTAACCGTTGGCAGCATTAAGCCCTATGCCCTATTCCTTATTTTTAACGAATTGGTTTACGGCATGCAAAACAATCCGCAAAATCCCGATTTGGCGTGGATGATAGATGCCAGCCACAACGTAAAGGACCCTTTGGAAGATTTAATACAATCGTTGGAAGCCATACAGGAAGCCTATGCCAAAGCCCTTTTAATAGACCAAAAACAACTTAAAACAGCACAGTTGGAACACGATGTGGTAAAATGCCAAGAACTTTTGCAAGATGCCTTTAGAACCGACGTGAGGCCACTATTGGCCGAAGCCCGATTAAGGCAAAATGGTGCTTTAAGCCCCATAAACGCTTATCGAAAATTGGGTGTTAGAAACGAATTGATTAACGAACGTGGCAAACACACCGTAGCAACCGGACTATAATATTTTGTTATGATAGACGTAACAGCGGTATTCGACATAGGAAAAACCAATAAAAAATTCTTCTTGTTCGATAAGGATTTTAAGGAGGTTTACAAAGAATACATTCAATTTGAAGAAATTAGGGACGAAGACGGCTACCCTACCGAAAACCTTCCCGAGCTCCAGAAATGGCTAAAACGTGTTTTTGAAAACATCCTTAACGCCTCGCAATACAACGTAGAAGCCATTAATTTTTCAACCTATGGCGCCAGTTTTGTCCATATCGACGAAAATGGCGAGGTTTTAACACCGCTTTACAACTATACAAAACCCATAGACCAAAGTGTCATAAATTCCTTTCTTGAAAAATACGGCCCGAAGGAAGATTTTTTGCGAACCACGGGCTGCTTCGATTTAAGCCTTTTAAATTCCGGATTACAATTATTTTGGCTAAAAGAAACCAAGCCCGAAATATTTAAAAAAATAAAGTACTCGTTACACTTGCCCCAATACCTTAGTTACATTTTTACGGGTATTCCGTTAAGCGAGTA
Organism: Flavobacteriaceae bacterium; assembly: GCA_047975545.1. Lineage (GTDB taxonomy): Bacteria > Bacteroidota > Bacteroidia > Flavobacteriales > Flavobacteriaceae > JBKEDS01. Next base: position 8,005 of record JBKEDS010000009.1, on the reverse strand, counting down.
CACCAGTATTGGTTGCCACACCGCCCTGTGGGACTACACAAAAAAAGACTATCACGATTGGGTTTATAAAGAACGCATAAACCTTATTTTGCCGCCCATAGTATCTACCGAAACCAGTATTAACATGAACTACAACGGCAAACGCATAAAAATAGGCGTTGGTATTCACGATAGTTCATCGGCCCTGTTGCCTTACGTACGCAGCATTAAGAAAAAATTCGTATTGGTATCTACGGGTACTTGGAGCATTTCGTTAAACCCCTTTACGGTACAACCCATTATAACCGAACAAAACAAGGACGCTATTAACTACATGCGCATAAACGGCAAACCCGTAAAGGCTACTCGCCTGTTTTTGGGTAACGAGTACAAGGTACAGATAAAAAAATTAGATGCTCATTTTAATGTTGAAGACGATTACCATAGGCACGTAAAATTTAATTTTGACACCTACACCGAACTTATCAAGGATTTTAAACACATGTTTAAATGGGAAGGTTTAAAGGACGATGATATGCCTTCGGAAACCAAATTCCCCTATCACAAATTTGAAGATGCCTACCATCAACTTATGATAGAGTTGGTTTTGCTTCAAATTAAAAGCATAAAAAACGTAATCGGTACGGACGATATTAAGCGACTTTACGTCGATGGTGGTTTTAGTGATAACGACTTGTTTGTGAATCTGCTTTCGCACCATTTCAGAAACATGAAACTCCGTACAACCGATTCATCCTTGGGTTCTGCGCTTGGGGCGGCACTTTGTATTTCGGATAAAAAATTAAACTCTAAGTTTCTTAAAAGAAATTATGCGTTAAAAAAGCATGTGCCTTTTATTATTGGTTAGTTTCAAAATAAAACACAACCTATTTTATTTCAATAATAGCAAAATATGTCACGAAATTTAAAATTAGAACACCCTCGGGACCAAATCGCCAAAATTATAGACCGCATTTATAAACGGGGCATGACCACGACTTCCGGCGGCAATATTTCCATTATAGACGATAGCAGCAATATTTGGGTAACGCCTTCGGGCATCGATAAAGGCTCGCTAACGCCTGCCGATATTGTTTGCGTAAAGCCCAACGGCACCATAATTGGCAAGCACAAACCATCATCGGAGTTTCCGTTTCATAAAGCCATTTACGACCAACGCCCCGATATAAAATCCGTTATCCACGCCCACCCGCCTGCTTTGGTGTCGTTCAGTATTGTTAGGCAAATACCCAACACCAATATTATTTCGCAGGCCAAGCATATTTGCGGGCCTATTGGCTATGCCAAATACGAACTTCCCGGAAGCGAAACCTTGGGAGAGGTAATAGCCGAAGAATTTAAAAAAGGCTATAAGGCGGTAATTATGGAAAACCACGGGACGGTTTTGGGCGGCAGCAACTTAACCGATGCCTTCGAGCGTTTTGAGGCTTTGGAATTTTGTGCCCGAACCATTTTGTACGGCTCGCAAATTGGTACGCCAAAATATTTAACCGATACGCAAATTGAACAGTTTGAAGCGCAAACACAAACCCAACTTCCCGAAATGGAAGTTACCGAATATCCTTCGGACGAAGTTGAAAAACGCCTAACCATTTGCAATATCGTACAGCGTTCGTGCCAACAGGGCTTAATGATTAGTTCCTACGGCACGGTTTCCATGCGGTGGCGCAACAACGATTTTTTAATAACGCCAACCAACGTTAATCGCTGGGATATGAGTGTTGAAGATATTGTCCAAATTAAGGACGGCAAACGCGAAAAAGGAAAATTGCCCAGCCGTGCCACATGGATCCATCAGGAAATTTATAAGCGAAATCCTAAGGTAAATTCAATAATTATGACCCAATCGCCCTATTTAATGGCCTTTGGGGTAACGCATTCGTATTTAAACGTGCGCACCATTCCCGAAAGCTGGATATTTTTACAGGACATCCCATCGATTGAGTACGGCAGCCATTTTAAAGCGAATACCGATTCTAAAATTATTGAAAATTGCACCACAGCCTTAATTATAGAAAACGATTCGATTATTATAACGGGTGACAAACTGCTCCAAACTTTCGATTATCTTGAAGTGGCCGAGTTTAGCGCCAAATCCATTGTTTTGGGAACTTCATTGGGCAATATGGTTCCTATTAATGATGAACAGGTTGAAGACTTGCGCAAAAAATTTTTAACATAGGTATTTCTTTCACCTTAAAACCAACTAAACTAAATAAAGACCAATTATGACACAGTACAGCACAGAAGAAAACGTTATCGAAGATATAGCAGGCGGCGAATACGAAAGAACCCCCGTGCCGCAATCGAAACTAAAAAGTTGGAAGAGCTTTTTGGGCATGTACGCCGGCGAGCATGCGGCAGGAACCGAATTTGTAATCGGCCCACTGTTTTTAACCGCAGGCGTTAGTGCTTTCGATTTAATTATAGGGCTGCTCATCGGTAATTTACTTGCTGTGCTAAGTTGGCGGTTTTTAACAGCAGAAATTGCCGTAAAATATCGCTTAACCCTTTATTATCAACTTGAAAAAATATGTGGTAAAAACTTGGTTACCTATTACAATTTAGCCAATGGTATATTGTTTTGCTTTCTGGCTGGTTCCATGGTAACGGTTTCGGCCACCGCGGTAGGTATTCCATTCGATATGCCCATGCCCAAACTTACCGATACCATGCCCAACGGCATAACATGGATTGTTATTGTACTAATTATTGGTGCCGTAATATCATTAATTGCAGCCAAGGGTTACGATACGGTATCCAAGGCTGCTAATTTTATGTCGCCCATTATAGTTTTAGCATTTATTGCCTGTGGCATTGTGGCTTTGGGGCAATTAGGAGTTTCCAGTTTTTCGGACTTTTGGAATATTTGGGGCGAAGGCACCGACCCGTTTCCCGGGCAAATAAAATATACGTTTTGGCATGTTGTAATTTGGTCGTGGTTTGCCAATGCGGCCATGCACGTGGGCATGTCGGACTTATCGGTATTTAGGTTTGCCAAAAAGGCAAGTGCGGGATGGACAACCGCAGCAGGCATGTACGTAGGCCATTACATGGCTTGGATTGCCGCGGCCTTGCTGTACGCCGTATATTTAAAATCGCCCGAAGCACAAGTATTATTATCCAACGGCGAAGCACCTTCGGTTGCACCAGGCCCCTTGGCCTATAACGCCATTGGTGTTTTTGGTATTATTGCTGTGGTTTTGGCAGGATGGACAACTGCCAACCCAACCATATACCGGGCAGGATTGGCGTTTCAGGCTATTATCCCTAAAGCCTCGACGTTTTGGGTTACCATAATTGCGGGAACAGTAGCCACCATTGCCGGCCTCTTCCCTGCTTTTGCAATGAAATTATTAGACTTTGTTGCCTTTTACGGTTTTATATTGGCTCCAGTAGGCGCTATAATTGTATTTGAACATTTCTTTAGCAACAAAGCGGGCATTATTAAAAACTATGCCGAAAAAGCCAATATTAAATTTAATAAATCGGTATTATTGGCTTGGGCTATAAGTTTTGGGGTGTTTTATTTTATTTCGGTTCAATTTAATGTTTTTCTATCATTTGTAACCTTGCCGGCATGGTTAACTTGTGGGGTATTGTACTTGGTATTTAGTAAATATTTTCAGAAACAACATTAAAAATATCACCTTGGGCAAGCTAAAAGCTTCATTGTTCAAAACCTTGTTATAATTCTATCTTAAAAGTCTTTTTATCTTCACTTTAAAAGTGTTATTTTGGCATTATTGTTGAGAAATTTTTGTTTTTCAATTTTACCATTTTAGCTAAACACATTTTTATGCGCTTTACTTTATTAAAAGCATTTGCTTTTTGTGCTCCTTTATTTGTTTTTTCCCAAAGCAAAAACCCACTAATAACCAATGATGCCGAAACCCAAACAAAATGGGTAGACAGCATTTACAACGCCATGACCTTACCCGAAAAAATAGGACAATTGTATATGGTCCAGGTCATGTCCAATCAGGACAAAACTAAAAAGGATGGCATTGTTAAACTTATAAAGGACTATCATATAGGCGGTTTAATCTATTCGTTGGGAGGACCCGTACGGCAAGCCAAGTTAAACAACGAGTTACAAGCCTTATCCAAAACCCCTTTGTTAATTGGTATGGATGCCGAATGGGGCCTGAGCATGCGGTTGGACTCCACCTATGCTTTTCCATGGAACATGACCTTGGGCGCTGTTAAGGATAATAAATTGGTAGAACAAACCGGACGCCAAATAGGCGAACATTGCAAGCGTTTGGGCGTTCATTTTAACTTTGCTCCGGTAGCCGATATTAACACCAACCCCAAAAATCCCATAATAGGCAATCGCTCCTTTGGCGAGGATAAGGAAAACGTTACCCAAAAAGCCTTGGCCTTTATGAACGGCATGCAAAGCGCCGGCGTTTTGGCCAATGCCAAGCATTTTCCAGGCCATGGCGATACCAGCGACGATTCGCATAAAAAACTCCCCCTAATAGCATTTGACGAAAAACGAATTGATTCCGTAGAACTCTACCCCTACAAAACATTAATAAAAGAAGGCTTGTCCAGCGTTATGGTGGCGCATTTAAGCGTACCGAGCTTGGAGCCACGGGAAGGTTACCCCTCATCCCTATCCGAACGTATTATAACCAATTTATTAAAAGAAAACTTGGAATTTGAAGGCCTTATTTTTACCGATGCCCTGTCCATGAAAGGCGTGTCGACCTTTAGCGAATCGGGCGATATCGATTTGGCTGCCTTTCTTGCCGGAAACGACGTTATGCTCATGTCCGAGGACGTACCGTCGGGCATAACCAAAATAACCGAGGCCTATAACAAAGGCGATATAACCGAAGCCCGGTTGGCACATTCGGTAAAAAAAATATTGATGGCAAAATACAAAGTCGGGCTACAACAATACAACCCCATAGATCTTAAACATTTAGTTGCGGATTTAAATAGATTGAAAGACGATATTTTATATGAAGAATTGTTCGAAAACGCCATTACCGTTGTAAAAAACCAAAACAACCTTATACCGTTTACCCATTTGGAGACCAAAAAAATGGCCTATGTGGGCTTGGGCGACGATAAGGGAACGGCTTTCTTCAAAGAACTAAAAAAATACACAAAAATCCACCAAGTAACAGGCAATAATTTTGATGAAATAACAGCTCGATTGCAAGATTATAATACAGTAATAATCGGGTTGCACCGCTCGAACGCCAATCCTTGGAAGGCGCACGAATTTACAACGGAAGAATTGGCTTGGGTGGAGCAAATAGCACAATCGCATACCGTTGTGCTCGATGTGTTTGTAAAACCTTATGCGCTTTCAAATTTAACGTCTATAAAAAACATAGAAGCCATTGTGGTAAGCTACCAAAATAGCGAGGTGGCACAGGAAAAATCGGCACAAATTATCTTTGGGGCATTACACGCAAAAGGCGTTTTGCCCGTTTCCATAGGCGATTATTTTAAGGCGGGCTACGGTGTCGATTTAAGTGCCATAAAACGTTTGGGCTATACCGTACCGGAACGTGTGGGGCTGGATTCCGAAAAATTAAAAAAAATAGATTCTATTGCCAAAGTAGCCATAAAAGGCAGGATGACGCCCGGAATCCAAGTTCTAGTTGCCAGGCGAGGCAAGGTGGTTTATAATAAAAATTTCGGGAAACACACTTATGGAGGAAAAGAAGAAGTAGGTTTCGACGATATTTACGACGTCGCCTCCCTAACCAAAATATTGGCCACATTGCCGCTGGTTATGGAGTTGGAAGAACAAGGCATTTTGTCGTTAAACAGTAAACTGGCCGAGCTACTGCCCGAATATAAAGGCTCCAACAAAGCTAATATTACGGTAAAGGCCATGCTCTCGCACTATGCGCAATTACGCCCTTGGGAACCATTTTATTTTAAAACCTTGGATTCGGTTACAAAGCGCCCAAGTAGCTCCTACTATAAAAAAGTACGCAGCGATTTATATAATGTTGAAGTGGCAAAGAATTTATATTTACGTTCCGATTATCCCGACACCATCCAGAAAATTATTAAGGATTCCGATTTACTGAAAACACTTCGGTACCGGTACAGCGACTTTCCATATTATATATTGAAAAAATATATTGAGTATTATTACGACCGCACTTTGGAACAGTTGGTCCAAAACCATTTTTACGAATCCTTGGGCGCTAACTACACCATGTACAACCCATACCATAAAATAAGCAACAAAAAAATAGTGCCTACCGAAATAGACGATTATTACCGCTATCAGGAAGTGCACGGCTATGTACACGATATGGGAGCGGCCATGCAGGACGGCATAGGCGGACACGCCGGAATTTTTAGTAATGCCAACGATGTAGCCAAAATTATGCAAATGTACCTCCAAAAAGGTTTTTACGGCGGAAAACAATATTTAAAGCCCGAAACCATAGATAAATTTAACACGGCCTATTATAAGGATAAAGGCGTAAGGCGCGGCGTAGGCTTCGATAAGCCCCAATTGGGCAGTGCGGGCCCGACTTGTGGTTGCGTGTCCATGGATAGCTTTGGGCATTCCGGCTTTACGGGAACCTACACTTGGGCCGATCCGGAAACCGAAATTGTTTATGTATTTATGGCCAACAGAACCTATCCAAAAGCCGAAAACAATATTTTGTTAAAAGAAAATATACGAACCAATATACAGACCGCAATTAGCGAGTCGATTATTGATTAATTTTATAAATGTAATGCGAATAGGTATAGTATGTTATCCTACCTTTGGCGGTAGTGGCGTGGTAGCAACCGAGTTGGGGCTGGAGCTTTCCAAGCGCGGCCACGAGGTTCATTTTATTACGTACAATCAACCCGTGCGGTTGGAGCTAATAAGCAACAACGTGCATTATCACGAAGTTATCGTACCCGAATATCCGTTGTTCCACTATCAACCTTACGAGTTGGCACTATCCAGCAAATTGGTCGATATGGTAAAGTTACATGGCATAGAAATCCTGCATGTACATTATGCCATACCCCATGCCTATGCGGCCTACATGGCCCAAAAAATGTTATTGGAAGAGCATATTTTTGTTCCCATAGTAACCACTTTGCACGGTACCGATATTACGTTGGTGGGAAGCCACCCGTTTTATAAACCGGCAGTAACCTTTAGCATAAACAAATCGAATGCGGTAACGGCTGTTTCGCAAAGCTTAAAGGACGACACCCTACGCTTGTTCAATATTAAGAACAAAATAAACGTGGTCCATAATTTTATCGATTTAGATAAATATAAAACCACATTTACCGATTGCCAACGGGGCATTATGGCTAAGGACAACGAAAAAATAATAACCCACATTAGTAACCTAAGACCTGTAAAACGGGCGCAGGACGTTATTTCGGTTTTCTACAACATTCAAAAGGAAATGCCCGCAAAACTAATGTTTGTAGGCGAAGGGCCCGACAGGGAACAAATAGAAATACGCTGCCAGCAATTGGGTATTTTAGATAAGGTTATTTTTTTTGGAAAAAGTAACGAAATAGACAAAATACTCTGCTTTAGCGATTTGTTCCTATTACCGTCCGAAACCGAAAGTTTTGGTTTGGCGGCCTTAGAAGCTATGGCATCGGGCGTTCCGGTAATTTCCACAAATGCGGGCGGCTTGCCCGAGGTAAATATTGACGGTTACTCCGGGTTTTTAAGTCCTGTTGGCGATGTCGAGGCCATGACCAAAAATGCCCTTTACATTTTAAATAACCCCGAACGGCTAAAACGGTTCAAAACCAATGCCAGAGCACAAGCCCAAAAATTCGATTTGCATAAAATCGTGCCGCAATACGAAGCTGTATACAACGAAACTTTAGCGGGATGTAATACCATTTCCAACTTGAAATTACCGTAATAAAACGCTCTTTTTTCCTTTCTATTTCAGAATAAAATAAAACCGTAGCGAATGCTATGCTTCAATTTTCTTCTTCATATAAAGAAAAAAATCATCATTTTATTTCACGGTAATTTCAAATC
>JBKEDS010000075.1:0-2298 GCA_047975545.1 Flavobacteriaceae bacterium | reverse complement strand
TAAAAAAGGGAATTTGCGAACTGACTAAAAAATAAACAAAAAAAAACGATTATAAATACATGGGCAAATATTATAGATTGAATAAAATAAAGGAGCTTGCCGATAACGACGAAGGTTTTATCAAGGAGCTGGTCGTGGTGTTTTTAAACGAAATCCCCGAGGATATTAAAATAATAGAAAAAGCCGTTTCAAAAAACGATTACGGCACAACCTACCAAGTGGCCCATAAAATAAAACCAACCATAGACCTTTTTGAAATTAACGCGCTCGATGCCGTTATAAACATACAAGATTGGGGCAAGCGGGAAAGGATGGATGTCGATGTACACGACAATTTAAGCCGGGTTGTAAAAACATTGGATAAGGCAATTGCCGAGCTTAAGGCCGATTTTAACTTATAATGCAAGCGGAAATAATAACCATTGGCGACGAGCTTCTTATCGGTCAGGTTATCGATACCAATTCGGCGTTTATAGCCAAGCAACTCAATAAAATTGGTATTTCGGTATACCAAATTACATCGGTTCAGGACGATAGGGAACATATACTAAAAGCCTTGGCCAATGCCCAAACCAATGCCGATATAATTATTCTAACAGGCGGGTTGGGACCCACCAAGGACGATATAACCAAAAAAACAATAGCCAAATATTTTAACGATACCCTCGTACAAAACCAAGACGTGCTTGCGCATATCGAATCCATATGGGGGCTGCACGTAAACGGTAAACTATTACAAGCCAATAAAGACCAGGCCTTAGTGCCATCCAAGGCAAAAGTGTTAAAAAACAAATTAGGCACGGCGCCCGGTATGTGGATCGAGCAGGCTGGCAAAGTATTTATTTCCCTGCCCGGCGTACCCCACGAAATGATGGCATTGGTAGAAAACGAGGTAATCCCCCAGCTAAAAACCAAATACAAATGCCCGTTTATCCTCCATAAAACGCTACTGGTTTACGGTTTGGGCGAAAGCGCCTTGGCGCACCATATAGCCGCATGGGAAAACGCCCTGCCGCCAGATATAAAATTGGCCTATTTGCCAAGTTTGGGCAAAATGCGGCTGCGTATTTCATCAAAAGGAACCAACCAAAACGAGGTTGAAAAAAACGTAAACCACCAAATAAAAACCCTTATTCCGTTAATAAAGGATGAATTTTTGGGCTTCGAGGACAACGAAGGCTCCACGGAAACCCTAATAGCCAACCAGCTAACGCAAGCAGGAAAAACCCTGGCCGTAGCCGAAAGTTGCACCGGAGGCAAGGTAGCCGAACAATTTACGGCACGTCCCGGCGCATCGGCGTACTTTAAGGGCGGCGTGGTAACCTACTCAACCGAATCCAAAATAAACATATTGGGCGTGCCAAAACCCGAAATCGAAGCCCATTCGGTAGTAAGCGCCCAAGTAGCCGAAGCCATGGCGGCAAACGCAAAGCGCCTGTTCGGGGCGCACTACGCCATAGCAACAACAGGAAACGCAGGCCCCACAAAAGGCGATTCCAATGCCCCGGTAGGCACCGTATACATAGCCATAGCAACACCCACTAAGGTATATTCCCAAAAATTCATGCTCGGCAACCAGCGCATAAAAGTTATAAACAAAGCCGTAAACAAGGCTTTGGAAATGCTACTAAAAGAAATTTTAAAAAATACATAAAAATTAAGTTGCCACATTATAAAGAATTTGTATATTTGCACCTCGATTTTAAGCAACAACGAAATTTAAAGTTATAAAACATGTCAAGAGTTTGCGAACTTACAGGAAAAAAGGCTATGGTTGGAAACAACGTATCGCACGCATTAAACCGTACCAAGCGTAAATTTAATGCCAACCTAATAAAAAAACGGTTTTACATTCCGGAAGAAGATAACTGGATAACTTTAAAAGTTTCTACATCTGCCCTAAAAACCATAAACAAAATTGGTATTTCGGCAGCATTAAAAGAAGCCCGAGCTAAAGGATTTTATAAATAATAGCCGTAAATAAGCAAGAACAATGGCAAAAAAAGGTAACAGAATACAGGTTATATTAGAGTGTACAGAGCACAAGGAGTCAGGCATGCCCGGAACCTCGCGCTACGTTACAACCAAGAACAAAAAAAACACGCCCGACCGCATGGAGATTAAAAAATTCAATCCCATCCTAAAGCGCATGACCGTTCACAAAGAAATTAAATAATTTAGAATTTTACCAAGGTAACATTCCAAATAAAACAATAAAACCATGGCAAAGAAAACAGTAGCAACCCTGCAAACCGCTTCAAAACGATTAACAAAAGCTATAAAAATGGTAAAATCGCC
>JBKEDS010000077.1:0-2659 GCA_047975545.1 Flavobacteriaceae bacterium | reverse complement strand
ATAGCCGAAAACTTTTTGAGCATGTGTTACACCTCCAGCGTTGTGTACCATTAGGACTATGGCCATTCTTGACCAAATTATTGCTTTGGCAATGTGGGCAACTTATTGTATTTGTATGTAACATAAGGCTGTTTTTTTTTTTTACAAATATACACGATCAACTTGTTTCATACACTACCAAATTATCGTCGGTACTTCTGGCCGCTATGGCATAAATAATATTGCTATTGCCCGGTTTAAAATCGACGTCCCAAACTTTTACGCCAGTTGGATTGGTCCAGGTTACGCCTGCATCGGTACTAATATGGACACCGCTACCGGTAGCCGCTACAAGTTTGTTGGTATTATTGGGGTCTATTTTTAAGCGTGAGGCATTAAACGAAGTTGTTAACATGGGGGTCCATGAATTGCCACCATCTACCGTTTTGTGTATTTGCCCGCCAGAGGCCACATAAACAATATCGGGGTTTATCAAATCGACCGCTATGGCCTCTATGCCACCTTCAAACCTGTAATCCAAGGCACAGGGCTGCCAAGTATAGCCTTTGTCGGTAGACTTGCTAACGTAGCCTGTTTCGCTTCCACAATATATAATATCGGTATTGGACGGCGCCACATCGAACGCATATATATTAACTTGCCAAGGCGCAATTTTTCCGGCACTGGAATTACTACCCGTATTTTTCCATACGGTTTCCTTTGGTCCTAAAAAACTCCAGTTACCTGCCGCAGCCGCTTTTAGAGTTGTTTTTGTTTTATTTAAACTGGCGCTTTTATTGGCTTTAAACCGGGCGTCGAAATCGGGTAATGTTATAGTGCCATCAGCCCCGACATAAGGTTCCACGGCTATACGCCAATTTTTGTAGTACTTAATAATATCGTTTTTAAGTTTGGGGTTTTGTAGCTTATACGCTTCGTACTTTTCGTTTATATCGTAAAAGTTAACAGGGTGTTGGTACAACATTTTGCCCCAATCGGGGTAACTTTCATTGTACCTTGGTTTTTCCAAAAGATTCAGTGTTGGAATTTTATCGTAAGGGGTTACCGCTAATTGCGCTTGTATAGTGAATACGGTTGCAAAAAAGAACATTACAATAAAAAATATAGTGTAGTTTTTTTTCATGTTTTAGTTTTAGTAGTTGTTATTTTAATAGCTTGTAAAAAGGTGGCTTCGGCAAGCTCAGCCACCGTAATTGTTTTTTGTTATTGCGAAAACGGAGCAATTCGGTTTTAACTTAAAGATTGCTTTGCTTTGCCACAACGTCATTGCGAGCGGAGCAAAGCAATCCCTATAATATAAGCTACGGATTGCTTTGCTCCGCTCGCAATGACGGTTATTTTACTACCAAGCGTTTTACCATGGATTTGTTGCCTACGGTTACTTTTACCAAGTAAATACCCGAATTGCTTAGGGTACTTGTTGGTATTTTAACAGTGCTTAAAGTACTTTCAAAAGGTTTAACAACAACCCTGCCTATTACATCGAACACGACTACTTGAGAGGCGCCATTACCGGCTGTATTACTTAACCTAACCGTAACATCCTGGCCTTTTGAAACACTACTGGGAAATACAACCATGTTTAATCCGGTTTGCTGCTCAATATTGTCAATGCTTAGTGTTGATGTGGCTACACTTATTTTATCCAAAAAAAACTGACCAGATGTACTATTAGAAACTACCACAATATTAGTTCCTGCATTTAATGGTGTTGTTAGTGTATAATCTTTCGTGCCAGTTTGATAACAAAAATCTCCCGATGTAACAAAAGCAACATCTTGCGGTGTACCACCATTTATTTGCACGGTTATAGTTCTATCGGCTTTAGCCGTATAAGTTAATACCACATCATACGACCCCGCATCGGTTACCTCAACATTGCTAAAGGTTACGGAATTGCCGTCCTTTATATCTTTTACAATTGTTCCTCCGGATGCTTTGGTACAATTAGTTGTTACCGCCCCTGATAGCGTAGCATCTTCGGCTTCATAATCTTGGGCATTTGCTGTAAATGCAGTGGCAAAAAAGAAAGCCACCATTAGAAATACGTAATTTTTTTTCATGTGTTAATATTTATTGTTTTTTTAATGATTACACTTCGTCAAGCTCAGTACGGGCATGGAACACCCTAATTAACATTCCTCTGTGTGATTTAGACTTAATCATGGGTGTTTCATTTTAAATTGGTTTTAATTGTTTATATTTAGGTTTTCTTTAAAAAAGGTGGCTTCGGCAAGCTCAGCCACCGTAATTGTTTTTTGTTATTGCGAAAACGGAGCAATTCGGTTTTAACTTAAAGATTGCTTTGCTTTGCCACAACGTCATTGCGAACGATAGCGAAGCAATCCCTATAATATAAGCTACGGATTGCTTTGCTCCGCTCGCAATGACGGTTATTTTACTACCAAGCGTTTTACCATGGATTTGTTGCCTATGGTTACTTTTACCAAGTAAATACCCGAATTGCTTAGGGTACTTGTTGGTATTTGGAAGGTACTTGATGTGTTTTTTAATGGTTTTATAACCGTTCTTCCCTTCAAATCGAAAACGGATACTTGCGATGTGCTGTTACCTACGTCGTTATTCAAACTAACCGTTACGTCTTGGCCTACGGCAATACTATTGGGGAACATAACCATATCCACAGTTTCTGTTTTTT
>JBKEDS010000074.1:0-9580 GCA_047975545.1 Flavobacteriaceae bacterium | reverse complement strand
CTTTAGATCCAAGTTCGAGTCTTGGTGGAGTCACAACATTAAAACCTTAATTAACTTAAAACAAGCTAATTAAGGTTTTTAATTTTAGGTTATTCCGAAAACTTGTTGAGGTTTTATAATTTGGGCTTTTTTTGTCTTTTTGTTGAGGGTAACAAAATGGTTAAATCTATTTTTTACACGAACAAATCCAAGTTAAACATTTGCTTTTTAAAATTTTAAAAATATTTTTAAAAAAGCCGTATTTTTTCTGAGTAATTTTAAAACAGTAATGATATTAACCTGAGTTCGATTAATATACAATAGTGTAAAAACTGATTATCAGTATATCATGAATTATCAGGGCGAGCGAAGTCGAGACCTTGTTCAAAACTATAAAGGCATATTCAAATTTCATATTGAAAATTCAGCCTTTAATGCTTTGCGTTAATCTTTCAAATCTTCTTCAAAATACCACCATAAACTGGAGTCTATGGTAGTTTTCATGGTTTTTAAATCGGCTTCATGGTTTAAAAAAATGGTAATGCTTTCATCGGCACTATTTTGCTCTACGCTATCGGACACTTCAATAATATCGATTTCCTTAAATCTTCCCAAGTGAAGCCTTATTTTTCCAACCATGGTTTCATCCTTCACAAAAATCTTAATCGTGGGATGGCAGGGCGAATACCGTATTTCGGACCTAAAAGGGAGTTGCATAGTTTCGGTATTTAAGTGAAACATGAGCTATTGCCCTATAAGTTAACCATTTTTTGGGACAAAAACAAAAAACCCATTCTAAAAAAGAATGGGCTTTGGTTTTATACGAAAGTAAAATACTTATGCTTCAAAAGGTTCTATTGAAACATAGGATTTGTTGTCTTTCTTTTTAGTAAATTTTACAAGACCATCGACTTTGGCGTGCAATGTATGGTCTTTAGATGAGTATACGTTTTCGCCCGGGTGGTGCGTATTGCCTCTTTGTCTTACTATAATGTTTCCGGCGATGGCCGCTTGGCCACCAAAAATCTTAACGCCCAAGCGTTTCGATTCCGATTCCCTACCGTTCTTGGAACTACCTACTCCTTTTTTATGAGCCATTGTTTTATGTTTTTATGCTCCCGCTTTTAAACGGGATAAAAGTTAAACATTAACGGTTTGCTTACGCTTTACCGCCATTTAATTCGTCTTGCCATTGTTTTAGCTCGTCCCACTTGCCTTCTGCTGCTAATTTAGCTTGTGCAGGCCAAGTGTCGGTTACGTGGTTGCCACGTACTTCGGCTATTATTTCCGAAATTTTAACTGCATCGGTTTTAGCCAGTTCTGCAAAAGTTGCTATTCCAGCTTCTGCCAAAGTTTCGGCTATTTTTGGCCCGATTCCTTCAATTTTTTTCAAATCGTCGGCTTTTACTTCTTTTTTCGGAGCGGTTTTTTTAGCTTCTACTTTAGGCTCGGCAGCCTTAACTTCTTTTTTTGCGGGAGCGGCTTTTTTAGCTCCTTCGCTTTCGGCTTTGGCTGCTGGTTTAGCACCCGAAGCTACAATGCTTTCAATTACGATTTCGGTTAATGCTTGACGGTGGCCGTTTTTTACACGGTATCCCTTACGTCTTTTCTTTTTGAAAACTATAACCTTGTCACCTTTTAGGTGTTTTAAGACTTTTGCTCCTACCTGAGCTCCGTCTATAGCCGGGGCGCCTACAGTTACATTGTTACCATCGCCAATTAAAAGAACGTTATCGAAAGAAACTCCCTTACCTTCTTCTGTTTGTAAACGGTGAACAAAAACTTTTTGGTCTTTTTCAACTTTAAATTGTTGCCCTGCTATCTCTACAATTGCGTACATAGCGTAACGTTTTTAAATTATTTTTGTTTAAAACTGCACCTCCCTATTGGGAATAGCGGGTGCAAATATACGCCTAATTAATTAATCTGCAAATATTTTATTGGGTTTGATTTTTAAAAAAAACCAAGTAATCAGGGTAAACCCATACTTTTTTTTACAAAGATATTTTTATCTGGTTCTCGCAAATGAAACACTATTTCCCGTAGAAAATGCAACTATGCGCAAAACAACTTTTACCTAAAAGGGGAAAGGAAATAAGCGATAACTCGGTAGTATCTGCGGGAAAAACAAATTTTTATGAATACACCCACGTTACAAGTACGTATCCTATAATTGTTAAATTACCGCTTTGTTCTTGTATTCCAAAGGCGTTACGCCAACCAAACTTTTAAACACCCGATAAAACGTTGTTTTGCTTTTAAAGCCCGATTCGTAGGCTATGGCCAGCATTTTGGCATCCTTGTATTCGGGATTTACAAGAAGTGCCTTGGAATAATCAACCCGATATTGGTTTACCAAGGCATAAAAGTTTTGCTGAAACTCGTAATGCAATACTTCGGATAGGTAATGTGTGCTTATTTTTAAGGTTTCGGCCAGTTCGGCTTGGCTAAACGTATCTTTTAAATATGGTTTGTCTTGCGCCATAACCTGTTCCAATTGCTGCTTGTACATAGCCCTGTCGGTTGCCGATAATGCCGAGTTTTTATAGCTTTCGGTTTTTTGTGCTTCGGGCTGGACACTTACCGATTCCTGCCAATTGGCTTTTGTTTCCTGCCCAATACCTTTTCGGCGGTACAACAGGATAATTAACAAAACAACCACGATAAAAAGACCAACCGTAATAATGGTTTTATTTTTTTTGATTAATGCTGAAATGGATTTTTCGTATTTTTCCTGTTCCTTTTCCTTGGTAATAATTTCGGCCTTTAAGGCATCATTGGCACCTTCCTTTTGGTTGTTAAGTACCTCTATTTTTGTTTCGGCATAAAGCCGTTCTGTTTCGGTTAACGCTTCTGTTTTATTTTGAAACTGATATACGGCCATCAATTTTTGGTAGCACAGCATTTTAATTTCCAAAATGTTTTTATCCAAGGCTATTTGTAGGGCTTCGTTTAAATAGGTTTCGGCTTCGGTATAATGCTCCAATTTTTCGTGTGCCTCGCCCAAACTTAACAATACCCATGCCTTGGCCTTGGTTGGCAGTTTCATTTCCTCAAAAGTTAACGCTTCTTGCGCAATTTCAATGGCTTTATTAAACTGCCCTAATTTGTAATACGAATTGCTTATGTGGTTTATGGCTGTTAGCTCGGCCGAACGGTTGCCCAATTTTTGGGCCAAATCCCTAACTTGCTTAGCATATTGCAAAGCCGCTTCCTCGTTACCGATAGCCGAATAATTTTTGGACAGCCCGTTTAAAGCCGCCATGCGCATAACGTCGGGCTGCTCGGTTAACCTTGCTTTTTGTAGCACTTGTTCCATAAGCGTTATGGACTCTTCGTACAAGCCAACGTTGGAGTATGTGTTGGCCAAATTAACCATGACCAATACTTGTGTATGAATATCGTTTGGCAGGGTTTTGCTTAAGGCCAAAGCCTTGCGATAGGTTTCTATGGTATTTTGGTAATTGCCTTGTATATTTAAATTAACGGCCCTGTTAACCATGGCTTTTATTTGCATGTTAACCAACCCTCTGCTTTTTGAAAACACATACAACGAATCGCTATAAGCCTTATGCAAATTGTATTCCCCGGCCATATAATGCTTTCTTGCTGTATTTAAGTAGTATTGGGCCGTATCGTTAACAACAGTTACGGCTGCTTTTTGGGAATACCCAAAAACAACCAGCAACAAAACAACAACTCTTACTATTTTTTTTAACACGACAATTAATTTAACCAAACAAAGAACAACAATATTGTAGTTTTTGTTGTAAACATACGCAAAAAACATAAATAGCAATGATGCCAAAGAACAAAATGAAAAACCGTATCTTGCCAACATTTAATTTTTACCACAAAAAAACAAAACAGCCACATGGAAGAAACGCAAACCGCTTTTATTACAAACGACGCCGTTGTATTGGGTATTTTAATTGTTGTGCTTGGTGTTATTTTTGCCACTTCATCCAGCAACAACCACTATTTAAAACGGTTTTACCGCATAGTGCCTTCGGTTTTATTATGCTATTTTATTCCGGCGCTTTTTAATACGTTTAATGTTATTGATGGCGAAACTTCGCAGCTTTATTTTGTGGCCTCTCGTTATTTGCTCCCTGCCAGTTTAGTGCTTTTAACCATTAGCATAAACTTTAAGGAATTGAAAAAATTGGGCAATAAATCCATTATCATGTTTTTAACGGGAACTTTTGGGGTTATTATTGGCGCCCCAATAGCTTTGTTTATCGTAGGCTCCATATTTCCCGACGTACTGCACCCCAACGGCGAGGAAGTTTGGCGCGGCCTGACCACTATTGCCGGTAGCTGGATTGGCGGTGGCGCTAACCAAACCGCCATGTTCGAATTATTCGGGGCAAGCAACAATTTGTTTGCGCAAATGATTGCCGTAGACGTATTGGTGGCCAACCTATGGATGGGCTTTTTACTCTACTGGTCGCAACGGCCACAGGTTATAGACAAATGGCTAAAAGCCGATAGCCAACCCATTTACGACTTGGAAAAAAGACTTGAACACCAACAAGCAGGAAAGGCTTTGCCCATAAGTACCAATAGGATAATGGTGCTTCTTGCGGTAGGATTTGGTATTACGGGGCTGGCACATTTTTTGGCCGATTACATTGCCCCGTTTTTTACCGAACACTATCCGGAGCTAAAAAAATACTCGCTTACCAATCCGTTTTTTTGGCTTATTGTTTTGGCCACCACATTTGGTTTGGCGCTGTCGTTTACAAAAGCAAGGGAGGTTGAAACTTACGGCGCTTCGAAAATGGGTTCTGTGTTTTTATATATTTTGGTAGCCACCATTGGTATGCACATGGATTTGGGCGCAGTTTTGGACAACCCGAAACTTTTCCTCATTGGTATTGTTTGGATACTTATCCACGTTATCATTATGCTTATAGTTGCCAAGATTATTAAAGCCCCTTTCTTTTTTGTTGCCGTGGGAAGCCAGGCCAATATAGGCGGTGCGGCATCGGCGCCTATTGTGGCGGCATCGTTTAGCCCCTACCTTGCCCCAGTTGGTGTTTTGCTGGCCGTTCTTGGGTATGCCGTAGGTACTTACGGTGCTTATGTTTGTGGGCTTATCCTTTCGGAAGTTTTTACGTTGTTATAGAAAAAAAATCCTGAATGTTTACAAAAACATTCAGGATTTTTAAATTTTCACTAAAACTGCTTTACTTCATTTTAAGCAACCAGTTGCGTATATCGACTTCTTTTTTGACAATATCCCGCAAGTCGGTTATTTTAACCCGTTGCTGTTCCATGGAATCGCGATGGCGAATGGTTACCGTGTTATCTTCTAAAGTATCGTGGTCCACGGTAATACAGAACGGGGTTCCGTTGGCGTCTTGCCTTCTGTATCGGCGACCAACGGCATCTTTTTCATCGTAATCTACATTAAAATCCCATTTTAAATCGTCTACTATTTGTCGGGCTATTTCGGGCAAACCGTCTTTTTTAACCAATGGCAAAACGGCGGCTTTTACGGGTGCTAATACGCTTGGCAATTTTAAAACGGTTCTAATCGTGCCGTTTTCCAGCTCTTCTTCTTCTAAAGCATTGGAAAATACCGTCAAGAACATACGATCTAGCCCAATGGAAGTTTCCAGTACGTAAGGCACGTAGCTTTTGTTTTCCTCGGGGTCGAAATATTGTAGTTTTTTGCCCGAGTATTTTTCGTGTTGGCTTAAATCGAAATCGGTGCGGGAGTGTATGCCCTCCAACTCCTTAAACCCAAAGGGGAATTTAAACTCGATATCGCAGGCGGCATCGGCATAATGGGCCAATTTTTCATGGTCGTGGAAACGGTAATTATCTTGGCCCATGCCTAAACTTAAATGCCATTTCAGGCGGGTTTCCTTCCAGTGTTCGTACCAGTATTGCTGGGTGCCGGGCTTAATAAAAAACTGCATTTCCATTTGCTCGAACTCGCGCATCCTGAAAATAAATTGTCGTGCCACGATTTCGTTCCTAAAGGCTTTTCCTGTTTGTGCAATACCAAAGGGAATTTTTAACCGGCTGGTTTTTTGCACGTTTAAAAAGTTAACAAAAATACCTTGTGCCGTTTCGGGGCGTAGGTACAAATCCATGGCATTTTCGGCCGAAGCACCCAGTTTAGTGCCAAACATGAGGTTAAACTGCTTAACGTCGGTCCAGTTTTTGCTTCCGGTTAGGGGGTCGGCAATTTCCAATTCCTCAATTAAGGCCTTAACATCGGCCAGGTTTTCGGTTTCCAACGACTTTGCCAATCGGGAAAGCGTGGTATTTATTTTATCCTGATACTCCAAAACCCGGGCATTGGTAGCCAAAAATTGGGTTTTGTCAAAGGTTTCGCCAAAACGTTTTTCGGCCTTGGCTACTTCTTTATCTATTTTGGCTTCAATTTTGGCACAATACTCTTCGACCAAAACATCGGCGCGGTAGCGTTTTTTCGAGTCTTTATTATCTATTAATGGGTCGTTAAAGGCATCGACGTGGCCGGAAGCCTTCCAAGTGGTGGGGTGCATAAATATAGCGGCATCGATGCCCACGATATTATCGTGCATTTGCACCATAGCTTTCCACCAATACTCGCGGATGTTCTTTTTTAGTTCCGCCCCGTTTTGTGCGTAATCGTAAACCGCACTTAGTCCATCGTAAATTTCGCTACTTTGGAACACGTAACCATACTCCTTAGCGTGAGCGATTACTTTTTTAAATTTATCGTCTTGATTTGCCATGCTGCAAAAATAAAAAACCGCTTTAAACAAACGGGATTCTTTACTAAAAATTAAGTCCGCCATACATATATTTTGTAAATTAGGCTACAACCTTACATTTTTTTCAACCTATGTTAAGTGCTATTGTTAATTTGCTATTTCCAAAAGTGTGCTACGCTTGCCATAATACCTTACAGGATTATGAAAATACGATTTGTGTGGGATGCAGGCACGATTTGCCCGTTACCAATTTTCATTTTAACAACGACAATAGTATAAAAAAAGCCCTTTATGGGCGTGCTGTTATTGAACAGGGCACGGCTTTGTTCCGATTTGAAAAAAAGGGCATTGTACAACGGCTAATCCATAATTTAAAGTATAGAGGCCACCAACAAATTGGTGTTTTGTTGGGCGATTGGCTCGGCGGCGAACTGAAAACTGTTGAAACTTATAAAAACATCGATACGGTTGTTCCCGTACCCCTGCACAAGCGCAAACTAAAAAAGCGGGGCTTTAACCAAGTTGAAGGTTTTGGCAAACAAATAGCAAAGGCCATAAATGCCGAATATGTAGATGATGTGCTACTGAAAATAACCAACACCAAATCGCAAGTAACCAAAATGCGTTTTGCCCGATGGCACAACAACGACCAGCTTTTTGCCCTTAAAAACCCCGAACGTATTGCCAGCAAACATGTTTTATTGGTAGACGATATTATTACAACAGGTGCCACCCTTGAAGCCTGCATTGCCGTTTTAAACCACGCCGAAAACTTGAAAATTAGCATTGCTACTATGGCAATAGCTTAAAACAATTAAACGTTATATGTACAAAATTGCGTAGGTTTGTATAAATTTTAAATTGGTAATGAACAAGATTTTTTCTAACCTTATTTTACTGTTTTTTATAGGTTTGGCTATTGCAAGTTGTGCCAACCGTGGCACGCCCGACGGTGGGCCGAAGGACGAAACCCCGCCCGAAATAACCAAAGCCGAGCCCGAAAATTTTACTACCAATTTTAAGGGCAATACCATAACCATAACCTTTAACGAGTTTATAAAACTAAAAAACATACAAAAGCAGCTTATTATTTCGCCGCCCATGAAAACGCAGCCCGAAATAACGCCCTTGAGCAGCGCAAGCAAATCCATTGTAATTAAAATTTTCGATACCCTGCAACCCAACACCACTTACGCCTTTAATTTTGGCAATAGCATTGTGGACAACAACGAGGGCAACCCTTACCCTTACTACCGCTACGTGTTTTCTACCGGGGATTATATCGACTCGCTTACCGTAAAGGGCCATATTATCGATGCCCTAAAAACCAAGCCCGAAACGTTTGTTAATGTGGGTTTATATGAAGTTGATTCTACCTTTAACGATTCCATTGTGTACCGCGAACCGCCCAAGTACATTACCAATACCTTGGACAGTGTTACCACGTTTTCTATTGAAAACATTAAAGCGGGAAAATATTTTCTTGTAGCGCTGAAAGATGGCAACGGCGATTATAAATTTCAGCAAAAAACCGACCAAATAGGGTTTTACAGCACCTTTATTACCGTGCCTACGGATTCCTCGTATACCGTTAAATTGTTTAATGAAGAACTGGATTTTCGGGCATCGCGACCGTTTCAAGCCTCCGAACAAAAAATAGGTTTTGGTTACGAAGGCAGTTATGAAGGCATGAACATTACAATAAAATCCGAAGTACCTTCAAACTTTGATTACCGTATTACCAAAGACGAAAAAACCGATACGCTGTACTATTGGTACAAACCGAAAATTGAAGCCGATTCGTTAATTTTCAATGTTTCAAAAGCCGATTTCAGTAAAGACTACACCGTAAGGATACGCAATAAAGAGCAAGATACCTTAGTATTAAGGCAAGGCGGCGAAAGCGGTATTAAAGCACCTTTATTAATTAGCGGAAGCATACCGTTTGTTGGGTTCGACGTAACCAAAACAAGCATTACCAACAAGGACACCTTAGCCCTTGATTTTAAAACCAATTTCGACACCATTACCAATACGTACGGCTTGAATTTCGACAAAACCGAAGACAATAATTACACTATTAAAATTTTGTCCGAGGCTTTCGAGGATTTTTTCGGGAATAAAAACAAGGATACGCTTAATTATAAAACGGCCACCAAAAAGGAGTCGGATTACGGCAACATACGATTACAATTAGCAAACGCCACTTACCCTATTATTGTTCAATTAACCAATGAAAAAGGCGAAGTTAAATATGAACAATATTCTAAAAAACAAGAAGATTTAGATTTTTTAAATATAAATCCGGGAAAATATTATTTAAGAGTTATTTTTGATACAAACGGAAACGGCAAATACGACACGGGAAATTATCTTAAAAAAATACAGCCAGAGCGTGTTAGTCATTTTGAAATTGATGAGGAAATAAGGGCTTACTATGATTATACTTTAAATTTTACTTTATTGTAGTAAAATTTTTTAATTACAAACAAAATAAAAGGCGGTGTGTTCAGGGCAAACTCACACTTTTTTTGTAAAAACATAGCGGGAAAAAGTTATTAAGTGTTTGACATTCAATGAAACAATAGTTGTTTTTTCAATAGGTTATTCGTGTATTATACTAATAATCAATAAATTAAATACTTTGAAAGCAACAAACAAATTCAAGTCTATTTTTAGCCAAATAGACGACCCCAGAAGCGATATAAACAAACTTCACAAATTAGATGACATCCTTCTCATCGGGATTATCAGCGTTATTTGTGCGGCAGATTCGTGGAAAGATATGGAAACCTATGCCAGGGCAAAAGAAGATTTCTTGCGTTCCTTTCTGGATTTGCCAAACGGCACACCCTCCGATGACACTTTCAACCGGGTGTTTTCTT
>JBKEDS010000035.1:0-36525 GCA_047975545.1 Flavobacteriaceae bacterium | reverse complement strand
TTTTTCTAAAACAAAATTAAACTATGAAATCAACAAGCGGAATGCCGACAAACAACATAATAATTACACGTAAGCGAGTTTTTAACGGCACGCCTATACGAAATACCAAAAGAGTAGAACGTGTTTTAAAACTCATTATTTGGCTTCAAGAGTTTAAGAGCATCAAGGAAATAGCAAAACACCTCAACGTTCATGAAAAGAGCGTAAACCAATATTTAAACTTACTGGTGCAATTGGGTTTTGAAGTTGAGGTAGGACATAAAAGGGCGTACAACTATTATCGCATAACCAATGCCAAAGCCTTTTTTAAAATCGAGTAGCATATTCACGGAGTTATATCACATCACTACGCACGTGCGTAAGCAGTAACAAAATCAATGGTTTATTTTACCTCTCTACGTGCGTGCGTGCGAAACTAACTTGATTGAAATAGTACAAGTTTAGTGCAAGGGTAAACCCCAAGAAAACCCAAGTGTAAAAGGACGAGATTAGGGCGAGGGTAAAAACTTGCACATTATACAAATGTTTAATATATTTGCGTTGTGATTTTAATCAGCCATTAAATGAAAAAAAGAGAATTAACCGAAAAAGAGTGGGAATTAATAGAAATGATTAGAAATTTTAAAAATATTTACCCGCCCTAAATCGAGTTAGAAATTTACATTAACGAATTGTTAGCGGAATTAATGGAATAAAAAATCTAAACAAAAATATTATGAAAGTAGCAGAAAGTAAAACAGAAGTAAAAAAAGCCGTTTGGGATATAATCGTTGATGTATCTTGGGCAAACATATCAAGTAAATACTTTGGGAAATCAAGAAGTTGGTTAAGTCAAAAAATGAACGGCAGGGATGGCAACGGCTCGAATGTTGATTTTTCCGAAGAAGAAAGGCAAACCTTAAAAAATTCTTTATTCGATTTATCCGAACGCATTCGTAATTGTGCTGAAAAAATATAAGATTTTAAAGTTTTCTGTTCGCACGTGTGCAACAGTAACAAAATCGGCGTATTTCTGTACTTCATAAAAAGGGAAAGAACAAACCGAAAAACAAAACTAAAACACATTTCAAAAAGTAGAGTTTAAAGAGGGCGATTGTCCTCTTTTTTATGTTCCAGTTAAATACTTTTTTTAAAATGGTTGTCTAAATGTTGTCTAAAATAGAAAACAAAAAACCTCAACATATTGCAAATTAAACAGTTGAGGTTTTAGTTTGTACTCAAGGTGGGAATCGAACCCACACTTCCGAAGAAACTGGATTTTGAATCCAGCGCGTCTACCAATTCCGCCACTTGAGCTTTTGGTTCGGCAAAAATATATAAAATTTTCATATTACGCATAAAAATACCAAGCAATATTCTTTTTAGGTAAAAATAAATGTATAAATTTGCACCTCGTTAAAAATAACGGTGCTTTTTAGCGCTATAAAACAATATGTTAACCATGCCAACTGTATTACCCGATGCTAAAATTTTTGCCTGTACCCAAAGTAAAATTTTGGGCGAAAAAATAGCGAAGGCCTATGGCGCAGATTTGGGCAACGTTATAACATCAACGTATAGCGATGGCGAGTTCCAGCCTTCCTATGAAGAGTCCATCAGGGGAACCCGTATATTTATTATAGGCTCAACCAATCCCGGTCCCGAAAATTTAATGGAAATGCTATTAATGCTCGATGCCGCCAAACGGGCATCGGCCAGACATATTACAGCGGTAATACCTTATTTCGGGTGGGCAAGGCAGGACAGAAAAGACAAGCCCCGAGTACCAATAGCAGCCAAACTGGTAGCCAAAATGTTGGAAGCCGCAGGCGCTACCCGCATAATAACCATGGACTTGCACGCCGACCAAATACAAGGTTTTTTTGAAAAACCGGTAGACCATTTATTTGCATCTACCATATTTTTGCCGTATTTGGAAAAATTAAACCTACCCAATTTAACTATTGCTTCACCGGACATGGGAGGCTCCAAACGTGCCTATGCCTATTCCAGGGCCTTAAAAAGCGATGTGGTAATTTGTTACAAGCAACGCGCCAAGGCCAATGTTATTTCGCACATGGAACTTATTGGCGATGTACAAGGTAAAAACGTGGTTTTGGTGGACGATATGGTCGATACCGCCGGAACTCTAACCAAAGCCGCCGACTTAATGATGGAGCGCGGCGCACTAAGCGTAAGGGCTATTTGTACCCACCCCATTTTATCGGGCAAGGCTTACGATAATTTAAACAGCTCGAAATTACAGGAATTAATAGTAACCGATTCCATTCCCGTAAAACCCCTAAGCAATAAAATAAAGGTATTAAGCTGTTCCGATTTGTTTGCCCAGGTTATGAAACGGGTGCACAACAACGAATCCATAAGTTCAAAATTTGTAATGTAAAAACCCGAAAACCAATTTGGCTTTCAATATATAAACAATAGTAAATTAAATAATTAATCATGAAATCAATTACAATCAACGGATCTCAAATAGAAAGCGTGGGCAAAAAAGCAACAAAAGCCCTACGTAATGCTGGTCAGGTTCCTTGCGTATTATACGGAGGCGACAAACCGGTGCATTTTTCGGCAGAAGAATTGGCATTCTCAAAACTGGTATATACGCCCAATGCGCATACAGTTGTGATTGCCCTTGAAAATGGCGAAACCTTTAACGCTGTATTACAGGACATCCAGTTCCACCCGGTAACCGATAAAATCCTGCACATCGACTTTTACCAATTGTTCGAAAACATTGAAATTGCCATGGAAATCCCCGTGGTATTCGTGGGTAACTCGCGCGGTGTTAATAATGGTGGTGTATTGCGCAAAAACCAGCGTAGCTTGCGTGTTAAGGCATTGCCCGCCAATCTTCCCGATTTTATCGAGGCCGATATTACGCCACTTAGAATTGGCCAAAAACTTTACATTACCGCCCTGGAAAACGAAGCGTACAAATTTATGCACCCCGATAACACGGTAGTATGTATGGTAAGACGTTCTAGGACATCGGTAGACGATTCTGACGAAGATGAAGCAGAAGAAGGAGCAGAAGCACCAGCCGCCGAAGCTGCGCAAGAATAATCAATATTCTTAATCATTATACAAAAAGCATCCTGTTTTTCGGGATGCTTTTTTATTTTTACGGAAAATTAATTGCGTGTGTATAATACCAGTTTTGTTTTAAAATTACCCAGAGAAAACACAGCTGTTTTTTGTTTAAGCGAAAAAGAAAACGCACGCATAGCCTAAGCTACGATTAAGTTTTATTTTGAAGCATAGACGAAAAAGAGCAAATTTTAATGGGTAATTTTAAGGCAGAAATGGTATAAAATACTATCCAAATTATCCAAGTCCAAACATACAGCAACGAATAGTATAAACATGAAAAAATATTTAATAGTAGGCCTTGGCAATATAGGTGAAAAATATGCCGAAACCCGCCATAATATAGGGTTTAAAATTTTAGACCGCTTTGCCCAAACCGAAAACCTAACGTTCGAAACCCAAAAACTTGGCGATATAGCCCAATACAAACTAAAAGGGCGAACCCTTGTGTTTTTAAAGCCCAATACCTACATGAACCTTAGCGGAAAAGCCGTACTGTACTGGTTAACCAAGGAAAATATCCCGTTGGAAAACCTACTTGTAATAACCGATGACCTAAACTTGCCCTTTGGAAGTATCAGATTAAAAACAAAAGGAAGCGACGGCGGCCATAATGGGTTAAAGGACATTCAGCAAAAACTAAACACAACCACCTACAACCGATTTCGGTTTGGTATTAGCGATGCCTTTAAAAAGGGCCAACAAATAGATTACGTTTTGGGCGAATGGGACAACGAAGAACAAGAAAAACTAACCGAACGCTTAAACACGTCCTGCGAACTTATAAAATCGTTTGCTTTGGCGGGCGTAAATATTACCATGAATGCGTTTAACGGAAAATAAAATTGGCATTATACAATCATCCTCGATTGTTTATTTTTAACGCTTTCCACATAACCTGCAAAATAAAATGGAATATTGTCTTCGTTTCCATTTTCTATTCTGCCTTTTACTTTGTCAAAAGCTAAAATTGAAACTTCAAATTCTGGTTGCCCGGTTACTAAAATAGGTTGGTTTAAATGGTCGTACCAAAAATATTTACCACCGAAGTTTCGTCTTGCCACTTCAAAAATATATGAACCCGCTTGAGCAATTATATCCTCAAACATTTCTGAGTCCATATCATCTTTGTTTTCAGAAAATAAGCTCAAAATGTCATTATCCAAAACAGCTAAACTGGATATGCTATAATCTAATCCATTATCAAGTTTTTCGTTAAAACTGGAAACCAATCTTTCAGCGTTATTAATAGTCGATTCTATAAATGCTTTCTGAGCTTCATCAATGGGTTGTTTAGTATTTTCTTTTTCGGTTTTTTTCTTAAAAAAGTCAAATATTCCCATAGGTTTAGTTTTAAATAGGGTAGTTAATTAATCTAACGTACAACAAGTTTTCTAACCTCGGTTTTAAGCCCATCGTCAATACGTAAAATATACATGCCGGATTGTTTGTTGGTTAAAATAATTTCTTGGGCGAAATCCCCTAAGTTGGAAAAAGTTTTTTGGTAAACAAGTCTGCCCCTTACATCAAAAACCTTAGTGTTTATATCCCTGTTTAAAGCCCCGTTAAGGTTAATGGTAAAGGTGCCATTGTTAGGATTTGGATAAATAGCCAAGTTTTCAAAACCATGTTCTTCAATCGATGCCGTAGGCGTTATGTTAAGGGTATAATCTTCAACTTCACCATTAAACCCGTTTTCGCAAGCGGTTGGCACGCCATCGTCTCTGTATTTTGTAGAAACCCGCATAATGGTACTGCCCAAAACCGCATTATCGGGAACGGTTATCGACAGTGGCGAATTACCGGTACGGCCATCGTTAACGTCGGTTGCCGTACCCAGGTCGTAAGCCTCCCCGGCATCGAAACTACAATTCTGGTTCCAATCTATCCACACTATGGTTACGGTGTCGTAAGGGCCGTCGGTATTTACATTAACGGTTAAATTATAGGTGCTTTTGCGGTTAATATCGGTGCTTGTTGCGGTATAATTACTATACCCACTTGGTTTTTCGGAGGCTTGGTTAATGGTGTTAAACCGTACCAATGTGGTACTGGTATCGTAATCGGTATTGGCTTCCGAGGCGCATATACCGTTATAGAACGGAAAATCGAACACTTCGTTTTTTGTTAAGGTTGTAGCCGTTCCCGTTACGGTAATAGTGTAATCGCCAATAGCGGTGTTTTCCAAATTATCGACAGTTATTGTAACCGTACCCGAATTACTTAAATTACTTGGCGAAAAACTAATGGTAGCGCCCGATGGTTGCCCGGAAGCGGTAAATGTTGTGGTTTCGGAAAAGCCGTTTGTGGTTACGTACTCAAACGTATAGGTAGCACTGGTATCGCCGCAGCCTATGGGGCTTAGGGTTTCTTCGGTTATATAGAAATTGGGGTTTGTGTTTATTGAAAAATCGAAATCCGACACATCGTAAAAAATATTATCCACGGCTTCAATTAAAACTCGGGCCGTATCGGTGTCGGTAATAGTTGCGGGTACGGTATAATTGTAACTGCCGTTATTGGGCGTGCTTGCCGTTATAGTGGTAAACGTAGCCCCGCCATCGACCGATAATTTTATGCTTACATTTTGGCAATTTATACTGTTGTTGGCGGTTTCGCCAACATTCCAAGTTATGGCTACGGTACTGCCCTGCGCCCACGATACGGGGTTGTTAACGGTAAAGGGGGCAACATTTTCAACAATAACCCTCATGGTATCGAAACTGGTTTGCGCCCCGGTGGCATTATCGGGCGTTCTATCCCTTACGGTCAATGCCCAGTTAAGGGTTCTTGCCACGGTTGATACGGTTTCCCAATCGCTCCCCAAAGTAGGATTGGTTTGGGTGGTTTTGCCCGCCAAAACACTACTAAATTTTGGTATATACCGATTTGGGGCGCTACTGGGGGGCAACGAACGGTTGGTGGGTCCCGTAGCTAAATCCGGGCCAAAATTCAGGTAATTGGTCGTGCCGCTATCAATTTGTTCCCAACAATAGGTAAGGTTATCGGTACTATTGGCATCGGTGGCGCTACCTTTTAAGATATAAGCTGTTCCTGCCGGAATATAATAATCGTATCCGGCATTTGCAAGTGGTGGGCTATTAGCAATTACCTCGGTAGTTTGGCAATTTTTGGTTTCTAAATTATCCAATATTTGCTTAATGCTGTGGTAATGAAAATAAACATCGCTAAACAACGCAACATTATTGCTGCCTTCCAAGCCTGCGTACCCCATAATGGTAGTACCGCTCCCGGGTTCGGAGCTTACGCCTTCACCTTCGTTTTCAAAAGCAAAAGTGTGGTTGGCGCCCATTTGATGGCCAATTTCGTGGGCTACAAAATCAATATCGAAGCTATCGCCTTCGGGTGAGCTATCGGCGGGCGAGGTGTAGCCGCTTCCCTTTTCGTTATCGACACAAACACAGCCAATGCACCCGGCATTGCCGCCGCCGCCCGAAGCCCCAAACAGGTGCCCGATGTCGTAAGCCGCATTGCCAATTTCGTTGGTTAAAGTATTTTGTAGCTCACTGCTCCAAGCGCCGTCCACGCCCACGGAAGCGTTGGAATAAGGGTCGGTACTGGCATTGGTGTAAATTAATTGGGGGGCATCGACAAGTTCGAAGCGTATGGCCATATCGGCCTCAAAAATTTCGTTTACACGACTAAGCGTGGTATTAATAGCGGCCAAAGCATCGGCAATAGGGTCGCTAACATAATGGTAGGCGGTGTATTCGGCCGTGGTGGAAATAGCTATCCTAAATTTTTGAAGGGTTTGGTTGTTGGCACCGCCTTCGTTTAAAGTCGTTTTTCTAATTTTATTTGTTTTATCGTAAGCCTTTAAAGCCTCTATGGTTTTACATTTAAAAGTACCGTTTAATTTACTTTTTTTTGGTCTTTCGTAAGCTACGTACTCGGTCGCTCCCTTTGTTACAGGCTGCATAAATATGGTAAGCCCATCGGGATAGGTTATCATGGTTTCCACGCCGTTGGGCGATATGCTCATACGCAATCTTGCCCCGGAATTATCGGTAGCAAAGCCCGTGTACGATTTTATATCGGGATATTTTAAGGCCAATGTTTCAGAAAAAACAGGCGTTTCCCAAATATTAAAAGCCTGTAAGGTTCCGTTTTGGGCGGGAACATTAATATAAGTTGAAGCCTCCTTTAAATTTTGGGATGTTTTGGCAATACGCTGTTGTAAGTTTGAAAAATCAAGGGTGTAAAAATAAGCCTTCGAAATATCAATATTTAAATGGGCGATGGGTTTCGTGCTTGAAACCTTATCTAATTTTTTCCAAGACGGATTTTGGGCAAAAACAGAAAAGAAGCACAAAACCATTGTTATTGATAAAACATAATGTAGCTTTGCTTTCATAATTTACAGGGCATTTTTTAATGGCTAACGGTAACAAATCTAACTTTTTTATTTAAACGTTTAATGGCTGAAATTAAAAACATAACCAATTATAATGCTGCTGCCCCAACGGTAGTAACCATCGGGACTTTCGACGGTGTACACATTGGCCATCAAAAAATTATAAAACGATTGGTTAAAACAGGGCAAGATGATGATTTACGTTCCGTTGTACTTACTTTTTTTCCCCATCCACGTATGGTACTGCAAAAGGATACCAATATAAAACTGATTAACACCATAACCGAACGCCGTACTATTTTGGAAGGTTTGGGGCTTGATTTTTTGCTTGTAAAAACCTTTACAAAAGCATTTTCGCGACTTTCGGCCGAGGATTTCGTAAAACAAGTTTTGGTAGACACCCTAAATGCCAAAAAAATTATTATTGGTTACGACCATAGGTTTGGGCGAAACCGAAATGCCAATATAAACGATTTAAAACACTACGGCAACCTTTACGGGTTTACGGTAGAAGAAATTCCCGCTCAGGATATTGACGAAGTAGCGGTAAGCTCCACAAAAATAAGGGAAGCATTAAGCCAAGGCGAAATAGAAAAGGCAAACGCCTACCTTGGGTATTGTTTTATGCTATCCGGTACTGTTGTTAAAGGCAAATCATTAGGAAAAAAAATAGGTTTCCCCACCGCTAATATTGAAATAAGGGAAAATTACAAACTAATACCAAAACACGGTGCTTACGTGGTTCGTGCTACTATTAACGGCGCTTGGGTTTACGGCATGATGAACATAGGCACAAACCCTACCGTTAATGGCAAAACCGAAACTGTTGAAGTACATTTTTTCAATTTCAACAACGATATTTACAACAAATCCATAACAGTTGAAGTATTACACCGTTTACGGGACGAACAAAAATTTAGTTCGGTTGAAGCCCTAAAAACCCAGTTGCAAAGCGATAAAGAAACGGCGCTTAGCTATATTAAGCAACAGGGGTTTCAATAATATTTTCATCTTGAAAACCACTTTAAAAAGTCTTTTCATTAAATTTGTCGCTTAAATTTTAAAACCATGTTACAAGTTCCCTTTATTAGAGAAAACAAAGCCTTAGTTGTTAATCGATTGGCAAAACGAAACATCGATGCCAACGCCATGATTAACACGGTAATTGCTTTAGATGAAGAACGCCGAAAACTACAAACGGAGTTGGACAATACCTTGGCCGAATCCAATACGCTTTCAAAAGAAATAGGAAACTTGTACAAATCGGGCGAAACCCAAAAAGCTAATGCCCTAAAGGCGCAAACCGGCGAGTTGAAAGAAACTTCAAAGCAGCTTACCGATGCCCTAAACAATAAAGTTGAAGCGCTAAATCAGTTGCTTTACAAAATACCCAACATTCCCAACGACATTGTGCCAAATGGTACTGCCGACACCGATAACGAAGAAGTGTACCGTGAAGGCGATATACCCAAATTGTTCGATGGCGCCCTACCGCACTGGGAACTGGCCAAAAAATACGATATTATCGATTTTGAGCTGGGCAACAAAATAACAGGTGCCGGATTTCCGGTATACAAAGGCAAGGGCGCACGCCTGCAACGCGCCTTGATAGCTTATTTTTTAGATAAAAATACCGCTGCCGGCTATACCGAGTACCAATTGCCGCATTTGGTAAACGAAGCTTCGGGTTTTGGCACAGGACAATTGCCCGACAAAGAAGGACAAATGTACCACGTAACCGGGGACAACCTCTATTTAATACCAACCGCCGAAGTACCCGCCACCAATATTTTTAGGGATGTGGTTTTAAACGAAACCGACCTGCCTATCGGTATAACCGGGTACACGCCCTGTTTTCGTCGCGAAGCGGGTAGTTACGGTGCCCACGTTAGGGGCTTAAACCGTTTGCACCAATTTGATAAGGTTGAAATTTTACGTATTGAACACCCCGATAATTCATATCGGGCTTTAGATGGTATGGTGGCACATGTAAAAACTATTCTGCAAGAATTAAAATTACCGTACCGTATATTGCGCCTTTGCGGGGGCGATTTGGGCTTTACCTCGGCTCTAACTTACGATTTCGAGGTGTTTTCTACCGCACAGGACCGTTGGTTGGAAATTTCTTCGGTATCAAATTTTGAAACCTTTCAGGCCAACCGCCTAAAACTGCGCTTTAAAAACAGCGAGGGCAAAAACGAACTGGCGCACACCCTTAACGGAAGCTCATTGGCATTACCACGTGTTTTGGCAGGAATTTTGGAAAACTACCAAACCGAAAACGGCATTGTAATACCCGAAGTGTTGCGCCCTTATACCGGGTTTGAGGTTATTGAATAACGTTATTTGTTTAAGGACTTTTGATTACTCTTTGGGATTTTTATGAGTGGTGTGTTTACTTTTTGGGTGCTTTTTAACCATAGTGTCTTCGTGTTTTTGCAGTAAGGTTTTTAGGTCGGAGCTTTCCGTATTTATTTCATCTATAGCTTTTTGGTAAATACCAATCCATTTATGTAATCGTTGTCGTTTCTTCGTATCGCTAACCTGCGTAGCCTGTAATTTTTGGTTTAATCTTAATTGCTTTTTACTGTATTTTACGATCGTTTTGTCGTTGTGCTTTAGCCGTTTATTAATAGATTTTGTGTTTTTTTTTATACTCCTTGCTGAGTTGTTAGTCATATTAAGGTGCATAATATAAAAGTTATGATTCATTTGCTGGGTCATACGAGCATGTGTCATGGCTGCGTTTTGAATATGAGATTGTGCATTTGAATTTTGAAACGATAATGCAATAAACATTATCAATAAATTTAGCTTTAAGAGTTTTATTAGTATCATAGATGTTTAGTTACGAATGCTTTTTATTAATACTTGGCCTCCCATTGGTATCTGTAATATACAGGATATGACTTTAAAAAGCAAATGTGTGGTACATATTTGAAAGCCATGGACCAAACTGTCGCACGGGCAAATCGAGGGGGTTGGGTGATAATAAAAAATAAATTTCTTGTGTTGCTGTTGTTGCCGTTTGTTTTTTTTACTATACGAAATTTTAGACCTGATTTTGCTCTAAAGCGTAAATATGCTAAGACTTAAAATAATAAGTAAAAATTGCAGAAAACACCACTACTGCCAAACTTATTAGTAATACCAACCAAAAACGGGTTTTAAACGTTGTTTTAGGTTTTAGCGGCGTTAAGGCTTTTTGGTGATAGTTAAAAACCCGCTCGATATCGTCAGTCCATTGTACCGGGTAGGCCGTGGTGTTGCAAGTATTACAAAAAAGGGTATGCGTAACATTACGGGTAATGGCCTTGTAGAATTTATTTTCCTTGGTTTCCTGCTTAAACGTTAGCTGTAGGCCTTCTTTGCTAAAGCATTCGGGGCAGTTGTTGTTTAGGTTGTGGGTTTGTATGGTTATAAATTCCCTTTTCATTCAAATAAATTCAAGTTAAATGTTTGATTTTTAAGCTATTTAAATAACACGGCAAAAAAAACCGAAAGATTACTATCCGCTATTTTTATTCATGACCTTTTGTGGAGGTCTTTATCTTGGCTTTGCTAAAGCCCTCAATGAGGGTTTTACATGAAAAAATTTAAGTTAAATGTTTGATTTTTATCATTTTAAGGCATTTAGCAAAAATAACCAAAAACCAACGGCTCTCCACTTTTATCCATATTCTTTTGTTGAGGCGATTATCTGGCGATACTAAATCCCTTTATGAGGGTTTCACGTGCTTAATTTAGAGGGTCAATATAGTTGTTTTTAACTAAACAATTGCCCTTTGCAGCGTTATTTGTATGCTGGTGCCTTTATCGATTTCCGATTCCAAAACCTTTATTTTTCCCTTATGGAACTCTTCAACAATACGCTTGGTAAGCGATAGCCCCAATCCCCAACCTCGTTTTTTTGAGGTGTAACCAGGGTCGAAAATTCTATCGAAATCCTTTTTTGCAATGCCTTTTCCGGTATCGGTTACGGTTACTTTTATGGTGTTTTCCAATTGCGAAATTTCAATGGTAATCCGGCCGCGGCCTTTCATGGCATCAATGGCGTTTTTTACCAAGTTTTCAATAACCCAACTGTACAATTGCTTGTTTAAAGGTACGAGGATTTTTTCATTGGGAGCTATAATTTCAAAATCAATAAGGTTGGATGCTCTTGCCTTTAAGTAATCGTAGGCTGTTGTGGTTTCTTCAATAATATCGGCGGTTTCCAAAGTAGGTAGCGAGCCTATTTTGCTAAAGCGCTCGGTTATAATTTTCAGGCGGTCTATATCTTTTTCAATTTCGGCAATATAGGCCGGGTTTACGTTTTCGGTTTTTAAAATTTCGGCCCACCCGATTAACGACGATAGCGGTGTGCCTATTTGGTGGGCGGTTTCCTTGGCCATGCCCGACCACAATTTGTTTTGGGTGGCATTTTTGGTACTTCGGTAAAAGAAGAAAATTACGGCACCGAATAAAAAAACAATAAGTAGTAAAGCCAAAGGATAATAGCTTAGCTTGTTTAGTAAAGGTGAATTGCCATAGTATATAGTACTTAAAACTTCGTTGCCAAATTTAATGGGAATAGGCTGGTTTTCTTTTTTAAATTTTAAGATTAACCTATTAATGTATAAAGAATCGTTTAGCTTGGATTCGTCTACGTTGTTATAGCTGTAAAGGCTTCCATCCTGATTAATTACCAGCATGGGTGTGGTTTTGTTGCTGTTTAGTATTTTTAGTGTAAGATCCAAGTTGTCGTTGGTGTCCGGATTTATCAAATCGGTTTGGGCGAACGACCAGTTTTCCATTTTTGTGCGCTCTTCTTCTTTAAAATGTTGAAAAAATTGGTATGTTTTCCAAAGAATTAACGATACAATAGCAAACGAAACTGCTACAATAATCCACCGTAAAGCGTTGTTGTACTTAGTAAGCATTACATTTAATTAGGCTTGTAATATAATGCAAATCTGTTAATATTATTGTTTAAGTTGTTAGTAAAATGGTTTTTTGTTACAAGTTAGAATCCCTATTTTTGTAGGCACAAATTATAAGAAACAAAATAAATGGAAGTTCAAGGAAGAGTAAAAGTAATTGGCGACACGCAAACCTTTGGTGCTAACGGGTTTAGAAAAAGAGAAATCGTGGTAACCACCGAGGAGCAGTACCCACAGCATATCATGGTGGAATTTGTACAGGACAAGGTAGATTTGTTGGACAATTTTAACGCAGGCCAACAAGTAAAAATCAGTATTAATTTACGAGGAAGAGAATGGGTTAACCCGCAAGGCGAAACCAAATATTTTAACTCCATACAAGGTTGGCGCATTGAAGCCCTACAAGCCGAAGCCGCCCAAGGCAACATCCCTCCCGTACCACCGGCCGACGCCTTTGAGCCGGCAGGCAATTTAAACGAAGACGATAACGATGATTTGCCGTTTTAAGCGGTTGAAAACGACATAATATTTTGAAAAAGTTAGAAGATTGATTGGTCAATATTCTAACTTTTCTTTTTTAAAAAACATGCACTTTTTAACCGATAAAATTTGGTTCCCTAATGTAGAAGAAGCTACTCCCGACGGGCTTTTGGCCATTGGGGGCAATTTGTCCGTAGTGCGTTTGTTGTTGGCTTACAAAAGCGGTATATTTCCTTGGTTTGACCACGACGAGCCTGTTTTGTGGTGGTCGCCAAACCCCAGGTTTGTGCTGTTTCCCGAAAAATTAAAAGTGTCGAAAAGTATGCGCCAAGTACTCCGAAATTCGGGTTTTTCGGTAACGGTAAACCAAGATTTTAAGGCGGTAATAACAGCTTGCTCCAAAATAAAACGCATGGGGCAAAGCGATACTTGGATTACAAAAAGTATGATTGATGCCTACGTTAAGCTGCATAAATTGGGCTATGCCAAATCGGTTGAGGTGTGGCAAAACAACAAACTTGTTGGCGGCCTTTATGGCGTCGATTTAAACAATGGCGTGTTTTGCGGCGAAAGTATGTTTGCTGCGGTAAGCAATGCCAGTAAAGTAGGGTTTATAACCTTTGTGCAAAATACCAATTATAAACTTATCGATTGCCAAGTGTACACCAACCATTTGGATAGTTTGGGTGCCGAAGATATTTCAAGAAGTGCGTTTTTGGAGTATCTTGCCCCTTCCAAAATGCGCTAATTTTTATAGAAATACGGCAAATTTTCCGTTTTCTAAATTCCAAAAGTTAAACGGTCTTTTTAACTAAACCTCGTTGTACCTAAAACAGCCCACTTCATGGTCGTTAACCATTCCGGTGGCTTGCATGTGGGCGTAAATAACGGTAGAACCCACGAACTTAAAGCCCCGTTTTTTTAAATCCTTGCTTAACGCATCACTAATTTCGGTAGTTGCGGGAGCGGTTTTGTAATGTTCCAGTTTGTTTTTAATGGGCTTTTCGCCAACAAACCCCCAAATGTATTTTGAAAACGAACCAAACTCGTCTTGTACTTTCATAAATGCTTGGGCATTACTAACGGTGGCGTGTACCTTTAGTTTGTTCCTTATAATACCGGGGTTGTTAAGCAAGTCGTCAATTTTTTTCTGTTTGTAAGTCGCTATTTTTTTATAGTCGAAATTATCGAAAACGGCTCTAAAATGTTCGCGCTTGCGCAAAACGGTAATCCAACTTAATCCGGCCTGAAAGGTTTCTAAAATTAAAAATTCAAAAATAGTGGCATCGTCGTAAACCGGAACGCCCCACTCGGTATCGTGGTAGGCCTCGTACAAACTATCGCCAACACACCAGCCGCATTTGTGTTTTTCCATTGTGTTTTGTTTTTGTTAAATTTGAACCAAATTTGCGGTTTGTTCAACAAAGTTGCTTAAAGCATGACAAATATCATCTTTATTTGCCATATTTAACAATATTATTGCGGCCTAATTTAAAAAACATTCATTTTTTATATGAACCCAATTATAAAAAACAGTTTAAAAAACAGCATGACCTACCATGCGTACCGGGAATTGGTAAAACAGATGGTAGATGAAAAATCGACCACCGGAGCCAACAAATCCGAAGATTTTGTTAGCCACACAAAACTAAGCGAACAACGTATGAAGCGCTGGGACAAAACCATAAAAATTTCTGAAGACGATACCCGTAAAATCCAAGCATTTAACCATAAACTAATATGGTTGGTTATTGCCGAAAGCTGGTGTGGCGATGCCGCCCACGTTGTGCCCGTACTTAACAAAATAGCCGAACTAAACCCTAATATCGATTTAAAAATTGTACTTCGCGACGATAATTTGGCCTTAATGGATTTGTACTTAACCAATGGCGGGCGTTCCATACCCAAACTTATTATTATTAACGCCGGAACCGGAAACGTACTGGATACCTATGGGCCAAGACCAACCGAAGCCACCAATTACGTAAACCGATACAAAGCCAAGCACGGTACTTTAACGCCCGAATTTAAAGAAGATTTACAACATTGGTACAACAAAAACAAAGGTGAAAATGTTATTAAGGACCTAACCGAGTTGCTTGCCGAAATAAAACTTTAATTTTTACCAACAAAGTTAAAGGTAATAGAACCCAACTGTTCTTTTTTAGAGGTATCGGCATTAAAAACAGCTTCTTTGGCGTATTCCAAAGCACGTTCCTTTAAACATTCGTTATCCGATGTCGAGCTGGTGTTTATGTAAGCATCGGTAACTTTTCCGTTGGCGTTAACCGTTATGTTTACCACAATTTTTCCGCCGTTTTCGCACAAATAAATAGGCGTGGGCATATAAAGGTGCGTTCGGCCCACAAGCGAATAGTACATGGTGCTTTTGGTGTTTACACTCTGGGTTTGTTGTTGTTTTAGCAAATCGTTTACCTTGCTAAAAGCCGAAAGGTCGTCTTTTTTTAGGGTAAAATCCTTGTCGGGTATTTCGCCCGAAGGGTTTGTGTTATCGGCAAACCCCTCTTGTTCGCTGCTTTTTTGCGGCACGTAATCCTTGGCGGGGGTTATGGGCTTATAGGCTTGCGCAAAATGTTTGGGGTTGTTGGTTTTGTTAAAGGCTTGGTTGGTTTCCGCTTTGGTGTTGTTTAGTTTTTCCAGAGCTTCCAAGTATTTTTTTTCTTCCTCGGTAAGCTCTTTTTCGGACTCAAGCTCGTAATAGCTTTCGGCAGCTATAAGGCTGTGTTTTTTTATGTGAAACGCAAAAAGCGACAGTAATACCGTTCCCGAAAGGCAAAAGGTTATTAGTAAGGCTTTATGTTGATTGGTTAAATTCAAATTTTAAAAT
Organism: Flavobacteriaceae bacterium; assembly: GCA_047975545.1. GTDB lineage: Bacteria > Bacteroidota > Bacteroidia > Flavobacteriales > Flavobacteriaceae > JBKEDS01. The sequence goes on along the minus strand of JBKEDS010000035.1, from coordinate 20,813 downwards.
GAAAATAATCGTTTTATTCATCGAAATATACGAAAAAACTAAGTGTTTTGGTTGTTCAAGGTTTTTATAAAATCAGTAATGCTTACGGCATTGTTCACGTTAAAATTGCCAATTTCGGTACGCCGTAATGCCGATAAGTGGGCGCCCGATTGCAGGGCCTTGCCAAAATCGTTGGCCAACGAACGGATATAGGTACCCTTGCTGCAAACCACCCTAAAATCGATGTTTATCCCCGAAATATTAGTAATTTCGAAAGCGTTAATTGTTATGGTGCGGGGTTTGAGTTCTACCTGTTCTCCAGCACGGGCAAATTGGTAAAGGCGCTTGCCGTCCTGTTTTATGGCCGAAAATACGGGCGGGTATTGCTGTATTTTGCCAATAAATTGTTGGGTGGTTTGTTTAATTAGGTTTTCGGTAATATGGGCGGTGGGGAAGGTTTGGTTAATTTCGGTTTCCAAATCGTATGACGGTGTTGTGCTGCCCAAGGTAATAGTGCCGGTATAGGCTTTGGTTTGCGCTTGGAAAGTGTCGATTTCCTTGGTCATTTTTCCGGTACATATAACCAAAAGCCCGGTAGCCAACGGGTCCAAGGTCCCGGCATGGCCTACTTTTATTTTTTTTATATTGAAGGCTTGTTTGATTTCCCAACGTAATTTATTAACCACCTGAAAGGAAGTCCAATGCAAGGGCTTATCGATAAGGATTACTTGTCCCGATTGATAGTGCTCAAGTGTTTTCATGGTTGGGTACTTAGTTAGCTAAGGAAACAACAATGGCTATTAGCCCAACAATAGCACAGTAAATAGCAAAATAGGTGAGCTTGCTTTTTTTTACCAAGGCAATCATCCAGGTACAGGCAAACAACCCGGCCACAAAAGCAGCAATAAAACCTGCGGTAAGGGCGGTAAAATCGTGGTTGCCAGTGGTTAGCTCGCCACTTAAAACATCTTTGGCTATTTTACCGAAAATTAAAGGGACTACCATTAAAAACGAAAAACGGGCCGCTTTGGTTTTGTCGTTGCCCAACAATACCGATGTGGATATGGTTGCGCCCGAGCGCGATATGCCGGGAAGCATGGCTATGGCTTGCGAAACACCGATAATAAGCGCATCGAGAAACGATACTTTTTTATTGGTGTTCTTGGCCTTGTCGGCAAAAAAGAGCAGTAAGGCGGTAACAAGGAGCATACAGCCCACGAACAAGATATTGCTGCCGAAAAGGGCTTCTAACTGTTCTTCGAAAAACAGGCCCACAAAAACGGCTGGAATCATGGAAATGCCTATTTTAACTATAAATTGCAAATCGTCGTTCCACTTAAATTTTAGTGCGCCTTTTATAAGGTCAAGAATGTCCTTTCTAAACACGACAATGGTGCTTAAAGCGGTGGCAAAGTGCAATATTACGGTAAACAATAGGCTTTCTTCGGGAATGGACTGGTCGCCCAAAATGGCTTTGCCCAGTTCTAAATGGCCACTGGACGATACGGGTAAAAATTCGGTAAGGCCTTGTATTATACCAAGGATTATGGCGGTTATAATGTCCATTTTACTTTTTGTCGGGGTTTAATAAAATGGCGTAAACTTCTATGCCCAACCCAATTAGCACAAGGGTTGGCGCTAAACGGATGCGCCGCCAGCTAAAAATTTCGGGGTTAAATACGTTGGGGTCGTTGCTACCGCCACCGGCCATTAATATAAAGCCGAGCGCAATTAGGCCCAAGCCAATAAACATGAACGTATAATTTTTTTTACCGAAGACAAAGCTGCTTTTTGCGTCTTCTTTTCGTTTTTTTTCTCCCATTGTTTGTTGTAAAAAGTGTTGCAAGTTACGTTATTTTTGGTTAACGTTTTTGGTTTCGGGTTTCAAGTTTGCGGTTTTGGGTTTTGGGTTGGCTGCCACCATAGGTTATGCCACTATCCACGGCCCTTGCATTAGGGATTGCAGCGGCATCCTTTTATATGCCAAGAACGGACATTAAAAATAAGATTTTACATTGGAACGTTCTATACTTTTAAGAGATGCCGAAACACGTTCGGCATATAAAAGATATAGCGGAAAGCCCGACCCGAAGGGGAATGCCCAAATTAATAGTACAACTCGTCGGTTTTTAGGTTTAAAAAGCGTTGCGTGGCTATATGGGTGCTTATCCAGGTAATAATAATGCCGAGGATGAAGATGAACGCAAAGAGCGCCACGACCAAAACGGGGTTGCTTAACAGGCCGAGTTCTGGGAAGGTTTGGTTGGCATAATATAGCACAATGCCCATGCCTATTAGGGCTATTAGGGCGCCGATTATGCCAAGGCGGATGCTTTTCCATACGAACGGGCGACGGATAAACCGCTTGGTGGCACCTACCATTTGCATGGTTTTTATGGTAAATCGCTTGGAATAAACCGAAAGCCGTATGGAACTGTTTATAAGCAGTACGGCTATTAGGGTGAAAATACCGCTAATGGCCAGTACCCAAACGCTTATTTTTTTTACGTTGTTGTTCATTAGGGTCACCAAGTCGTTGTCGTAGGTTACTTCGTCCACAAAGTTTTTGGATTGGGCTTCGGTGGCTATTTTTTCCAGATGTTCGGCGGTTACGTAATCGGCTTTTAGGTGTACGTCTATCGAGTTTTGCAGGGGGTTGTAGCCTATAAAGTCCATGAAGTCCTCGCCGTTTTCGGCTTTCATAAATTCGGCGGCTTGGGCTTTGGAAATGTATTCGGTGCTTTTTACGTATTCGGCCATGGTTAGGCTTTTTTCAAGCTGCTTGGTTTCTACATCTTTGGCGGAGTCTTTTAGGTAAATGGTTACCACGACTTGTTCTTTAAAGTGGTCGGACACTTTTTTGGCGTTCAGCACCAACAGGCCTAACAGGCCCAATAAAAACAATACCAGGGCAATGCTTAGTACTACCGAGAAGTATGAGGATATAAGGCGGCGTTTTTGGTGTTTTTCGAACGATGAACTCATATAAAAACAAGATTAACGGCGTAAAAATAGTAAAGTATTCGGTTTCGTGGTGGTTTATAACGTTTAATCTTTAAAGATTGTTGCAATTGGGTTACATTTGGGGTTTTAAAATTGAAAATTATAAAAACAAAACTACTGCACGATTTACAAATTTCCCGTCCGGGATTGTGGTTTCCCACAATATGGATTTATATGGTTCCGTTTAGTTTCGATACTAATTTTTGGAGCGAAACACCCTTTTGGGTCGGGCTTTTGTTTGTAACCTTTCCGCTTAACTATTTGGTTTACGGACTTAACGATTATAACGATATAAAAGCCGATGCGGTTAACGCCCGAAAGGGCAATTTTTTGTTCGGGGCAAAGTCTACCGGGGCACAGCTTAAAAAATTACCACAAAAAATAGCTTGGGCAACCTTGCCCTTTGCGGTTTATTTTGTTTGGATTGGCGGTTGGAAAATGTTGGTATTGCTCGCTTTTATGGTAGCCGTTAACGTGGTGTACAATTTTAAGCCGTTTAGGGTTAAGGAGCGCCCGCCATTTGAAATTTTTATACAAGTAGGCTATGTGTTTACGGCACTTTTTAGCATTTGCCTTAACGGGGCGGACATGCTGCCGTGGCAGTCGGTTTTGTATTTAACCTTGTTTGCTTTCCAAGCCCATATTGCAGGCGAAATTATGGATATTGAAGCCGATTTGCTTGCCGGAAAACAAACAACAGCAACCCGTATTGGACGAAAAAAAACAAAGCTGCTCATGCTTGTTTTGTTGGTTGTTGAAAGCCTTATCCTGTTTTTTGGTTTCCGCGATTATGTTTTGGGTACTTTCTTGGCGGTGTTTTCGCTTTGGTTGGCACTCGATACCTTTGTTTTTTTTAAGGGTCGTCCGTATTCGCTACAACAAATGAAATGGTTTGGTTACGCCATGAACATTTCGGCTTTTGCATCAATGCTCTGGATTTTGTACTCGGGAACTTTGTTGCACCCGCTTTTTTAGCCAATTAAAAAAGTCAAGAGGAGTTCAATAATAAACCTTAAATTTGCGCTTTCATTAAGCAGAAATACAACACGATGATATACGATTTCAATAAAATCGAAAAAAAATGGCAGGACTATTGGGCCAAGCACAATACCTTTAAAGCAAAAAATCCTCCCCTTTCGGGGAAGTTAGAGGGGGCTCCCAAGTATTACGTACTGGATATGTTTCCGTACCCCAGCGGTGCGGGTTTGCATGTTGGGCATCCGCTGGGCTATATTGCCTCCGACATTTATGCGCGCTACAAACGCCACAAAGGCTTTAACGTATTGCACCCGCAGGGTTACGACAGCTTTGGCCTGCCCGCCGAGCAGTATGCCATACAAACCGGGCAGCATCCGGCCATTACCACCGAAACCAATATTGCCACTTACCGTCGCCAATTGGACCAAATTGGGTTTTCGTTCGATTGGAGCCGGGAAGTACGTACCAGCGACCCAAGCTATTACAAATGGACGCAGTGGATTTTTATCCAACTGTTCAATTCGTGGTATAACAATGAAAGTAATAAGGCCGAAGCTATTTCAACACTAATAAAAATTTTTGAAGTTGAAGGCAATTCAAAAGTCAATGCCGTTTCCGATGACAATATTGAACCCTTTTCAGCCGAACAATGGCACACTTTTTCACATAAAAAACAACAAGAAATATTACTGCAATACCGTTTAACCTATCTGGCCGAAACCGAAGTAAACTGGTGTCCGGCATTGGGAACGGTTTTGGCAAACGACGAAATTGTAAACGGCGTTTCCGAACGTGGCGGGCATCCGGTAATCCGCAAAAAAATGACCCAGTGGAGCATGCGCATTTCGGCCTATGCCGAGCGTTTGTTGGAAGGTTTGGACAGGATAGACTGGACCGATTCGCTAAAGGAAAGCCAACGCAATTGGATTGGAAAATCGGTTGGGGCCTCGGTATTTTTTCCCATCCTATCCTTCCCCGAGGGGGAAGCGAAAGCAGGGATTGAAACTCCTGGATATATAACTGGAGGGAATAATTCTTGTTTGTTATTGGATAAAGCCAAAAATATGCGGGCAAACCCAACCCCGGCCGAAGCCGCATTATGGGAATGTTTACGAGCGAAAAAACTCGATGCTAAGTTTAAACAACAACATTTAATAGCCGATTTTATTGTCGATTTTGTGTGTTTGGACAAACGATTGATTATTGAAGTCGATGGAAAAATCCATGAAAACCAAATTGAAGCCGACGCCAACCGAACAGCAGTTTTGGAAACAAAAGGTTTTAAGGTCATCCGCTTTACAAACGAAGAAGTTCTCGGAAACACCGAAGTTGTTCTAAATAAAATTTCCGAAGCATTATCAAACCGGAAATCCATAAAAGAATTAAGCAACAGTAAGCAAATCCTACCAGAAAGTAGCTCAAGCAACAGTGAGCAAGTCCCCCCTTCGGGGGTTAGGGGGATTACCGTTTTCACCACCCGCCCCGACACCATTTTTGGTGTAAGTTTTATGGTTTTGGCCCCCGAGCACGAACTGGTTTCAAGCATAACAACGCCCGAGCAAAAAGCCGAGGTCGACGCCTATATCGAGGCCACCGCCAAGCGCAGCGAGCGCGACCGCATGGCCGACGTAAAAACCATAACCGGGGCTTTTACGGGGGCTTATGCCGAGCATCCGTTTACCAAACAGCCCATCCCAATTTGGATTGGCGATTACGTATTGGCGGGCTACGGCACAGGAGCTGTTATGAGCGTACCCTGTGGCGACCAGCGCGATTACGATTTTGCCAAGCAGTTTAATTTGCCCATTCCAAATATATTTAGCCCCCTAACCCCCGAAGGGGGGACAGAAAACCTAATTGAAAACAGTGCTTTTACTGAAAAATCGGGTTTTGTGTTGAAAAATTCAGGATTTTTAAATGGATTGAATTATAAGGAAGCGACCCAAAAAGTTATTCAAGAATTAGAAAAATTAGGCCAAGGCCAAGGCAAAACCAATTACCGTTTGCGCGATGCCGTATTTAGCCGTCAACGCTATTGGGGCGAGCCATTCCCCGTGTATTACGATGAAATCGGAATGCCCCAAATGATTGAAGATGAGTTTCTTCCGATTAAACTGCCCGAAGTTGAAAAATATTTGCCAACCGAAATCGGCGAGCCACCACTTGGCAACGCCAAAAAATGGTATTGGCTGCAATATGGCGATAAAGCAGAAATTGTTTCGAAAGAAACATTTGAAAGCTCATCCCCTTCGGGAAGGCAAGGCGGGGCGTTGGAACTCAACACCATGCCGGGCTGGGCAGGTAGTTCGTGGTATTTTAACCGTTATATGGACCCCAATAATAACGATGCCTTTGCGGGCCAAGACGCCTTAAACTATTGGCAGGATGTCGATTTGTACATAGGCGGAAGCGAGCATGCCACGGGGCATTTGTTGTATTCCCGCTTTTGGCAAAAATTCCTGTTCGATAAAGGCTTGGTACCTGTGGACGAGTATGCCAAAAAACTCATTAACCAAGGCATGATTTTGGGTACGAGTGCTTTTGCTTATAGAATAGAGGGCGAAAACACCTTTGTTTCGCTTGGTGCTTCCGAAGGGAAGAATATTCAGCCCATCCACGTCGACGTATCATTCGTAAATGCTTCGGACGAACTGGATATTGAAGCCTTTAAAAACTGGCGCGAAGAGTATAAAAATGCCGAGTTTATCACCGAGGAAGATGGCACGTTTAAGGTGAAAAGGGATGTAGAAAAAATGTCCAAATCCAAATATAACGTGGTAAACCCCGACCAAATTTGCGAGCAGTACGGTGCCGACAGCCTACGCCTTTACGAAATGTTCCTCGGCCCGTTGGAACAATACAAACCGTGGAATACCGCCGGCATTACGGGCGTGCACAATTTCCTTAAAAAACTATGGAAGTTGTACCACCAAGGCGAAAACGGCACTTTTTACATCAGCAACACGCCCCCTTCGGGGGATGGGGGAAACAAGACCCTACACAAAACCATAAAAAAAGTGCAGGACGATATCGAAAATTTTTCGTTCAACACCTCGGTTTCAACCTTTATGATTGCCGTAAACGAGCTAACCGCCCAAAAATGCACCAGTAAGGATATTTTAGAGCCGCTATTGATTTTAATTTCGCCCTACGCCCCGCACATAGCCGAAGAATTATGGCAAAAATCGGGGCATACCGAAAGCATTTCAACGGCACCATTTCCCGAATTTAACGCAAAATATTTGGTAGAAAGCAGTAAAAACTACCCCATTTCGTTTAATGGAAAAACACGCTTTACCTTAGAGTTGCCTATGGATATGAGCAATGCCGATATTGAAAAAACCGTTTTAGAACACGAAAAAACCCAAGAACAATTACAAGGCCGCACGCCCAAAAAAGTTATCGTGGTACCGGGCAAAATTGTAAATATTGTGGGGTAGCAAAGTTCGGTTATTTAAAATTTTTGGTATTGTGTACAATCCTTTTAAAAGTTTGAGGTTTAAATTTTTATCCTTTTGAACATAGAATTTTTAAATAATAAAACACTTCGGGTAGTCGGGTTTCTAACTGTTTTATTTGCAAATTTTATTGCCATATATGTAGATGCCAATACTTGGGGGAGCGTTTTTGGGGCAATAGATTCGGTTTTGTTTTTTGTGTTGTTTTTTATTCTGTCCAACGAAAAACGTAAGCCTATTTTTATTGCCTTGTTTGCCCTTTTCGTTCTTGCGGATTTATTAAACTTAAAACAAGGAGAGGTTTGTTCCACTATAATGTCGGGTGTTAGAATAATCAGGCATCTTTTGGTGTTGGTCTATTTTTTTAGCGAATTAAGCGGTAAAAAACTAAAAAGACTGAACAGGGAAACGTTCTTTTTTATTTTAATAGTAGCACTGTTAAATTCTTATTTGGCTAGTGGCGTTATGTATTTAATTAAGGATAACCTATTTGGCAAAGTTCAATATGTTTTTATGTCCATAGAAAGTGTTTTGATGTTATTTCTTGGTTTTTTTGCGGCAATTTATGGTTTTGCCGTACATACCAAAAAGGCCAATTATTTTATGGTAGCAATGTTTGCTTTTATTTTTTCAGATACATTTTATGCTTTGGCCTACTATATAGGCCTACCCTTTCTTTTTTATGTCGATAAATTGTTGTATTTGTTTGGTTTTATTTTTCTGTTAGCAGGTACTGTTACTGCGCAAAAAAAAGTAAAACCCGTTTAAAGGGTAATTTAAATGGACTATATTGGGTTTATGGGGTTTTTGGCGGCCATATTAACAACTACGCATTTTTGCCGCAGGTGTATAATACCAATTTTATTTTGAAATGCGCCTTAAATTATTTTGAATGTTTTGTGCTTAGGCAAGGCAAAAAAACGAGTCATGTTTGTTTGCTGAGCCTGTCGAAGCAAGGACGACGTTTTTTAACGAAGTATAAGAACAAAAAAGTAAGGCTTATTTTAATGTGAAACTGACATAAACTTGTTTAGAATTGGTATATTTCGTTACAATTCTAAAATTCAAATGCTTATCATGGTTGCAAAAATAGTTGCATATTTTGCGGTTGTTTCTTTTTTTACGGTTTTGGCAAACGCCCAAAACCGGGATGCCGTACCCGAATTTTCCAAAGCAGGTTTTTATACAATTCCCGATGCGGGTCGCCAAGTACTTGATTTTAATCTGGGATGGCGTTTCCACAAAGGCCCTGTTAACAATGCCGAACAAGAGGCATTTAACGATTCCAACTGGGAGCGTGTAAACACACCGCATGGGCTTGAGCTTGTTTCCGCCCAAGCAAGCGGCTCCAATAATTATCAAGGTGAAGCTTGGTACCGCAAGCATTTTAAAATACACGATAGCCTTGAAAACAAAAGGCTTATTGTGTATTTTGAAGCCATAATGGGCAAATGCAAGGTTTGGGTAAATGGCAAATTGCTTAAAGAACATTTTGGCGGGTTTTTACCGTTTAGTGTCGATATTTCCAATGTTATTGTAAAAGGCGAAGACAACGTTATCGCTGTATGGGCAGACAATAGTAACGACGATACCTATCCGCCCGGAAAACCGCAACAGCGACTGGATTTTTCCTATTTCGGGGGCATTTATCGCGATGTATGGTTAATAGCCACCAATAGCACTTATATAAGCGATGCCAACAGAGCCAATAAAGTGGCCGGAGGCGGATTGTTCGTTCATGTTAAAAACGTGTCCGAAACCAAAGCAACCGCACAAATAACGGCTAATATTATAAACCAAACAACACTCCAAAAGTCGCTTTCGTGTGCTTTTATATTGAAAAATGCCGAAGGCGTTGTTGTAGCTAAATCCACAGAAAAAACGGCACTCCGCCCAAATGCCGCAACCGATGTTAAAGCGGTATTACAAATTAATAATCCCAAATTATGGACACCGCAAACGCCATATCTGTACAATTTAGAAGTTTTGGTTACGGACAAAATCGGTAAAACCTTAGACGGTGTACGCCAAAAAACAGGGATTAGAAGTATTGAATTTCGGGGCAAGGACGGCCTTTTCCTTAATGGAAAACCTTACGGCAATAAACTTATAGGTGCCAACAGGCATCAAGATTTTGCATATCTTGGAAATGCCCTGCCCAATTCGGGGCAATGGCGCGATGCTGTAATATTAAAGGAAGCGGGCTGCAATGTAATACGCGCGGCACATTATCCGCCCGATCCTGCTTTTTTGGATGCTTGCGACCAACTGGGGCTGTTTTTTATTAACGCTACCCCGGGCTGGCAGTTTTGGAACAAGGAAAACAAGTTGTTCGAGCAACGGGTGTACCAAGATATACGCAATATGGTAAGGCGCGACCGAAACAGACCTTCAATATTACTGTGGGAGCCCATTTTAAACGAAACACATTATCCCGATTACTTTGCCGAAAAAGTACATAAATTGATACACGAGGAGTATCCGTTCCAAGGGGCTTTTACCGCTTGCGACTCGCATGCCAAGGGGCAGCAATATTTCGATGTGGTTTACTCGCACCCCTATAAAAGCGGGTTTTATAATGCGCTTGTTGAAAACACCCAAGAAAACCAAACAAAAACACAATTGGACTATACCGCCGAAAACCGTTCTATATTTACAAGGGAATGGGGCGATTGCGTAGACGATTGGAACGCGCACAATTCGCCAAGCCGTGCAGCACGAAATTGGGGCGAGCAACCACAATTGTTACAGGCAAAACACTATGCAAAACCCAATTTTGTGTACACCTCGCTGGAGTCGCTTTACAATACGCCGCAACAGCATGTGGGCGGTACCTTATGGCATGCCTTCGACCACCAACGGGGGTACCATCCCGACCCGTTTTATGGCGGGCTAACCGATGTGTTCCGCCAGCCCAAATATGCTTACCAATTATTTAAAAGCCAACGCCAACCAAGCGAAAGCCAACCCATGGTTTATGTGGCCAATGAAATGACGCCTTTTTCACCTTCCAACATTACCGTTTTTACCAATTGCGACGAAGTGCGCCTAATTAGGTACGAAACAGACACCCTTCAACTTAAAGTCGATAAGGTGAACAACAAAATGCCAAGTCCCGTACTGGTGTTTAAGGATGCTTTCGATTTTGCTACCGTAAAAAACCTTCACCGAAGCGGAAAAAAGAAACAGGCATACTTAATTGCCGAAGGCCTTATTAACAACAAAGTGGTTGTAAGCGAAATAAAGCGCCCTGCGCTAAGGCCTACCCGTATAATTTTAACATTACAAAACAACAATATTCCACTTGTGGCCAACGGCTCCGATATTATTACGGTAATAGCCGCCATTGCAGACGATAATGGAACTATAAAACGCCTAAATAACGATATGCTTCGGTTTGAAATAGAAGGCGAAGGTACGCTTGTGGGCAATGCAAGTATTATGGCAAACCCGATACCCACACAGTGGGGCACGGCGCCTGTTTTAGTAAAATCGACTACAACGCCTGGGCCGATAACCGTAAAGGCTTCAATTTTAAAAGAAGGTATAAATACGCCGCAACAAGGCAGTATAACGTTTAGTAGTGTTGCTGCCGATATACCTTTGTTGTTTTCTGATGAAGCGTATCGCACTTCGGAAAATAACGCATCTTCCAATAATAATACAGATACCGAGGCCGCTTTAAAACAAAGAATTTTAGAGTTAGAAAAACAACTGAACAAACAAAACTTAAAAGAAGTTGAAAAACAGCAAGAAGAGTTTGAAGGCGGGAAACAATAATTCCGCTTTTTGAAGTATTTTCAAAAAACACGTCTTTTCATCTAAAAAAAATCATAAAATTAAAAATATAATGCGTATTCCTAAATTGAAATAGTTTAATTTTGTAACAGAAAATAATCAACTTAAAACATTTCAGTTTATGAAATGCCCTTTAACAAAAACGGTAAATCCACCAGGAAATGATAATAAGGGCATTCCATCTGACCATAAAAAAACAATAAATATTAGCAGATGAAACCCTCATTGAGGGATTTAGCAAAGCCAAGATAATCACCTCTACAAAAGGACATGAATAAAAACATAGGCCTGTAGGCTTTCGGTTATTTTGCCAAGTATCATAAAAACCTAAAAATTAAATGTTTAACTTAAATTTATTCGTGTGAAAATAGGTGTCCCCATTGAAATAAAAAATAACGAAAACCGAGTGGGCATGACCCCCTCCGGCGTGTTCGAACTAACCAAAAGAAACCACAAGGTTTACGTGCAAAAAAATGCGGGGTTTAACAGTGGCTTTTTAAACGACGATTATATTAAAGCAGGAGCAACTATACTCGATACCATAGAGGCGGTTTACAATACGGCCGAAATGATTGTAAAGGTGAAAGAGCCAATCGAGCAAGAGTATAGCTTAATTAAGCCCAATCAGGTCGTGTTTACCTATTTTCACTTTGCTTCGAGCGAAACCCTTACCAAAGCCATGGTTAAAAGCAATGCCATTTGTATTGCTTACGAAACGGTTGAAAATGCCGATGGTACGCTACCTTTGTTAATCCCCATGTCCGAGGTGGCCGGGCGCATGTCCATCCAGCAAGGCGCCAAATATCTCGAAAAACCCATAAAAGGGCGGGGTATTTTACTTGGCGGCGTTCCGGGCGTTCCCCCGGCCCATGTTTTGGTTTTGGGCGGTGGTATCGTAGGCATACAAGCCGCTAAAATGGCAGCCGGATTGGGTGCCAATGTTACTATTATGGACGTTAATATGAAACAATTGCGCCATATAGCCGACATTATGCCGCCAAACGTTAACACCGAATTTTCAAGTGAATACAATATAAGAAGGCATTTGCCCAAAACCGATTTAATCATTGGTGGCGTACTAATAAAAGGCGCAAAAGCCCCTAAATTAATCACCCGGGATATGCTCAAAGATATGCGCCCGGGAACGGTGTTGGTAGATGTGGCGGTAGACCAAGGCGGCTGTTTTGAAACCACAAAACCAACCACCCACGAAAACCCAACCTATATTATCGACGATGTCGTGCATTACAGCGTGGCCAATATGCCCGGCGCCGTGCCTTACACGTCTACCGTAGCATTAACCAACGTAACCTTGCCCTACGTTGTTAAGTTGGCAGGCGAAGGCTGGCAAAAGGCCTGTAAAAACAATGCGCCATTAGCCAAGGGCTTAAATGTTGTAAACGGTAAAATTGTGTACAAGGAAATAGCCGAAGCATTTGGCATGGCATTTTCGGAGCTGTAAGTGTTTGTTGCAAAAAAAACAAGAAAAACGGAAACTATAAAAAGTGGTTTTCTGTTATTCTGAGGAACGAAGAATCCCTTTTTATTACCAATGGAGATTCTTCACTGTAAGTTTACCTTGAGCTTAGTCGAAAGGTTCAGAATGACAAAATTCAGCCTTTATCTTTCTCTTTCTTCTGTTGAAATAAATTTATAAATTATCCAAAAGAACTTTTCCTTTTGCAAACATAGGATGACGTCATTGCGAACGACAGTGAAGCAATCCCTGCGGCAAAAAGCCTCGTCATTTCAAACATTTTGATAGTAAGAGGAACAAACATGGTTTGCAATAATATCGAGAAATCTCGTTTTTCTGAAACGTAATACTGACACTTTAACACATTAAAAAAATGGCGTTATTTTTGTTATCTTTACTTTTCAAAAAAACAAAATTCAAAAAAGCATGATAGGATATTATATTTTACTCGGTGGTATAGCCTTGGTAAGTTGGTTGGTAAGCAGTACCTTAAAACGAAAGTTCGACAAGTACTCCAAAATACAATTGCGCAACGGTATGAGCGGTAAGGAAATTGCCGAAAAAATGTTGGCCGATAACGGCATTCGCGATGTACAGGTTATATCTACGCCCGGACATTTAACCGACCATTATAACCCCAAAAACAAAACCGTTAATTTAAGCGAAGCCGTTTACAACCAACGTAATGCAGCGGCAGCGGCAGTTGCGGCGCACGAGTGTGGCCATGCGGTACAGCACGCCCAGGCCTACCAATGGTTGGGCATGCGCTCGGCTTTGGTGCCTATTGTTAGCGTAACATCGGGCATGTCGCAATGGTTGGTTATTGGCGGCCTTGTGCTTGGGGCCGCAGCAGGATTGGGCTATGGGGTAGCCATAGCCGGTTTGGTCATGATGGCCGCTGCAACCCTATTTAGTTTTGTTACCCTTCCGGTAGAATACGATGCCAGTAACCGTGCCTTGGCCTGGCTTAAAAATAAAAACATGGTATCGCAGGAAGAATATGCCGGTTCCGAAGACGCTCTTAATTGGGCAGCAAGAACCTATTTGGTAGCCGCTATTGGTGCCCTTGCCAATTTGTTGTACTGGGCATTTCAGGTATTTGGTCGTCGGGATTAATAAAAATTTCAGGATAAAAATAAAAACCGAATTTTACTACATAGTATAGTTCGGTTTTTTTTATATTTATAGCTTAAATCAAAAAATAAGGATAAAATATGAACCAATTTCACGAACACAGAATGCTGCTCAGCCAAGTAAACGAGGTAAACCGGGTCGAGTTTTACAAAAAAACCTATGCCCACGTTGCCGGGGGCGTTTTGGTATTTGTTTTTTTTGAATATTTATTGCTGCAAAGCGAAACGGTAGTCAATTTTATGCTGTCCATGTTATCGGGCTATACATGGCTTTTGGTGCTGTTGGCTTTTATGTTTATTACCAGTTACGCCGAGCGCATGGCAGTTAAATCCGCCGACAGAAATATGCAATACCTCGCTTTTGGGCTGTACATTTTGGCCGAAGCGGTTATTTTCATTCCCATTATTTACATTGCCATGTCCATGGTCGATGGACTTCAAATTTTAAATCAGGCAGCCATTGTAACCCTATCGTTGTTTACGGGGCTTTCGGCCGTGGTTTTTGTTACCAAAAAAGATTTTTCGTTTTTGCGCACGGGTTTGGTCGTGGGCTTTTTTATAGCCCTTGGCTTAATAGTGGCAGGCACTATTTTTGGTTTCGATTTGGGGCTTTGGTTTTCGGTAGGCATGTGCGTGCTGGCGGGGGGGTCTATCCTGTACCAAACCTCAAGCTTGGTAAATAAATATTACGAGGACCAATACGTGGCAGCAGCCTTGGGCTTGTTCGCTTCATTAATGTTGCTGTTTTGGTATATTTTACGCATTTTCTTATCAAGACGGTAATATTTTAGTTTGAAAAAATATATAAATAAAGCCCCGGGTATTTCGGGGCTTTTTTATTTCTTACAAACAATCATAACCATCTGTAATTTATGGTTATATTTGAAAACGATAAAAATTCTATTTTGTAAAACACGACAAGAAACACCAACACAAATGTTAACCATGTGTTCAAAATTTAAAGACCTATTAATTTTTCTATCCCTACTGTTTCAACTCAATGTATTTGCCAAGGATTATTATGTGCATCCAACTTTGGGCAACGATTCGTATTCGGGCGAATCAAAAACAAAACCGTTTAAAACCTTAGGGCGCATGGCAGAAATTACATTACAGCCGGGCGATAGGGTGTTGTTGGCTTCCAATCAGGTTTACCTAGGTTCACTTTTACTTAAAAACCAACATGGTTTGCCAAGTAATCCCGTTGTTATAACCACCGTTTTATGGAATGAAAACGAAACCCTAATTCCCGCAAGAATAGATTTTAAAGGGTTTGCCAATGGTGTTTTAATCGAAGATTCCAGCTTTGTACAGGCTTCAAATATACATGTAACAGCAAACGGATTTAACATTCCCGACACTAATATAACAATGCGCTGCGGTATTCTTATTACCACCAAGGATTTCAAAAAAACAGAAAATATTACCGTGAAAAACATAACAGTTACCGATGTATTTTACGAAAACAAGGGCTTTGTAAGAGGAAAAGAGGAAATTAAAACCGCCAACGGCACACAACAATACGGTTGGGGCATTCGGGTAATCAACAATCGTGAGGATGCTTCAATAGAAAACATTAAAATTGAAAATTGCCATGTTGAAAACGTGTCGCATACGGGTATAAAGTTAACAGGCAAGAACAAAAATATTTTCAACGTAACCATTATCGGTAATCGGGTTGAAAAAACAGGGGGTCCCGGCATACAAATGTCCGGGGTTAAAAGTGTTTATGTTGCCCACAACCATGTGTCGCACTCCGGAAGCAACAACGACAGCAGGAAATGGGGGCGTGGCAGCGGGCTTTGGACCTGGGGCGCTTCGCATGTTTTAATCGAAAAAAACAAGTTTCTGTACGCCAACGGGCCGGCCGACTCGGCGGGGGCACACATCGATTATAATTGCGATAATATTGTGTTACAATACAATATAAGCGCCTACAATGCCGGCGGGTTTTGCGAAATTCTGGGCAATAACTACAATTGTGCCTACCGATATAACATTAGTATTAACGATGGGTATAGGGTAAAAGGAGTAAACGGCGCCTTTCAGGAAGGCAAAATTTTGTGGTTAAGTGGTTATCAAGGGCAAAAAAAACGAAAAGGCCCCGTAAATACCTATATATACAACAATACCATTTATGCCGATTCCTCTTATACGCCAAAAATAGCCATAGACAATACAAGTAAGGGCATTTTAATTGCGAACAACATTTTTTGTTTAAAAGGAAAAGCAAAAACCGTTTTGGGCGACCAATACAAACCCGATGTAAAAAACAATAAAAAGGCCCAAACCGTTTTTTTTGAAAACAATTTGTTTTTAAGTGAAGAAAACTGGCCAACCGATTCGGGTATTCAGGATACGGTACCTATTTTTGGAAACCCGATGTTTAGTAATGCGGGCGGTTTAGAAGCCAAGGATTACACCCCTGAAAATTTAAGTTTAACCCAATCCAGGGGCATTAATATCCCGCTGCTAACAAATGATAGCGAGGGCTTGTTAAATTCATTAAAAATGAACGAGGATATTTTAGGAAACCCTATTCCGAAAAACCCAAGCCTGGGCGCTATCCAACCTTAACGTTAATCTTCTCAAAAAAATGAACACACCCCAAGACTACTACAAAAACCATATAAAAACCTACGCGGCAAAGGCTAAAAAGCTAAAAAAGCAAATGCTTGTTTTAAGCATGTTGCGCCTGTTGGTTTTTGTACTGTCGGGTTTGGGTATTTACATTGTTTTTTACCAATGGGCAATAGTTGGCGTTGTGGCAATAGTTGGCATAGCCCTTTTTCTGTTTTTGCTGCTTTGGTACAATAAAACAAAAAGCCAAAAAGCATTTTACGAAGCCTTGGTGTATATAAATGAAGAAGAACTTAAAATAGCTTCTGGCAATTTTCACCATCGCGATATGGGAAATCAATTTCAAAACCCCAAACATGCGTATAGTTTGGATGTCGATTTGTTTGGGCGCGGTTCCCTATTTCAGTATATAAACCGAACCACCATAGCCGAAGGCACGTTAAAACTCGCCAATTGCCTTTTGGCCAATAACACAAGCCATATAGGTTTGCGCCAAGAAGCCGTGAAGGAACTGGGCGGCAAAACCCAATGGCGCCAGTTTTATACGGCAACAGCCAGCTTGGTACACGTAGAAACGCCCGCGAACCAAATTATCCAATGGCTGCAAAACCACAAGCCGCTTATACCAAAAGCCATGCGCTTTGTTCCTGTTGTTTTTGGCACGATTTCCATATTGCTCTTGGGCTTAATCATCTTTAAATTTATCAACGCCGCTTTTTTCGGCTATTGGCTAATGGTAGGTTTGGGTATTTCGGGAATTTATGTAAAAAAAATAAATCAACTGTCCTTGTACGCCGATAAACTTAGGGATACTTTCAAACAATACGCCAAACTTCTCGATTTAATAGAAAACGAAACTTTTTCTTCTGAATTGTTAAAACAAAAGCAACAACAAATTCAACAAAAAGAAAAGAAAGCCTCTGTTGTTTTTAGCGAATTGTCACGGGCTTTAGATGCTTTGGATAACAGGAATAATTTAATTTCGGCCCTCTTTGGCAACGGCTATTTTCTGGTCGATATTAAAAATACCTACCGTATTGAGCGCTGGATTCAAGCCCATGGCAATAAGGTTGCCGATTGGTTCGAGGTCGTATCCTTTTTCGAGGCCTACAATTCGCTGGGTGGTTTTACGTTTAACCATCCCGACTTTGTGTTTCCAAAAATTGTAGCCAATGCCTCCGTAATAAAAGCCGAAGCCTTGGGGCATCCGCTATTAAATAAAACCAAACGGGTAAACAGCGATGTTGTTATTGATAATAAGCAATTTTTTATTGTTACCGGCGCCAATATGGCAGGCAAAAGCACCTTTTTGCGCACCATATCGCTACATATTGTCATGGCAAACACAGGCTTGCCCGTATGTGCTAAATCCAGCACCTACAACCCCGTAAAATTAATAACAAGCATGCGCACGGTCGATTCGTTAACCGACGACAGTTCCTACTTTTTTTCCGAACTAACCCGGTTAAAATATATTGTCGACACCATTAAGCCCGAGCCGTACTTTGTAATATTGGACGAAATTTTAAAAGGCACCAACAGCACCGACAAAGCCATTGGTTCCCGTAAATTTGTCGAAAAATTGGTAGCGCTACAAGCCACGGGCATTATAGCCACCCACGATTTAAGTTTATGCGACATTGAAAACGAACTAAACGAAGTAAAAAACTACTATTTCGATGCTCAAATTATAAACAACGAACTGTTTTTCGACTACAAGCTAAAACAAGGCATTTGCCAAAACATGAACGCCTCGTTCCTGCTTAAAAAAATGGATATTGTGTAAATTTAACTTGAATGGTTGCGTTGTTTTTGGTAATTGTCGCGCTGAGCATTTGATATTAAGAGGCAAGCGTAGTGTTATGTCAAATTAAAATTGACTGATGGGATTGCTTCCTCCGCTGTCGTCGCAATGACGTCATTGCGAGAAGGAGGCACGACGACGAAGCAATCTCTATACTAAATTTAGAGTTGACATAACAGTAGTTTGTAGTAAAGGTGAAGCAATCTTTAATATTATTCGAAGCGTGGTATGACAATAGTTTTTAACTTGAAAATTTAACTAAAAATTTAACGATTTTAAATGTTACCTTTTAAAAAAAACATGGTCTAAAAACTAAGTAGAACTTTAAAACAAAAAAAGTATGAAATTTTGGATGATTGTATTAGTTGTAACTTGCGGATATTTTGCAAATGCCCAAAAAGTAGAACTAAAAGGTGAAAATTACGAAGTTAAGGGAAAAACATTTTTAAAAAATGGCGAAGACGTAACCAATACCCTAACGTTGGAAAAGAAAAACGAAATAACTGCCGCTATCGAAAAAAACAAAGAATTGGAAGCCGCCGCAAAAAAACGTGAAGCAGAAAAAAAGGCAGTAGAAAAACAACAAAAAGCCACCGAAAAAGCCCATAAAGAAGCCGAAAAAGCCGCTTCAAATTACGAAAAAGCCAAAAGCAACCACAATAATGCCATAAAAAAGTATGAAAAACTAAAAGGCCAAGGCAAATTATCGCCGGTAGACGAAGGCAAGTGGCAAAATAAAATAGATAAATTAGAAAAGGCCCAGAAAAAAGCCGAAAACCGCTTAAAATAGCACATGCAGCAAAGCCAACTTAATATAGCCTTAATGCAAAGCCATTTGGTTTGGGAAAACCCAAGCGCAAACCGCAAAAACTTCGAGGTTAAAATTAAGAATATTAAAAAGCCCGTAGACCTCATTATCCTGCCGGAAATGTTTTCTACGGGCTTTACCATGAATGCCCCGCTTGTAGCCGAAACCATGAACGGCAAAACCGTGGTATGGATGCAGCAAATGGCTGCGAAAACCAATGCCGCCCTCGTAGGAAGCCTTGTTATAAAAGAAAACCAAGCCTACTATAACCGCTTGCTGTTCGCGTTGCCATCGGGCGAAATAGTTGCCTACGACAAGCGCCACACTTTTACCTTGGCAGGCGAGGGCAAAGTATACGCAAAAGGAACCTCCAAACGTATTGTAAATTACAAAGGTTGGAGCATTTGCCCCCAAATTTGTTACGATTTGCGTTTTCCCGTGTGGGCCAGAAACACCGAATATTACGATGTACTGCTATACGTGGCCAATTGGCCAACATCAAGAATAAATGCTTGGAATGCCCTGTTAAAAGCGCGGGCCATAGAAAATATGTGTTATGTCGTGGGCGTAAACCGCATAGGGCAAGACGAAAAACAAAACCAATACCCCGGACACTCCGCCGTTTATAATGTTTTGGGCGAAACCATAACCAACTTAAAACCCAACCAAGAACAAACCGAAATTGTAATTTTGGAAAAAAACCACATTGCGGATAACCGAAACAAATTTCGGTTTTTGGATGATGGGGATGGGTTTGAAATTTTGTAGGGAAATACTTGCTATTTCTTTCTTTCTTACATTTGAATACTAACATGAAATTTTTTAAGACATGAAAAGATTAAAATTGCAAAAATTACGTTTAGATTCCAGTAATTTAATTGAGAGAAACCAATTAAAAAGTATTTTTGGAGGCTATGGAGGGGGGGATATGAAACGTCGGGAGGTAGCCAACTTGGAGGGCTAAGGTTATATGTAGAGAAAGCAGTGAATCAAGTTATTATTACTCTATGAGTGCCATGATATGGAGTATTATGATAATGAAATACCACAAATGTGTAGCAGTAGTGGAGGTGTTGCAAATGTTCTTTATATGGGATGTGCGTAATTTAACCAAATATAATAGGCACATTCAGAAAATAGCATCATTAATTATATTTTGAGACACTATTTTTTGTTTTTAATACTTTCAATTTGACCATTTTCAGTTGTTTGAGATAATAAAAAGCACAAAAGGCATTTGTTTTTTAACAACATGGGCACGTTCCCTGTCAGTAGATATTGATATTCTTTAGGCAACTTTTTTTTTGGCGTTTTGCCTTCGCCTTTCTATTTCCAAGGCATTAGCGGTATGTATGCCAAAGAAGATCCATAAAATTTATTGGGTTTTGTTTTTGCCTTTATTTTCTTGAGGAGGTAATGCTTACTTCGGCTTAGCACACCGCCTTTTCTTTACCAAAACGACCTTCTAATCGTGATGTTCTTTCCTTGGTTATGGCTGCTTTTAGTTTTTTTTTCTTGATAATCCTTGGGCAATTTTCCCTTGCGCTTAAAATTGGTTTTTATGTTGTGCTTGGTTGCAAAGCTTCGGTTCTTGTTTGTGGCGTAAATGGCATCTGCCCTATAACCTGGATAAGGCTTTGTGCCTTGTAA
This sequence comes from Flavobacteriaceae bacterium, assembly GCA_047975545.1. Lineage (GTDB taxonomy): Bacteria > Bacteroidota > Bacteroidia > Flavobacteriales > Flavobacteriaceae > JBKEDS01. The sequence goes on along the minus strand of JBKEDS010000035.1, from coordinate 145 downwards.
ACGGTAGGTTGTAAACGGGTGTCTGGATATGCAAACAAAATTTCCCAAGATTACCCTTTAAAAAACAAGCGTAGAAAAGGCCATAATCTTCCGAGAGAGGAAAAAAGATAAAATCGACCCTGTAAGCCGGAAATTCTTTGTATTT
>JBKEDS010000037.1:0-52945 GCA_047975545.1 Flavobacteriaceae bacterium | reverse complement strand
TTTAGAAAAATAATTATTGAGCCTCAGTTGGATTTGCGTAAAGTTTTGCCTAAAAATCAATCCCAAATAACCAACGTAAACGCACAAGTTGAAACGGTAAACGGTATGGTTAAAAGTGCATGGAGTATTGAGGGAAAAGAGGTGACTTATCATATTTTCATTCCAGCAAATACCACGGCAACTTTTGTTGTTCCTGCCAACCAACAAGGAGATATAAAAAAACAAAATGGAATTCTTTCAGTAACCCTAAAAAACAATAAAAGGATGATCGAGTTAGGTTCTGGAGATTATGAATTTAAAATGAAAATAAGTAACTAAATATGAAAAATATATTAGTATTATTAATGTTTAGCGTACATGTTTTGTACGCTCAAAACCCAAGAGAAGACATCTTGTTTAATTTCGATTGGAAGTTTATTCAGGACGATAACGAAGCCTTCTCAAAGGCTGATTTTGATGACTCCAACTGGCAAAGCTTAGATATTCCGCACGACATGCAAATCAACATGCCCTGGGATGAAAATGCCAAAGCCAGTCGTGGTTTTAAGCAAAACACCGTTGGCTGGTACCGAAAAACTTTTATAGCAAATCCGGAATGGAAAGGCAAGCAAGTTTTATTGGATTTTGATGGCATTGCCATTCACGGCGATGTGTGGGTAAACGGAAAAAAAGTTGGCGAGGCAGATTATGGTTATTTAGGTTTTGAAGCTAACATTACCGAACTTTTAAATTTTGAAGGCGCTAATGTGGTGGCCGTTCGTGCCGATTGCAACACCAGTGGCTCCCGTTGGTACACAGGAGCCGGCCTATATCGCAATGTGCATTTACTGGTTCGGAATGAAATAAGTGTAGCACGCCACGGTTTGTTTGTTACCACGCCCGAAATTACAGATTCCTATGCTAAAGTTGCTGTACAAGTAGAGGTGCAGGGGTTTCATGGGTACGAAGATGTCGTAATAAAAGCTGAAATTTTTGCCCCCAATGGAAAAAATGTAGGGAGTTCGGAGCTTTTGGCATTTAAAAAGACGAGAAAACATACACAAGAAAATCAGTTGCCAGAAATTAAAATCAGCAATCCGCAATTATGGTCTTGCGAAAGCCCAAATCTCTACACGGCCGAAGTAAGCTTAGTGTTAGATGGCGAAACTTTAGACAAAGTAAGCGACCGATTTGGAATTAGAACATTAGAGTTTTCACCCGAGTTTGGCTTCAAGCTCAATGGCAAAAAAACCTTTTTAAAAGGCAGCAATTTGCACCACGACTTAGGTGCCGTAGGGGCTGCTGCTTTTGAAACTGCTATGGCGCACCAGTTTGATGTTCTCAAACAATTCGGTTTCAACCATATTCGTGCTGCACACAACCCGTATTCCGAAGCGTTTTACGATCTCGCCGACGAAAAAGGCTTTTTAATCGTTGATGAATTATACGATAAATGGAGCAATAAAGACTACTGGATTGGCCGTAAACCTTGGACAGACTCTTGGTACAACCACATGACAGAGTGGATAAAAAGAGACCGGAATCACCCCTCGGTTATCCTGTGGAGTTATGGCAACGAGTTTCAAATGCGCGAAGATTTGGCTGGCTACCCTACCAGCGATTGGGGCGTAACTTCCTATAAAATTTTGGATGTTCTGGCAAAACGCTACGACCCTACACGAAAATCGACCGTTGGCTTGTACCCTTCAAGAGCCAATGCGCTAAAACGCAGGGACAAAGGTTTTGACGATGAAGAAAATATTGTTCCACCAGAATTAGCATCGGTTACCGAAATCACCAGTTTTAATTACCAAAGCCATAATTATGGGCAGTATTTAAAGCACGAGCCCAATATGATTGTCTATCAAAGTGAGGCCACCCCCAACCAATTGTTAGTACCGTTTTACGATATGGATTACGATACAATGGTGGGCTTAGCCTATTGGGGAAGCATTGCATATTGGGGCGAATCGAACGGTTGGCCAAAAAAAGGCTGGAACTATTCGTTTTTCGACCACACGTTACATCCGCTACCAGAAGCCTATTTAATAAAAAGTGCCTTTTCAAAAACACCAATAGTACAAATTGCGGTTTTGGAAGAAGGACAAGGCGAACAGGAAATCTGGAACGATATAGCCGTCGGCAAAAAAGTAACCTCAGCCCATTGGAACCGGGAAGCCGGCAAAAGCTATAATATTTTCACCTATACCAATGCCGAAGAAGTGGAGCTCTTGGTAAATGGAAAATCCATAGGCATTCAAAAAAATCCTACCGCTAAAGAGAATAGGAACATCATCACCTGGCAAAACATACCATACCAGGCAGGTAAAATAGAGGCCGTTGCTCGAACAAACGGAAAAGAAGTCGCACGTCAAACCACTGAAACCACAGGCTTAGCAGTGGCTCTAAAATTTGAAGTAGAAGACCATGGAATTTGGGAAGCCAACGGTATGGATTTGCAATATGTAAAGGTATTTGCAATTGACAAACAGGGCCGAAAAGTGCCCAATGTAACTGGCGAAGTGACTTTTGAAATAGAAGGTGTCGCCAGTCTTTTGGCGGTAGATAACGGCGACCATTACAGCAACGAATTGTTCAACACCAACAAGCGGCAGTTACACAATGGCTTTGCATTGGCAATTTTAAGAGCAGGAAAAATAGGTGGCAAAGTGGAATTAAAAGCCTCGGTTCAGGGATTAAAATCGACAAAAATAAAATTAAACACGAAATAGCTTAGCGATAAATCTTATTAAAATGAAGCTAAACAAACCAATGAATCTTGCATGGTGCATACTTTTTTTTATTTCTTGCAAAACCACCGCAAACGTCCCTTTTGAAACTAATGGTTTTGAAATAGTAACTTCTACCAACAAAGCCAGCATAATCTATGAAAAAGGATTGGCATTAGATTCCATAAGCGCTCATTTATTAGCAGAAGACATTTTTAATGTGACCAGCTACAGACCAAAAGTTATTACCAATATTAAAGAGGCTAAAGGCAATGTTATTGTTATTGGTGGTTTAACATCTTCATTGGTCAGTCAATTTATCAGTGAATCGGTTATACCGGAAAACTTTAAAACCCAATGGGAAAGCTATCTCTATAAAACCGTTAGCAATCCCACAAAAACTATTGTAAAAGCCTTGGTTATTGCTGGAACCAACGCAAGAGGAACGGCTTATGGTGTGTTCAATATTTCAAAGCGAATAGGGGTGAATCCTTGGTGTTGGTGGGCCGATGTGCCAGTGAAAATATCGGACGAGTTGATTCTTCACCAACCTGATTTTAAAAGCAAGGAACCCTCGGTTACCTACCGCGGCATTTTTTTAAACGATGAAGACTGGGGCCTGCAGCCTTGGGCAGCAAAGACTTTTGAGCCCGAAACAGGCGATATTGGCCCGAAAACCTATGCCAAAATATTTGAATTGCTGTTGCGCCTAAATGCCAACACCATTTGGCCCGCCATGCACGAAAGCACCAAAGCTTTTTTCTATTATCCCGGCAATGCAAAAATGGCCGAGCTGTACAACATCGTCATTGGCACGTCGCATGCCGAACCCATGTTGCGAAACAATGTAGATGAATGGGATAAGGAACAATGGGGGCGCTTTAACTACAAAACAAACAAAGCCAATGTGTATAGTTATTGGGAAAACCGTGTAAAAGAGGCCAAAAATATCGACGGTATTTATACCATTGGTATGCGCGGCGTACACGATAGCGGTATGGAAGGCGTAAAAAGCAAAGACGAGGCTGTTGAAGTGCTCACCGAAGTACTTGCCGATCAAAGAGGCATGCTAAAAAAACATATAAACAACGATGTTACCAAAGTGCCACAAGCCTTTACTGTGTATAAGGAAGTTTTGGATTTGTACAAAAATGGGCTTGAAGTACCTGAAGATATTACTCTGGTTTGGACCGACGACAATTACGGCTACATACGTGCCTTAAGCAATGATGAAGAGCAACAACGACCGGGTGGCGCAGGCGTTTATTACCATGCGTCGTACTGGGGCAGGCCTCACGACTACTTATGGTTAGACACCACAAACCCTTATTTAATTTGGGAAGAAATGATGAAAGCCCACAAACTAAACAATAAGGAAATTTGGATTTTAAACGTAGGCGACATAAAACCTGCCGAATACAGTACCCAACTATTTTTAGATATAGCCTATAATGCGGATAATTTTGAAAACATTGAAGCCGTAACCAAACACCAACAACATTTTTTTAATGCTATTTTCGGGAAGCAATATGGTACTAAAATTTCAGAAATTAAAACCACTTATTACCAATTGGCGTTTGAGCGTAAACCCGAATTTATGGGCTGGAGCCAAACCGAGCCCACAACACCAATTTCAAAATCCAACTACAACACCTTGGGAAATGGCGATGAAATTTCGCAACGTATAGCAGCCTATCAAACCATTGAAGACCAAGCAAGGACAATTGAAACGCAACTACCCGAAAACTTAAAAAGCCCGTTTGTACAATTGGTAAGCTATCCCATAGAAGCTGCTTCAAACATGAACAAAAAGTTTTTATATCGCGATAAAGCTTTAACTTATGCTGTTCAAGGGCGGAAAAGTGTTTCCAAATATAAATTTTTATCCAACCGAGCTTACGATAATATTATGCGGCTAACCCAAAAGTACAACACATTATCCAACGGAAAATGGCAGGGCATAATGGACATGAAACCCCGTAGGCTTCCCGTTTTTGACAATCCCGACATTACAGTTCCAGCTTCAACAAAAAACACCCCTATTGGTCTTTCGGTTGAAGACAACTTAACAACGCCAGAAGGTTTAAGCATACTTCCCTCTTTTTGCGTTAACAGCCAGGAATCGTATTTTATCGACATCTTTCTAATCAAAGCCAATCAAGCTACCTGGAACCTTTCAAACGCTCCAAAATGGATAAAGCTTTCGCGCGCTTCGGGAAAATTAACCAACGATAGAACTTTAGAGGAAAGGGTTTATGTGTCCATAAATTGGGGGTTATGGCAACAAACAGGCAAACCACTTTCAGAAATTATCACGGTAGAATCCGAAAATTTTAGCAAAAATATTCAAATCAATATTTCCGAAAGTTATTCAAACCTTCCCAAAAACAGTATTGTCGAAAAAAACGGAACAATTGTTTGGTATGCCGAAAATTTCATTAAAAATGAAGCTAAAGCGGAAGCACACTGGAAACTTTTATCGAACTTGGGACATTCCAACAACACCATGCAGGCTTTGCCCTTTGGAGCCAAGCCGTTTTCAAACTACAACAACGCACCGTTTTTAGAGTACAACGTTTATACCGAAACCATTACCCCTACGGCCACTTTATCGTTAGTTGCACTTCCAACACACCCGTTAACCACCAATGGCGAGGTTAAAATTGCCGTACAATGGAATAACAATCCCATAGAAATTATTAACTTTAAAACCGAGGGCAGAAGCCTGGAATGGAAACAAAACGTGTTGTGCAACAAAGCAATAAAGCAGCTAAGCATTCCTATAACCGCCAAAGGCAAACAAACCTTAAAAATTTATATGGTCGATTCGGGCGTGTTATTGGATTATATGGTTTTGCAAACAAAAAACAGCGAATTACTCCACTCTCTATTGCCCGAAACCAAACTAAATACCGTAAACAAATAAATATGAAAACACAAAACCACTTAATCTTTAATCTGTTATTTATACTATTTTTGGGGACACACTATAACATATTAGCTCAACATAAAGAAATCCCCCTATGGAACAAAATTCCCGGAGCAATAGAAAACAAAGACTATAAAGAAGAATTTAGGCTGGACACTAACGGCACCCCCAATGCCATTCGTAAAGTTTCAACCCCTACCCTAAAACCGTTTCTAATTGAAAACAACAACAGCCCAAACCCTGCCATAATTATTTGTCCCGGGGGCGGCTACTCTGTTTTATCGCATATAAAAGAAGGCGATAAAGTTGCCGAATGGCTCAATTCCATAGGCATTTCAGCCTTTGTATTAAAATACCGCTTGCCCAGCGACGCCATTATGGAAAACAAAACCATAGGCCCGCTACAAGATGTTCAAAAAGCCATTAGAAGTATAAGGGAAAATGCCAAAAATTTCAATATCGACCCCAATAAAGTTGGCGTTATCGGGTTTTCGGCAGGCGGACATTTGGCTTCAACAGCTTCAACACATTATAACGATACGGTTTATCCTATTACAGAAAACACATTAAGCGCCCGTCCCGATTTTGCCTTATTAATCTATCCCGTAATTTCTATGGAAAACGGCATAACACACAACGGCTCCAAGGAAAATTTTTTAGGAAAAAATCCACATAGAGCTCTTGTCGAAAAATATTCCAACGAAAAACAAGTAACCAAAAACACGCCGCCCACCATATTAATCCACGCTACCGACGATGGCGCCGTTCCCGTTGAAAACAGCATTAACTACTACTTAGCCTTAAAAAAGCATAATGTTAAAACCGAAATGCACCTTTACGAAAATGGCGGACACGGATTTGGCCTCGGCCGGGTTGGCACACACCTTAATTGGCCAAAAGCTTGCGAAAACTGGTTAGCTGCAAACAACATTATTCCCGAAAAAGATGTATTTATGTTTTCGTATTTTAAGGGTAACGGCGAGGACGGACTACACCTTGCTTACAGCGAGGACGGCTACAAATGGACCTCCTTAAAAAACGACCAGTCATTTTTAAAACCCAAAGTAGGCAAGGACAAACTAATGCGCGACCCTTGTATTATAAAAGGTGGCGATGACCTATACCACATGGTGTGGACCGTAAGCTGGACCGACAAAGGCATTGGCTACGCCAGCTCCAAGGATTTAGTACATTGGAGCGAACAACAATTTATCCCGGTTATGCAACACGAACCCGGCACACGAAACACATGGGCTCCCGAAATTACCTACGATAGCGAAACAAAAAATTACATTATTTACTGGGCAAGTACCATTGTTGGTAAATTTCCCGAAACCCAAATTGAAGATGACAGCGGCTACAACCACCGCATGTATTACACCACTACCAAAGACTTTAAAACTTTTGAACCTACAAAACTATTTTACGAACCCGGTTTTAATGTTATTGATGCCACATTACAAAAAAACGGCAACCGTTACGTAATGTTTTTAAAAGACGAAACTAAAAAACCCGTTCAAAAAAATTTAAAAATCGCTTTCAGCAATAATTTGGAAGGCCCGTATTCCCCGGCCAGCGCCCCCATAACAGGACAATATTGGGCGGAAGGCCCAACGGCCATTAAAATAGATGAGAATTGGGTGGTTTATTTCGATAAATACACCGACCATAAATACGGCGCCGTACAATCGGCGGACTTAAAAACGTGGGAGGATATTTCCGATAAAATTGAATTCCCAAAAGGCACCAGACACGGTTCGGTATTTAAAATACCCGCTTCTTTATTAAAAACAATAAAAACTTTAGATTAATTCTTATTTCTTCTTTTAAACCAAAAACAATACAATAATAGTATGAATTATTTTTCGTTTACCTAAATTTGTAAACGGTTAACCAAACATATTTTCATGCTTATAATAGGAATTGCGGGCGGCACCGGGTGCGGCAAAACAACCGTTGTAAACCAAATACTTAACGAGTTTCCCGAGGGCGAGGTTGGCGTAATATCGCAGGACTCGTACTATAAGGACACCTCTGCCCTATCGTTTGAAGAACGCACCAAAATAAATTTCGACCACCCCAAGTCCATCGATTTCGAACTTTTGGAGCAGCACCTAAAAGATTTAAAAAACAACAAACCCATTAACCAGCCCGTGTACTCCTTTGTAAAGCACAACCGCACGGGCGACACCATTTTTACCCACCCGAGAAAAGTTATGATTGTCGAGGGTATTTTAATTTTTACCCACCCCAGCCTAAGGGATATGTTCGATATTAAGGTGTTTGTTCATGCCGATTCCGACGAGCGTCTAATACGCCGCCTACGCCGCGACACCTCCGAGCGCGGCCGCGACCTAAACGAGGTTTTAAGCCGCTACCAAACCACCCTAAAACCCATGCACGACCAATTTATCGAGCCCACAAAGGAATATGCCGATATTATTATACCCAACAACAGGTACAATACCGTGGCCATAGATATTGTAAAAACCATTATAAACGACAAGCTGTACAATGGCACTACCAACGCATAAACTACTAAAGCCCTTTAAAAATATTTTCATCCTCATTTTGGCCATTTTTGCCGTTTGGATGCTCTTTTTCGATGCCAACTCATGGCTTATACACCGTGAACTGAACAGCGAAATAAACGATTTGGAAGACGAAAAAGAATACTATAAAAAAGAAATTGAAAAAGACAATAAAGCCATAAAAAAACTAAGTTCCGAAGAAGGTATTGAAAAATTTGCAAGGGAAGAATATTATATGAAACGGGACAACGAGGAAATTTTTATTATTGAATACGAAGACAGCCTAAAAACCAAACAAGATGACTAACGAAGGCTTGTTTGGCGCATTCAACCCCGTTTCCGAAAAACAATGGAAACAACTCATCCAGTTCGAGCTACAAGGCGCCGACTACAACAAAACCCTAATTTGGAACAGCCTGGAGGACATTGCCGTAAAACCCTTTTACCATCCCGATAGTTTTCAGGAAATCCCGTTTGAAATACCGCCCCAAAACAATTGGCACATTTGCCAAAGCATATTTGTGCATAACGTTTCGGCATCCAACAAAGCTGCTGTTAACACCATAAAAAACGGGGCGGAAAGCATCTTGTTTATTTTGCCTTCGGAAGAAATATCCATTACGGAACTACTTCAAAATATAAACCCCGAACAAACCTCGCTTCACTTTGAGCTACAGTTTTTAAATCTTGATGTTGTTGAAGCATTGGTAAACACTTCCGAAAAAGCAAACACCCATATAAACACCGACATTATCGGGCATTTGGCCAAAACAGGAAATTGGTACAACAACCTAAAACAGGACTTTGCCAATTTTTCTTCTATTTTTAAAACAACCAACACCATTAGCATCAATACCGTCCTGTACCAAAATGCGGGCGCCAATATGGTACAGCAATTGGCCTATGCCTTAGCCCATGCCAATGAGTATTTGCTCGCCATTAGCGACCAATCAGGAAAAATCCCGCCCTTTAAAATGGTTTTTAACATAGCCGTTGGAAGTCATTATTTTTTCGAAATAGCCAAACTTCGTGCCTTACGGGTTTTATGGCGTACTTTGGCGCAAGAATACGGCACAAACCCAAATTGCCATATTGTTGCAACGCCCACAAAACGCAACAAAACCCTTTACGGCAGCCATACCAACATGCTACGCACCACCACCGAATGTATGGGCGCCATATTGGGCGGTGCCAATACCATAACTAATATGGCTTTTGATGCGCTATACCGAAAAACCAACAACTTTAGCAAACGCATAGCACTAAACCAGTTGTTAATTTTAAAAAACGAAACGTTTTTTAAAAACATTGGCAATCCGTCCGACGGTAGTTATTACATAGAAACCCTAACCCAACAATTGGCAGAAAAAGCTTTAGATTTGTTTAAGGATATTGAAGCCAACGGCGGTTTTTTAAAACAACTTAAAGCCGGCACCATACAACGAAAAATAAAGGAAAGCGCAAAAAAAGAAGAAGAACTTTTTAAGGCAAAATCGCTTGCTTTGGTGGGTAGCAACAAATACAATTTAGAAACCGAAACCGTAAAAGAAAAACTGGAACTCTACCCGTTTGTAAAAACCAAACCCAGAAAAACCCTAATCGAGCCTATAATAGAAAAACGCTTGGCTGAGAACTTAGAACAAGCCCGCTTAGAAAAGGAATAAACCGCACACCTTAAAACCAAAAACCAATAAGCCCGCAATGTTAACAAGTTCCGTTTTTATTCCTAATAAATAATTGTATTTTTACCGATAATTAAACCAAATCATTTAATGGGTAAAATAATTGCTATTGCCAATCAAAAAGGAGGCGTTGGAAAAACCACCACTTCCGTTAATTTGGCAGCCTCCTTGGGCGTTTTAGAAAAAAAAGTATTGCTTATCGATGCCGATCCACAGGCCAATGCCACATCCGGAATTGGGATTGATGTTGAAACTGTTGAAATAGGAACCTATCAACTTTTGGAGCATTCGCATTCGGCAAAAGAAGCCATTATAAAAACCGGAACCCCAAATTTGGATATTATCCCCGCGCATATCGACCTTGTAGCCATAGAAATAGAACTGGTAGATAAGGACGAGCGGGAGTACATGCTAAAAAAAGCACTTTCGGAAATTAAAAGCGACTACGATTATATTTTAATCGACTGTGCGCCATCGCTCGGGCTACTAACCCTAAACGCCCTAACGGCAGCCAATGCCGTAATTATTCCCATTCAGTGCGAATATTTTGCATTGGAAGGCTTGGGCAAACTGCTAAATACCATAAAAAGCGTTCAAAAAGTACACAATCCCGAGCTGGATATTGAAGGTTTATTGCTAACCATGTACGATTCGCGCCTAAGACTATCCAACCAAGTGGTGGAAGAAGTGCAAAAACACTTTAACGATATGGTATTCCAAACCATTATCCAGCGCAACATACGCTTGGGCGAGGCACCAAGTTACGGCGAAAGCATTATAAATTACGATGCCTCCAGTAAAGGTGCCGAAAATTATTTAAGTTTGGCGAAGGAAATTATAAACAAAAACGCTTAATTATGGCCAAAGCAACCAAAAAACAAGCATTAGGAAGAGGTTTATCGGCACTGTTAAAAGACCCCAGTAACGACATACAATCGGTGCAGGACAAAAATGCCGACAAGGTTATTGGCAATATAATAGAGTTGGATATTAACGATATTGAAGTTAACCCGTTCCAGCCCCGAACAAATTTTAGCGAGGAATCGTTGCGCGAACTGGCGTCATCCATAAAAGAATTGGGCATAATCCAGCCCATTACCGTTAGGAAACTCGGCTTTAACCAATACCAACTTGTATCGGGCGAGCGCCGTTTTAGGGCATCAAAACTGGTTGGCTTGGAAACTATTCCGGCCTACATACGCATTGCCAACGACCAAGAATCCTTGGAAATGGCCTTGGTGGAAAACATCCAACGCCAAGACTTGGACCCCATTGAAATAGCCCTATCCTACCAACGCTTAATAGACGAAATAAACCTAACCCAAGAACAAATGAGCGAGCGCGTGGGCAAAAAACGCTCGACCATTACCAACTATTTGCGCTTGTTAAAATTGGACCCCATTATCCAAACCGGTATGCGCGACGGGTTTATTTCCATGGGGCACGGCCGGGCTTTAATTTCGGTTGAAGACCAAGCCATACAGTTGGATATTTACGAAAAAGTGCTTTCAAACCAACTATCGGTAAGGGAAACCGAAACCATGGTTAAAAACCATAATTTAAATGAAGCCCCTATTTCACAAAAAAAAGAAACCGAAACGCTTCCTAACTTTATAAAAGACGGAACAAAAACGTTTTCGGAATACTTTGGGCATAAAATCGACGTTAAAGTTTCTAAGAACGGAAAAGGAAAAATAACCATTCCCTTCCATTCCGAAGAAGATTTTAACCGTTTAAAAAAATTAATCGAAAGTGCGAGATAAACGTTTAATAATAGGCGTGTGTTCCCTTTTGTTTTGTCTTGGTGTTGTGGCACAGGATAAAAACAAACCGACTTCAAAAGAAAAAAAAGAACTCCCGCCCGAGGTTATTATAGATTCTATTGTTGAAGCGCCTTCGGGCTTTAATCCGCTTTCGCCCGCAAAAGCCGCTTTTTACTCGGCCGTTTTGCCCGGCCTGGGGCAGGCCTATAACCGAAAATATTGGAAAATACCCATTGTCTACGGCACCATAGGCACCAGTATTTTTATTTACAGTTGGAACAATAAGGAATACAACCGTTACCGCGATATTTACAAAAAGCGCATTGCCGGCTTTACCGACGACGAATTTTATTTCGACGGCCAAGGCAACAAGTTGGATACGCCGCGGGTAACTACCGACGGTTTAATCCGGGGGCAAAAATATTACCGAAAAAGCAAGGAACTTTGGCTGCTTATTACGGCAGGACTTTACGCCCTGAACATTATCGACGCCAATGTAGATGCGCATTTGTTGCAATACAATGTAGACGAAAACCTGTCATTGTCTCCACATTACGAATTTAACCAAATGAATGCCAAAAGCAACCTTGGACTAAGTATTAACTATAAATTTTAGCCCTTAAAGGACATTTGGCAAAGCTAAACCAATAAACACAAACATACCTTTTATAAAATAAATAGCAGCACATGAAAATAGCTTTACTCGGATACGGAAGAATGGGGCAAACCATTGAAAAGATAGCCTTAAACCGTGGCCACGATATTGTTTTAAAAATTGATAAAGACGATAGTGGTTACGATATTACAACCGCCGATGTTGCCATAGATTTTAGCATACCAACCGTAGCATTTTCCAATATTACGCATTGCTTAAACCACAATGTTCCCGTAATTTCCGGCACAACAGGCTGGTTGGAGCGGTACAACGAAGCGGTCGATTTATGCAAAACCAAAAAAGGCGCTTTTATTTACGCTTCGAACTTTAGCTTGGGGGTTAATATTTTTTTCGAACTCAACCGAACATTAGCCAAAATGATGGCCAATTTGGGGCAGTACAATATTAGTATGGAAGAAATACACCACACCCAAAAATTGGATGCCCCAAGCGGAACCGCTATTTCTTTGGCCGAGGATATTCTTGCCCAAAACAACACCTACACCAAATGGAGCTTGGACAAAGCCGATATGGATAACAGCATCCCTATTATAGCCAAGCGTATACCCGATGTTCCCGGCACCCACACCGTAACCTACAAAAGCGAGGTAGATACCATAACTATTGAACACGAAGCCCATAACCGCCAAGGTTTTGCCCTTGGTGCCGTTGTGGCCGCCGAATGGATTGTGGGCAAAACAGGCGTATTTACTATGAAAGATGTGTTAAATATTGGTTAATAGCTTCAACATAAGTAACAAAACACACAAAACCGCTACAAACTAAAGATAAAAACAAATATTATGACACTTACGCAATGGTTTATTTTCATTTTAATTGTTCAACTTATTCACGGTCTTGGCACATGGAAACTGTACGTTAAAGCAGGGAGGCAAGCATGGGAGGCCTTTGTACCCGTTTACAATGGCGTGGTTTTAATGAAAATTATTAACCGTCCGTGGTGGTGGGTTATACTGTTGTTCCTCCCTATTGTAAACCTGATTATGTTTGCGGTTATTTGGGTTGAAACGGCCCGTAGCTTTGGAAAAAACTCGAATTTAGATACCTTTTTGGCTATAATAACCTTAGGTTTTTATAATTATTACCTCAACTATTTTACAAATGTTGAATATATAAAAGACCGTAACCTAAAACCAAAATCGAGCTCGGGCGAGTGGACCAGCTCGATACTGTTTGCCATTGTGGCCGCAACCATTGTACATACGTATTTTATCCAACCGTTTACCATACCGTCCTCGTCGTTGGAAAAATCGTTGTTGGTGGGCGATTTTTTGTTTGTTAGCAAATTCCACTACGGTGCCCGAGTACCCATGACCACCGTTGCGGCGCCCATGGTACACGATACCATTCCCGTAATGGGCAAAAAATCATATCTGTTCGACGACCATAAGGGCAGCAATTCCTGGAAAAACAAACTGCAATTGCCCTATTTAAGGATTCCCGGTTTTCAGGATATAAAACGTAACGATATTGTGGTGTTTAACCAACCCGCCGACACCTTGTTGGATATGAACGATTTTCATCCCGACCGAAATTATTACAAGCCCATAGACAAAAAAACAAACTTGGTAAAACGCTGCGTGGGCTTGCCGGGCGACACCCTTTCTATTAAAGATGGTTTTGTGTACATAAATGGCAAAAAAAACGTACTTCCCGACCGGGCGCACTTGCAGTTTAGTTATTATGTACAACCCAAAACTAATCAGTTTAACCCGCAATATTTAAAGGAACGCTACGATATTACCGATGGTTTTGGCATTATAAACAACCAAAACACCTATTATTTCCCTGCTATTTCCAACGAGGCCTTGGCCAGTTTTAAAAACCACCCCAACGTGGCCAGTATTACGCCCAACAAACAAAAAGAAGGCGTTCGCGACCCCAATATTTTTCCGCACGACCCCAATTACAATTGGAACGTCGATTTTTTTGGACCGCTTTACATTCCTAAAAAAGGCGCAACAATAAACATTAGTTTAAACAATTTGCCTCTTTACAAGCGTGCCATTACCGAATACGAAGGCAACACGCTGCAAGTAAAGGGCAACCAAATTTTTATAAACAATGAACTCGCTACTAATTATACCTTTAAACAGGATTATTATTGGATGATGGGCGACAACCGCCACAACTCCATAGACGCCCGTGCATGGGGCTTTGTACCGTTTAGCCACGTGGTGGGCAAGCCCGTTTTTATTTGGATGAGCTGGGATGGCTCCAAACCCCGTTGGGAACGCTTTTTTACCACCGTTAATGGCAACGGAAAACCAACCTCGTTCCTAATTCCGTTTATTGTAGTTATCCTGTTATGGTACGGTATTAGTAAGTTTTTAAAACGTAGAAAAGCCCAAAACAGTTAGCTTTTATTGTAATGGAGGCTGTTTTACACCCAACCTATTTTCCCAACATTGCCCATTTTACGGCAATGGTAAATACCAATACGGTTGTTTTTGAAGTTTGCGACAATTTTTTAAAACAAACCTACCGCAATAGAACCTATATTTATGGTGCTAACGGAAAATTGGCATTAAATATTCCCGTAATCCATTCGCAAAAAAACAGGCAATTATATAAAGATGTAAAAATTTTTAATGAAGAAAAATGGCAAGCCCTACATTGGAAATCCCTACTTTCGGCTTACCGTACTTCGCCTTTTTTTGAATATTACGAAGATGAACTTCAGCCCTTATTCGAAAAAAAAGCAGATTTTTTATTAGATTTCAACTTAGCTTGTATTGAAGCTGTTTGCGATTGCCTACAAATAGAACTTCCTGTCGTAAAAACCGAAAACTACCAAAAGCATATTGAAATAGGTAAGGATTATAGGTTTTTGGTACAGGCAAAAAAAGAAACCCAGTTTAATTTTAAACCCTATACGCAAGTGTTTTCCAATAAACATGGTTTTATTTCCAATTTAAGCATTTTGGATGTATTGTTTAACGAAGGCCCAAATGCCCTAACCTATCTGGAAAACCAAACGTTAGATTTTTAATACCGTTTAAACATTAAAAAAAACGTCACTGCGAACAAAGTGAAACAGTCTGTATTTTTTTAAGATTGCTTCGTTTCACTCGCAAAAACGCCTCACTTAAACCTTAAAAAACAAAACTGACACAATACTATGCTACAACCAATTACCCATTACGGTTGCCATATTTTTTTACCACTTGCCGTAGCCTTAATTTGGTACAAACCGCAGTGGAAAACGGCTTTTTTAATCATGCTTTGCGGTATGTTAATCGATATAGACCATTTGCTGGCAACACCCGTTTTTTCGGCCAATAGGTGCAGTATTAACTTTCACCCCTTACACAGTTATTACGCTATTGTGTTTTATGTTGGTTTGCTTTTCTTCAAAAAAACCCGATTAATCGGACTTGGCTTGGTATTGCATATTGTATCGGATGCGGTGGATTGTTGGCTTATGCAAAGCCTATAACGCTAAGGAGGCCATGGTAGGATAATGGTCCGAGTACAACACATCGTAGGTTTTAAAACCATTTACCGAAAAGGCTTCATCGGCAAAAATAAAATCGATACGCACCGGAAAAAACTTAAAATTGTAGGTACGGCCAAAACCGTTTCCGGCTTCTTCAAAAGCATCGTTTAAGTTGCCTTTAATGTGGCGGTACACATACGAAAACGCCGTATTGTTAAAATCGCCGCAAATAATCATTTTATGGCTGCAACTTGTTTTATGTTTTAAAAACAGTTCGGTTTGCTCCTGTTGGGTTTTAAACGACTCGCCTATTTGGTTGAACAAACGCTGGGAATCTTCATTTTTCAAATTTTCAATTTTGGTATCGATACGCAACGATTGCAAGTGTACGTTGTACACCCTAAGCGTATCGTTATTTTTTACAATATCGATAAAAATAGCGTTGTTGGGCGTATTGGGAAATGCCACCGAACCCGAATTTACGATTGGATACTTTGAAAAAATAGCCTGTCCGTACTTTATTTTCCCTGAAACACGTTCGTATTTATATTTAAAAAACGACAAATCGACATCGGTATGCGGGTGGTACTCCTGAACGCACAAAATATCGGGGGCTTCGGTTTTTATAAAATCGACCATTTTGGTTTCTATATCGCTTTCCGGAATCCAATTATAAAGGTTGAACAGCCTCACGTTGTAGTTCATTACCTTAATATTATTGGGGTTTTCCACTTTTTTCGATGCCGAAAATTTATATAAGGTGCCAAAGTTAAAATACCCGATGGCCATAACGATAAACGACAGCCAAATTTGCTTTTTTACCCGAAGCAACCAATATAAAAAAAACAAGGCATTGCAAAGCATTAAAAAAGGCACGCCCAGATTAAGTACGGATAAGGTTGAAAAGGTTTTTGGCGGAAAAAAAGGCAAAACAAACGACACCAAAAGCACAACTGCCACAAGCACGTTTACAAGGTAGATTATTTTATTGATGAGGCTTAGGTTTTTCATGGAAACAATAACAGATTTACTTCCCTGCCCGGAACAAAAACTCCTTTTCCTCGGCCGTTAGGCTATCGTACCCGCTTTTTCCAATTTTATCGAGGATAACATCAATTTTTTTCTGATGGTTAAATGCGTTAAAATCGGCTTTGGTATAGCCCCCTACCTTACTTTTGTTTTTATGTACGGTTTTTAAGGGGCTTCTTCGCTTTCCTTTGGTTTTAGACGATTTAAATATACCAACAACAAAATCGGCCATACTTTCGAAACCTCTCCCTATATCATTACCTTTTAACAATTGTTTCGCATAAAAATAGCCTAACAAAACACCGCCCAAATGGGCCAAATTGCCCCCGGAGTTTGTTCCGAATAATCCCAACACATCCAAAATTACCAACGCCAAACCAATGTACCACAGTTTAATATTAAAGGTAAACACCCGCACCTCTTGATTTGGCAGATAGGCACATATAAAAATAAGTAATGCCCTAACTGCTGCCGATGCGCCCACCAAACTGGAACTGCCCTTAAAAAAATCGGGCAACAGCGTATAGCCCAACATAAACAGCATACCACCGCTCATGGCGCCCAAAAAATAAATATTCAGGGCCATTTTGGGGTTAAATAAATTTAGGAACATTTGCCCGATAAAAAATAGCCAGAGCATGTTAAAAAGCAAATGCAAAAAATCGTAATGCAAAAAGGCATAGGTAATAATAGTCCACGGTTTGGCTATAAACCCCGAAAAATCGCTGGGCAGCTCGAACCAATGTAAATAGGGTTTTAGCAATAAGGTCAATAAAAACACGACAATATTAATAACAATAATGTTTTCCAGAACGTTAAGCCTGGTTAATTTGCCTTTTATATCGTCCAACAAACTGCCCATTACGCCCAACGGTTTTTGTTAAACTGATTTTTTTTCCAGTACCACATAATAAAAAACCCGATTAAAGCCCCGCCAACATGGGCAAAATGTGCCGTATTGCTTGGGCTGAAAATAGATTGCCCCGAAAGCCCCGAAATTAAATCGAGCGCAATAATGCCCGGGATAAAATACTTTGCTTTTATGGGAATGGGCAAAAACAACATCATAAGCTCGGCATTGGGGTTCATCATGCCAAAGGCGGCCAAAATGCCCATAATACAGCCCGAAGCCCCTACCATACTACTTGTGGCAATAACGTTTAAATCGAACAAGGCCTTAAAATTACCGGGCGTAATTAGGCCGGCATCAAAATTATACGAATTTAAAATAGGCAACATTTGCTGTCTTAAAATTTCTCCCCTTATGTACTGGCCATCGCTGGCGTTAATCGAAATAATTTTACGCAGCAGTTCGTTGCTCATGCCCAAATCGACAATACCTTGGTAGGCTTGGTAAAACTGAACATAATAATAGCCCACTTGTAGGGCAACAGCGCCCAATCCGGCCGAAAAATAAATAAACAAAAAGCGTTTGCTGCCCAAAGCCTGTTCTACCGGCGTACCAAACATCCAAAGCGCGAACATGTTAAAAAAGATATGCCCCACGCTACCGTGCATAAACATATGGGTAAAAATTTGCCAAAACTTAAACGATTCGTTTTCGGGAAAGTGCATGGCAAACCAATCGTAAAACACGCCATTTCCTATGGTTAGCGTGCCTACGAACATAATAACGTTTATAATAATGAGGTGTTTTACCGCCTCGGAAATCCGCATCATATTTTTATATAAATTTTTTGTCCAACTCGTCCACGCTCATGGTAATAAAGGTGGTTCGGTTGGTTGGTGTTACATTAGGCTCTTTACAGGCAAAAAGGGTGTTTACAATATGTTCCTGCTCGTCTTTTTTTAATAGCTGCCCCGTGCGTATGGCCAAACTTTTGGCCATGGACTTTGCCAATAAATCGGTTGCGCTAAAATTGCTGTCGGGTACTTCGTTTTCAACATCGCTTATTAGTTGTTCCAAAATAATGGACACTTCGCTTTCGGGAATACTTACGGGAACGCCCGTTATTTCTACCTCATCGCCTTCAACTTTAGAAAAAACAAAGCCCGTATGCTCCAAATCTTCTTTCAAACTATTTATAATTTGAATTTCCTGCGCCGAAAAATGAAGCTGTAACGGAAACAGCAATTGTTGGCTTACCCCTTCCCTAACGGTCATATTCCTTAAAAATTCCTCGTATAAAATACGTTGGTGCGCCCGGTGTTGGTCTATAACCACCATACCCGATTTTATGGTGCTTACAATGTATTTATTATGAAGCTGGTATGTGGTTTGTGCTTGTTCCACGGCATCGTCGGCAAAGGCCGACAGCGTGGTTTCCTCGCTTTCGAACCGTACTTCGCTAAAATCCTGCTTGGTTTGCGTGCTTTTAGACTCCAAGCCCACATACAAGCCTTCCCAATTGGCAACGGGTTCTTTTTTATAGGTTGAAGTGGATTTTGAAGGTGATTTTGGTTCGTCTTGAAACGGATTAAAACTCCTATCGACTTCAATGGTTGGCGTTGCGGCGGGTTTACTGTTGAAATTATACGGCGTATCGAGGTTGGAGTCGCGTTCAAAATCCAACACCGGCGCAATATTAAACTGCCCCAAACTGTGCTTTACCGCCGAGCGCAACAGGGCGTAAAGCGAATGTTCGTCGTCGAACTTTATTTCGGTTTTAGTTGGGTGAATGTTAATATCTATGGTTTGCGGGTCCACTTGTAAATACAAAAAATAACTGGGGTGCGTGCCGTTTTTGAGCAAACCTTCGAAAGCCGAGGAAATGGCATGGTTTAAATAAGCGCTTTTTATAAACCTATCGTTTACAAAAAAATACTGTTCGCCCCTTGTTTTTTTGGCAAATTCGGGCTTGCCCACAAAACCGGAAATGGTTAGCAGTTCGGTTTCTTCTTCAACAGGCACCAATTTTTCATTGGTTTTTACGCCAAAAATATTAACAATGCGCTGCCTGTAATTGCTTGCGGGCAAGTTAAACGCCTCGCTACCGTTGTTGTAAAACGTAAAGCCCAAATTGGGGTGCGCCAAGGCCACACGATGGAACTCATCGATAACGTGGCGCAGCTCGACAGCATCGGACTTTAAAAAATTTCGTCGTGCCGGAATATTAAAAAATAGGTTTTTTACCGAAATAGACGTGCCTTTTGGCGTTACCACAACCTCTTGCGATGTTACCGTACTGCCCTCGATTATAATGGCATGCCCAACATCGTTGCCTTCTTGCTTGGTTTTTAGCTCCACATGGGCAATGGCAGCAATACTGGCCAAGGCCTCGCCCCGAAAACCTTTGGTGTGCAATTGGAACAAATCGTCGGCCGTACGTATTTTTGAAGTGGCATGGCGCTCGAAGCACAAACGGGCATCGGTGGTACTCATGCCCTTGCCATTGTCTATAACTTGGATGAGTGTTTTCCCGGCATCCTTTATTATCAACTTTATGTGTTCCGCACCTGCATCTATTGCGTTTTCCAGCAACTCCTTTACCACCGATGCCGGGCGTTGTACAACCTCGCCGGCCGCAATTTGATTGGCCACATGATCGGGTAAAAGCTGAATAATATCTGCCATGAAATTATTTAAAGAATATAGATAAATCGAATTCGATTATAAATAGGAATACCAGCAACAATACGGCTATTATAATCAAAGTGCGCCTATTGGCCGCCCTGTCGGGGTTGTTTTTAAAATCGTCGAGCGCATTCACGAATTTTGCTTTTAAGCCTTTGTTTGCCCCTACGGTTGTGCGGTGTTCGTCGAACTTATGTTTGATTTCAAACGGGTTGCCCTCGCCTTTATCATCAAAATAACGGGGTTGGTAGCTAAACTTCTTGTTTTTTCTAATTTTTAAAAGTCCCATAACGCTTACATGTTAAATTTTGTGTCCAATAGGTACATGCAAATCAATAATAATACCAAGATGATGATTAAGGTTCGTAACGGCATTACCGCTTTAATTTTTCGGTTTTGCGTGCGTTGGCTGTTCCATTTGGAAACAAAATCGGGCGTTTCGGAAGTCGGCACATCGTTGCTCTTGGCTTGGTTATCGCCTGAAAACCGAGACTGGTAATTAAAGGTTTTATGTTTACGCTGTTTAAACAAGGACGTTCGATTTACGATTTACGATTTTTGATTTACGATTTTTGATTTACGGCTGATAATTCCGAATTTTCATCGTAATTAACATTTAATCATTTGTTATTATTGGCTATTTTAAAAAATGAAAAATGCGCCAAACCCCAAAAATACTTAAAAATAGACAGAAATTGGTAACGGTACTTGCTAAATTTTGTTAAATGGAAATGGATGGCAATTTACAATGGCCCGCAAGCCTTAAACTTATATTATTGTTTGTTTAATTTTCCCCAGTATTCCAAGGCGTAGCTTATAACGGGTTCGGGCAGGTTTTCATTTTCAAAATCTTGATAATCGTGTTCCGGGTTGTAGTTATCTTCACCTGTATTCCCTATGGTGTAGCATTTGTTTTTGTAAATTAACAATAGAGCAACATCCAATTGTTTTTCTAAATTATCCGTTGGATGCTTGGCATAGATAAACAAAACATCGGCAATACCATCTTTATCGGCATCGAAAAATGCTTTTCTGGCATCCCAAACCGAAGTAATTATACCTTCTTCGGCAATAATTTTTTCGGCGGCAACCTCCCATTGGTTGTTTATTTTTTTAAATTGCTGAACGTAAAGCGAATCTTGCGCCGACCCCCGCTTGTTTTTGGAAAGCACGTATAGGTTTTCTTCACTTGGAGTGGTAATATGCTCGACGGTTAAAACCCTATCGCCTTTAAATGGAAATCCTGAGTTTTCAAAATTCGATTTGTTTACCACCGTACTGGTTATTTGCGAAAAACCGGAAAGGGAAACACAAATTATGATGGATAGGAATATACTTTTCATACGTTAGTCCATTGCTTTTAGCAAGGTATATTTATCAAGTTACGAGCAGACCGGAATACCGAAATGAACATTCTGCTGTTTAAATTTATGTTTAATCGTATAGAATTCGATTTACCTCTTTCAACCAATTGTTTATAAACATTTTGTTATGCACTGGGCTTTACTCGGTTTGGTTTCTTACGCTGCTCTTTAAAAAAAGCAACAATTTCCTCCTTTGTCATTTTTGACAATTTCTCATCCAATTTATTTTTTATGTCCCGAGCCATTTTCACGGCATCAAACTTTTTGTCGATTTTAGTTTTCATAATCCATTAAATCTCTTGGTGAACGTATTTCTAATTGTTTATATCCGTTTTTTATATTTATCGAATTGTAGCCTCTTATTCGTTGAATATTCACGATGTGCTTAAAGTTCCAACTTACCAGTAAATCGGCTTGATTTATTGTTGCCAAAGCAATGTGCAAACAATCGGAATAACTGGTTTTGCCTACAACTTTCTCCGTTAAATATTCAGTTGCAAGTTCCACAGCACTATCGGTTTCCTCAACAAATTCAGCATCCTCGTTTTCTATTTCACGAACTAATTTACGTACTTTTTCAGGTGCTAATTCCAATTCGCTTTCAAGCACCGTAGAAAATATAATTGTAAATTCTCCGCTATTTATCCGCTCAAATAACGGTTTGGTAAATTTTTGAAATTCATCATCAAAATATCCGCCAAAAACTGAAGTATCCAAATAAATCCGTTGCTTTTTCATCTACTTATTTTTTTTGCAACAAATTGTTTCACAACAATTTAATTATATTGGTTGGCAGTACCCATGACCAACCAAATCTGTGCTGAGCAAAATCGAAGTATGCCCTTTAAGGGCTTCATAAAAACAAATTTATAAAATTAAGCAAAATACTTAATTTTCTATGTGGTTTTTCTTGTCTTGTACCCAATAACCACTTTTTGTCAAGACCATGCTTAGCTTTATTTTTCAAACACACCCTTAAAGGTAAACAACAATTTGCATTTATTCAAATTGAACAACAAAATCGTTTGCCAACAAACTTCCATTCAACCTAAAAGTATAGAAGCCCACCTCAGTGGTTTTTATCCCTACCCAACCCGGTAAGTTAACTATTTCGCCTAAGCTCGGCCATTTTTATGGCGGCAATGGCGGCCTCGGTGCCTTTGTTACCATGCTTGCCCCCGGAGCGGTCTATGGCCTGCTGCATGGTGTTGTCGGTAAGTACGCAAAAAATCACGGGGGTTTCAAAAAGCACGTTTAAATCTTTAATGCCTTGGGTTACGCCCTCGCAAACAAAATCGAAGTGCTTGGTTTCGCCCTGAATAACGCTACCAATGGCTATAACTGCGTTTACCAGTTGTTTTTGCATTTTTTTCGAGCCGTAAATAAGCTCGAAACTTCCGGGTACGTTCCAGCGGATAATGTTTTCGGGCAACGCGCCGTTTTCTATCAAGGTATTGTAAGCGCCTTGGAACAAGCCTTCGGTTATGGTATCGTTCCATTCTGAAACAACAATCCCAAACCGAAATTTGTTCGCGCTTGGGATTGTTGTTTTATCGTAATGCGATAAGTTTTTATTTGCCGTGGCCATATTTTTAATTTGCTAACGCCTGCGCCTTGCCTATAAACACCTCGATAGAGGCAGCTTCGGTGGCATTAGGGTAGTCGTTTTTAATTTTTTCGAAATGCTGGAGGGCTTTGCTTGTTTTGCCCAAATCCATAGCTATGGTTCCGGCCTTAAACAAGTACATGGGCGTAGTGTATTCGTTATTGCGCAGGTTGGCGGCTTCTTCATAATAACTTAAAGCATCGTCCAATTGGTTAAGCTGCACGAAAGCATCGCCAATATTGCCTTTTGCCAAGGGTGCCAAAACCTCGTCGTCGCTCTTAAAATCGCTTAAATATTTTACGGCGTTTTTGTAATCTTTTAACTGAAGATATGCCGTCCCGGCGCAATAGTTGGCTATGTTGGCGGCGGGTGTGCCACTGTATTCGGATATAATGTCCAACATACCGTATTTGCCTTCGCCCCCGTTTAAGGCCAAATTGAACAAGGAATCTTTTTCCGCCCCGTTTACCGCTTCGTTAAAATATTTTTGGGCTTGGAACATATCGTTCATAGCGTTTTGGGCTTTTGGTTTGGCCAAAAATTCGTTATATCCCAAGTAACCCAAAACAAAAACCGCTACCGCACCAATAATAATAAAGATGTATTTTTGGTTTTTGGCAACAAAATCCTCGGTTTTGGAAGCCGTTTCGTCCAAGGTGTTAAACACTTCGGCCGTTGTGGACTCTTCTTCTACATTGGTTTTCTTTTCAGCTTTTGTTTGGGGCTTAAATCCTCTTTTATTATAAGTTGCCATCTATATTCGTATAAATTAATGTGCGGCAAAAATATAATTTTTCTTCATAATTAAAAGGTAATTTATTTGATATTTTTCAATAATTTGCACATCTTTTACAACGCTTGGGGCTTTATGTCGCTTTTTTTATGATTTTAACCGCACTATCCTTATTAAACTATAAGAATTTCGAGAGCAAGTCTTTCGTTTTCAACCCTAAAATAAATTGTATCGTGGGCAATAACGGCATAGGAAAAACCAATGTGCTGGACGCTATTTACCATTTATCCTTCGGAAAAAGTTATTTTAACCCCGTAGCCACGCAAAATATTAGGCACAATGAGGATTTTTTTGTTCTGAACGGCGATTATTTAAAAAACGATAAAACCGAAAAAGTTACCGTTAGCCTAAAGCGGGGCCAAAAAAAGGTAATTAAGCGAAATAGCAAGGTTTACGAAAAATTTAGCGAGCATATTGGCTTTTTGCCCTTGGTTATTATTTCGCCCGCCGATAGGGATTTAATTGTCGAGGGCAGCGACACCCGCCGAAAATTTATGGATAGTGTTATTTCGCAAAGCGATACGGCCTACCTTAACCATTTAATTAGCTACAACAAGGTTTTGGCGCAACGCAACGCCCTGCTAAAATATTTTGCGCTAAACCATACCTTTAACAAGGATACCTTGGAGGTTTACAATGAGCAATTAAACGATTACGGTACTAAAATATTCAAGAAAAGAGAAAATTTTTTAAAAGCATTTATCCCTATTTTTAAATCGAGGTACGAAGCCATTAGCAATGGTACCGAAAATGTGGATTTGGTTTATACCAGCCATTTATTTGAAGATAATTTAACCAGCCTACTGGAGCAAAACCTTAACAAGGACAAGGCTTTGCAATACACCAGCACAGGCGTACACAAAGACGATTTGCAATTTGATATTGAAGGCCACCCCATTAAAAAATTTGGCAGCCAGGGCCAGCAGAAATCGTTTTTAATTGCGTTAAAACTGGCGCAATTCGATTTTATCAAGGCGCAAAGCGGCGTAAACCCGATTTTATTGTTGGACGATATTTTTGATAAGTTGGACGAATCCCGCGTAGCCCAAATTATAAAATTGGTTAACGACGAAAACTTCGGGCAACTGTTTATAAGCGATACCCATGCCGAACGTACCGAAAACGCCGTAAAACAAGTACACCAAGAGTATGAAATTTTTAAACTCTAACGTAATGGATTTAAAAACGCATTACAAAAACTTGTACGACACCTCGATTGCCAAAATTTCGAGGGGCGAGTATGTTATTGATAATTTAATAGACTCCGACCAAGACCAACGGTTTGGCATTACCTTGCTACTACGCCCTTCCGAAGAAATTAAAAACAACATACAACGGTTTTTAAGCCAGTTAAAACACATTGAACCCGAACAATATTATTACGATAATAGCGATATACATATTACCGTGCTTTCCATTATTTCGTGCTATAACGGATTTCAAATAAACGATATAAATAGCAACGATTACATTAAAATTATAGAACAAAGTTTGGTAAAAACCCCTAATTTGGAAATAACATTCCAAGGGCTTACGGCATCGCCATCGTGTATCATGCTGCAAGGTTTTACCAATAACGATACACTTAACACCGTTCGGGACAACCTACGAAAAAACTTTAAAAACACAACACTGCAACAAAGCATAGACCAACGCTACGCCATACAAACCGCCCATAGTACGGTTGTTCGCTTTAGAAAAAAACTAAACAACAAAACCGGGTTTATTAAGTTTATAGAAACCCATAAAAACGATTTCTTTGGTTCGTTTAAGCCCAAAACCTTGGAATTGGTACACAACGATTGGTACCAACGAAAACAATACGTAAAAAAACTGGCCACCTTTAACCTTTAAAAATGGCAAAACGCAACAACGAACACCTAAGCATAGCCGATGCGCTAAAAGATTTTATACAAACCAACAAATTGGAAAAAGGGTTGGACAAGGTTAATGCTGCCGAAGCGTGGGCCAACTTAATGGGCAACGGCGTAAACAGCTATACTACAGCGGTAAATTTAGAACACGATACACTTTACGTACAGCTTAGTTCCAGTACCCTGCGGGAAGAACTAAGCTATGGCAAGCAAAAAATTATAGCCATGCTAAACGATGCCTTGGGAAAAGATGTGGTGAAGAAAATAGTACTGAAATAAACTGTATTTCAATCGGTTTAAAAATAAAACAATAAAAAAAAGCGGCGATTTAAAATATTTAACATACTTTTGGAACTTAATTTTTAAACTAATACAATGA
This sequence comes from Flavobacteriaceae bacterium, assembly GCA_047975545.1. GTDB lineage: Bacteria > Bacteroidota > Bacteroidia > Flavobacteriales > Flavobacteriaceae > JBKEDS01. Next base: position 26,637 of record JBKEDS010000037.1, on the reverse strand, counting down.
GTAAAGGTACCGTAAAATTCTTCAACAACTCTAAAGGATTTGGATTTATCGTTGAAGAAGGCAACAACAAAGAGCATTTCGTACACGTTTCAGGACTTATCGATGAAATTCGTGAAGGTGACGAGGTTGAATTCGACCTGCAAGAAGGCAGAAAAGGATTAAACGCCGTAAACGTAAAAGTAGTCTAAACATATACTTTAACAATTTACAACTAAAAGCCTATTGGAAACCCAATAGGCTTTTTTGTGCCAAAAAAGTTAGAATTGGAGCATGCCCTATTTGGCCAACAAGTCGTCTATCTTGCGCCTTACTTTACTACTGTTCCAATTGGCCGCCCCGGTTTCGTCTATTACAATAGCCCCGGTTTTATCCACCAATAAGGTTCTTGGTATGCCATTTATTTGTAATGTTTTTGAAAACACATCGTCCATTTCCCTGTAAACATTAAAGGTATAGCCATGCTCGTTTAAAAAAGCATCAACCTCGTTAAACCCATCGGATGTAATAAAAACGAATGTTATTTTGTCCCGATAATCGGCATACAACTTTTGCAAGCTGGGCATTTCAGCTATACAGGGCGGACACCAAGTGGCCCAATAATTAATTAAAACCACCTTGCCCTTTGTTGCTTCCAGATTAAAAACCGTATTGTTTTTATCCACAAAATTATAATCGTAACCCAGAAGTTTTTTATTTTCCCCACCTTCTTTTATCGATGGGCTTATAAGTGCCAAGCCTTTGTTTACAAATACCTGAATAGGTTTGCGGGTTTGCGGAACAAGCAATAGGGCAATTACCACAATAAAAACAATATTTTTTATTTGCGCCTTCACTTTAATCGGTTTTATATTTCTACAACAATAAACGCCCCGCACAGCGGATCCAAGCCCTCTATCAAACTTGTGGTTAAACGCTTTCCGTACTCCAAATAAAATTCGGAAAAATTGGCATTGCGCTCCTGCAAACCTTGGTTGGGGAACAGTTGGTTTTGCAGTTCGGTCATTCGGGATACTTGGTCCTTCAGCTTTTGTTTTTGGGCTTTAAGCAAGCGCTTTTCAAGGTTTTTAAGCCCTTTAATTTGTTTGGCCTCTTGGGCTTTTACCGCACCAAGGAACGATTTGTCGGTTTGGTCGGCCAATGCGTGCAAGTGCTCAAACTGTTGTTTTAGGTGAAGGATTTGCGGCGAAAAATCAATATCGATATTCGATATTTCCCTTACTTTTTTGTTAATGAAGGCATTTCGTTTTAAAAAAATATCGGTTTCGGAAATATTTAGTTTTTTTAATTTTTCGCCTTGTTTTTCGGATTGCAACAACACTGAATTACGCAATAACAATACGGGGAACGGTACTTCAACTTGATTAAAAAACGCTTTTAACTGCAACCAATATGCTATTTCGCCGCCGCCGCCAATATAGCATAGGTTGGGCAAAACAACCTCTTGGTACAAGGGGCGCATGATAACATTGGGCGAAAACCGCTCGGGACGTGCGTTAACTTCTTTTAAAATTTCGGCTTGCGTAAAATGTGTTTTTGTGTTTAAAACCTTGTAAACCCCATTTTCCAAAACAATGCGCTCCCGTAGGTTTTCGGCTAAGTAAAATAAGTTTATTTCCCTTGGCGTTACTTGAATATTGTACTGCCCGCCCGCCAAAGCATTTATTTGGTTATTGGTTTCGGTTACAGCTTTAAAGGCGGTTTGTTTCAGCAATTCTGCTTCAATAAAAGGCACAAACAGTTTTTTTAGGCGCTTGCTATCGGCATCGATAATTACCAATCCGCTATCCTTAAACAATTCGTTTGCCAAATACCGGGTGGCATTTGCCAGGTTATCGTGCTCTAAATAAGCGGTTTTAAAAATATTTTTTAAGACCTTTGCGATTTCGGTATGGCCCAATTCCATAGAAAACAAATCGTAAACGGCAGCGAGACCCCGAGTGGACAAACGGCCTACGGCGCCTTGGGCATTTGTGTTCCATTGTATTTTTTTCCCTTTAAAATTGAAATAGTTAATCTCGTCGAAATCGTGGTCCTCGGTTGCCATCCAATACACAGGAACGAAATGGTATTCGGGATAGGTTTCCTTTAAGGCTTTTGAAAGGTTTATGGTCGATATTATTTTGTACAAAAAATACAAAGGCCCGGTAAACAAATTAAGCTGGTGCCCCGTGGTTATGGTAAACGTAGTTTCATTTTTTAAATAGGCGATGTTTATTAGGGTTTCGGCCGAAGTTTCTACATTTTTATATTGGTCTTGCAGTACGGAAACCAAGGTGCTGCGATGGGCGGCATTGGTTTGTTCCGATTTTTGTTTTTCTTCAATTTGAAGTTTAAAGTTTTCAAGGTTTGGAAAGCGGTTGTAAAACGGTTTTAAATGTGGAACCTCATCCAAATAATCGCATATAAGCGATGAGAAATAGCCTGTTTTTCTAAATGGGATACCGCTTGCTGACATAATAAATGCTAATATTTTTAAGGAGCGTAAATATACAGCTATTTTTATTGAAGCTGCTTAAATTTAACTTCAACAAAAAACTTTAAACAAGTTCAGCATAAAATTGTAATTTTGCTTTTTATGCAGAAAAACATAAATATACAAAACAAAAAAGCCCGCTTTTTATTCGAGATACTCGATAGGTATACCGCAGGCATTGTGCTGTCGGGTACCGAAATAAAATCGATACGTAACAGCAAGGCCTCCATAGCCGAAAGTTTTTGCGAGTTTAACGACCACGGCGAGTTGTTTATTATAAACATGACTATTGAGGAGTACGTTTACGGCAATCATTACAACCACAAGCCCAAGGCCGAGCGCAAACTGCTTTTAAACAAAAAGGAGCTAAAAAAACTGCAAAAGGACGTGCAAAACGTGGGACTTACCATTGTGCCGCTTCGGTTGTTTATAAACGAAAAAGGCTTTGCCAAACTGGACATTGCCCTGGCCAAGGGCAAAAAACTGTACGATAAACGCGAAACCATTAAGGACCGCGACAACAAACGCAGTTTAGATAGAATTAAAAAAGCGTTTAAATAGCCCATAATGGGCATACTTCGTCAAGCTCAGTACAGATTTGGCAGGCAAAATTTAATACCCATCAAAATAATTAAACAACTAAAAAAACAGACTATTAACAAAACTTATTCGAATGAAACCCTCATAGAGGGATTTAGTATAGCCAAGATAATCGCCTCTACAAAAGAACATGAATAAAAACATAGGCCTGTAGGCTTTCGGTTATTTTGCTAAGTATCATAAAAACCTAAAAATTAAATGTTTAACTTAAACTTATTCGAATGAAAAACTTCATCTTCCTTAGTTTTACCTTGATTGTTTCGGTATTTGCCCAAGCGCAGGAAAAACCCAATACCGAAGCACCAAAAGATTACTCGGCCCATGTTTTAACTATCGATAGCACGATAAAATCGTTTTATGCGGTTATTTCGGGCGAAAAGGCCGTTGAGCGCGATTGGAACTTATTTAAATTCCTATTTTACAAAAACGCCAAGCTCATTCCTGCCGGAAAAGACAAAGAAGGCTACCCCGTTGTAAATTACATGAAACCGGGCGACTACATTAAAAACGCCGAAAAATGGATGGTGGAAAACGGTTTTTTTGAACAAGAAATTTCCCGAACCGTACAAGAGTTTGGCAACATGGCCCATGTATTTAGCACTTACGAGGCTTACCACAACGAGGAAGAAGAAAAACCCTTTATGCGGGGCATAAACAGCATACAGCTATTTAACGACGGTAAACGTTGGTGGATTGTTAACGTATACTGGACCCACGAAACCAAAAACAACCCGATACCCGATGCGTTTTTAATGGTTAACTAATTTTTATCCTCCAAAAGCGGCACAAACCGAAACTCGCCAAACTCGTGCTGCTCGAATTCTTTTGTACCTTTTCTAATAAATAGGGTCATAATTTGCACATCCTCGCCTACGGGAATAACCAAGCGCCCACCGATTTTTAACTGACTTAATAGTGGTTTTGGCACAAAAGGCGCTCCCGCCGTTACAATAATGCTATCGAAAGGCGCTACTTCGGGCAAGCCTTTGTACCCATCGCCAAAAATTAGTTTTTTGGCACGATACCCAATTTTAGGCAAAAACTTACTGGTTTTTTTAAACAGTTCCTGTTGGCGCTCTATACTGTAAACCTGTGCGCCCAACTCGCACAAAACGGCAGTTTGGTAGCCGCTTCCGGTACCTATTTCCAAAATTTTATGGTCTTTTTCTACTTGCAAAAGTTCGGTTTGAAAGGCCACCGTATAAGGCTGCGAAATGGTTTGGTTGGCCGCAATGGGAAACGCCTTGTCCTGGTACGCATGATCCAAAAAGCCCGAATCCATAAACAAATGCCTTGGCACCTTGCCAATAGCGGCCAAAACAGCTTGGTTGCTTATGCCTTTATCCGTTAGTACATTAACCAGTTGGTTTCGCAGTCCCTTGTGTTTAAACGTATCTTTCAATGTCTGCCAAAGTTTTTACGGGCTAAATTACTTAAACATTTTAAAGCTGAAAACAATTCTTAAATTTTTCTTTTCACTAATCTTTAACTAAAAAAGTCTATTCAACTATCAAATTAAAATGCCAAAAAACCGTATTTTTGTTAAAAACAGAATAATTATGCTAAAAGCAGGTGTACTTGGTGCCGGCCACCTTGGAAAAATTCATTTAAAACTTTTAAAGCAATCCGATAAATACGAGCTTGTCGGGTTTTACGATGCCGATGCCGAATATGGCAAAAAAGTAGAAGAAGAATTCGGCTATACATTTTTCAACTCCATAGATGCCCTTATCGCTGCCGTGGATATGGTCGATATTGTTACCCCGACCCTATCGCATTACGAGTGCGCCAAAAAAGCCATAGCCAAGGGCAAACATATTTTTATTGAAAAACCCATAACCAATACGGTCGAGGAAGCCGAGCATATCCGCGAACTGTTGGCGCAGCACAATTTACGCGGGCAAGTGGGCCATGTAGAGCGCTTTAACCCTGCGTTTATAGCCGTTACCGAGCATATAAAATCGCCCATGTTTATCGAGGCGCACCGCTTGGCGGAGTTTAACCCCCGAGGTACCGATGTGCCCGTGGTTTTGGATTTAATGATTCACGATATCGACGTTATTTTAAGCGTCGTACAGTCCAAGGTAAAACATATTAGCGCCAGTGGCGTTTCGGTAATTAGCAACTCGCCCGATATTGCCAATGCCCGTATCGAGTTCGAAAACGGTTGCGTGGCCAACCTTACGGCCAGCCGCATTTCACTTAAAAAAATGCGCAAGGCACGATTTTTTCAAAAGGACGCCTATATTTCGGTAGATTTTCTTGAGAAAAAATGCGAAGTGGTTAAAATGAAGGACGCCCCCGAACACCCCGGCGATTTCGATATGGTGCTGCAAAATGCCGAAGGCGTTAAAAAACAAATTTATTTTGACAACCCTAAAATTGAAAACAACAACTCCATTCTGGACGAACTGGAATCGTTTGCCCACGCCATAAACACCAACACCAAGCCCATTGTAACCCTACACGATGGCACCGAGGCCTTACGGGTGGCCACGAGAATTATTGAATGTTTTTAGCCCATAATGGACATTTGGCAGACAAACACGTATTAAAAAATCAACAAACCCCAAAAACATGCAACATATAGCCGTAATAGGTGCCGGCACCATGGGCAACGGCATAGCCCACAGTTTTGCCCAGCACGGATTTAAGGTAAACTTAGTCGATATTAACAAAACCGCTTTGGAAAAAGGCCTTGCCACCATTGCCAAAAATTTGGACCGGATGCTAACCAAAGAAAGCATTACCCAAGCCGAAAAAACCAAAACCCTTGCCAATATTACCCCATACACCAACTTATCCGATGGCGTAAAAAACACCAATTTGGTTGTTGAGGCCGCCACCGAAAACATCGATTTAAAACTCAATATTTTCAAGCAATTAGACGAAATTTGCAATAAGAATACCATACTGGCCACCAACACCTCATCCATTTCCATAACCCAAATAGCGGCCGCCACCCAACGCCCCGAACAGGTTATAGGCATGCACTTTATGAACCCCGTGCCACTTATGAAATTGGTGGAAATTATCCGGGGTTACAATACCAGTAACAAAACAACCAACACCGTAGTAGAGCTTTCCAAAACCTTGGGAAAAATCCCCGTTGAAGTAAACGACTACCCGGGATTTGTAGCCAACCGTATTTTAATGCCCATGATAAACGAAGCCATAGAAACCCTACACCACGGCATTGCGGGCGTACAGGAAATCGATACGGTAATGAAACTGGGCATGGCGCACCCTATGGGGCCACTGCAATTAGCCGATTTTATTGGGCTGGACGTTTGCCTATCCATTCTTAACGTTATGTACAACGGTTTTAAAAACCCCAAGTACGCCCCTTGTACGTTACTGGTAAACATGGTTACGGCAGGCAAACTTGGTATTAAGTCCGGCGAAGGGTTTTACGATTATTCGCAAAGCAAAAAAGCCGAACAAGTAGCCGGTAGGTTTTTAAAATAACCCATTTAAACTTTTCAACCTTTATTTAAAATATGGCCATAGCACAACGCTTACAGCAAATAAAATTACAATTACCCCAACACGTTACCCTTGTAGCGGTTTCAAAAACCAAACCTGTTCCCGACCTAATGGAAGCCTACAACGCCGGGCAACGCATTTTTGGCGAAAACAAAATACAGGAAATGGCCGAAAAACACGAAGCCCTGCCAAAGGACGTACAATGGCACATGATTGGGCACGTGCAGCGCAACAAGGTAAAATACATGGCCGGCTTTGTAAGTTTAATACACGGTGTGGATAATTTTAAATTATTAGAAGAAATAAACAAACAAGCCAAAAAACACAACCGAACCATAAACTGCCTGCTGCAAATTAAAATAGCCGAAGAAGATTCAAAGTTTGGTATAACCGAAACCGAAGCCAAAACCATTATAAGCTCCGAAGCCTTTTTAAAATTAAACCACATTTGTGTTGTAGGCTTAATGGGCATGGCAACCTTTACAGATAACGAAACACAGATTAAAACCGAATTTACCCAGCTAAAAACCTGCTACAACAGCTTAAAACCCCTTCAAAATAAAAACTTTAAACCCGAAATTATATCCATGGGCATGAGCAGCGACTACAAACTAGCCATAGCCTGCGGCAGCACTATGGTACGAGTGGGCAGTAGTATTTTTGGCGAACGGTATTAACATTCATCTTCCTAAGGACAATCCGCTTTCAAGGAAACATTTTTCGCTTTTAATAGCGAAAATTTTAAAATAAGCGGGTATTTTGCTACTTTGGTACCCAAACTAAACGGCGCTTGTACCAACAGCGCAATAAACTATTTCTAACGAACATTTACCATGCCTAAAAATTTAAAGTACCTAATTTTGCTGTTTTGTATTGTTACCACGACAAAAAGCAATGCCCAAAACCAGAAAAAAACCAATATTATCCACATAGTGGCCGACGATGTAGGTTACGACGATTTAAGCTGCTTTGGCGCCAAGGACATACACACGCCCCACCTTGACAAAATGGCCGACGAGGGTATTAAGTTCACCAGTTTTTACGCCCCACACGGCACCTGCACGCCTTCCAGGGCGGCATCGCTTACCGGGCGTTATGCCCCAAGGGTAAACAAAGGCACGGGGCTTTATGTGTTGTTTCCCCACTCCACAACCGGATTGGAGGACGAACTGGAAGTATCCATAGCCGAACTATTAAAAGAACAAGGCTACACCACGGGACTTTACGGCAAATGGCATTTGGGGCACTTGCCGCAATATTTACCCTACGTGCACGGTTTCGACGACTTTTTGGGCATTCCCTACCCCAACGACCACGGCCCGGAACGTATTGGCAACTCGGGCTGGCGCCCCAATGGTAAAAGCGACCCCGAAATTCCGCTTATCGAGCAAGGCCAGATTATAAAACGCTGCGACAATAACGACCTGGCCGAGCTTCCGGCACTTTTTACCCGCGAAGCCTGCAAGTTTATTTACCGCGCCGTACAGGACGACAAGCCGTTTTATCTGCAATATTCAAACATAGAAACCCATACGCCCTGGTTTGTGCCAAAAGGCTTTGAGGGCACGAGCAAAGCAGGCGCTTATGGCGATGCCGTCCAGTACCTCGACCGCTCCGTTGGCATAATATTGAATACGCTAAAACGCTTAAAAATTGAAGACAATACCATAATTGTATTTACATCGGATAACGGACCTTTGGTACATCAGGACGAAGAACTGGAAAATTGCTATGGGCGTTTTGGTTACACCGACCCCAACAGGGAACACATTTTACGCGAGGGCAAATACCAAGAGCGTTACGATGGCGGCATAAAAGTATCCTGTATTATGAAATGGCCGGGCAATATACCACAAGCCAGCCAAAGCGACGAAGCCATTACCGGTATGGATTTATTTACCACCTTTGCCGAAATTGGCGGCGCCCAAATACCAACCGACCGCATTATCGACGGTAAAAACATCTTACCCTTAATGAAAGGCGAAAAAGGCGCTAAATCGCCACACAAAGCCGTTTATGGCTTTACCGCTACCGGAAAACTTATGAGCGTTAGGTACAAAAACTGGAAACTTGCCCTTGCCGGAAAACACTGGACAGGCAACTTGGACACGCCACAGCTTTACGATTTAACCAACGACCCGGGCGAAAAAAACAACGTGGCCGACCAGCATCCTAACATTATAAAAGAAATTTTAAAATTATCCAATGGCGTTGCCGAAGCGGTAATTTCGGAAAAGGCTATTGAGTAGTTTCTTCTTCTCTAAAAGATAATATTTTAAAAATCCTGAAAACGGGTATTAAGTCAAATCTCTTTTCAGGATTTTTCAATTCTATATTTCAACCAAACACCCCTTTTACGTGACCCAAAATAAACGGCAAAAACAAGCCAAAATATTACGAACCTTTAGAAAAATCCACCGCATAACAGGTGCATTACTGTTCGTTTTTTTCTTTTTTATATCGGTTTCCGGTATTCTTTTGGGCTGGAAAAAACACAGCGGTAACCTTATTTTGGAAAAAACCCACCAAGGCACAACCTCCAACTTTAAGCAATGGCTGCCATTAGACAGTTTATACGCTATTGCCGCGCAAACGATAAAAGATTCTATTTCAATTAACACATCGAGCACCATAGACCGAATTGATGTTAGAAAGGACAAAGGCGTTGTTAAATTCACCTTCGAAGACCATTTTTGGGGATTGCAATTGGACGGCGCTACAGGCCGTGTACTGGTTATCGAGCAACGCCGTTCCGATGTTATCGAAAAAATACACGACGGCTCCATTCTCGATTATTTTTTTGGCACCAACGGGCAAATAAAATTGGTATATTCCAGCATTATGGGCGTGGCTTTGCTTATCTTTACCATTACGGGATTTTGGCTGTGGTACGGGCCAAAACAAATGAAAAAAGATAAACAAAATTAACAATGAAAGCCCATAATGGGCATTTGGAAAACGATAGTCATTACCCGCCAAAATAATTAAGTAACCAAACCATAGTTCTTGATAAAATTTAAATAGATGAACCCCTCATTGAGGGCTTTAGCAAAGCCAAGATAAAGACCTCCACAAAAGGACATGAATAAAAATATAGATCTGTAGGCTTTTGGTTATTTTGCTAAGTATCATAAAAACCTAAAAATTAAATGTTTAACTCAAATTTATTCGTATGAAAGCCCATAATGGACATTTGGCAGGGCAAAGTTCAACACCCACCGAAATAATTAAATAACTGAACCATAGGTTCTTGTAAAAATTTAAATAGATGAAAAAACATATCGGCATTATTTTCACAATAGCAATATTGCTATTTTCTTGCGATGAAAAAAAGGAAGTCAGCTCCATAAACCCTGTAAACTGGAACAAACGGCAGCTTAGCCCACCCGATACGGATTCTCTTACAAGCGGCATGACCTATTTGTCCATTTACTCGCAAATTTACAGCCAATCCGAACACCGCACCCACAACCTAACGGCCACCGTTAGCATGCGCAACACCAATTTAAAGGACACTATTTTTATTGAAAAAGCCGATTATTTCGATACGCACGGCGAACTAATACGTACCTATTTTAACAAAACCATTTACATTGCCCCCATGGAAACCGTCGAAATTGTTATAGACGAAACCGACAAGCACGGTGGCACGGGTGCCAATTTTGTGTTCGATTGGAAAATACCGCCACACACCCACGAGCCTTTTTTCGAGGGCGTTATGATTTCCACTTCCGGCCAACAAGGCATTTCGTTTACAACCCAAGGGCGAAATTTGCATTAATTTTGAAAAAGAATGGCCAACCCCGAAAAACTCCATATAAAAAACATGGTTTGCAACCGTTGCATTATGGCGGTAGAACAACTATTGAATACCCACGACATTAAAACAAAATCTGTTGTTTTGGGTGAAGTTAACCTATCCGAAAGCCTTTCATCAAAACAAAAAGCGGCACTAAAAACCGACTTGGAAAAACTGGGCTTCGAACTTATAGACGATAAAAAAGCCCACATTATTGAAAAAATAAAAACCACGATTATAAACTTGGTGCATAACCAAAACAACGATGCCCGCCAAAACCTATCCGATATACTAAGCCAAACGCTTCAGCACGACTACAATTATTTATCCAATTTGTTTTCCGAAGTTGAAGGCATAACTATCGAAAAATACTATATAGCCCAAAAAATAGAAAAAGTAAAAGAGCTATTGATTTACAACGAACTGTCGCTAAGCCAAATAGCCCACCAACTTAACTATTCCAGTGTAGCGTATTTAAGCAATCAATTTAAAAAAGTTACGGGATTGTCGCCAAGCCATTTTAAAAAAGTAGGACTGGATAAGCGCAAACCGTTGGACGGTATTTAAATCTTACAAATCCTTCACATAATTTCACAACAGTTTTTTCCTTTTTTAATCGGAACTTTGTATTGAAGAAATAAGGATAAAACCATGACCACCATAAAACAAAATATTCCCGTTTTAAACCTAAGCTGCGCTTCCTGTGCCGCAAGTACCGAAAGCGCCATAAAAAATGTAGAAGGCGTAAAGGAAGCCTCGGTAAATTTTGCCAATACAACATTAAGCGTTGCTTATAATAGCAGTATTACAAATCCGTTAGCCATGCAAAAAGCCGTGCAGGCCGTTGGCTACGATTTATTGTTGGAAAACGAAAACAGCCAGCAAGAAACCTTGGAGGCCATTCACAAAAAAAAATACAAAGCCCTTAAACAAAAAACCATTTTGGCAGTTGTACTTTCGCTTCCCGTAGTTATTATCGGTATGTTTTTTATGAACATGCCCTACGCCAACCAAATTATGTGGTTTTTTGCCACGCCCGTAGTGCTGTGGTTGGGCAAGGATTTTTTTGTTAACGCCCTTAACCAAGCCAAACACCGTAGCGCCAATATGGATACTTTGGTAGCTTTAAGCACCGGAATAGCCTATCTTTTTAGCGTTTTCAATATGCTGTACCCTACCTTTTGGGAAAGCAAGGGTTTGGAAGCCCACGTGTATTTCGAAGCTGCAGCCGTTATTATCGCCTTTATCCTGTTAGGACGTTTATTGGAAGAAAAAGCCAAAGGCAATACCTCATCGGCATTAAAAAAACTTATGGGCCTACAACCCAAAACGGTTACCCGGATTAACCCCGATTTGTCCGAAGAGCAAATCGCCATCGATGCCGTAACCATCAACGATATTATCTTGGTAAAACCCGGCGACAAAATAGCGGTGGACGGCATTGTGGTAAAAGGCAATTCGTACGTAAACGAAAGTATGCTTAGCGGCGAACCCATTCCCGTATTAAAAACCGAAAACACCAATGTTTTTGCCGGTACCATAAACCAAAAAGGCAGTTTTCAATTTAAGGCCGAAAAAATAGGAAAAAACACATTGTTGTCGCAAATTATACAAGCAGTACAGGAGGCCCAAGGCAGCAAGGCGCCCGTACAAAAACTGGTTGATAAAATAGCCCGGATTTTTGTACCAATCGTTATGGGCATTGCCTTGCTAACCTTCGTGCTTTGGGCTATTCTCGGGGGCGAAAACGGCATAGTGCAAGGCTTGCTTGCCGCCGTTACGGTTTTGGTAATTGCCTGTCCCTGCGCCCTGGGCTTGGCAACACCAACAGCCATAATGGTTGGCGTAGGTAAGGCCGCCGAAAACGGTATTTTAATAAAAGATGCCGAAAGTTTGGAACTGGCCAAAAAAACAAATGCCATAATTTTAGATAAAACAGGAACGATTACAGAGGGCAAACCCCAAGTAACGGGCATTAAATGGCTTAATAATGATGATACAACAAAAAACCTTCTCGCAAGTATTGAAAAACAATCGGAACACCCCTTGGCCGAAGCTGTTGTGGATTTTTTTAATAAGATTGAAACCACTTCTTTATCAAATTTTGAAAGCATTACGGGCAAAGGCGCAAAAGCCAACCACGATACCGAAACCTACTTTGTGGGAAGTAAAAAACTACTAACCGAAAACAATATTTCTATTGCATCGGAACTTCAAAACCAAGCAAATGAATGGAGCAAACAAGCCCACACCATTATTTGGTTTGCCAACAGTAAACAAGTGCTTGCCACAATAGCTATTACCGATACCATTAAAAAAACATCGGCAACAGCCATTAAAAAACTAAAGGAAATGGGCATTGCGTTGTACATGCTAACAGGCGATAGCGAAACAACCGCCAAAGCCATTGCCCGGCAAACGGGCATTAAACATTACAAGGCCGAAGTCCTGCCCCAAGACAAAGCCGATTTTGTAAAAACCCTACAACAACAAGGCAAAATAGTAGCCATGGTGGGCGACGGCATTAACGACAGCACCGCCTTGGCAACTGCCAATGTTAGCATAGCCATGGGACAAGGAAGCGATATTGCCATGGACGTTGCAAAAATGACCATTATTTCGTCCGATTTAAACAAAATACCGCAAGCCATAAAACTTTCAAAACAAACCGTGGCCACCATAAAGCAAAACCTGTTTTGGGCCTTTATTTACAACCTGATAGGCATTCCCATTGCTGCGGGTATACTCTACCCCGTAAACGGTTTTTTATTAAACCCCATGATTGCCGGAGCCGCCATGGCGTTAAGCAGCGTAAGCGTAGTAAGCAACAGCCTTTTATTAAAGTTTAAAAAATAACATAAACACATATACAAATGGAAACAAACAAAACCTTTCAGTTTAAAACCAATATTAACTGTGGTGGGTGCGTAAACGCCGTAAAACCCCACTTAAACAGTGTTCCGAATATTATAAAATGGGAGGTAAACACCGATAATCCCGATAAAATATTAAGCGTGGAAACCAAAAACACTTCCAAGGAAACCATTATGGAAATTGTACAAAAAGCGGGATTTAAAACAGAACCGATTTAAACTGCTTTCTGTCGAAAAAACTGTAAACAATTCAAAATAATGTCTTATTTTTCAGCTTTATTTTGAATTTTTTATGGCAAAACAAATTAAGGCAATACAATGCCCAAAATGTGGCAGTGTAGACAAAACCCAAATAAAGGAGGACCACTATATTTGCAAAAGCTGCAATACCGAGTATTTTCTGGACAACGACAATATTAACGTTGTTTACCACAATAAAACCAAGCAACAACATTCGGCTACGGCAAACTCCAATACCCTGTTAAAAGTACTGGGCATTGTTTTTGCCGTGTTGTTCGGGCTTCCGCTTTTGGTTCTTATTTTGGTTGGTGTTTTTAGTTCAAAAAGCAGTAGTCCATCGTCTAACCACAGTACTTATTCATCTCCCATTCCAACGGTAAAAAAGCACGATTTTTATTTGGACGATAAATCGGAAGTTATTGTTCGTACACAAGCGGGAACCCTACTATCAATTGCCGTTGGCAAGCTGGACGACAAGGAAAACCGCACCTTTAACAAAGGCAAAGAACCTATTTTAGTTGCTTATTTTAACGAAAAAGGTGAAGAAACCAAACGCGAAAAACTGGGCGAGTTCGAAAACATTAGCACCTCAAGCGATTTAAAACTTAAATATTTCGAAAACGGCTTGGTATATCTTATTATAGACAAAACGTACCTGTTTGCCATTAACTCCGAAACCAAAACGGCAAAACAATTAAACGAGTTGGACTTTGCCGAAATTAACGGTTTGGAAACCGGAATTGCCGAATGCGAATTTAGCAGTTACACTTACGCCATTAACGTGCTTAATAACAAGGGCGAAAACCTAATGTACTACCCCATAATTAAAAAAACCTTCAACAAGGAAAAAATAGGCACTATTTTCGGCACGTTAACCAATGGTAAAAACGAAAAGCAAATCGATTTTACCTTTACGGGCGACTCCCACGATTTTCCCGACGAAAAAATACAGCTTATCCGCTACGCCCATACCCGCTCTGTTGGCTATCCGGTTTACGAAGCTTACTTTAGGTGGAACAAAGATTATGGTGGTTCGGGTATTTTTACCGATAAATCGCCATATAAAAAAGTACTTTTAAACGACTTTCAAAAAAACCGTTCCCGTATTGTTTCGTTTGAAGATTTTACACCCGGCAGAACCTATTTCGCCCCTAAAATAATTGGTAAAACCGAGACTTTTTTGCTTATTACGGTTAAAAGTTCGCCCGGTAAAAATGCAAAAACCGTTTTACAGGCTTTAAATTTGGAAAATGGCGAAATATTGTGGTCCAACAACGACGACATTCAAAATATTAGGGAAATGGTAGACTTAAACGACGGATTTGCCGTTAAAACCTACGACACCATTTTCATTTTAAACGATAAAGGCGTTATTACCAACAGTTATAAATCTAAAATAAACAATCATGATTAGCTTTATAAAAAAACAATTTTCGAAAGTTATAGCGTGGGAAGACCAAACCCCCGAAATACTATGGGCTAAGTGGCATGCCAATACCGATGAAATTATAAACGCATCGAAACTTATTGTAAAACCGGGACAGGGCGCAGCCATTGTTTACCAAGGCGAACTGGCCGATGTTATTACCGATTCGGGAATATTCAACCTAAAAACCGACAACCACCCGTTTATTACCACCCTTTTAAAAATCCGTCAAGGGTTTGAAAGCGAGCACAAGCTCAACATTTACTTTTTCCGGACGGCGCAAGTGGTTAATATGAGCTGGGGAACATCGCAACCCATAAAATACCAGGACCCGGTTTATAAATTTCCCATAGAAATGGGCTGTAACGGCAGTTTAACCTTCACCATAAACAATCCCGAGCATTTTTACAAAAACGTTATTGGTAGTTTGAACGGATATAGCGTTCCCGAGGCAAAAACCCTGTTTATTGGCCGTATTCCCACACATATAGCCACTTTTGTTGCCCAACAAAAATTTGGGTACAACCAAATAGATGCCCAACAAATGTTTATAAGCAAAACGCTCCAACCCGTATTAAATACCGAAATGGAAAACCTGGGTTTACAGGTTAACGATTTTAAAATCCTGGGGACTTATTTTTATGAAGAAACACGGGAGCATATCCAAAAAATAGCCCAAATACAATCCGACAAATACGCCGCCGAAGATGCCGATATGACTTATGAGGAATTGGAACGCCTACGAGCCCTGCGCGACGCCGCCCAAAATGAAGGCGGGCTGGCCGGTGCGGGAATTGGCTTGGGCGCCGGCATGGAACTGGGCAAGGATTTTGCCGATAAACTTAAAAACACGGCTTTAAACCCCGAAGCCACACAAAATAGCGAAGCCGTTTTTCAGCTTATCGAGCAGCTTAAAGGTTTGTTCGACAAAGGTATTTTAACCGAAGCCGAGTTTACCGCAAAAAAACAAGACCTTTTAAAAAAATTATAAATTATGAAGTATGTGTTAGGCTTTATTGTTTCGGTTATTTGTTTGTTTCTGTTCAGTTATTTTTTGCTTCAAATTTGGGATATTAATATGATTGACAAAAACAACTTGGGCAAACTATCTTGGAGTGTCGGGCTAACCGTTTTAGGCAGTATCGTGTTTGTGCTTCTGTACGGTTTCTTTTTTAAAAACCCGGCTAAAGGCTACGAAAATAGCGATACGGTGGTACAACGTAAAAGAACAAATTAAACTAAACCATGGCCTGAAAGTCCAATATTTGTGTACATTTTAGCCACGAATACACGAATATTTTCTATAAAAACTATGCGAAACATTCGTGTACCTATCTGCCGTTAGGTGGTTCGTGGCGTAAAAATATTTGTAAAAACTGAAAGGCTTGCGCTAAAAGTGCATCGTTTCAACTAATGTCCGAGACCAATGAAAAAATACATCACGATAGTCCTTGTCGGAATTTTGGCTTTAAGCTGCTTTAAGGATAAAACAGAAAAAAAAGGCTTTCAGGTAAGGGAAATAACCGAGGATGAGCAAGGCAAAAAAATCGTGGGGCTTCCAATAGATTCGCTTCAATTTGAAACCCGCCCAAGAAACGTGCTGCTTACCTATAACAATGCGCATAGGTTAACGCCAATTTATAAGGTAAATTACGATAAACGAACCAAAAAGCCATATACGGGCTCGAACGCTTTTCATACCAATTGGGAGGACGACAACGATAAGGACGGCAACAACTGGAACAACAATTTTATGCCCGGTTTCGAAGCGGTTTACGGTTATAATTTTGTAAACATTTCGCATTTTAACAACGAAACCAAAACCGAAAACACGTTTTTCGAAAACCCTGTTTTGGTAAAAACCCTGTATTACCCGGCGTTTTCGAAAGACACCTTAAATTTCGAGCCCGTTAAACGCAATTTTTACATGGTTTCGGTTTACGATGAGGACTCCAACAACGACGGTTTTATTAACGCCAAGGATTTAAGGCGGCTTTATGGTTTTGATATTAATGGCAAAAACAAAAAAACGCTCGTACCAAAAAATTACTCGGTAATGAGTTCCGAGTACGACCCCGCAAACGATTTTATGTACATTTTTGCAAAAAAAGACCAAAACCAAAACGGGCAAATGGAACTAAACGAACCCACCAATGTTTTTTGGATAGACCTTAAAAATCTTGATAATAATGGGAGGCAGTATGGTAATGAATAATTTAGAGAAAATGTTAATTAACAGTTGTTATATTGATTTTCAAAATTTAGTTCACCCCTTTTTTTGATACATTTGTAAACCTTTCCCAACACCTATCCAAACCCTACTTAAAAACGCTATTGCAGTGGACAACAACGACAACATAAACAAGATCCAAAACCAGTTGGATGCCTTAATCAGGAAGCAGTTTGCTTTCCATAGGGAAATCGAGCAATTGCAGCAAGAACTAAAAACGCTAAAGCAAAATGAGGTTGCTAAGCCTATTATTGCTAAGGAAACGCCTACCGAAACAAAAAAAACGCAACCTATTGTTATCGAGCAACCCAAGGCCGCTACCCCCGAACCAAGTTTAAAAACGGAACAGCCCCCAAAACCACAGCCAATTGCCGCACCAAAACCACCAAAAACAAAATCGGATTTAGAAAAATTTATTGGCGAAAACCTAATAAACAAAATAGGCATAGCCATTATTATTATTGGGGTGGGCATTGGTGCCAAGTACGCCATAGACAACCAACTTATTAGCCCGTTAACCCGAATTGTTTTAGGCTACCTACTCGGGGTTGGTTTACTCGGTTTTGCTTTTAAGCTAAAACAAAAATACGCCAATTTCAGCGCCGTTTTGCTAAGTGGCGCCATGGCTATTTTATACTTTATAACCTTTGCGGCATATAGTTTTTACCAACTTATTCCGGTCGAGCTTACGTTTGGGCTCATGGTTGTTTTTACGGCCTTTACCGTAGCGGCAGCCATAAACTACAACAAGCAGGTTATTGCCCTAATTGGCATGGTGGGCGCTTATGCCGTACCGTTTTTGCTAAGCGATGGTTCGGGTAGGGTGGCCATACTGTTTTCGTACATGGCCATTATTAATATTGGCATTATGGCTATTGCCTTTAAAAAATATTGGAAATTACTGTATTATTTTTCGTTTGCAATAACATGGCTTATTTATAGTGTTTGGTTTTTCTTCGATTACGAAACCAACGCGCATTTTAACCTGGCTTTGTCGTTCCTATTCTTCTTTTATATTATTTTTTACGCTACGTTCTTGGCTTACAAACTTGTTAAAAAAGAACAGTTTTCAAGTGGCGATGTTTTATTGCTTCTTGCCAATTCGTTTGTGTTTTATGGTTTGGGCTACGCCATTTTAAACGACCACGAAACGGGCAAACACTATCTTGGGGTATTTACCCTGTTTAATGCTATTATACATTTTGCGGTAAGTTTGGTTATTTACAAGAAAAAATTAGCCGAAAAAAGTTTGCTGCACACCATTCTGGGCTTGGTTATGGTATTTATTACCATTGCCATTCCGGTACAATTGGACGGCAATTGGGTTACCCTGCTTTGGGCCGTCGAGGCTGCATTATTGTTTTGGATTGGCAGGACCAAGCAACTTCCGTTTTTCGAAAAACTATCGTATGCCGCTATGTTTTTGGCCTTTGTTAGCTTAATTCAAGATTGGGGCGCTTACGACAACTATTACGCCAAAACCGAAGATTTAAGGGTAACACCAATATTCAATATACTGTTTTTAAGCTCGTTGCTGTTTTTGGTGGCGTTTGGGCTTATTAACAAAATTAACGGCAACAAGGCATATCCTTCAGCTTTTAAAAGCACGTTATTGGCTCGGTTTTTAACTGTTTTTATAACCGGTATTTTTATCGTGGTATGTTATTTTACGTTTTATTTGGAAATTGAAAATTATTGGAACATAGCCTACGCCAAGTCCACCATAAACATTGTTGAAGAGGGTTACGAAATGCCATACAACAACTACGATTTAGGCCATTTTAAAATCATTTGGCTTATTAATTACTCCTTGCTATTTGCCGCTGCGTTTGCACTTGTAAACCTTAAACTAATAAAAAACCGCATATTGGAAATCGCGGGCATCGCCCTATTGGTAATGGCTGTTTTTTTATTTTTAACATTGGGGCTTTTATCTTTAAGCGAATTAAAGGACAGCTATTTAGAACAGTCCTATGCCGAATATTACAAAATAGGAACGTTAAACATTTCAATACGTTATATCTCGTACGTTTTTGTTGCACTTGCCTTTGTGGTTTGTTACCAAGTTATTAAGCAAAATACATGGGGCAAAACGCTAAATATTGTATTCAATATCCTGTTTCACATTGCATTAATTTGGATTTTAAGCAGCGAACTTATAACCCTTATGGATTTAGCGCATTCCACCCAATCGTACAAACTTGGCCTAAGCCTGCTTTGGGGCATATATGCCTTTTTGCTTATTGCCATTGGTATTTGGAAAAAGAAAAAACACCTCCGCTTTATTGCCTTTGCGCTTTTTGGAGTAACCTTGCTAAAACTGTTTTTTTACGATATTGCGCACCTTAGCACCCTATCGAAAACCCTTGTTATGGTACCGTTGGGTATTTTGCTTTTAATTATTTCGTTTTTGTACAATAAATACAAGCACAAGATTTTTGATGAAAACCCATAATAAACAAGTAGCTATTAACGAACTGCGCCATTGCGATAAGGCGAAGAAGCAATCCCTTTTATTGAGTAACGAATAACAAACAACGAGTAACGATTTTTGAACAAACACGACTTTTATCCTCAGCGAATCTCTGCGAACAACCTTTGTAAAACTCTGTGGAATAACAAGTTTTAAAGAAACCAAACATGAAACAAAAAAGCAACAGCCTTATAATTGCAACTATCCTAAGTTGTGCTTGTTCATTTGCGCAAATGACCGATTACGATTTTAAACGCAGTATTGTAAATACAACCGAAGGCTGGCACAAAATAGCCCTTCCCGATGCTATTTTCGGAAAAACGCAAAATTTTTTGGACGATATTAGAATTTACGGTATAACCAAAAACAACGATACCATTGAAGCGCCCTATATTTTAAAAACCTCCACGGAAAAAACAATAAACAAACAAGTTACGTTTAAAACCCTAAACCAATCGCACGACAAAAAGGGCTATTATATTACGTTTGAAATTCCAACAACCGAGGCCATAAACCAAATAGAACTCGATTTTAACACCACTAATTTCGATTGGAACATAACCCTGGAAGGCAGCCAAAACCAAAACACTTGGTTTACCCTGTTGGACAATTACCGGATTATAAGCATAGAAAACACTTCGACCCAATTTAAGTTTACCAAATTAAATTTCAACAATGCCAAATACCGTTATTACAGACTTTTTATTGCCACCGACAAAAACCCCGAATTTATTGGAGCAAGCCTTTTAAAGCACGAAACGGTCGAAGGTTTGTTTAACCCATACAACATCAAACAATTTTCAATTAATACAAATACCGAAGACAAACAAACCGAAATAAACATCGAGCTGTTGCAGTCTGTTCCCGTAAGCTACCTTAAATTAAACTGCGAAAGCACTTTCGATTATTATCGCCCCGTTAGCGTTAAATACCTTGCCGATAGCACCAAAACCGAACAAGGCTGGAAATACGGCTACAACACCATAGCTTCCGGTATTTTAAACTCGGCAAACCAAACCGCTTTCGAGTTTGCACCCATAGTGACAAAAAAACTAAAAGTCCTTGTACACAACCAAAACAACACACCCTTGACCATTAACACCGCTACCGTAAAAGGATTTCGGTACGAACTAATTACCCGAATTACCCAAGAAGCCAGTTATGCCCTGGTTTATGGCAATAAAAATGCACATGCCCCAAATTACGATTTAAATTATTTTCACGATAAAATTCCCACCGATGCACCATTGTTACCACTGGGCAACGAACAAAACATTGAAAAACCCAAAACCGAAACGGTAACGCCCCTGTTCCAAAGCAAATTATGGCTTTGGGGGCTTATGGTAGTTGTTATTGTTCTATTGGGAACGTTTACCGCCAAAATGATGAAAAAAGCATAACTTTTAAATTCAAAAAAACATATATGAAAGCCGTACTATTTTACGAAACCGCAACCGTGGACATGGATAAAATCATGTCCGTTTACCCCATGCACGAAATCCACGTAAACCATTTTACAAAACAAGGTAAAATTATAGGCATTGGCCCTTACGCCAACCCCATGGAAGGCTCAATGGCCATTTTTACCGACAAGGCAAGTGCCGAGGAATTTGTAAAAAACGACCCGTTTGTACTAAACGGCATCGTATCGAAACACACCATTAAGGAATGGAACGACGATATGTTGTAATACAGCGCACAAAACATTATTGGCAGGCACAAAGCAATTTGTTTACCGGGGGCGCTTCGTGTTTTTTCGAAACGTTTTTAGTGGAATAAAACGTGCCAAGCCCATGAAATTTTTATTCTTTATTACCTTCGTACTTTTACAAACAAGCTGCGTTTCACTAAAACAAAATTCGTCTACCGGTATCCAACCCCTATCGGCATCATCTGGAATTGAAGGTGTTTTCAGTAGGAACATACCCAAATACGGGGCATTGCACTATTTTTTCGGCGGAAATTTCAATGTAGGTTCCGCTACAACCGAAACTGTAAGCCTAAAAACAATAGACCATAAGCATATTGAACTTAGTTTAATTTACAACGATTCCCTTGCTGCAAAACAAATTATTAAAGGCAAGGTGAAAAACAACTATTTTGTATCCCGGCACAAACGTACCATAATCCCTTTTATTCCTATTTTCGGGATTTTTGAAAACAAACAAATACAGTTTTCGTTAAGCCAAGACCAAACCCTGAAAGTGGAAACCATAGACAATAAATGGGGATGTATATTTTTTTATTGTGCCGAAAATACCTCACGAATACCCAATAGGTATTTATTCAATAAATTGGAAAAATAATTATCTTTAACCCTGTTTATAAAGGCATGTTTTTTGATAAAAGAATAGGGCTACATAAATTACAATAAAAATAAATTGATGAAAAAAATCTTCTTAATAATAATCCTCTTCGCCATTAACCTAACGGCATTTTCCCAAGTGGGCAAATTAATGCGGGAGGCCAAAAACACGACCGATTTAAACCAACAAATTAAACTTTACGACCAAGTATTGGCCTTAGAGCCCAAAAATTTGGATGCTTATTTTTTAAGGGGATTGGCCAAAAACGATTTGGATGATTTCCACGGTGCCATTGTAGATTACTCAAAAGTTATTTTGTCCAAACCCGATGCCGACAGCTATTTTAATAGGGGAAATTCAAGATACAGTCTAGGGGATTTTGAAAGCGCCAAGGACGATTTTTTAAACGCCTATAAGTTGGACCCCTATTTTGTTGATGCCCTTTACAGTTTGGCGCACACCCAATACGATTTGGAAGATTACCAAAGCGCCCTAAAAAGCATTAACACCTTTATCGATTTGGTATCCGAACAAGCAAGGGGCTATAATTTACGGGCTTTAATTTTTGCCCAGGCCAACAATTACAAAAGTGCCATAAGCAACTATTCCATGGCCATTTTGGTAGAGCCAAGTACCGAAACCTACCTTAATCGGGGCGTGTACTACCTAAATATTAATTATTACAAAAATGCCGATTCCGATTTTAAAACCGTGTTGCGAATAGACAAAACCAACAGTTTTGCCTATTTTTACAGGGGTGCAACGGGATTATTGTTGGGCAAATACCCCAATGCCGTTTTCGATTTTAAAAAGGCCATAGAATACGATGCCTTCGATTTCGATGCTATGCTCGGTCTTGCCATGACCTATTATAAGGCCAACGATTTTGAAAACGCAAAATTATATTACGCCAAAGCCGCCCAAGTAGTGTCGCCCAACGAACCTATTAACAGTGTAAATGCTTTCGAAAATTCGTATTGGTTTGTAAACCAATATTATTTTTTCGCTAATATGTACAACAGCCTTGCCAAGCTGTAACCTTTTACCCCTTATACTTTTGCTGTAAATGCACCACTTTTTTGGTTTCAAAAAACGCTTCGTCGTAGTAATCGGATAAATTATAGATTTGCGCCGTTTTGTAGTCTTGAAGTTCTTCGGTTAAATCGCCGCCCTTTAAGTACAAAATACCGTTTTTTAAATCGTTGTTTTGGGTTTTTGCTATTTTGCCCTTTACCCAATGTACAAACGTAGGCATAGCGGCAACGGCACGGCTTACTATAAAATCGTAGGTATCGTTAACGGCCTCAACCCGTGTATGGGTTATTTTTACATTGGTTAGTCCTAACCCTTCCACAACTTCATCAACTACCTTCAATTTTTTGGCTATACTATCAACCAAGTGGAACGAACAATCCGGAAACAAAATAGCCAACGGAATACCCGGAAACCCGCCACCGGTACCCACGTCCATAATTTTGCTGCCCGGCTTAAAACTTATAACCTTGGCAATGCCCAACGAATGTAGTACGTGGCGCAAGTAAAGCTCGTCTATATCCTTTCGGGATACCACGTTTATCTTTAAGTTCCAATCTTGGTATAAATCTTCTAAAGCCTTAAATTTTTCAATTTGGTCGGTAGTGAGTTGAGGGAAATATTTTTGAACGAGTTCCATTGCTGTTAAATTTTCAACAAAAATATAATTTTCACGTACACTTTTTTACAAAAAAACGTTATAAGTTAAGTTGGTTTATACCTATCTTTGCAACCGTATGGTATGGCCTCTTTTTTTATAAATTTATGCCATAATAGAATTAATAATGACAAAACAAACACTCTCCTTTTCAAGAATAGATACCGCAAAATTTTTTAGAACACTTAATAAACGGGTTAACCAATACTTTAAGGACAATAACGTAAACCGCACCGGAAACTGGAAACTATGGGTAAAAACCATTGTTATGTTCTCTATTTTTTTAACGCCTTATTTTTTATTGTTAACCTTAAATATCCCGGGCTGGGCGCAACTTTTATTAACCGTTGTCATGGGCGTGGGTATGGCCGGCGTGGGCATGAACGTTATGCACGACGGCAACCATGGTGCCTACTCCAATAAAGATTGGATTAACCGCCTAATGGGCAGCAGTATATATATTTTGGCTGGCAATGTATATAACTGGCAAGTGCAGCACAATGTATTGCACCACACGTATACTAATATCCATGGTATGGACGAAGATTTGGATGCTGGGCGTATTTTGCGCTTTACCGAGCACGCCGAATGGAAATGGTACCATAAATTTCAACATTACTACTCCATTTTATTATATGGTTTGTTAACCATAAATTGGGCCATTACAACCGATTGGATACAAATGAGCCGTTATATGAAACGTAAACTGGCTTATGGAAAATTTCCAAATCCGGTTTGGAACTGGAGTAAATTGGTTATTTCAAAACTTATTTATGTATCGATTTGGATTGTATTGCCCATGCTAATTTTGGATATTGCTTGGTGGAAAGTGCTCATTGGTTTTTTTGTTATGCACTACACCGCAGGCCTTATTTTAAGCGTGGTATTCCAGTTGGCGCACGTTATGGAAGAAACCGAAATGCCATTGCCCGACCCCAGTGGCACCATGGAAAACACCTGGGCCATACACCAACTAAAAACAACCGTTAACTTTGGCGCTAAAAGCCGCCTTATAAATTGGTATACCGGAGGATTGAACCACCAAATAGAACACCATATTTTTCCTAACATTAGCCATATCCATTACGATAAAATAGGAAAAATAGTAAAAGAAACAGCCAAAGAATTTAATTTACCTTATAACGAATATAAAACAACACGAAAAGCTATTTTTGCCCACTTTAAACATTTAAGGGAAATGGGTATGAAACCCGCTTTGCAAGTCTAACATTATTTTTATATAACCAATGCAATTACTATCCGATAGAATTTTAAACATGGCCACCTCGGCAACTTTGGCCATGGCCGCAAAGGCAAGGGAACTGCGTAACGAAGGCAAGGACATTATTGGCCTTAGCTTGGGCGAACCCGATTTTAACACGCCCGATTACATTAAGGAAGCCGCCATACAGGCCATAAACGACAATTACAGCTCGTACTCGCCCGTAGATGGTTATGCCGATTTAAAAGAAGCCATTATTAAAAAATTTAAGCGCGACAACAACCTAACGTATACACCGGCGCAAATCGTGGTGTCTACGGGAGCAAAACAATCGCTGGCCAATGTTGCCGCCGTTTTAACCAACAAAGGCGACGAGGTTATCGTACCATGCCCGTATTGGGTTAGCTATGCCGATATTGTTAAACTTTTCGATGGCGTTCCGGTAGAAGTGCAAACCACCATCGACACCAACTTTAAAATGACCGCAGCACAATTGGAAGCCGCTATTACTCCAAAAACAAAAATGATTTGGTTTAGTTCGCCATGCAACCCCAGCGGCTCAATTTACAGTAAAGAAGAATTAAGGGCTTTAGCCGATGTTTTGGTGAAATACCCAAATATATACGTGGTTTCCGATGAAATTTACGAGCATATAAACTATGTAGGCGAACACGCCAGCATGGCGCAATTTCCCGATATGTACAACCGTACCGTTACCGTTAACGGCGTATCCAAAGCCTTTGCCATGACCGGATGGCGTATTGGCTACATTGGTGCCCCCGAAAAAATTGCCCGTGCCTGTAACAAGTTACAAGGCCAAATAACCAGCGGCGCCAACAGCATTGCGCAGCGTGCCACCATTACGGCGCTTAACGAATCGCCCGACCGTGTTCGGTATATGATTGACGAGTTTAAGGTGCGTCGCGATTTAATCCTCGATTTGCTAAACAATATCGAAGGCTTTAAAACCAACGTGCCCGAAGGCGCCTTTTATGTATTCCCCAACGTGTCCTATTTCTTTGGAAAAACACTAAAGGGAACCAAAATAAACAATGCAGCCGATTTTTCCATGTTCCTATTAGAAGAAGCCTTGGTAGCAACCGTAGACGGTGGTGCCTTTGGTAATCCCGACTGTATTCGCATTTCGTATGCAGCATCGCAGGAGCAAATTATTGAAGCCCTGAAACGTATAAAAGAAGCGGTGGGTTAATTTTAATTCCACTTTATTAACATATATAAGAGGCTGTTTTGATTTTTCAAAACAGCCTCTTTTTTTAGGCTAAACACTATCACGCAATGAACCTATTTTATGTTTATGCACATTAAAAACATCGCCATAGCTATACTTCGGCTACACTCCAACATAACAAAGTGATTTAGACTTTTTACAAAAAAAAATGGGTCACATTAATTTTATGGGTATTGTACAAAAAGTTTGTGTAGTCTAAAGCTGAGCGTAGCCGAAGTATAGCTATGGTTAAGTTTTATTTTGAAGTATAATTTTTTAGCGGGCAATTTTAAGACAGAAATAGCCATTAAAGCATTCTATTTTGTTTCATCCATCACATAACAACAAAAGGCCGTCCTTATTTGGACGGCCTTTGTTGTATTCCTAAAATTTCTTTCTTTGGGTTGCTTACTTGCCCACCACGATAAACTCGCTTCGCCTGTTCAGCTGGTGGTCGGGCTCGCTGCACCAAACACCGTCCGCGCAATGGTTTACCGGCGTGGTCTCGCCGTAGCCGCGGCCCGTTAGCCTGTCGCGGCTTATGCCGCCCACCTTTACGATATAGTCGATGGTCGACCTGTTCCGCCTGGC
>JBKEDS010000006.1:0-82316 GCA_047975545.1 Flavobacteriaceae bacterium | reverse complement strand
TTAACCTTGGCCTTTTTGTATTTACGCTACTCAATTCCTCAGTACCAAGCGTATGCTAAAATTATGTTGTTGGAAGACAAAGAGGCCTCTTCAGCATCTATGTTTCAGGACTTGCCGCTTTTTTCCGAACGGGAAGAAGCCCAAATGGAGGACGAAATTCAAATTATCCGTTCCAGAAATTTTTTAAACCAAATTGTAGAAGACTTAGGATTAAATGTTCGAATTTTTAATCAAGGCAGAATAAACGCATCCGAATTATATAGAAATGCCCCAATTTCCATTAATTTTATAGCCTCCGATTCTATAATACACAACACCAATTTTGGGTTTTATATAGATGTTTTATCCGATGTTGATTTTGATTATAGGATTAACAGTGACGATGAGCCTACAAAATTATCGTTCGGCGAAAATATCCCGACCTTGTTCGGAGGAATGATTATTACCCCAAAAACAATAGATATTAAAAATTATATCGGTAGCGAACTGTATATAACAATTACACCAATTACCGATATTTCCCAATATTTAAGAAAAGCAATTGTTATCGAACCCGTGGGGAAATCTACCAAAGTTTTGGACATTAGTTATACAGATCCCGTGCCCCGCAAAGCCATAGATGTTATCAATACGCTTATAAAGGAGTACAACAACTCTACGATGGAGTTAAAAAACAGCCGTTCCAGAAATACGGCTAATTTTATCGATAAGCGGGTAGAGCTAATAGCCTCCGATTTAGTAAACGTAGACGATAGTATTGTAAGGTTTAAAACGGGCAACAAAGTAACCGACGTCACTTCGGAAGCAGGGCAGTTTTTAAGCATAAGCGCACTAAACGAGCAAGAGCTTGACCAAAATAAAACCGAGTTAAGCATACTTAGTTATATGAAGGAATCGTTGGACGAAAGTGAGGGATTTCAGCATATTCCGTCAAATTTAGGTTTGGGAGACCCCACAATATCCGAGCTTTCTTCCAGGTACAACGAATTATTAAACAGACGGGAAGAATTGGCCAAAAGTGCAGGTAACAAAAATATGGCCTTAGTAAATTTGGATGAATCTTTAGATAATATCCGGCAAAACCTAAAAACAACAGTTGACAATTCCATCCAGTCGTCCCGGATAAGAATAGGCAGTTTGGAGAGCCAATCCAGCCGTATTAACTCAAAGATATATTCTGTTCCCGGACAAGAAAGCAAATTGCGTTCCATAGAACGAAAACAAGGCATAAAAGAAGCATTATATTTGTACTTACTGCAAAAAAGGGAAGAAGCAGCAATATCGTTAACCGCTACCTCGCCAAATGTAAAGGTAATCGACGAGGCGTTTAGTGGAGAATATCCCGTATCGCCCAACAAAAAAATGACGCTTGCTGCGGCTCTATTCTTAGGATTGCTTATTCCGTTTTCCATATTGTACGTTAAAGATTTATTGGATACGAAAATCCATAATAAGGAAGATGTTGAACAAGAATTACCTAATATTACCGTTTTGGGCGAAATCCCTCGTTTAAAAGGTAAAGAACTAAGCAAGCTAATTCAACTAAACGATAGGTCTTTATTGTCCGAATCGATGCGGATTATTAGGACCAATTTGGATTTTGTAAGACGCGGTAGGCACGTTAAAAATAACGATAATGTTATTTTTGTAACATCTACCATTAACGGTGAGGGTAAATCGTTTTTTAGCCTAAATATGGCTTTAACCTTGGTAAATACCAATAAGCGTGTATTATTAATAGGTGCCGACATACGCAACCCAAAACCAATTATAAACAAATTTAAAGTTGTGGAAACGGTTACCGAAAAACCGGGACTTACCGAGTTTTTAAGTGATGAAACTGTTGGGGTTAAGGACACGATTATTACATACGATGTAAACGGAATTCACCTAAGCGTGCTCCCGGCAGGAAAAATACCGCCAAATCCGGCAGAATTGTTAATGGGGGATAGAATGAAAACCTTGTTCGATAGTGTTTCGGAACAATACGATTATATAATAGTGGACACAGCACCTTGCATGTTGGTAACCGATACTTTGTTATTTAGCCAATACGCAGGGCACACCGTATATTTAACCCGGGCCGATTACACCGAAAAAAACATTTTAAATTTTGCGAAAGACCTTCACACAAATAATAAATTAAAAGGTATGATGGTTATCGTGAACGATGTGGATCAAGCAAATTTTGGTTATGGCGCTAAATATGGTTACTATGGTACAACCAAAGGGAAAAAAAGATTTTTTAGTTTATAATGTTTGAAATTATAACTTAAGAAGCATAAAACCCAAAAGCATCATAAATTACCGCATCGTCCACCAGACAATCAATTTTGGGCTTTCCTATGGCTTCAAGCAGCACGAAATTTATATTGCCGTGGTTGTTTTTCTTGTCGTATTTAAGCAATTCCGTAATGGCGGGAATATCTTCTTTTAAAATATCAACTTTACCATAGTAGTCAATCAAAAGTGTTTTTATGGTTTGCGTGGTTTCCATGGATAAATGGGTTAACTGGCTCGAAATATAGGCTGCCAATACCATGCCAATAGCAATAGCCTCGCCGTGCAGCAAAGTTGTTTTGTCGGGGTTGCTTAAAAAGTACGACTCTATGGCGTGGCCCAGGGTATGCCCAAAATTAAGGGTTTTTCGCAGGCCGTTTTCAAAAGGGTCTATATCTACAACATGCTTTTTTATAAGAACGGACTCGTAAATTAATTCATTTAAATCTTCAAATTTTAAATGCGATAAATTTTGAAATTTATTCCAATACGCTTCGTTGCTTATCAAGCCGTGCTTAATCATTTCGGCCAAGCCCGAGCGCATTTGGTTTTTAGGCAAAGTACCCAAGTACAGCGTATCGATTAGTACCAAATCGGGGCTGCTAATAACACCAATCTGGTTTTTTAGTGCGCCCAAATCCACGCCTGTTTTTCCGCCAACCGAAGCATCGACCATCGAAAGTAGGGTAGTGGGCACGTTTACATAAGCAATGCCCCGTTTAAAGGTGCAGGCCGCAAAACCGCCCAAATCGGTTATAACGCCGCCACCAATGTTTATAAGCAGGCTTTTGCGGTCGGCATCGAGGTCCGATAAGGTGTTCCAAACCCCAACACAGGTAGCTATGGTTTTGTTAACTTCGCCCGATTCTATTTCAATAATTTCAACGGCAATAGAAGTTTCCAGTTGTTCCAAAAAAAGCGGCAAACAAAGTTCATGCGTGTTTTCGTCTACCAAAATGAAAATTTTAGAAAAATTCTTCTTCTTAATATATTCATTTAAAGCGGGGTAGCAACTTTGGTTAAAATAAATGGTACTGTTGTTGGCAACTATGGAATCCATAAGTAAAATAACTTTTTTTTGAAGCCGTGAAATTAAGGCAATTTTGTGTAAAAAGATAACTTGGCAAGCATTATCTTTGTTCAAATTTAGTTTTTTATGCCACAAGAAAAAATATTCAACAATACCAAAATAGCCTTTTCCCTAAAAAGCGATTCGCAGTTGGAACGCGCCTATTTTTTGTTTAAAATGATTTCCATAGAGCCTTTGGTACGCATAGGAACAGCCGCCACAAATTTTGCCCTAAAAGCACATTTGCCCATCGAAGGGCTTATACGCTCTACGGTTTTCGACCATTTTTGCGGGGGTGTTAACGAAGAAGATTGCCTGCCCGTAATTAACAATATGTACGAAAAAGGGGTTTGTTCGGTTTTGGATTATTCGGTCGAGGGCAAGGAAGCCGAAAACGAGTTTGATGCCGCCAAGAAAATCACTTTAAAAATAATCGATTTTGCCAAAGCACTTCCTGCCATGCCCATTGCCGTGTTTAAACCTTCGGGGTTCGGGCGCTTTTATTTGTATGAAAAACTAAGCAATGGCGAAACCCTAACCGAAAAGGAACAAGAGGAATGGAACAAGGTGGTTGCCCGTTACGACGAGGTTTGCAAAAAAGCCAAGGAAAACAACGTGGTGCTGTTAATCGATGCCGAGGAAAGCTGGATACAGGCTTCTGCCGACGGTTTGGTGTCCCAAATGATGCAAAAGTATAATACCGAAAAACCTATCGTATTCAATACCCTGCAAATGTACCGCCATGACCGTATGGATTTTTTAAGAAAAGAGCATAAAAAAGCCAAGGAAGGGGGCTACTATTTGGGGTACAAACTGGTGCGTGGCGCTTATATGGAAAAGGAAAACGATAGGGCAGCAGCCAAAAAATACAACACCCCAATTTGCGAAAGCAAAGCCGCAACCGATGCCAATTTTAACGAAGGCGTAAAATATATAGTAGGGCATATAAACGAAATATCGCTGTTTTCGGGTACGCATAACGAGGAAAGCTCGTATTTGTTAATGGATTTAATGGCCGAGAAAGGGCTTGAAAATAATGACTCCCGTATTTGGTTTGGCCAACTTTACGGCATGAGCGATAATATTAGTTTCAATTTAGCCGATAAAGGCTATAATGTGGCAAAATATGTGCCTTTTGGCCCAGTTAAAGATGTTATGCCTTATTTGATTAGAAGAGCCGAGGAAAACACATCGGTAGCCGGACAAACCGGGCGCGAACTTACGTTAATAACAAAGGAAAAGGAACGCAGGAAAGCCTTGTAGTGCTATGTCAATTCTGAATTTAGTATAGAGATTGCTTCGTCGTCGTGCCTCCTTCTCGCAATGACGTCATTGCGACGACAGCGGAGGAAGCAATCCCATCCGTCAATTTTAATTTGACATAACAGTAGTTTATTTGCTGCAACAAATTATGGAATAATAAAGTTGAAATTTGTTACGGTTGCCAAGCTATCGCAGTTTTCAACAAATAGTTCTACGTTTTTGTCCTTATAGCGGCTCTCGATTAAATAAAGCCCACAGGGTTCTTGTCGGGCATTGCTTTTGGAAAAATTTACGTTTCCGCTTTGCAATATGGTTTTAATGGCCAACGAATCTAAATTGTTATTGTTTATAAATGTTTGGGCCACGTTGGTATAAGCTATTTTTTTTTGGCTTATATTTTTAATAACCCGGGCATCGGGACCATAACTACAAGACGTTTTTTTTCCACTTAAAAAGAAGGCCAAGATAATTAAACCCAAAGAAAAACCACCGAGATAATACCCAATACGTTGTATTAATTTCATTATAAATACTTAAAGGAAACGCAAATTTAAAAAATAATTAAATTAATATCGCTGTAATTTAAATCGAACCATTCCGCTACCGATTTATTGGTTAAAATACCGTGGTAAAAATACAGCCCATTTTTTAGGCCTCTATCGAAGCGTAAGGAGTTTTCAATGCCGCCGTCCTCGGCAATTTTTAACAAATAAGGCGTGAAGATGTTGCTAATTGAAAGCGATGATGTTCGTGGGTATTTTGCCGGAATATTGGGTACGCAATAATGTACAACGTTGTGTTTAACAAAAGTTGGTTGCTTGTGCGAGGTAACTTCGCTGGTTTCAAAGCAGCCTCCCATATCGATACTTACGTCAATAATAATAGCGCCCTTTTTCATGTTTTGCACCATGGTGTCGTTAACAACAATGGGCGACCGGTTACTACCCCTAACAGCGCCTATGGCAACATCGCAGCGCTTTAGGGCTTTTGTTAAAATTTTGGGCTGTATGGTCGATGTGTACAGCGGCCTGCCCAAATTGGTTTGCATACGCCTTAGCTTGGTTATGGAATTATCGAATATTTTTACGCTGGCACCCAGCCCAATGGAACTTCTTGCTGCAAATTCGCCTACGGTTCCCGCTCCTATAATAACAACTTCCAAGGGTGGTACACCACTAATGTTGCCAAACATACGGCCACTACCACCATTGGTGTCCGATAGCAATTCCGAGGCCACAAGCACGGAAGCCGTACCTGCAATTTCGCTTAACGATTTTACGGCGGGGTAACTACCGTCGGAGTCCCTGATAAACTCAAAGGCAAGCGCCGTAATGCGTTTTGCGGCCAAAGCCTCAAAATATTTTTTGGTTTGCGTTTTTAACTGTAATGCCGAAATTATAATAGTTTGCGGGTTAATGTGCTTTACTTGTTCCAAGGTGGGTGGTTCTACCTTTAAAATCATGGGGCATGCAAAAACCTTGGCTGTGTCTTTTGTTATTTCGGCACCTGCTTCGCTGTATTCCTTATCGCTA
This sequence comes from Flavobacteriaceae bacterium, assembly GCA_047975545.1. Lineage (GTDB taxonomy): Bacteria > Bacteroidota > Bacteroidia > Flavobacteriales > Flavobacteriaceae > JBKEDS01. The sequence continues at coordinate 76,172 of JBKEDS010000006.1, read as the reverse complement.
AAATTAGCGCCCTCGCCGGCACCGGACTCCAACAATACCCTATGCCCGTTGCTAACAAGCGCATAAACGGCATCGGGTGTTAGGCAAACCCGCTTTTCCTGAAAGGCTGTTTCTTTGGGTATTCCTATGAACAAATCCCCTTTGCGCTTAAAAATTTCAAGGGTTTCTTCCTGCGGTAATAGCTGCTGTTTGGTAAAAGGCGATAATTGTTTAGACATGTTTTGTGTATTGGTACAACTAAAAAATACGAACTTAACTCCGAATGTACCAAAAATAGATATTTATTTTTTAAATCGCTTTTACAATTTACGATAATTATTTTAGGTGGAATAAACCTAGAATAGGTTAAAAAACAAAAGCGGTCTATTTTATCAAATAAACCGCTTTTTCCGTAGCGAGAGGGGGGCACGATCCCCCGACCTCCGGGTTATGAATCCGACGCTCTAACCAGCTGAGCTACCTCGCCATTTTGTGGGTGCAAATATAAAAACAAAATTTATCTACGCAAGCATAACCCAAGCAAAATATTATTAAAAATAATTATAATACTTATTAATTAATGTATATATTGGGCTTTTAAAATTACAATACTTTATGACCGATAAAATTAAGTTCGAAATAGAATTTTCCATACAAGCATCGCCACAACTAATATACAACTATATATCAACCCCTTCGGGGCTATCCGAATGGTTTGCCGACAATGTAAACTCCCGGGGCGAAAAATTTACCTTTATTTGGGACGATAGTGAGGAACAAGCCAAATTGGTAAGCAAAAAAACGGGCGAGCGCATTAAGTTTCGTTGGATTGACGATGATGACCAAACATCCTACTTCGAGTTTAAAATTATTGTGGACGAAATAACCAAGGACGTTTCGCTAATCGTAACCGATTTTGCCGAAGAGGACGAAGTTGAGGAATCCAAAATGCTTTGGGAAAACCAAATATCAAGCCTAAAGCAAGTATTGGGCTCGGTCTAAGCCAAAACCATAATATTTAAAGTATATTTGTCCCGTTTTCAATAAAACCGAAAACGGGATTTTTTTTATGATTAACTACAACGGCAATATTTTAAGCGAAACCAATTTATTATCTGTCCATAACAGGGGCTATGCCTATGGCGATGCCCTTTTTGAAACTATAAAAGCCTCGCACGGCAAATTGTTTTTTTGGGAAGACCATTATTTTAGGTTAATGGCCTCCATGCGTATTATGCGCATGGAAATACCCATGAACTTTACCATGGAATTTTTGGAAGCCCAAATTAAGAACACATTAAAAGCAAACAATATGGAAGCGGCTTCCGCACGGGTTAAACTAACAGTACACCGTATGGATGGTGGTTTGTACTTGCCCCAAACCAATGCCGTAAGGTTTAACATTTCGGTTAAGGCTTTGGATTCTAATTTTTATAGTTTGAATGACAGTACCTACGAAATAGATTTGTTCAAGGATTATTATGTTGCACCTAATTTGCTTTCAACATTAAAAACCAATAACAAAGCGCTGCATGTTGTGGCAAGCATTTACGCCAAGGAAAACAAGTTGGACAATTGTTTGCTTTTAAATACTAATAAAACGGTAGTTGAAGCCCTAAACGGAAACGTATTTGTGGTTAAGGACGGCATTATGAAAACCCCGCCACTAACCGATGGCTGCCTAAAAGGCGTTATGCGCAAGCAAATTATCGATGTATTGAAAACCATGCCCGATTTTACGTTGGAAGAAACTTCGGTTTCGCCGTTCGAGCTCCAAAAAGCCGATGAAATTTTTATAACCAATGTTATTTCGGGAATTGTTTCGGTATCGAAATACCGAAAAAAAGAATTTAAAAATGAAATAGCTTCAGAATTGCTTAAAAAGTTGAATTTTAAACTACGCTTGGCTAATTAAAACTGGGGTCTTCGGGTGCATTGGACCAAATACTGTACGAGTCGCCAAATTCCAGCATTTTTTCTTTCCAAAACGATTTATAATCCTTTTCTATAATTTGGCTTTTATAGCTGTTTTCGGAAACTACCCAAGCATTGTTTTTTAGTTCGTCCTCCAATTGACTGGCGTTCCAGCCCGAATAGCCCAAAAAAAACTTAATGTCGTTTTCGCTAATATCGTTTTCGGCAATTAGCTCGGCAACCCGGTTAAAGTCGCCACCCCAATAAATACCCATTGATATTTCTATACTATTGGGGATTAAATCGGGTATTTTATGGATAAAATAAAGGTTGTCCTGCTCAACGGGACCACCGTTGTAAACTCTGAAATCGGCATTAATTTCGGGAATTAAATCGCTTATTTTATAGTTAAGCGGTTTGTTCAAGATAAAGCCTATGGTGCCTTCAATGGAATGGTCGGCCAGTAAAACTATAGAACGATTAAAAGAAATATCGCCTATAATACTTGGCTCTGCAATTAGCAAATGTCCTTTTTTGGGCGTAATCGTAATCATATTTTTGGCTATTTAGTACTTAAATCTAATATTTATTTCTTAAAAAACAAATATTTAAGTGGTTTTAAAAGAAAAAGCCTTCAAAATTTGAAGGCTTTTCAATATCAAAAAAAATCGATATTTAATTAGTTTATAGCGTTTGTTAAATCAGCGCCAGCTTTAAACTTAACAACTTTTTTAGCTTTAATTTTGATAGTTGCTCCTGTTTGAGGGTTTCTTCCTTCTCTTGCAGCTCTTTTAGAAACTGACCAAGAACCGAAGCCTACTAAAGAAACACGGTTTCCTTTTTGTAAAGCACCTTCAATTTCGATTAAAGCACATTCTAATGCTTTTTTAGCAGCAGCCTTAGTAATTCCGGCGTGTTCTGCCATTGCGTCGATTAAATCTGTTTTGTTCATAATGTAAATTTTAATTATTAATAAATCGGTTAAACAATTTTGTTAAATATGCCTACAAATTTATACGGAAAATTGCGCTATGCAAGTAATAATAAGCGAAATAGCGTGTTTTGTTGATAACTTAAAGCATTTGTTAATAACGCCGAACCGTTTTTATGTTTTTTTTAACAATATCAGTAGTTATAGGGCTTTATGCCATTTTTGCGTTGGACTGGAAAACATAACCGTTTAACAGGGATTTGGTGTCCATGGTTCGTTTTCCGGGCAGTTTTATTTCATTAATAATAAGGTATCCGTTTTGCACCGCTACTTTTAATTGGTTTTTGGTGGCTATTATACTGCCGTTGGGCAATGTGTGGCTTGTGTTTTCTTTTTCCGAAGCATATATTTTTACGTCCAATGTTTCGTTGCCGTTAATTAAGGTGCACCAAGCGGCGGGGTATGGGCTTAAGCCCCGGATAAGGTTGTAAATGTTGTTAAGGCTATCGTTCCAGTTAATCTTGCAGTTGTCGCGGTTTAGCTTATAGGCGGTTTTTATATTGCGCGATGTGCTTTGTGGTTTGGTGGCAACGGTATTGGATTGTATTTGTTCCACGGTTTTTAAAACCAAATGGCTTCCTGTTTCCATTAATTTGTCGTGAAGGCTGCCTGCGTTTTCGGTTTCTTCAATGGTAATGGTTTCTTGAAGTATCATGTCGCCTGTATCAATTTCTTCATCTATAAAAAAAGTGGAAACGCCTGTTTGTGTTTCGCCGTTAATAATGGCCCAGTTTATGGGCGCTGCGCCGCGGTATTGGGGCAACAGGGAGGCATGGAGGTTAAAGGTGCCGTATTCGGGCATTTGCCAAACTATTTTGGGCAGCATCCTAAAGGCTACCACTATTTGCAAATTGGCTTGCAGGGCTTGTAGTTGGGCTATAAACTCGGGCGACTTTAAGTTTGTGGGCTGTAAAACGTTAAGGTTTTGCAATAGGGCGTACTGCTTAACGGCGCTTTCGTGTAGTTTTTGGCCTCGTCCGGCGGGCTTGTCGGGTGCGGTAATAACGCCTACTATATTATAGTGGTGTTTTACTAGGGTTTTTAGGGTGGCCACTGCAAAATCGGGAGTGCCCATAAAAACTATTTTTAAGTTTCTCATGTTTAAAGTTTGTTCAAAAGGGTTATAAATGGCTTAACTTGTAGGTGTTGGCAGGGGTAATGCGTATAATGTCATGTTCGAGCAATATGCCCAATACGGTTTTTAAATCCTGTTCGGGGCATTGCAAAACGGATAAAATACTTCTGGACGATTGCTCGCCGTGTTCCAATATTTCAATAATGTTTTTTTTTAAGGTATTAACGTCGGGCGTTTTTTGAGGTGTTTGTTTTGAAATGCAAACCGAGCAAATGCCACAAGGCTGTGTATCTTTTTCGCCAAAATAAGCCAAAAGCTGCATGCTTTTACATTGCGTATCGTTATCGATATAGCGTATTATGGCATTTACCTGATTGTGCTTTAACTGGTTTTGTTGTGCTATGGTTTTGGCAATTCGGTTTATGGTCTTGTCGTCCTCACGGGGTTCTATAAAGGTTATTTGGGCATCGGTTTTTGCCAAGTTTAAGGTTATGGCGGCATCGTTTTCCAATTGCTCCAAGGTTTGTATGATTTTGGTTTCCGAAACGGATGCTTTTTCGGCTATTTTGCTTATGCTAATTTTTGTGGGCTGTTCAAAAATACCGCCGTACATGCGCAGTATGGATTTTACTATAATACCAAAGTCCCTGCGTTTTTCCAAATAATGAAATAGGGTGGGGCCGGTTGTAATAAATTGTGCCGTAACCTTGTTTTTAAATTGTCGTGAAAGCGAAATAACACTGTTTCTATCCAGCAATAAAAGGGCATTGTAACAAATTAAGGGGTTAAACCCATAGGTTTTGCAAAAGTTGTTGAATTCGAAATCGTAAGTGGCATTTTCGCCTTCCCCGTAAGGGATTTGAAAGTAATTGCAAAGTTTCTTGTAAACTTGTTTTACAATATCTACCGAGGGCAGGACATCTAAAAACTGGTTTTTAACCGAAGTGGGGTCGCTGTCGTTTTTTAGTATAACCGCAAAGGCCTTTTCGCCATTGCGTCCCGCACGGCCCGCTTCCTGAAAATAGCTTTCAATGCTTTCGGGCAAATTTAAATGGATAACGGTTTTTACGTCGGGCTTGTCTATGCCCATGCCAAAGGCATTGGTAGCTACCATAACTTGTTTTTGGTTGTTAAGCCAAAGTTGCATGTTGTTGGCTTTTTCTTGGTTGCTTAGGCCGCCGTTGTAATGGGTTGCGGTAATGTTTTTTGAAGCTAAGAAATGGCTAATATCTACGGTTAATTTCCTGTTTCGAACATAAACAATGGCCGATGCCGTATGTTTTTTCAAAATAGTTTCCAGCTTATAAAACTTATCGTTTTCGTGCAACACCATATAGGCCAAATTGGGGCGGAAAAAGGTTTGCCTAAAAATTTTCGGGCTTATAAAATCCAGTTCGGCTACAATATCGGCAACCACTTCGGGTTTTGCCGAGGCCGTTAAAGCAACAGCATTTGCCGTGGGGTGCAGTTGTCGTAAAAGCGTTATGTTTTTGTACGCCGGCCTAAAATCGTTGCCCCATTGCGAAATACAGTGCGCCTCGTCCACAGCAATTAAATTTACGGGCATTTGTTTAATGCGTTCCTGTACCAGCTCTTGCTGCAGGCGTTCTGGCGAAAGGTATAAAAATTTGTAATTGCCGTAAATACAGTTGTCCAATAGTTTGTCCAGTTCGTCGTAGCCAATACCGCTGGTTAGCGCCATGGCTTTTATGCCCTTGTTGGTTAGCTGTTGTACCTGGTCCTTCATAAGGGCAATAAGGGGCGATATTACAATGCAAATACCCGGTTTAACCAGGGCGGGAATTTGAAAACACACCGATTTTCCGCCGCCCGTTGGCATTAAAACAAAAACATCGTCGCCCTCAAGCACGGCATTTATAACGGCTTCTTGGTTGGCCCTAAATGTGGTGTGTTTCCAGTAGCGTTCCAGTATGTTTATAGGGTGTTCCATGTTATGCGCCCAAAACATTTAAAATAAAAAACATGCGGTTTTCAACCGTATCAAAAGGCACGTCTATAAGTGTGTAATTGCAATTTTTATAGGTGTTAACCAAATTGTCGTGTATTTTCAGGGCTTGCTCAAAATTTTCGTAGCGCTCGTTGTCCTCGGTGTAAATGGCTTTCCATGGTTTTAAAACAAAAACGGTATTGTATTTTGCGTTTTGGCAGGCATCAATAAAATACTGCGGATAAGTGTTGCCAGTAAAATCCAAATAGGCTACAATATCGGGAATGCCCCTATCGAAAAAAACAAAATCGGCGGTTATCGTGTCGGCTTTTTCAAACTGTTCTTGCCGGCCCTTCAACAATAAATCGCTAAACAACAACGGATCCTTTAAAAACAATTGGTCTATGCCTTTTTCTTTGGCATCCAGAATAATTTGTCTGGACACTTCTTCCAAGCACGCATACCCTTTTGCCGTTAGCACATTGATAATAGACGATTTTCCGGTTCCGGGGCCGCCGGTTATTACAATCTTTTTTGTCATTTAAGCACTCCAATTTTAAGCGGTAAAATTCGGAATTTAGCAGCGATAAAAAAAATCCCGACCATAACAAGTTGAATTAAAACGGCAGAATTCAAATAAAAACAGCTTTATTCCGTATATTTGTACTTTAAAAGAACGTTATGGGCGAACCCGATAAAACAGAAGAATTTTACAGCAAACTACGAGAACAATTGTATGGTACGGCAAGCTGGCCTTCGGAATACTTGTATAAATTTATAGTAAAATCCAATACCGATAAAATAACCGCACTGGAAGATATTTTTAACAATATGGGCGCCGTTATTAGCACGCAAGCCTCCAAAAACGGCAACTATACCAGTATTTCGGTTAATTTGAATATGAAGGACCCCGATGCCGTTATTGAAAAATACAAGGAAGTAGCAGAAAAAATAGAAGGCGTTATCAGTCTTTAGATTTTTTTGTACTTTGCAATATTGAAATTTAATCCCAATTTTTTATTTTGACTACAGCTAATTTAGAATACAATTCCGAGCGTGAGCATTTAATCATTCCCGAATATGGCCGCCATATCCAAAAAATGATTCATTACGCCAAAACCCGCGATACAAAAGAAGAACGCAACCGTTTTGCAAAGGCCATTATAGCCGTAATGGGCAATATGCAGCCCCATTTGCGCGACGTACCCGATTTCCAGCATAAATTGTGGGACCAATTGTTTTTTATGTCCAACTTCGAATTGGATGCCGATTCGCCCTACGAAAAACCTACAAAAGAATTTTTCGGGGCACACCCCGAACCCTTAAAATATCCTCAAAACCACCCAAAATACCGTTTTTACGGCAACAATATAAAAACCATGATCGATGTGGCCAACACATGGGACGACGGCGACCTAAAGGAAGCCCTAATTTACACCATAGCCAACCACATGAAAAAATGCTTTTTAAGCTGGAATAAGGACACCGTGGAGGACGATGTTATCTACGGGCATTTATACGAGCTTTCCGGCGGCCGGATAAACTTGAAAAACTCCGACGAAGATTTGTCCGACGCCTCAAGCCTTATGCGCAACAAGACAAAATTTTCCAATAACAACAACAATAAAAAAGCCCACCATAAGAAAAATTCGTCCAACCGTCCACGAAAACGCTACTAACCATTTATGAGTACTTTTAAAATTGAAGGCGGGCACCAACTAAAAGGAAGCATCCAGCCCCAAGGTGCCAAAAACGAAGCCTTACAGATTTTATGCGCCGTATTACTAACGCCCGAGCGTGTTACCATTAATAACATACCCGACATTGTCGATGTAAACAAGCTTATTAATTTACTAAAAAAACTTGGGGTAAAGGTTGAAAAACTATCGCACGGCTCGTATACCTTTCAAGCCGATGAAGTCGACTTGGACTATTTGGAATCCGACGCCTTTAAGGTCGATGGAAGAGGATTGCGGGGTTCCATTATGATAGTTGGGCCGTTATTGGCCCGATTCGGACGAGGATATATACCCAAGCCCGGAGGCGATAAAATAGGCCGTCGCAGATTGGATACGCATTTTGAAGGCCTGATAAAACTGGGCGCAAAATTTGGTTATAGTAAAGAAGAACAATTTTACGGCGTAGAGGCCAAAAGGCTAAAAGGCGCATATATGTTGTTGGAAGAAGCCTCGGTTACCGGAACCGCCAATATTGTCATGGCCGCCGTTTTGGCCCAAGGCAAAACAACCATTTATAACGCCGCTTGCGAGCCTTATTTGCAACAATTGTGTAAAATGCTTAATCGAATGGGGGCAAAAATAAGCGGTGTAGGCTCGAATATGCTAATTGTTGAAGGGGTAGATGAACTGGGCGGAACAGAGCATACCATGCTGCCCGATATGATAGAAATAGGAAGCTGGATTGGTTTGGCTGCCATGACCAAAAGCGAACTAACCATAAAAAACGTATCGTGGAACGATTTGGGGCTAATTCCCAACGTGTTTAGAAAATTGGGCATTACGGTTGAAAAACAAGGCGACGATATCCATATTCCCGCACACACCAACGGTTACGAAATACAAAGTTTTATCGACGGTTCCATTTTAACCATTGCCGACGCGCCTTGGCCTGGCTTTACGCCCGATTTGCTAAGTATCGTTTTGGTAGTGGCCACGCAAGCAAGGGGAAGCGTGCTAATACACCAAAAAATGTTCGAAAGCCGTTTGTTTTTTGTGGATAAGTTAATCGATATGGGCGCCAAAATAATTCTTTGCGACCCACACCGTGCTACCGTTATCGGCCACGATTTTAAATCGACCTTAAAAGCAACCACTATGACCTCGCCCGATATTAGGGCAGGGGTGTCCTTGTTAATTGCGGCGTTATCGGCAAAAGGCACGTCCACCATTCAAAATATAGAACAAATCGATAGGGGCTACGAGCGTATAGACGAACGTTTGCGTGCCATTGGCGCTAAAATCGAGCGGGTGACACAAGTATCTTAATTCAAATACTTGGTTATTTCGTTGCTTAAAGGTTTGGTTTTCGAGTAAAACACATCAATTAATTGTCCGTTTTCATCGACTAAGTATTTTTGGAAATTCCATTTAACTTCGCTATTTTTTAGTGTGTTTAAGTTTTTGCCTGTAAGCCATTTATACAACTTGTGTTGATGCGTTCCTTTAACATCTATTTTTTCGGTCATTAAAAAATCCACGCCATAGTTGCTTTGGCAAAACTCTTCTATTTGTGTAGCCGTTCCGGGCTCTTGGTTTCCAAATTGGTTACAAGGCAGCCCGATAACCACAAGTTTATCCTTATAGGTGTCGCTTAGTTTTTGCAAATCGGCGTACTGTGGGGTAAACCCGCATTTTGAGGCGGTATTTACAAACAGTATTTTTTTGCCTTTAAAAACCGATAAGTCTATTGGCGTTCCTGTTAAGCTGTTTATGTTAATATTGTAAATTGAAGAGGGGTTTTGAGCGGATAAAGCGTTAATAATTATAGCTATACATACAAACACTAAATATTTCATTCGAATAAATTTAAGTTAAACATTTTACTTTTATGGAGGTCTTTATCTTGGCTTTGCTAAAGCCCTCAATGAGGGTTTCATCTATTTTGAATTTTATCAAGAACCTATGGTTCAGTTATTTAATTATTTTGGTGGGTGTCAAATTTTACCCTGCCAAACCTGTGCTGAGCAAAGTTGAAGTATGCCCATTATGGGCTTTCATGGTTTTGTTTTTATTGTTAAGTAGGAGATAAAGATACATAAAACACGTTTCCCTGTCGCTATTTAAGGTTTTATTAACAAAAAACCAATAGTTTAATAGCTATTTTAGAAGCCTGAAAAAAACTAATCGGAAAAATATGAAAAAACTTGTATTATGTATTGCCATTGCTGCATTTTCGTTTAATGCCAAGGCGCAAATTGAAACCCCGCAACCCAGTCCGGCCAGTAAGCTGGAACAAAAAGTAGGCCTAACCGATGTAACCATAGAGTATTCCCGACCAAGTGTTAATGGCAGGACTATTTTTGGCGATTTGGAGCCTTATGGCAAAATATGGCGTGCCGGGGCTAATAAAAATACAATAGTAACCTTTAGCGACGATGTGGTTATCGGTGGGCAAACGCTTAAAGCGGGTTCGTATGCCATTTTTATAAAGCTGGAAAAAGGTTCTTGGGAGTTTTTCTTCTATACCGATACCAATAATTGGGGAACGCCAAGAAACTGGGACGATAGCAAGGTAGCCGCCAAAACCACTGTAGAAACCCATGAAGTACCGTTTAACGTGGAAACCTATACCATAGATGTTAACCAAATAACAAGCAACGGCGCTGCCTTGGAGTTTATTTGGGAAAAAACGTATGCCGCCGTACCGTTTTCGGTACCTACCGACAAAAAAGTTTCCGCAGCTATTGACCGTGTTATGAATGGGCCTGCGGCAAACGATTATTATGCTGCCGCCGTATACTATTTGCGTGAAGGAAAAGATATAGGCAAAGCAAAAGAATGGATAGACAAAGCTGTTGCCATGACCGACACCCCACCATTTTGGCAACTAAGGCAACAAGCCCTGATTTATGCCAAGTCGGGCGACAAAAAAGGCGCCATTGCCATTGCCCAAAAATCGTTAGAAGCTGCCAAAGCCGCCGACAATACACAATATGTTAAGTTTAACGAGGATTCTATAAAGGAATGGGGCGGTAAATAAACTGCAATAAATATTTTGAAAGTGGCTGTCTGAAAAGAGTGTCATTCTGAATCTTTCGACTTTGCTCAAGATAAACTAAAGTGAAGAATCTCAAGATTATAATCGCTTATTTTCAATGTAATGAAGTTTATCGATATTTACCGCAAACTATGTTTGCTCCTCTTAATATCAAATGCTCGCAAAAAAACACTTTTCAGACAGCCTCTTTTTGTTTTATACTCTAAAATTGGAGCAATTTTAACTTAATAATCCAATTTTATAATGTTTCTAACATCATCCATCATTTTCATAAGGGTTTTGCTGAAATTGAAGGTCATAATATCACTTTCGATTTTTTTGTTTCTAATTAAATCGTTAAAGTGAAGGGTTTCAAAATTATAGCCATTAGTGGTATAGCCAAAATCGATGGTTTCTTCTACTTCGCCTTTTATAATGGTTACGCTTGAAGGCGCATGAAATTGGCTGTTTATTTTAATGGTGGCGTTTTCGCAATAAAAAATGGCCTCGGTGGGCAAATCTTCCAACAACGAGCTTTTTAAATATGCTTTTAAGCTATTGTTGTAATGAAACACCATGTCGCAGGACGAATCGGCACCATTATCGAAAAACGTGGCTTGGGCATCGATGGTTTTGGGAAACCCTAAAGTGGATAAAGCTGCAAAAATAGGGTAAATGCCTATGTCGAGCAAGCTGCCGCCGCCAAGCTGTTTGTTAAATACCCGGGAGTTGTTGTCGAATGCCCGATAAAACCCAAAATTGGCTTCCAACTTTAAAATCTTACCGTAGGTTTTGGCCTTAATGGCATTTTGCACGTATTGATAATGCGGTAAAAAAGCCGTCCAAAGCGCTTCCATAAGCAAAGTGTTTTTCACCTTCGCCATGTTTATCATGGTTTCAATATCTTGGGCATTCATGGCAAATGGCTTTTCGCACAATACGGCAATGCCTTTTTTTAAACAAAGCAAGGTGTTTTCCTTATGAAGCGTATGCGGCGTGGCAATATAAACAGCATCAATATTGGGGTCGTTGGCTAAGTTTTCGTAGCTGTTGTATGCTTTTATGGCTTTAAATTCCACTGCAAAAGCATTGGCTTTGTCTTGGTTTCGGGAAGCTACGGCATAAAGCCGGGCATGTGGTATGGTTAGCAAATCGGTTGCGAACTTATGGGCTATTTTTCCTAAGCCAATAATGCCCCATTTTATGGTTTTATGTTGTGGTTGTGTGGCCATGTGTTATAAGCTGAATGATGTAGGCTATGGATATTACAACGGCACAGCCTACAAAGTTAAGCCATAAAAAGGGTAGGTTTATGTGGTTGTAAAAATCTAATAAATAAAGCCCTAAAACAATACATTGCGTAATTAATGCTGCTATAAAAACGGCATTGCCTTTTACAAATTTAAAGAAAAAAGCCAATAAAAAAATGCCCAAAACATTACCGTAAAAAATAGAACCGATAATGTTAACCAGTTGGATTAAGTTTTCGGCAAGATTGGCAATACAGGCTACGCCAATGGCCAAAATACCCCAGCCCAAGGTAAACCATTTTGAGGCTTTTACCATTTGCTCTTCGGTTTTTGGCGCGGTGTTGCGTTTGTAAAGGTCTATTGCGGTGGTCGAGCCCAAAGCATTAAGCTCGCTTGCGGTGCTGGACATGGCGGCGCTTAAAATAACAGCCAGCAGCAAACCGATAAGTCCCCGAGGTAGGTTGTTCAGTATAAAATGGATAAATACATAATCTTTATCGTTGCTTTCAACTTTTATGTTTTTGGCTTCCGAGGCCTTTTCAATAAGTTGTTTGGCCTTGGTTTTTATGGCATTGCTTTTTGTTTTATATACTTCGGATAAAAAGGTTTCGGCTTTATCGTTTTCCGTTGTAACCATTTGTTTTATTAGTTGTTGGTTTTCCAGAAAAATGTTTTTCTGTTCTTGCTGAAGGGCTTTGTATTCTTCGGCAAATTCAGAATTTAATACCACTTGCGTTGCCGTTGGGTTAAAGTTTAGGGGCGCTTCGTTAAATTGGTAAAACACAAAAACCATAACGCCGATGAGTAGGATGAAAAACTGCATGGGTACTTTTAAAAGGCCGTTAAAAATAAGCCCCAACTGCATTTCCCTAACCGATTTTCCCGACAGGTAGCGCTGTACTTGGCTTTGGTCGGTGCCGAAGTATGAAAGCATTAAAAACGTACCGCCAATAATACCGCTCCAAAAGGTGTAACGGTTATCTAAATTGAATGAGAAATCCAAAATCTGCATTTTATCGCCCGTATTGGCAATTTTTAAGGCTTTGGTAAAGGTAATGTCCTGTGGCAACTCGCTAACAATAATAAAAAAAGCCGCAACCATACCAATAAAAATAACCACCATTTGGTGCTTTTGGGTTACGTTTACTGCCCTTGTGCCGCCCGAAACGGTATAAATAATAACCAAAACGCCTATAATGATATTTAGGCTTAAAAGGTTCCAACCCAAAACAACCGAAAGGATTATGGCCGGGGCAAAAATGGTTATGCCCGCTGCCAAGCCGCGCTGTATTAAAAATAAAATAGCGGTAAGCGTTCTTGTTTTTAGGTCGAAACGGTTTTCGAGAAATTCGTAAGCCGTGTAAACGTTTAGTTTATGGTACAACGGGATAAATACCATGCAAATAACAATCATGGCAATGGGCAAACCAAAATAAAATTGAACAAAGCCCATGCCGTCGTTAAAGGCCTGTCCCGGAGTGGATAAAAATGTTATGGCACTGGCTTGGGTAGCCATTACCGATAGGCCTATAGTCCACCATTTGGATGTACTGCCGCCTTTTAGGTAGTCCTTTACGTTTTTACTGCCCCGGGTTTGCCAAGTGCCGTAAACTACAATGGCTAAAAGGGTTATGGATAGTACAACCCAATCGATATGGCTCAATTGCTGCATACTATAAGGCTTTCATTATTAAATAAAAAGCAACAATATATAGTCCGTTGGCTATTAATACCAACGAGTACAGTTTTAGCCATTTTGGGTTGTTTTTGGTTTTGGGATTCATGTTTTTTGAGTGGTTTGTTATTGTTCGTCCATTGATTGCAACGAAAGCATATTGGCAAACAAGCGGTATGCGCCCGATACACCTTCGGGAAATTCCCTAAAAAAACTCAGTCCCGTATACACATAAAAGCCTTTGCCGTATTGGGCTATAAGCAAGCTACCGTCCTTAGCGGTTTCGTTTTTATCGTGCATGGATAAAATGGGGGCAAAATGGTCGTCCCATTCCGAAGGAAAATAAAGCCCGCGTTCTTGTGTCCAGCCTTCAAAATCCTGTTTTGTTATTTTGTTGGGGAAGTTTAACACAAGGTGTTCGGGATGCAAAAAGGCAACTTCGGCATTTTCGTCGGTAACACGATCCCTTGATAAAGTTAGGGGGTAGGGCGCCAGCTTATCGGTTATCAAACCCCGATTGGTATTGTATTGTACGACCATATTGCCGCCTTGTTTTATAAAGTCGAACAGAATATCCTGTTTAAATTTTAAAGCGTCAACGGTATTGTAGGCCCTAATGCCCATAACAACGGCATGGAACTGGCTTAAGGTTTCGGGTGTAATATTTTCGGGCAACAAGGTGGTTACGTTATAGCCTATTTGCTGGAGACTTTCTGGAACCACATCGCCCGCGCCGGCTATATAGGCAATATTGTTCCCCGTTTTTTTAATATTTAAGCGCAGTACCTTGCTTTCGCTGGGTAAAAGTACGGTTTGGTAGGGGATATGCTCGTAGTTTATTTCTATAAGTTCTTTGGAATAATTACTGCCATCAAGCCGAAAAACAGGGCTAATAAGCCCTTCGCTATCGGTTTTGGGTGGTGTAACCGTAAATGTTACGGATTTTTCGTCGCCTTTTCGGGAAATACTTACGTTTTGCCTTTCGGGGAAAACGTTCCAGCCTTTAGGGTGGCGAAGTTCTAAAAAACCTTCGATGTTATCTTTTCCTGCCTTTACGGAAACTTTAACATCTTGTGCTTTATTTGTGTTGAAAAATATAACCTTTTCGAAAATTTTAACCGAAGCCTCGGGAATAATTTCAAAAGGACGGTACAGTTCGCCTTTATCGGGTTTTGCATAACGGTATACTACGGGTTTGGTAAAGGTTATGGGGGTTTCGTTTATAAGCATATTAAAATTAACAACAACCGATTTTGGGGTTTCGGGTTTACCAATCAAATTTTGGTCGTTTACCTTGTACATGCCCAAAGTGCCTTTTTCATTCAACCAATATGGTGCTGTGTAGCTTTCGTGGGGATAAATGTAATAATCGGCTTGAAAATTTTCGTTTATATTGTTTTTAAGTTGTAACTGTTTTGGGATGAATTTTCCGTTGCCAAGCGAAATACTTTCTAAGGTCATGCCTTGGTTGCTTCGGTTAAGGGCTTCAATATTAACTTTTATGTGTTGATTTGCCGTGCTCGATGGTGTTTGGGCGGATGCTTCCAGGTACAATCCGGCGCACATTTCTATTATGTGTTTTAGTTCTTCTGTTTTTAAGGCTTTCCAATAGCTGTCGTTGCTGTTTTGCAGTAGCTTGTAGGCCCTTATTAATTGCGGCAAATGTTCGGATGGGTTTTTAAAATTGAAGTTTTTTTCAACCGCATACAAAATATCGCCAATGGCTTTTCCGCCTTTAATGCGGTTCCATGAGGTATCGATACCTTCAAAAATATCGGGTTGGCTTCCTGATAATGGTTCTCCTTTCAGCAACTCGATATACTCATTTTGCGTACCGCGCTGCAACAAAGCGCCAAAACCTTGACTTAAATGTTTACTTCTGGATGATGCAGCTACTTCATTGTTGGATAATCCTTTAAGTGGATAGTAAACACCAATATCAAAAGTAAGCATATTACTTTTATCGGCTTGGTTAAACTTTTCCTCACTGCCGTAAAACCACCAGCTCGTATTAAAAAAAATACGTTTTGGTTGCCAAACTTGTGCCGTTTCGAGTTGTTTGGGGAAAGCCTTTTTATTGGCCGCCAAATCGAAAGCCTCCAAACTTAATAGGGCAGAGGCGGTGTGGTGACCATGGGTTTCGCCCTCGGTTCGATGGTCAAAACGGTTAATGATAATATCGGGGCGGAATTGGCGTATGGCCAAAACAACATCGTTTAAAACCTCGTTTTTGTTCCAAATAGCAAAGGTTTCGTCGGGGTGTTTGGAATACCCGAAATCGTTGGCTCGGGAAAACAATTGCTCGCCGCCATCGACACGGCGGGCTTCCAACAATTCCTGTGTACGGATAACACCCAGTAATTCCCTAATTTCGGTGCCGATTAGGTTTTGTCCACCGTCGCCCCGCGTTAACGACAAATAGGCCGTTCGGGCATGTAAGTTATTGGATAAATACGAAATAAGCCGGGTGTTTTCGTCGTCGGGATGTGCGGCAACATATAAAACAGTCCCTAGAAAGTTGAGTTTTTGTAGGGATTCGTAAATTTCGGCCGAAGCTGGCGTTTTGGGTTTTTGCGCCCAAACCGTAAAACAGGATATTGTAATAAGGAGTAAAAAAAGTGTTTTCCGCATAGTTCGTTTTTTGCTAAAGCCCCAAATATAACAAAGAAATTTAGGGTGTTGGGGTTTTAGGGTTTCTTTAACGGTTGTTTTTTTAGTTTTGCTTGCCTCTGTAAGTCCCCTAATTACAAACTAATCAAACAGTAGAAAATCAGAGTCATTTTACTTTAAAAATGAACGATATAGGGAATTATCTAATGTAGGAGGCTTGAGACCGCTCTATTGATTACGATATTAAAACCTGCAAACCATCATAAGCCAAATGGATGTTATCGGGTAATTGGCGCTCCACCTCGTCATGAAACCCAAGCATGTGGCTAATATGGGTAAGATAGGCGGTTTGTGGCTGTACTTTGTTTATAAAATTTAAGGCCTCTTCAAGGTTAAAATGCGAATGGTGCGGCGTTATGCGCAAGGCGTTAACCACCAAAACCTTAACGTGCTTAATTTTTTCAATTTCTTTGTCCTTTATCGTCTTCATATCGGTTATATAGGCAAAATCGCCAAACCTAAACCCGAATACTTGCAAATTCCCGTGCTTGCCGTTAATGGGCATTATTTTCAAATCATGCAATGTAAACGGTTCGTTTTTTATTCTATGTTTTACAACGGTTGGGGCACCGGGGTATTTGTTATGCGTTTTAAAAATATAACCAAACCGCTTGGTAATATTCTTTAAAACCCGCTTGTGTGCATAAATGGGCATATCGCCGTGCAGGAAATTAAAAGGGCGGATATCATCCAAGCCCATAACATGGTCGCTATGCTCATGGGTAAACAAAATACCGTTTAATTTGGTGCATCCCGCCCGAAGCATTTGATGCCTAAAATCGGGGCCGCAGTCTATTACATACGCATAACCATTCCACTCGACCAACACCGAGGAGCGTAAACGTTTATCTTTTTTGTTTTTGCTTAGGCACACGGGGTGCGTACACCCAATAATGGGTATGCCCTGAGAGGTTCCGGTACCAAGAAAAGTAACTTTCATGTGTTAATATTTATTGCTTTTAATAGTCACACTTCGTCAGTTCAGTGTAAGTATGGAACACCCAAATTAACATTTCGCTGTGTGATTAAAACTTAATCATGGGGGGGGGTTCATTATATTTAATTGTTATTTGCTGAAGAAAAACATCCGCAACAAACCAAGATTTATACAAAAGTAATCTTATTTTTTTGTTTCAGTTACAGATTTAATATCTTTACCCTGTATTGAAATTTATCGCAAAATATGGACATTTACATAAAAGGCGACCGCGAGGTTGAGGACATTCCGTCGTTAAAAACCAAAGCCTTAAAAATAAACCTAAACGAGAATATTTATGGCACCTTTGCCGAAATTGGCGCCGGACAGGAAACCTGTCGCCATTTCTTTAGGGCAGGTGGTGCTTCGGGTACTATAGCCAAGGCCATGTCGGCCTACGATAAGGATTTTAGCGATGCCATTTACGGCGCCGAAGAAGATGGCCGCTACGTTACCGAAGCCCGCTTGCGCAAAATGCTTTCGCACGAAATGGATCTTATGGAAAAGCGCATTACCCGCGACAAGCATCCCGAAAAAATATTTTTTGCCTATGCCAATACCGTGGCAACCATCGATTTTGCCAAGCAGAACAAAGGCCATGGCTGGGTAGGCATAAAATACCAAGTAGAGGCCAGTGCCGATTATAACGATATTGTAATACACGTACGTTTTAAGGAAACCGATGCCCGACTGCAACAGGAAACCCTTGGGGTACTTGGCACAAACTTAATTTATGGGGCTTTTTATAAATATAACGAGCCAAAAAAATTGTTGCGCTATCTTTACGACCACTTGGACAAGGACCAGTTGGAAATTGATACCATTAACTTTTCGGGGCCCGCTTTCCAAAATGTAGATAACCGATTAATGAGCCTGCAATTGGTTAAAAACGGCATGACCGACGCCGTTATGTTTGGCCCCGATGGCACCAACGTTCTGCCGGCCAAAATGTTGTACAAAAAAAATATTTTAGCGCTGCGCGGAAGTTTTAGGCCCGTTACCAAGGTAAATATGGCTATGTATGAGAAATCGTTGGAAATATTTACCAAAGAACGCAAAGTAGATAAGGACAAAACCGTTGTAGTATTTGAAATAACCCTATCCAATCTGCGTTCGGAAGGTGAAATAAATGAGCAAGATTTTATCGATAGAGCCGATTTGTTATGCTCGCTCGGGCAAAACGTAATGATTACCAATTTTCAGGAGTATTACAAGGTTGTTGAGTATTTTTCCAATTACACCAAAGCACGAATGGGCTTGGCCATGGGCGTTAGTAATTTGGTTGATATTTTCGACGAAAAGTATTATCGCCATTTAAGCGGTGGTATTTTGGAGGCCTTTGGCAAGCTGTTCTTTAAGGATTTAAAAGTGTACCTGTACCCTATGCTGGATCCCGAAACGGGCGAACTTATTACCAGCGAAAACCTAAAAGTTTACCCCCGCATGAAAGAACTGTACAAGTTCTTTAAATACAACGGAAAAGTTGTGGATATTCCCGATTTCGATGAAAGTATTTTAAATATATTTTCAAGGGAAATCCTGCGTATGATTACCGAAGGCGAACTCGGCTGGGAAGACATGGTACCCAAGGGCATTGCCGATTTAATTAAGGATTACCGCCTGTTTGGTTACACCCGAAAGCCCTTAACACTTAGGCGAAAAAGGGGAGATGTTTAGACTACCGTGATTTAATATATATGGTAAAAAAGAAAAAATGGTTTGAAATTCTACTGAATTATTAACCGTAAAACGCTTTTTTGCCGTAGCTCCTAAATTTTGATAACGACCGGATTGGTTGCGATAGTTGTGTTTCTCCTTAGAGTAATATCATTCAGCAACCAACCCGGCGCGTCTTAACAAGGCTTCCGGTTGTGGTTCTTTTCCGCAAAAGCGCTTATAAAGTGCCATAGGATCTTCGGTGCCGCCTTTGCTAAGAATATTGTCCTTAAACTTTTTGGCAACGGTTTTGTTGAAAATTCCCGATTCCTTAAAATATTCAAAAGCATCGGCATCAAGCACTTCGGCCCATTTATAACTGTAATAGCCTGATGAATATCCGCCTTGGAAAATATGCGAAAACGCCGTGCTCATGCAGTTTTCTTTTACTTCGGGGTATAAATCGGTGTTTTTAAAGGCCTTGGACTCGTGTGCTTTAACGTTGGTAATTTTCGTGGGGTTTATGCCGTGCCAGTTCATATCCAACAACCCGAAACTAAGCTGGCGCAGGGTTTGCATGCCTTCGTTAAAAGCGGCAGATGCCTTTATTTTTTCAATTAAATCCAAAGGAATAAGTTCGCCCGTTTGGTAGTGTGTGGCAAAAAGCTCCAAGGCTTCTTTTTCGTAGCACCAATTTTCCATAATTTGGCTTGGCAGTTCTACAAAATCCCAAAATACATTGGTGCCGGACAAACTGGGGTAGGTGGTGCCGGCCAACATGCCGTGTAGGGCGTGGCCAAATTCATGGAACAGGGTGGTAACCTCGTTAAAGGTTAAAAGCGATGGTTTGGTTTTGGTAGGTTTGGTAAAATTGCAAACTATGGAAACGTGTGGGCGCTCCTCAATGCTGTTTTTTACAAATTGAGGCTTGTAGGAGGTCATCCATGCGCCGTTTCGTTTTCCCGGTCTTGGAAAAAAATCGGCATAAAAAATGGCAACCAAATCGTTATTTTCATTAGTTACTTTATAGGTTAAAACATCGGGGTGGTACTTGTCTACATCGTGTATTTCTTCAAACTTTAAATCGAATAATTTTTGGGCAACCGTAAATGCACCGTTTATAACGTTTTCGAGTTTAAAATAGGGTTTTAAAAGTTCGTCGTTTATGCTGAATAGTTTTTGTTTTAGTTTTTCGGCATAAAATGCGCCGTCCCATTTTTCTAATTGTTCAATACCATCCCGTTCTTTTGCAAAATTTTGAAGGGTTTGGAACTCCCGAATAGCGGCAGGTTTCGATTTGTTTAATAAATCGTTTAAAAACCCATCGACGTTTTCGGGTGTTTTGGCCATGCGTTCTTCCAATACAAAATGGGCATGGGTTTTATAGCCTAAAAGTTGCGCCCGTTTAAACCGCAATTTTGCTATTTGCAGGACAATATCCTGATTGTCCAGTTTATTATCGTGAAACCCTTTGCTTCCGGCGGCCAAAGCTAACTGTTTACGCAGTGCCCTGCTTTCGGCATAGGTTACAAATGGGATATAACTGGGGTAATCCAGGGTAAACAGCCAGCCTGTTTTGTTTTTGCTTTCGGCCAGTTGCTTGGCGGCTTCTATAAGGCCTTCGGGAAGCCCTTTTAAATCGCTTTCGTTGGTAATAAGCATTTCAAAGGCATTGGTTTCGGCCAAGACGTTTTCGCCAAATTTAAGTTTTAGCTGGCTTAATTGCTTGTCTATTTCACGAAGTTGCAATTTTTCATCCTCAGGTAAATTGGCGCCGTTTCGGGAAAAGGATTTGTATTTTTTTTCGAGAAGCGTGGTTTGTTCGGGCGTTAAGTTTAAATTATCCTTAGAAAGATAAACGGTTTTTATACGGTTGAAAAGTGTTTGGTTTAAGGTAATATCGTTACTGAATTCGGATAGCATGGGCGATACCTCTTGTGCTATTTTTTGAATGTCGTCGTTGGTTTCGGCCGAATTTAAATTAAAAAAAATGCTTGAAATCCTATCTAACTGTTCGCCCGAAAACTCTAAGGCTTCAATAGTATTTTTAAAGATCGGAGCTTCCGTGTTGGCAACAATGGCATCTATTTCCGCTTTGGCGTTGGCTATGGCTTGGGTAAAGGCGGGAAGATAATCGTTGTTGTTTATTTTTAAAAAAGGAGCGGTAT
The DNA here is from genome assembly GCA_047975545.1 of Flavobacteriaceae bacterium. GTDB lineage: Bacteria > Bacteroidota > Bacteroidia > Flavobacteriales > Flavobacteriaceae > JBKEDS01. The sequence continues at coordinate 55,154 of JBKEDS010000006.1, read as the reverse complement.
TATAAGGCGTATTGAATTTTTCAATCAAGATATTAGCCATTTTTTTGATAAATTTTAATGGATTTGTTAAAATTATTTTTTTACTATGCGTACATAGTATTTTTTTTTATTTTTGCGCCGGTTAATTTAAGAGTGACTAACTCTAATGAATTATTAATAGCGTAAAACCTCGAATAGCAGTATTCGGGGTTTTTACGTTTTACAACCCTTTAGCCGACTCGTAAACCTTTTGTTTTAGGCTTTCTTTGTAAGCTACAATTTTGTTTAAAATTTCGGGATTATTAGCGCCCAAAATTTGTGCGGCCAAAATTCCTGCATTTTTGGCGCCGTTAAGGGCTACGGTTGCCACCGGAACACCTCCTGGCATTTGCAGGATGGACAAAACCGAATCCCAACCATCGATAGAGTTGCTGCTTTTTACGGGTACGCCAATAACCGGAAGCGGCGACAACGAAGCCACCATACCGGGCAAATGCGCGGCACCACCCGCTCCGGCAATAATTACCGCAATGCCCCTTGTATGGGCATTTTTACCGTAGTCGAACAGTTTTTCCGGGGTGCGGTGCGCCGATACTATATCGACTTCAACTTCTATGTTAAATTCCTTTAAAATATCTATGGCATCCTGCATAACGGGCAAATCGCTTTTACTGCCCATGATTATTCCTATTTTTTTCACTATTAAATGGTTTTGTACAATTAGAAATCCTATTTTTTAAAGACTCAAAATTACGTTTTCCTTTTTAATGCTTCAACCCATAAAGAATATATTTTTTGTTTTTAAAGAATTTCAAGGCAAATGCACTTTTACAAAATAAATAGTATTGATAAAAGTTTCCAAAAATGAACAGGAAGTAGGTTGAAATTTAAAAACAATACAATATGTTTGAAAACTAATGCTTTATCCCTAAAAAGAAATGACTGGAACATTAAAATAGCAAAAAATCATTGCAGCGCAAAAATAAGTTTTTTATATTCGGAAATTCTTAATTCTTGTGTTGTATTAACGCCATGGGAATTTCAGGATTTTAATAATATAGCTAACTAATTTAGAACAATTTTTATTATGAATACCACGCATTTTGAATTTTTAGATTATGCCGTATTTGCAGCCTATGCCGTGCTTATTTTGGGTGTTGGTTTATGGGTGTCCAGAAGCAAGGACGGGCAGGAAAAAAGTACGGAAGATTATTTTTTGGCAAGTAAATCGCTACCCTGGTGGGCCATTGGGGCCTCGTTAATTGCGGCCAATATTTCGGCTGAGCAGTTTATAGGCATGTCCGGCTCCGGGTTTGCAATGGGGTTGGCTATTGCCTCTTATGAATGGATGGCGGCTATAACCCTAATTATAGTAGGGAAATACTTCCTCCCGATATTTATTGAAAAGGGTATTTATACCATTCCGGAATTTGTTGAAAAACGCTATTCCACAAACTTAAAAACCATTTTAGCCGTATTTTGGATTGCCCTATACGTATTTGTAAATTTAGCATCTGTAATGTATTTAGGGGCTTTAGCCATTGAAACTATCATGGGTGTGCCCTTAATCTATGGCATTGTTGGTTTGGCTTTGTTTGCTGCCGCATATTCGTTATATGGTGGACTATCGGCTGTGGCGTGGACTGATGTTATTCAAGTCGTGTTTTTAGTGCTTGGAGGTATTGTAACCACGTATTTGGCTTTAAATACAGTTTCGGGTGGTGAAGGTGTAGTAGAAGGGTTTAAGACGATTTATGAGCGTGCGCCAGAGCGATTTGTTATGATACTGGATAAGGATAATCAATTCTATAGCGACCTCCCCGGGATTGCCGTTTTAGTTGGCGGGTTATGGGTGGCCAATCTATATTATTGGGGCTTTAACCAGTACATTATCCAACGAACTTTGGCTGCAAAATCGCTTAAAGAATCGCAAAAAGGAATTCTGTTTGCTGCTTTTTTAAAACTGATTATTCCCATAATAGTAGTAGTTCCCGGGATTGCTGCTTATGTTATTGTTAACGACCCCGAAATTATGGCCTCTTTGGGTACTATGGCGCAACATAATTTACCATCGTTGGAGCAAGCCGATAAAGCATACCCTTGGTTGTTGCAGTTTTTGCCCGTAGGACTTAAAGGTGTGGCCTTTGCCGCATTGGCTGCGGCTGTGGTATCGTCCTTGGCATCGATGTTAAATTCAACATCTACTATTTTTACCATGGATATTTACAAACCTTATATTAATAAAAACGCATCGGGCAAAACTTTGGTTAATGTTGGCAGGACTTCGGCTGCTGTAGCTTTGGTTATAGGAGGTGTTTTTGCACCTATGCTAGAAGGCAATGATCAATTATTTAATTATATTCAAGAATATACGGGGGTAGTAAGTCCTGGTATTTTAGCAGTATTTATTCTCGGCCTGTTTTGGAAAAAAGCAACAAATAATGCTGCTGTTATTGGGGCTTTGGTATCAATACCGATTGCCATGTATTTTAAAATAGGGCCAAAAGGGTGGTCTTCCAGTCCTATTTTTGTTGATTTGCCTTGGATGGATCAAATGGGTTTAACCTTCATTTTAACCGCAATTGTTATTATTGTACTAAGTTTAATTCAGAATAAAGGTGAAGAAGATTCTAAGGGAATACCTATTACTAAGGATTTATTTAAAACCTCGCCGTTATTTAACATTGGAGCTTTTGTAATTATGATTATTTTGGTGGCACTCTACTCGTTCTTTTGGAACTAATGATATTTAAAATAAAAAAGCCCGAAAAGTTTTGCTTTTCGGGCTTTTTTATTGTTGTTTGTTTGGCTTATCTTTTCCCAAAAACAGGCAGTAGTTTGGTGGAAATTTCGCCAAAGCCAATCCGGGAATCGTCGTTTTTACAGTAGCCCCGCATGATAATGGTGTCGTTGTCGTTAACCGAGGTGCGGTCGCTGCCGTCTTTTAGTTTAATGGGGGTTTCGCCTTTCCATGTCAATTCCAGCATCGAGCCGTAGGAATCCGGGGTTGGCCCCGAAATGGTGCCGCTACCCATTAAGTCGCCCGAATTTACCGGACAACCGTTAATGGTATGGTGCGCCAATTGCTGCGACATGTTCCAATACAAATATTTAAAGTTGGTTTTGCATACCACGGTTTCCTTTGCGTTTTGTGGTTGTAGGGCAACCTCCAGTTTAATATCGTAACCCTTTTTGCCTTTGGTTTGCAAATAGGGCAGTTGGGGCGTTATAGGTTCCGGGCTTTCGGTTTTAAAGGGTTGTAGCGCATCCAAGGTAACAATCCAAGGCGATATGGAAGTGGCAAAACTTTTGGATGAAAAAGGACCAAGGGGCATGTATTCCCATTTTTGAATATCCCTTGCCGTCCAATCGTTAAGCAATACCAAACCGAAAATGTACTCCTCGGCTTCGTTTGCGGGGATAGGTTCGCCCAAATCGTTGGCGTCGGTAGTTATAAAAGCCATTTCCAATTCAAAATCCACCCATTTACTTGGGCCAAAAACAGGGCTATCGGCATTGTCGGGCAATGTTTGCCCTTGCGGGCGATGGATGGGGATTCCCGAAGGAATAATAGACGAGCTCCTGCCATGGTAACCTACCGGAATGTGCAGCCAATTTGGCAATAGGGCGCTATTGGCATCGCGCAGCATGGTACCTACATTGGTGGCATGCTCCAAACTGGAATAAAATCCGGTATAATCGCCAATTTGAACGGGCAATTGCATTTCAATTTCATCCAAACGGAACAATACAATTTCCTTGTGGCTTTTGTTCTGCTTTAAGGTTGTGTTGTTGCTGTCGAAAATTTCGGCAATGCGGTTGCGTACCGCACGCCATGTTTTGCGGCCGTCGGCAATAAAATCGTTTAACGTATCCTGAAGAAAAATATCGTCGGTTAGCGGAATACCCTCAAAATACCCCAATTGGTGCAATGCGCCCAAGTCTATGGCCGTGTCGCCAATTCGGGTGCCAATGGTAATAATATCGTCACGGGTTAAAAATACCCCAAAAGGAATATTTTGTATGGGGAAATCGGAATTTTTATCGACGTGCAACCACGACTTTCTGTCCGGGTTATTGGCGTATATGGGCATAACTTATATTTTGTTTCTTCTTCAAACCTACATAATTTTTTCATTTTAACAGAAAAAAATACATAAAAAATACGATTTGTTTAAAGGTTGATAAAATGGTTAAAAACTTAAGTAGTAAATATATGTTTTTTGGGAAGTTTAACTAATCTATTTGTTATTTTTGCGAAACATTTAACCCGAAAATAAATTTTATGCAACGCGACGAACAAATTTTTGAACTTATCCAAGCCGAAAAAGAACGCCAACTACACGGATTAGAGCTTATTGCCTCCGAAAACTTTGTAAGCAACCAGGTTATGGAAGCTGCGGGAACGGTACTAACCAACAAATATGCCGAGGGGTATCCGGGGAAGCGTTATTATGGCGGTTGCGAGATAGTAGATGAAATTGAGCAAATTGCCATAGACCGGGCAAAAGCATTGTTTGGCGCCGCATATGTTAACGTGCAGCCCCACTCGGGCAGCCAAGCCAATACAGCGGTTTATGCGGCTTGTTTGCAACCGGGCGATAAAATACTTGGCTTCGATTTGTCGCATGGCGGGCATTTAACCCACGGCTCGCCCGTAAATTTTTCAGGAAAATTGTACAAGCCCGTGTTTTATGGGGTAGACCAAGAAACAGGCGTTTTAAATTACGATAAAATACAGGAAGTTGCCACTAAAGAGCAGCCTAAATTAATAATAGCGGGTGCTTCGGCCTACTCGCGCGATATTGACTTTAAGCGTTTTCGTAAAATAGCCGATAGTGTAAATGCCATTTTAATGGCCGATATTTCGCATCCTGCCGGACTAATAGCTAAGGGCATATTAAACGACCCGTTACCACATTGCCATATTGTAACCACTACCACGCACAAAACCCTGCGCGGCCCCCGTGGCGGTATGATTATGATGGGCAAGGATTTTGATAACCCCTTTGGAATTACACTAAAAGATGGTAGTTTAAGGAAAATGTCGGCATTGTTGGATTCTGCCGTATTCCCCGGTAACCAAGGTGGTCCTTTGGAACATATTATTGCGGCTAAAGCCATTGCTTTTGGAGAAGCCCTGACCGATGCGTTTTTAACCTATCAATTACAGGTTAAGAAAAATGCTGCTGCGTTGGCCAAAGCCTTAGTGGCAAAAGATTATAACATTATTTCAGGCGGCACCGACAACCATTGTATGCTAATTGATTTGCGCAACAAGGACATTTCGGGCAAGGAAGCCGAACAAGCCTTGGTTAAGGCCGACATTACGGTAAATAAAAATATGGTGCCTTTCGATACCCGTTCGCCATTTGTTACCTCGGGTATTCGTATTGGTTCGGCTGCCGTTACCACGCGGGGATTAAAGGAAGCTGATATGGCGCATATAGTCGAATTAATTGATGAGGTTATTACAAACCACCAAGCCGAAACCGTATTGGAAAACGTAAAGGAAAAAGTAAATGCCTTAATGGCAAATAGGCCGTTGTTTTTGGCTTAATATAAAACCGAATAATTCTTTATAATAAAGTCTCTGTTGAAAAATAGGGGCTTTATTTTTTACAATTTTTCTTGTAAATTTCCTAAAATATTAGCCATAACCCAACTGGTGTGGAGTGCCGATTTTCCCAATGACGGATGAATGGCTTTTTGTAGCAGCATATCCCGTATGGCTTCAACATGGGGAGTTTGTATATGCTTTGGGTTTTCAATAGTAAGGACTTCGTTTTTGGTTTTGCTTTGTAGTACAATGGGGTTTTCTTGAAATACCGAAAATTCTATTTGGCCTTGGCTACCATAAATGGTTACTTGGTCCAAACTGGTATTACAGCCAAAATTCCAAAAGGCCGACCCCGTAATATTGTTGTTGTGCAACCAGCAAGCGGTAATGGCATCTTTAGCCGAATACAGTTGCTGCTGGTTAACGCCAATACCTTGAACTTGCGTAATATTCCCTAATAAAAAGGTGAACAAATCCAGTCCGTGACTGGCCAAATCGTCAAAATAGCCTCCGGGGGCAATCTTGGCATCGGTTCTCCAATTGTATGTGCCGGATTTATCCAATTCGCTGGCATAGCGGCTAAACGTCCATTGTATATTTCGTATTTTGCCAATGTGTTTAGCTTCTAACCATTCTTTTATTTTTACAAACCTGGGCAACGATCGCCTGTAATAGGCCACAAATAAAGGAGTGTTTTTTTCGTTAAACGCATTGTATATTTCTAAACTATCGGTATAACTTGGCGCCATGGGTTTTTCAAAACAGCAAATTTTGCCTGCTTGTGCCACTTTTAAGGCATAATATTTATGGGTATCGGGGGGCGTGGCAATGTATACGGCATTAATATCGGGGTTTTGTATTAGGTCGTCGGCATTGGTGTAGTATTTTTTTATACCATGCCTTTGGGCATAATCCTTGGCTTTTTCAGCATTACGGCGCATAACGGCAACAAGCTCGAAGCCTTTTGTGTTTTTATAAGCGGGGCCGCTTTTTACTTCGGTAACATTGCCGCAGCCTATAATGCCCCATTTAAAAGTTTTGGTTTCCATAATGTTTTCTAAATGTGTTTATAAAAACAAAAAGAGCATTTTGGGTTATGCTCTTTTTAATAAAAAATAAGTTTAAAAACGCTTATTCAGCACTTTCCTCCATTGTATGGTAAACGTTCTGGACGTCGTCATCTTCTTCTAATTTTTCCAAAAGTTTTTCAACATCGGCAGCTTGTTCTGGAGCTAACGGTTTGGTAACTTGCGGAATACGCTCGAAACCGGACGATAATATTTCAATGCCCCTGGACTCTAATTCGGATTGAATAGCGCCAAAGCTTTCAAAGGGAGCGTAGATTAAAATACCGTCGTCGTCCACAAAAACTTCTTCGGCTCCAAAGTCTATAAATTCGAGTTCTAATTCTTCGGCATCCAATCCTTCGCCATTAATCCGGAAATTACAGGTATGGTCGAACATGAACACTACCGAGCCGGAAGTACCCAAACTACCGTCGCATTTGTTAAAATAGCTGCGCACATTGGCTACGGTCCTGGTGTTGTTGTCGGTAGCGGTTTCTACCAAAACGGCAATACCGTGCGGGGCATAACCTTCAAAAACAACCTCTTTATAGTCGCCCTGGGTTTTATCGGAGGCCCGTTTTATGGCGCGCTCGATATTGTCCTTGGGCATGTTTACCGATTTGGCATTTTGTATAACCGCCCTTAAGCGCGAGTTGCTGTCGGGGTCCGGGCCGCCTTCTTTTACGGCCATAACAATATCCTTGCCTATGCGGGTAAAGGCCTTGCTCATGGCCGACCAACGTTTTAATTTACGTGCTTTTCTAAATTCAAAAGCTCTTCCCATAAATTTAGTTTAATGTTAAAAAAATTAATGTTTAAAGTTGCTTTAAACGGGTGCAATTTAAAAAAATACTCAAAATGAAATATGATTTTTCATCAATAAAATTGCGGATTTTTTAAAAATTAATAGTCTTCGTCCGGTTCTACGATAGCTTCGATGGCTTTTGCAAGTTGAAAATCTTTTTCGCTAACCCCGCCAATGCTGTGTGTGCTTAACGAAATGGTTAAAACGTTGTAGCTGTTGGCCCAATCGGGATGATGGCCCAAGGCCTCACATTCAAAGGCTATACGGCTCATGGCGCTAAAACAGTCCTTAAAATTTTCAAACTCGAACTCGGCGTGAATGGCATTGTCGTAATAATCCCAATCGGGGAAATTTAAAAGGTGTTTTTCTATGGTTTCTTCGGATAATTTATTCATAATATAGTGGTTTTGCTGGTTAAATTTCCAATTGGGTTAAAATTTCATGGCTTAACGATTGTAGGTTTTTGGGCAATAGGTTGAATTTGGGCATAACGGCCAGATACCTGTCGTCGTTGGTTGTGTACACTTGTTTGTAAACCGCACGGCTTTCGTGTCCCATGGTTTTAACAATATCCTTTATAAAATCGTCGTGGTGAACCAAATCGTTACTTCCAAGATGAAAAATACCGTGTTTGTTACGGTTTATAATATAATGTATTTGCTGTGTTACCCGACTGTCGGTAGTGGCGTTCATAATCAAATTCGGAAATACCTCTATGGCTTCTTTTTCTTTTATAGAGGTTGAAATTTCCTGTATTCGGGGCGAGGTTGGGCCAAAAACCATGGGGAGCCGTAAAATAGCTACTTGCTTTTTTGGCAAGCGCAGCAGCATATTCTCGATTTTAATTTTAAAATGCCCGTAAATGCTATTGCTTAGGGTTTTATCGGTTTCGTAACTGGGAAATTTGCTATAAGCATCGAACACATTGGCCGAGGATAAAAACAGGAGCTTTGCCCAATGGCTTAAAATATATTCGGATAAATGCTTGTGAGCCGTAAACTGTGCCGAAAAATCGCCCCGCAATGCCGATATAATAATGCTTGGTTTTACAATGTTCAGGATTTCGTAAATATCGTCCTCGGCAACGTTATATTGAAAAAAATGTCGGTTTTTTTCGTAATTTTTAGTATTGGTATTATAGGTGCCAAAGGTTTTAAAGTAGGGGCAAAGCTCTTTGTAAATAGCATTGCCCAAAAAACCACTGGCACCCAAAATTAAAACGGTATGCTTTTTTTCTTTCATAAAAAAGGAACTACCCTTTATAAAAGGGCAGTTTAACAACCGTTGCCGAAACGGCGTTTTTGCGAATTTGAATATTGATTTTGCTGCCCACTTCGGCCAAAGCCGTAGGCACATAGCCCAAACCAATGCCCTTGCCCAAACTTGGCGCCATGGTGCCCGAGGTTACTTCGCCAATTTTATTGCCGTTATTGTCCACAATATCGTAACCTTGCCGGGGTATGCCGCGCTCGTCCAATTCGAACGCTATAAGTTTGCGGGTTACGCCGTTTTCTTTTTGTGTTTTTAAGGCTTCGGAATTGGTAAAGTTTTTTGTGAATTTTGTTATCCAGCCCAAGCCCGCTTCAATGGGCGATGTGGTGTCGTTTATATCGTTACCGTAAAGGCAATAGCCCATTTCCAGGCGTAGGGTATCGCGTGCGGCCAGGCCTATGGGCTTAATGCCGTAGGCGGCTCCGGCCTGGAAAACCTTGTCCCATATTTGTTTTACCTCGCTGTTTTTGCAATAAATTTCGAAACCGCCACTTCCCGTGTAGCCCGTTGCCGAAATAATAACGTGTTCGATACCTGCAAAATCGCCTACCTCGAAACTGTAAAATTTAATAGCCGAAAGGTCGCGGCTGGTTAGGCTTTGCATGGCTTCGATGGCTTTAGGCCCTTGTATGGCCAATAGCGAATAATCGTCGCTTAAATTGCGCATGGTTGCGCCCATGGTATTTTTAGCACTTATCCAGTTCCAATCTTTTTCAATATTACTGGCATTAACGACCAACAAATATTGGTTGTCCTTAATTTTATAAACAATTAAATCGTCTACAATACCGCCGTTGTCGTTTGGTAGGCAACTGTACTGGGCTTTACCATTGGTTAGTTTGGAGGCGTCGTTACTGGTTACGCTTTGTATTAAGGCCAAAGCGTGTTCGCCTTCTATTAAAAATTCGCCCATGTGCGATACATCGAACACGCCAACGGCATTTCGTACCGTTTCGTGTTCTGCGTTTACGCCTTCGTATTGCACGGGCATATTAAATCCCGCAAAGGGAACCATTTTGGCGCCAAGGGCTAGGTGGGTCTCGGTTAAGGCCGTATTTTTCATGAAAACTTTAATTATAGTTAGTCCCGCAAATGTATTGAAAAATATTGGTTTTATCCGATGTTGTTTTTCAACAAAAAAGCCTTCAAATCCTCGTAGGTTGAAATTGCCACAGCTTCCTTTTTCTTGTCCATTACGGCTTGTATTTGCTCGGGAAGTGGTTGTTTTTGTTTAACAACACTTTCAACAACATTTAAAAACTTGGTGGGGTGTGCGGTTTCCAAAAATACGCAATGAGCATCGGGGGTTTCGTTTAAATAGGCTTTACAGCCCAAATAGCCTACGGCGCCATGGGGGTCGGCAACGTAACCGTGTTTTTGGAACAGTTCCAATATGGCGGCTTTGGTTGCTTCGTCCGTAAAACTGTAGGACGATAGGTTTTCTTTTAAACTTTTAAAATTGTTTTTATAAAGTTCCTGTATGCGCACAAAATTGCTCGGTGCCCCAACGTCCATGGCGTTGCTTATGGTTTGTACCGATGGTTTTGGCTGGTAAAGTTGCGATGTTAAATAACGGGTAACCACGTTATTGGCGTTGTTCGAGGCTATAAAATGCTTGACGGACAGCCCCAATTGTTGCGCCACCATCCCGGCGCAAATATTACCGAAATTGCCACTTGGTACCGAAAACACAATATTTTTATGTTTGTTGTGAAGTTGCTTGTAGGCAAACATAAAATAGAACAACTGTGGCAACCAGCGGGCTACATTTATGGAGTTTGCCGATGTCAGCTGCATTTTGCCTGTAATACTTTCGTCGAGAAAAGCGGTTTTTACCATGGATTGGCAATCGTCGAACGTGCCATTAACCTCCAAGGCCTTAATATTTTGTCCTAATGTAGTTAGTTGTTTTTCTTGTATGTGGCTTACCTTTCCGCTGGGGTAAAGTATTACCACGTTAACGCCCTTAACGCCTAAAAAGCCGTTGGCCACGGCACCTCCGGTATCGCCCGAGGTGGCTACCAAAACGGTTACTTCGTTTTGGTTGTTTTTGTTGAAATACCCCAAGCAGCGTGCCATAAACCGTGCGCCGACATCCTTAAACGCCATGGTGGGGCCGTGGACGAGCTCTAAAGTAGAAATATTTTCGTTTATGTTTACCACGGGGAAGTCGAAGGATAGGGTTTCCTCAACAATAGTTTTTAAAACGGCTTCGGGAATTTCGGGCGAAACGAATTGTTTTATGGCTTCGAAAGCAATTTCAGGGTATGATAAGGTGTCTATATTGTTGAAAAACGACTGTGGAAGCGGCGTTATGCTTTCGGGGAAATAAAGTCCTTTGTCGGGCGCAATGCCTTTTATAACCGCATTTTTAAATGATGAAATCGGGGCCTTATGGTTTAGGGAATAATAGTTCATGTTTTTTTGTTTTTCCGTTATTTTATCTTCACTATTTTTATGCCTTCGGCGTTTATTTTGGTTATGTGAATATCGAAATCCACACTCGATTTCGAATATACTTCATTTATGGCTTCTGCCACATTTTTAGCAATTTCCAATCCTTTGTTTAAAGTAAAAATTGAAGGCCCTGAGCCCGAAATGCTTCCACCCAATGCACCCGCTTTAAGGGCAGCTTCTTTCACTTCGTAATAAAGCGGTATTAATTGGCTTCTGTAAGGCTCGACAATAACATCGTGTAACGATTTTTCCATTAAACCATAATTGCTCGTGTGCAGCGCATGGATTAAACTGCCAAAATTGGCCCATTGCTTAACGGCGTTGGTTAGAGGGACTTCCTTGGGTAAAATAGCCCGCGCTTCGGCTGTTTTTATTTCGATTTGCGGATGTATAATGGTGGCATACAAATCATTGGGCGAGGGGATTTCCAAAATGTCCAAGGGCGCAACGGATTTTACCAAGGTAAAGCCACCAAACACAGCAGGGGCAAGGTTGTCGGCATGTTCGCATTTGCTTGCCAAGGCTTCGCCCTTCATGGCAAACTGGGTTAATTGGGTTTTATTAAAAGGTCTGCCCAAAAGCTCGTTCATGCCAAAAACGCTACCCACAGCACTGGCGGCGCTGCTGCCAATACCGCTACCGGGCTTTATGTTTTTATATATTTCAATTTCGAAACCAAAATCGGGTTTTACGGCTTCGTACATGGCCAAGGCCGATACGCCCGCAACGTTTAGCTCGGGTTCGAAAGGCAAGTCGAAACCTTCAATTTTGGTAATAAAAATGCCTTTTTTGTCGGTTTTTCGTATTACCATATCGTCGCCAATGGTGTCAAGGCAAAAGCCCATAACATCGAAACCGCAAGCTACGTTGGCCACTGTTGCCGGGGAAAATATGTGTATTTCTTTCATGTGTTAATATTTTTTAATGCGGCTGAGGCTTCGACAGGCTCAGCCATTGTATTAAAATTCCCTTCGGCAAGCTCAGGGGGCAAAATCGTTGTTTGTTGTTCCACAGAGATTCACCGAGGTTTTTCACGGAGATTCGCTGAGGGATTTTAATATTTTTACTTCAAAAATCTAAAAATCGTTCCCTTCGGCAAGCTCAGGGTACGGAAATCCATAAAAGGATTACTTTATTGTTCTTCCTCGAAATAAAAAGGGCGTTTTCCAACCTTTTCACTCCTAACTCTTAACTCTTCACTTATTTAATCATTCCCAATCCTAATAATATCGGCAAACAGGCCGGAGGCCGTAACCTCGGCACCTGCACCCGCACCCTTAATAATCATGGGCTGGTTGGCATAGCGCTTGGTGTAAAACATAACAATATTGTCGCTTCCCTTTAAATTATAAAATGGGTGGTCGCTTGGTATTTCCTGTAAACTTACACTTGCCTTGCCGCTATTGAATTGCGCCACGTATTTTAGTTGGCAATTTTTGGCTTTTGCCGAAGCATATAAGGCTTGGTAGTGGGTTTCGTCGGTTATTAGGGTTTGGTAAAAATCGGCTACCGTATTGCTTTTTAAGCCTGCTTCGGATAAAAACGGTGTGTTTTTAATATCTTCCAAATTCATTTCTACACCACTTTCGCGGGCAAGGATTAATATTTTTCTGGCCACGTCCACACCGCTTAAATCTATTCTTGGGTCGGGTTCGGTGTACCCTTCGGCAGCCGCCTGTTTTACAACGTCGTAAAACTTATTGGTATCGTTAAAATTGTTGAACACAAAATTTAAACTGCCCGACAGCACGGCTTGGATTGAGGTAATTTTGTCGCCCGAAGCCACGAGGTTGTTTAGCGTATCTATAATGGGCAATCCTGCGCCCACATTGGTTTCGAACAAGAAAGGGGCATTGTATTTAAGCGATAGGCGTTTTAATAATTTGTAATTTTCGTAATCGCTGGAACAGGCTATTTTATTACAGGCCACAACGCCTATGCTTTGGCGCAAGTATTTTTCGTAAAAAGCGGCCACATCCTTATTGGCGGTTACGTCCACAAAAATACTATTGCGCAGGTTTAGGTTTTTTGTTTTTTTTAAAAAACCATTGAGCGAAGCGGGTTCGCCGTGTTCCAATTGTTCTTTCCAATTGTTTAAATCCAGGCCTTCGTTGTTAAAAATCATTTTTTTGGAGTTGGACAATCCCACGATACGCAAATTTATTTTTAAGTTTTCCTTTAAATATTTACGCTGTTGTTTTATTTGCTCGACCAATTTTTCGCCTACATTGCCAACGCCCGTAATAAATACGTTGAGCTGCTTGGTTTTGCTTTCGAAAAACTGTTCGTGCAGGGTGTTTAGCGCTTTTTTTACGTCGCTTTCCAAAATTACGGCCGAAATATTTTTTTCCGATGCCCCCTGGGCAATTGCCCTAATATTAATATTGTTTTTGCCTAAACTGCTAAACATTTTTCCGCTAATACCTTGGTGGTTTTTCATGTTGTCGCCAACGAGGGCGATAACGGAAAGTCCGTTTTCAACAACAATAGGGTCTATTTTATGTAGGGCAATTTCGTTTTCAAAAGTAGCATCGATGGCTGTTTTTGCCTTTTGGGCATCGGCATTGTCGATACCTAAACATATAGAATGTTCCGATGAAGCCTGTGTGATTAAAATAACGTTTATTTTTTCCTGCGACAAGGTTTCGAACAGGCGTTTGGAAAAACCGGGAATACCCACCATACCACTGCCTTGAAGTGTTAAAAGTGCAATGTTGGAAATGTTACTAATGCCCTTTACGGGAATGCCCGAAACCGCATTATCGTTGGAAATAACAGTACCCACGGCTTGCGGCTCCAAGGTATTTTTTATATGTATGGGAATGTTTAGGTCCAATACCGGTTGCACCGTTGGCGGATACAGTACCTTGGCACCAAAATGCGATAGCTCCATAGCCTCTTGGTACGATATTTTTTCGATGGGGTAGGCCTGTTTTACCAATTTCGGGTTGGTGGTGTACATACCGCTTACATCGGTCCAGATTTCAAGTTGCGCTACCTTTAGTGCCGCTGCTACAATGGCCGCGGTATAGTCGGAACCGCCACGCCCCAAAGTAGTTTGTTCGCCCGAAACCGAGGTTGCCACAAAACCGGGCAAAATAGTTATTTGTTGCGTGGCCGATTTGAAATAGGTTTCAATATTGTTATTTGTTAGTTTGAAATCAACCTCGGCCTTTGTATGGTTTTCATTAGTAACAACAAGCTCCTGCGAGTTTTTGCATAGTACGCCCAATCCTCGTTGTTTCATGGTTTCGGCAATGATGTGCGATGATAAAATTTCGCCAAAACTAACCAACTTATCGGATGTTTTGGGCGATAGTTCGTTAATTAGGTAAATACCGTCCAATAAATTTTTTAATTCGTTAAGTTTTGTTTTGGTAAATTCTGAAATTGAAGCGCTGTTACCCGGATTTAATTCACCTATAATATTAAAGTGTATATTGGCAATGGTCGTAAAGGTTTCGGTATAGGCCTTGTCCTTGTTTTTAGCCTGTTTTCCTGCCAATAATAGTTTATCGGTTATACCTCCAACGGCCGAAACCACACAAATTAATTTATTTTGTTTGGCATAGTTTTCCAAAATGCCAATAACCTTATTTATATTTTTTGAAGAACCTACCGAAGTTCCCCCAAACTTTAAAACCTTCATGTTTTATGAATTATGTTAGAAAATAAAAAGATGCGATTTTGCAAAAATCACGAAAACAGCCCGAAGTATATAAAATTAGCACCCCCAAGGGGTTGTAATGGTAGAGGTTGTAGTTATAACGGCAGTATTCGCTTTTTGGGAAAGCGCTGTAAAAAAAGCAATATTTAAATTGAAAAGCTTCATTGTTCCTGTTATAATACTACCCAAATGTATTACTTTTAGGCCAATAAAAAAACAAAAAGGGCATTTTTACCGTTTTCTTATTCTGTGGCTGTTTTCTTTTAAAAAAAATGGCTATTATGTTTGAGAATTGAAGAAATGATAAAATCGATTTATGAAAATATTATCCAAAGCACAAGTTTACCAAGGCGACAAGCTAACCGTTGAGCGCCAAGGTATTTCGTCAACCGATTTAATGGAACGTGCCGGCACCCAAATTTTTAACTGGTTTCATTTGCGTATGCAGGGCGCACAAGTGCCCATCCATGTATTTTGCGGTATAGGAAACAACGGCGGGGACGGATTGGTCTTGGCGCGGCATTTAATTTTGGCGGGCTATAACGTAAATACGTACGTTATAAATTATAGCGACAAACGTTCGAAGGATTTTTTAATTAACTACGACAGGATTAAGCAAGTAACCAAGGCTTGGCCAACGCTTTTAACCGAGGCCGACAATTTTCCCCAAATAAGCAAAGAGGATATTATTGTTGATGCCATTTTTGGGATTGGCCTAAACCGTCCCATACATAAGTGGGTGTTGGCTTTGTTTAAACATTTAGATGATTCGCAGGCCTTTACGCTTTCGGTAGATATTCCTTCGGGGCTACAAACCGATAAAGTACCCGAAAACGATTCGTGCGTGGTAAAAGCCAACTATACCCTAAGTTTTGTAACGCCCAAATTGGTGTTTTTCCTCCCTGAAACGGCAAAATACACCCAACAATGGGAAGCCTTGGATATTGGCTTCGATATGGAATTTCTGTACAATACGCCAACCGAAGCCGAATATATAGGCAAACAGGAAGTGTTGTTTTCGTATATGCCGCGGGATAAATTTTCGCATAAGGGCAACTTTGGGCATAGCTTGGTTGTTGGCGGCAGTTATGGCAAAATAGGCGCCGTAACCTTGGCAAGTCGTGCGGTTTTATCGGTTGGGGGCGGATTGGTAACCGCTTTTGTACCCAAATGTGGCTATGTGCCGCTGCAAACGGCTTTACCTGAGGCTATGGTAATAACGGATGTTGGCGATAGCCGTATTTCCAACATCGCTTTAAGCATACAGCCAACGGCAATAGGGATAGGCGTAGGCATGGGCACGGCTCCCGAAACCTTAAAGGCTTTTGAACGTTTTTTAGAAGAAAATAAAGCGCCCTTGGTTATCGATGCCGATGCCATTAATTTACTATCCCAGAACAAAAAACTACTTAAACGTTTGCCAAAAAACACCATCTTAACGCCGCACCCGAAAGAATTGGAACGCTTAATAGGCAATTGGACAAACGATTTTGATAAACTTGAAAAAACCAAAGTATTTGCCAAAACCCACGATTGTATTTTGGTTGTAAAGGGCGCCCACACCGTTACCGTTACGCAGGATAGGTTTTATGTAAATTCCACCGGAAATCCCGGACTGGCCACCGCTGGAAGTGGCGACGTGCTTACGGGCATAATAACAGGGCTAATGGCACAAGGTTACGAGCCTTTGGTTGCCGCCGTTTTCGGAGTTTACCTACACGGAAAAGCCGCCGATATTGCAGTAGAAGATTTGGGCTACGAAAGCCTATTGGCAAGCCATATTACCGATTATCTAAGCGAAGCGTTTAAGGATTTGTTTGCAAGGCCAAAAGAAGCGCAACAAGCCGAAAATAACAGTGAAGGTCAATAAAAAAACGCCGCTTTTTCAAAACAGAAAAAGCGGCGTTTTTAAAATCCGTTAGGTTCAAGTTTTTAAATACTTAAAGAATTAAATAAATTTTTAATAGCAGGGCTTGAAGGCCGTGGCGCATCGGGTGTTACTATATTGCCTTGCGGGTCGATAAGGATAAACCTTGGAATGCCCTGTATTTTATAATTGGCAATAAAATCCGATTGCCAGCCGTTTGGCGCCAGCAATTGTACGCCGCCCATTTGTTTTTCGGCTATCATGCCTTTCCAGCCTTCTTTTGCGGCAGTTGCGGCCAATTCCCTGGAATCGGCCCTGTAACCGCGACCGTCGTCAACCGAAATGCTTACAAACTCGATATTTTTCCCATGGTATTCTTCTTCTAATTTTTTAAGTGAAGGAATTTCGGCCTTGCAGGGCCCGCACCATGTTGCCCAAACATCGACGTAGACGTATTTTCCTTTTAAGTCGGATAGCGAGGTTGTGCCGCCCTTGTAGTTTTCGTAAGCCTCGAACGTGGGCGAAGCCGTGCCTTTTGCCAGAACCGTTTTTAGCCTGATGGATTCGCCAAGATAATTTTTATAAAACCCTAACATGGGTTCTAAGTTTTTGTTTAAATTATTGGTAATGGTCGTGTCTATTTTGCTGCTGGAGCTATAAAATTCGCTTAGCTTGGCTTTTGCCGTTTCCAATGCTTTATCCAAGCCTTCCAAATCCAATTCGCCCAATTTTTCAACATTGAGCAATTCTTCTTGCAGCAAGGTGTTTTTTACCAAGAAATTATTATGTGCTTCACCTTCACCAGTAAATTTAATCGACTCGTCAAAGGCTTTGGTATCGAGTGCCATATTTAAATCGAAGCCGTTTTTAAGGAATAGGGTAGTGGCTTCCTTGCCGTCGAACAATCCGTAAAGCCCGGGTTCTACTTTTAAAGTGTCCTTAAAGGTGCCGTCGGGGTTAACCTTAATGGTTCTTGAAAAGGTTTGGTTTCTAATAACCAATGAATCGCTGTTTTTGTTGGTTATTGTTCCCGATAGGGTAACGTAGTCCTTTGGTTCGGTTTTACAAGCCGTTATGGCTATTGCCGAGGCTAATACTAATAGTTTTTTCACACGAATAAATTTAAGTTAAACATCTGATTTTGAGTTTTTTTAATAACACAGCAAAAAAAGCCGAAAGCTTACTGTCCGTTGTTTTTATTCATGACCTTTTGTGGAGGCCTTAACCTTGGCTTTGCTAAATCCCTCAATGAGGGTTTCATGTATTGGATTTTATTTTTTGAAGTTGAATTGAAAAATATTGAATTAAAAAATTCCATTTTTTCCAAAAGCGTTCAACTTGATGTAAAATTATGGTTTTGCGCCAATATCCTTGAAAAAGGACGAAGTATTAACATAAATTTAAGGTTTTTGCTTTTTGAAAGAGCTATTGCCTTGCAAGCCTATCCAAAACATAAACAATTAAACGCTCGACGGCCTGATAAGGGTTGGTGCTAAATTGTCCGTTTGCACGGTTGGCAATAATGGCGTTAAGCGATAGGGCGTCGTGGCCCAAAAGCTTGGCCAGGCCATAAATGGCAGCAGTTTCCATTTCAAAATTTGTAATGCGAAAACCATTAAAATTAAAAGTGTCCATTTTTTGGTTTAGTTGTGGGTCATGCAAGGCAAGGCGCAATACCCGGCCTTGCGGGCCATAAAATCCGCCAGCAGTAGCGGTTAATCCTTTAAAAGTTTGGCTGCTTTGCAATAGGTTTTCCAGCAGTTCGCTGTTTTTTATTACCAATGGCCGTGCTTTATCGGGATGCCATTTGGTGTGCGCAACAAAGGCATTTTCAATGGTGGGATTACTATGGGTGTCGATTTGGTAAAAATGCAGCATACCGTTTAAGTCCAGCCCGTGGCTGCTTAGCACAAAACTATTTACGGGAATATCGACCTGTAAGGCACCCGAAGTGCCTATGCGTATAAATTTTAAGCGGGTTGGCTTGGCTTTGGGGTGCCTTGTGCGTAAATCTATATTGAAAAGCGCATCTAATTCATTTAACACAATATCGATGTTGTCGGGGCCAATACCGGTTGATATTACCGTTAGCCGTTTGCCTTTATAAACGCCTGTATGCGTTTTAAATTCCCGCTTTTGGGTAGAAAACTCGATACGGTCGAAATGTTTGCTTATTTTTTCGACACGGTCTTGGTCGCCCACCAAAATAATAGTATCGGCAACATTTTCGGGCTTTAAATTTAGGTGGTAAATACTACCGTCGGAGTTTAATATAAGTTCGGATGCTTGTATGGGCATGGGTTTGGTAAATTTTGTTTTCAATGAAACCTATTGTTATGTTAACTTTGAAACTTTGCAAGAAATTGCTTCGTTGTCGTGCCTCCTTCTCGCAAAGACGTCAATTGCGGCGACAGCGGAGAAAGTAATCCCAGCCGTCAATTTTAATTTGACATGATAGTAGGTTAAAGCACAATATTTTAAATTATCCGCCAACACGTTTAACCTTAAAGCCTTTATCTTTTAGGATTTGCATAATTTTATCGCGATAATCGCCTTGAATGATAATGCTGTCGTTTTTAAAACTTCCGCCCACGCTTAGGGTTGTTTTTATATCCTTGGCCAAGATTTTAAAATCTTCGTTTGCCCCGGTATAGCCTTCAATTATGGTAATGGGTTTTCCTTTTCGTTTTTCGTATTTACAAATTAAGGGTTCGTCTTGCAGCCAAATTTCACTTTCGGTTGAAGACGTTTCCATATTTGTGTTTTCCGAAACGTGGTCGGGAAATAGGTTTTTTAACTGGTCCTGTAAGTCCATGTTTTATTTCTTTATAAGTCCAAGCTCTATTAAGCGTTCGGTTAAAAAATCGCCTGCCGTAATATCGTCAAACGCTTTTGGGTTTTGTTCATCGATACAGTTTTCCAATACGTTTAATTTCATACTGCTTATGGGGTGCATAAAAAACGGGATGGAATACCTTGAGGTCCCCCAAAGTTCTTTCGGGGGATTAACAACACGGTGTATGGTGGATTTTAATTTGTTGTTGGTGTGCCTGGACAGCATGTCGCCCACGTTAATCATAAGCTCGTCGGGCTGGGCAATGGCGTCTATCCATTCGCCTTTGTGGTTTTGCACTTGAAGCCCACGGCCTTGTGCGCCCATTAAAAGGGTTATTAGGTTAATATCGCCATGGGCGGCGGCACGCACGGCATCCTTGGGTTCTTGGGTTATGGGAGGGTAGTGTATGGGGCGCAATATGGAGTTGCCGTTATGGATGTAATGGTCGAAATAGGCTTCTTCCAAACCCAAATACAGCGCAAGCGCCCGAAGCACGTATTTTGCTGTTTTTTCCAGCATTTTGTAGGCTTCTTTTCCGGTGCTGTTAAATTCGGGCAGTTCTTCAACTGTAACGTTTTTGGGATATTCTTTTTCTAAGGTATCGTTATTTTCAACATATTGCCCAAAATGCCAAAATTCTTTTAAGTCGCCCTCTTTTTTGCCCTTGGCGCTTTCCTTGCCAAAGGATACGTAGCCCCGTTGGCCGCCAATACCGGGGATTTCGTATTTTTGCTTGATTTCTACGGGAAGGTTGAAAAAGTGTTTTATTTTGGTGTACAGTTTATCAACCAGTGTATCGTCAAGAAAATGCCCTTTTAACGCCACAAAGCCTATGTTTTCGTAGGCTTGACCAATGGCATTTACAAAGTTTTGTTTGCGGGAGGGGTCTTCCGAAAGAAAATCGGCAAGGTTAACGCTTGGTATTGTATTCATGTTACGTTTTTTACGTGTTTCAACAAAAATACAAAAACAAATGAAGTTGTAAGATGAAAACAAGCCACAAACCCACGAATACTTTTCGGTTGTTGTTTGCGGATTTGCGGCTTGGTTAAATAAGAATATTATTTTGTTTGCACTTCGGATATTAAAAACGGATAGGCCTTTTTTACTTGCTGCAGTTCGGCATCGGTAAGCGTGTTCGACGTTTTTTTCAATACATTGCCGCAATATGCGTCACGCAATTCGTAATAGGCTTTCGATAGTTCGTTTTGCACGGCAATAAATGTTTCGTACGATGTTTGCGTGCCAACTTGTAACGAAACGATGGCTTTTTGCGGGTTGTCGGACAGGGTTTTGTCCTGCTGTCCGTTACAGTAATAGCAGCTACCATCGCCATTGTTGTTTACAAAAGCCTTAATGCTTGCTTTTAAAGTGCTTAATGGCATTAATTCGTTTTCAACCATTATGGCGTTGTCGTTGTTTACTACAATCCTGATGATATTGCGTTCGGCAATTTCCCCGGTACAGTCGGTGCCCGGTGGGCATTCGCTTGGTAGCATACGGTTAATGCCTGCATCGGTGGAAATAGTGGCGGTAACCAAAAAGAAAATGAGTAATAAAAAGGCAATATCGGCCATGGAGCCGGTATTAATTTCTGGCATTAATTTAGAATGTCTCATAATTATTAGGGTTTAGTTGTTGCTTACGTATATATCACAAAAACAATACCATAAACGAATAAAAAGCACACAACTGCGTGAAGAAATTTTTAATAGGTGAAGTGATAAATAAGTTTTACTGAAATTTTTATTAATTAGGTACGGTTATTGTTAAATGAATGTAAAAAAATGAGCGGTTTAAGGCTTTGTTTGATATAAAGAAATATCTTTGACCGTAGGCAGTACGCCTAACCGTGCCGCAAACCATAAAATATTTTACAACGCATGCGAAGTATTTATCTTAGTTTTATTATTATTTTTAGCATAGTAGTTACCGCTCATGCTCAAATAGATGATAGAAATAAATCGTTTGCCATACCTGCTGTTGAAAGTAAAGTTGACTCGTTGGATGCGCCAAAAATTACGCCATCAACCCCTATTGAGGCCGATAACACAACTGTTTTTGGAAATATAAACACCCCCGATTTAAGTTCGGATTTTAATAAACCTAAAAATACATTTTCGCTATATGGCGAAAATTTTGGAAACCCGGGCGAACTCTACACAAAACAGATTGACAAGCATATAGCCGACATTAAACTTACGCCCGAACAAGTTGAACAATTAAACGGTAGCCTTACCGACCAGTTTTTGGGCGACTTTAAAAGCAATGCCGATAGCGTAAACATTGTATACCGCGACCATGGCGCCGTAGATGGCGATTTAATACAAGTATTGGTAAACGACGATGTGGTGCAAGCCCGCGTATTTCTTTCGGGAGGTTACAGCGGCTTTAAGCTCGATTTGCAAAAAGGCATTAACAAAATAGATTTTTTGGCCTTAAACCAAGGGCAATCCGGCCCCAATACCGCCGAGTTTAGGGTTGTAGACGACAATGGCATGCTGGTTTCCGAAAACCGATGGAACCTTGCCACGGGCGTAAAAGCTACTATTGTTGTGGTGAAGGAGTAATGCCATTTTTGGCTTGTACTCTATAATTTTATAGGTTTTAAAAGAAAACGTTTATTTATTTGGTGACGCTTTTTCTATTTGAAGAAAATCGGATGTAATTGAAACCACCTTTAGCATTCTATTTAATTCCATGTTTTTATCGTAAATGGCTATACCTTTTTTCTCTTCAATATATTCCCAAAATCCATTTTCTAAATAATGCGCATCTACAGGGGAAAGCATTAAGTATTGGCACGCATTGTTTTCCATAAATCTATAATATTGCCGGTATGGCGATTCAGGAAATTTTTTATAATCCATTGGCCTATAAATACCGTAATCTTCTTCATAAGATTCTACCCAAGAATTGATGATTTCCAATGGGTAGTCTTGACTTAATTCCAAATCGTTGGAACTGCAAGACAAGTTTAAAATGATTAAGCTAAAAGCAATGACAGCAAATTTTCCTTTTTTTTCCATTTTTTTTTGACTAACTATTTACTTACTACCCTAAAATCTTATTAATTTCTTCCAACTCTCCGGTAGAAAAACTTAAACCGTTCAAAGCCTTCACGTTTTCTTTTAACTGATTGCCCGAACTGGCGCCTATAAGCACCGAAGCCACCTGCGGCTGCCGCAATAACCACGCAATGGCCATTTGCGACAGTTGCTGCCCCCTGGTTTCGGCCAAAGCGGCCAAGGCTTTTATTTTGTCCAGATTTTTATTTACCGTTTCGGCCTCTAAATAAGTTAGGGCTTTGGCGGCTCTAGAATCCTTAGGAATACCGTTAACGTACCTGTTGGTTAACTGGCCCTGCGCCAAAGGCGAAAACGCAATACAACCAACGCCATGTTGCTCCAACGTGTTTAGTAGGCCGTTTTCAACCCATCTATCAAACATCGAGTAGCGGGCTTGGTGCAAAATAAACGGCACATTTAACTGCCTTAGCAATTGGGCAGCTTGTTGTGTTTCCTCTGGTTGGTAGTTGGAAATGCCCACATAAAGTGCCTTTCCTTGGCGCACAATATCGGCCAAAGCGCCCATGGTTTCCTCCAACGGGGTTTCAGGGTCGGGGCGGTGGTGGTAAAAAATATCAACGTAATCCAAGCCCATACGCCTTAAACTTTGGTCTATACTGGGTGTTAAATATTTTTTGGAACCCCAATTGCAATAAGGCCCGGGCCACATATCGTAGCCTGCTTTGGTGGCAATAAAAAGCTCGTCGCGATAGGGTTTTAAATCGGTTTTAAAAATCGTGCCAAAATTTTCTTCTGCCGAGCCGTAGGGCGGCCCGTAATTATTGGCCAAATCAAAATGCGTAATACCCAAATCGAATGCCGTTCGTAAAATATCCCGTCCATTTTGCAGGTTATCCACAAAACCAAAATTATGCCATAGCCCCAACGAAACGGCGGGCAAAAGTATGCCGCTTTTTCCGGTTCGGTTATAGGTCATCGTGTTGTAGCGCTCGGGATTGGCTTGATAGGCCGTGCTTTGGGATTTATCGTTAATGTTCATTTTTAAATTTTTAATTTGATTATTATGGCAATCAAACTACCGCTATCGCCCAATAAGCAAAGATAAATATAAAATTTCAATAAAATTTCACCCTAACATACCTTATAAACCCTATAAAGGTGTTATTTTTGCAAGCTAAATTTGAATGAATGCCCATATCGAAAACCGAATTAGAAGAAAGAAATACAGGTAAGGATCTTTACCATTATCAAAAAGGGGCCATAGACAAAATTTTTACGGCTTTTGAAGAATCCCCCGACGATTACCACCTACTTTACCAACTTCCCACGGGAGGCGGCAAAACCGTTATTTTTTCAGAAATAGTACGACAATACCTAAAGCACCACCCAAAAAAAGTGCTGGTCATGACGCACCGTATTGAGCTTTGTAAGCAAACCTCGAACATGCTTACCGAGTTTAACGTGGTTAACAAGGTTATAGACAGCAAGGCCAATTTAAGCGACCAAGCCGAGTACAGTTGTTTTGTGGCCATGGTGGAAACCCTGAACAATAGGCTTAACGATAATAAGCTGGACATTTCGGATATTGGCCTGGTTATTATAGACGAGGCGCACTACAACTCGTTTACCAAGTTGTTCAAATTTTTCAGCCAGTCGTTTATTTTGGGCGTAACGGCCACACCGTTAAGCTCGAACATAGAATTGCCCATGACCGACAATTACGACGAGCTGATAGTAGGGGAGAGCATAGAATCCCTAATAAACAACGGCTTTTTGGCCAAGGCCGATATGTTTACCTACAATGTGGGGCTAACCTCACTGGTGGTTGGTGCCAATGGCGATTATACCGTAAAATCTTCGGAAGATTTGTATACCGCCGAAGATATGCTTTCTAAATTATTGTTGGCTTATGAAGAACGCTCCAAAGGCAAAAAAACCCTGATTTTCAACAACGGCATCAATACCTCGCTGCATGTTTACGATACTTTTAGGCGCGCCGGTTATGCCATTGCGCACTTAGATAATACCAACACCAAAAAAGAACGTGCCGCCATACTTAAATGGTTTAAAAAAACACCCGATGCCATTTTAACGTCGGTAAGTATACTAACCACGGGCTTTGACGAACCTTCGGTCGAAAGCATTATTTTAAACCGGGCTACAAAATCCTTGACCCTTTATTACCAAATGATTGGGCGCGGCTCGCGTATTTACAAGCAGAAAAAATCGTTTTCCGTAATCGATTTGGGCAATAATTTTTACCGTTTCGGGCCTTGGGGCGATAACTTGGACTGGCAGCGTATTTTTAAATCGCCAAACTATTATTTGGATGCCATTTTAAGTGATGAAGAATTGGAAAGCAATTTTAGGTACGAAATGCCCGCCGATTTGCGCCAAGAGTTTGCTAATTCGAAAAGCGTTTATTTCGACATTCAAAAAACCTATGTTGATGCCGTTAGAAATGGCGAATCCTCGAAAGTAGTACTGGAACGCTCCATTCACCAGCATGCCGTTATTTGTATTGAAAATAGCGAAGATGTATTCGATGCCTTGTTGCTGGCCAAACAATTGGGCGACGATATCGATTTTAGGATTCAACGCTACACCAAATGTATAAGCAAAAGCACCTTCAATTTTGTTGAATGGCTAAAGGACGATTACCGCAAAAAGCTAAACGCCTATATCCGTGCCAATTTCGATACGATTTATGAAGATATTTTTGGGCATCCGCCTGAAGATTAACCCAGTGCCTAACCTATAAGGTGTTAAAAATCTTATAGGATTTTAAAGGGTTGCCATATTTACAATGAAGATAAGTTAATTTAACCGCAAAAAATATGTCCCGCAAATCCGTTTTTATAATCCTTGCATTTTTTGCCATTTACGTTATTTGGGGCTCCACCTATTTGTTCAACAAGATTGCGGTAGGGCAGTTACCGCCGTTTTTCTTGGCTTCGGTGCGTTTTACTTCGGCGGGCATCATTATATTTACCATTGCCAAGTTTATGAAATTGGATTTGTCCATAACAAAGCGGCAATTAATCAATTCCATAATTTCGGGATTCTTGTTTTTAGTTTACGGTAACGGGGTTTTTGTTTGGGGCTTAAAATATGTCGATAGTGGTTTTGGCGCCTTAGAAGCCTCGACCCAACCGCTGTTCGTATTGTTCTTAATGCGGTTGATTGATGGTAAAAAAATGAAAACCAATTCGATTATCGGGGTGTGCTTGGGCATTTTGGGCATGTACATATTGGTAAGCCAACAAGAGTTGGTTACGCAGGAAGGCACGCTCTTGGGCATGTTCATGATTTTAACCTGCGTACTAAGCTGGAGCTACGGCAGTATTTTTGTTTCCAAAGCCGATTTGCCCGCGAACTACTTTGTAAGTACGGCTTACCAAATGATAGCGGCAGGGCTTATGCTGGCCATAAGCAGCAAGATATTTGGCGAAACTTGGGTGCCACCAACCGAGTGGACAACACCCGTTAAATGGTCCATGCTGTTTTTATGTGTATTTGGCAGCGTGGTGGCGTTTACGGCGTTCAATTATTTGCTAAAAGTGGTGTCGCCCGAAAAAGTATCCACTTCGGCTTACGTAAATCCTGTTATAGCTATACTGCTGGGTTGGTTGGTTTTAAACGAGCCTATTTCAACCCAAACTATAATAGCGGCAGCCGTGCTGCTCACGGGTGTTTATTTTATTACCACAAAACGAAATATTAAAATCCGGCCATTTGGACGTTAAAAAAGCCATAGGGTATATGCTTGTAAGTACGCTTGCTTTTGCGTTTATGAACGTAACCGTAAAGTACTTGGATAATATGAATGCCTACCAAATTGTATTTTTTAGGTCGTTGGGATCTTTGTTTTTTACGTTTGGTTTTTTACTCAGGCACAAAATATCCATTATTGGAAAAAACAATAAACTATTAATTTTAAGGGCATTAACAGGGGCAACTTCCATGTTGTTATTTTTTATGTCCATTAAGTACCTAACTGTTGGCACGGCCGTTTCGTTGCGGTATACGGCACCTATTTTTGCGGCAATTTTTGCTGTTTTTCTGCTAAAAGAAACCATAAAGCCTTGGCAATGGTGTTTCTTTTTAATATCGTTTCTCGGCGTTTTGGTGCTAAAGGGGTTCGATTCTGAAATTAATACTTTCGGACTTGTTTTAGTGCTTTTGGCTGCTGTTTTAAGCGGATTGGTTTTTATCATCATTAATAAAATAGGGCAAAGCGAACACCCCGTGGTTATTGTAAATTATTTTATGGTAATAGCAACATTCATGGGCGGTATATTATCCGTTAGCCATTGGGTTGCGCCAAAAGGGGTAGAGTGGGGGCTACTGTTTTCGCTTGGGATTTGGGGCTATTTCGGGCAAATTTACATGACCAAGGCATTTCAGCTTGCAGCAACAAGCACTGTCGCCCCGTTTAAATATGTTGAAGTTGTTTTTACGGCATTATTGGGCGTGTTCCTGTTTCACGAAACCTATACATTTTGGAGTATCTTGGGCATTGCTTTAATTATTGGAGGCCTCATCCTTAATGTTTGGTATAAAGCTAAAATGGCTGCAAAAAGTTAATTTTTACTTGTAGAATGCTTTTATTTGTACTTTTGAAGCAAGCAATGATAACACAAACCGACATAAGTAAATTGTTAAAAAACAAAAATTTATTCGTATGAAATGTTAATAAACCAACCAAATGACATTTAAAGTTTTTATAAACAATATCCGTAGGCGCATTATGCACAGCATAACAAGCCGGGTGGGAGGTTCGTACAGCGAGCCGGAAAGAGGGACGTTAAAAATTGAAGACCTTAAAACCGTGTTAATTATTCGCCCCAACCACCGATTGGGCAACCAGTTATTGCTAACGCCTATTGTCCAGGAGGTTATAAATACATTTCCGAACTGCGAAATCGATTTATTTGTGAAAGGGGGAGTGGCCTGCCCTGTTTTTGAGAATTACCCCGAAGTTAAAAAAATCATCCAATTGCCCAGAAAACCTTTCAATAACTTGGTTAAATACGCCAAATGCTGGTTTTCAATAAAAAACAAAAGCTACGATTTGGTTATTAACGGCGATAAAAATTCATCTTCCGGGCGCTTGCTAACCCAGTCGGCTAAAGCTAAGCTCAAAGTTTTTGGCGATGTAAACGAAACCATACAAAAGAATCATCCCGATTACAAACACATTTCAAAATACCCCATATACAATTTAAGGTATGTGCTGGACGGATTGGGTTTTCCAAAAAATGAAAATCCACTACCCATATTAAATATAAAATTATCTGAAGAAGAAATAGCCCAAGGCAGATCAATATTGCATAGTATTATTAAAAATAATAAAAAAACAATATGTATTTACACCAATGCCACGGGCGATAAATGTTATCCGGAACAGTGGTGGACTGTTTTTTACGAACGCCTGTTAAAGGAATTTCCCGATTTTAATATTATTGAAATGTTGCCGATTGAAAACATTTCAAAAATAAACTTTAAATCGCCTAATTTTTATAGCAAGGACATTCGCGAAATGGGGGGCATTATAAAAAATACGGCTATTTTTATTGCTGCCGACAACGGCATTATGCACTTGGCCAGCGCTTCGCTAACCCCAACAGTGGGTTTCTTTTCGGTTACCAATCCCGAAGTTTATGCGCCTTACGGCAACGATAGTTTGGCCTTAAATACCAATAACACAACAATTAGCGATTGGGTTTTGGTCGTTCGTAATATATTGGCAAAAAGTTAACGCCGCTGTAAAATAAATTTTGCTTCAGAATTTGTACCTTTAATACAGAATTTTTAATTTCTGTTAAAATGAAACCCTCATAGAGGGATTTAGTATAGCCAAGATAAACGCCTCTACAAAAGAGCATGAATAAAAACATAGGCCTGTGCTAAATATCATAAAAACCTAAAAATTAAATGTTTAACTTAAATTTATTCGTATGAAACGCTATATACTTATTTTTGCCTGTTTTATAATATTAACCGTAGTTTCCTGTGGTACGCCAAAAAGTACGGCAACGCCCGCACAAATAGAAACTTTAAACACTTTGGTTAATGGTAAGCAATTTAAAATAGAATCCGATTGGGCATATCCGCAAAGTACCATGGCCATGCAGCAAGTGGCGGGATTGTTGGGGCCCGGCAATTCTGCCGGGAATATAAATTTAATGTCCAATTCCAATTTTTTAAAAATTCAAGGCGATAGTATATCCTCATATTTGCCATATTTTGGTGAGCGCCAAATGAACGTAGGTTACGGAGGAAGCGATAGCACCATAGAATTTAAGGGGCTTATGCAGGATTATACCACAACGGTTAACAAGGACAATAGTATCAGTATAGTTTGCGACGCAGTTTCAAACTCCGAAACGTTTACCGTAAATATTACGTTATGGCCAAGTTTAAATAGCGAAATATTTTTAACCAGTGCCTCACGAAATTCTATTCGATATTCGGGGACAGTGGAAGCCATGAAAAGGGAGTGAATAAAGTTAATTAATTGAAAATCATATTTTTGAAAAATTCTATTTTACATAAGGTTAATTATAGCACACGAAAGTTCATTAATAAATAAGAAGCTCAGAAGCTATTTTAAAATGATAATATATCCATCCCATCAAGAAAAAATAACCGTTTTATTGTTGTAAACCATAACCTTTCTATCGGCATGCAGTTTTACGGCATTGGCAAGAACGATTTTTTCCAAATCCCGCCCCTTGGCAATTAAATCCTTTATGGCGTGGGTATGGGTTACCCGGGCTACGTCCTGCTCTATTATCGGTCCGGCATCCAACTCTTCGGTTACGTAGTGGCTGGTGGCCCCAATAATTTTAACGCCACGCTTGTAAGCCGAATGATAAGGCTTTGCCCCTACAAAAGCAGGCAAAAACGAATGGTGTATGTTAATTATTTTGTTGGGGTATATACTAATTAATTTATCCGATACAATTTGCATATAACGCGCCAATACTATAAAATCTATGTTATATTGGCCAAGCAGTTCCATTTGTTTGTTTTCGGCTTCGGCCTTAGTTTGCTTTGTTACCGGAATATGGAAAAAGGGTATTTTAAAATTATCGGCAATGGGTTTTAGGTCGGTGTGGTTGCTTATTATAAAAGGTATTTCAAGGTTTAGCTCGCCCGAATTATAGCGTCCAAGCAAATCGTACAGGCAATGATCGTATTTTGAAACAAATAAAGCCATTTTGGGTTTTTGTTCCGAAGAATAAATACGCCATTTCATTTCAAAATTAATGGCCAACGAATGCTTAAAAGCGTTTTTAAAGCTCTCGGTAGAAAAGGTTTCGTCCTCAAATTCGCTTTCCAAGCGCATAAAAAAAATATTTTGCTCCCGGTCCACGTGTTGGTCTATATAAACAATATTACCGTTTTCGCTGGCTATAAAGTTGGTTACCGAAGCTATAATATTGGGGCGGTCCTTACAATGTATTAATATGGTAATGCTGTTCATGGTTTGTTTTAAAGTCTTTCAAATTTAGTTGAAAACTAACATATTAACAGCTACGCAAGATAATTTTACATAATAGCTTGTTAATGGTTTGTTTTTTTGAATATTTCTTAAATTTGTCCTTGTATAATTATTTTTTTAAAAAAATGCAAATAGCGCCCTACAAACCCAAGCATAATATCCGAATAGTAACTGCAGCTTCCCTGTTCGACGGCCATGATGCCTCCATAAACATCATGCGCCGCATTATTCAGGCAACCGGCGTCGAGGTTATCCATTTGGGCCACGACAGAAGCGTTCAGGAAGTTGTAGAAACCGCCATACAGGAGGATGCAAACGCTATTTGCATAACCTCGTACCAAGGCGGGCATAACGAGTATTTAAAATACATGTTCGATTTGCTGAAGGAAAAAAATGCCGGGTATATTAAAATTTTTGCGGGCGGCGGTGGCGTTATTCTACCCGATGAAATAAAAATGCTAATGGATTACGGCATTGCCAAAATATACTCGCCCGACGATGGCCGCAAAATGGGGCTTCAAGGCATGATAAACCATTTGGTGCAGCAGTCTGATTTTGAAACGCTTCCGTTAACCCTTCCGAAAGGAAAAAATATTGAAACTTCGCTTAAAAACAAGGATATTACAACCATAGCAAGGTTAATATCCTTAGCCGAAAACAAGCATGACCTTTTTAAAAGCACATTTTCCTGCCCAAGTAAGCACCCCTCCCCTTCTGGGAAGTTAGAAGGGGAAATTCCCACTTTGGGCATAACAGGAACCGGGGGTGCCGGAAAATCCAGCTTGGTGGACGAACTGGTACGCCGATTTTTAATAGACTTTCCCAATAAAACCATTGGTATCATTTCGGTGGACCCATCCAAGCGCAAAACGGGGGGCGCACTACTGGGCGACCGCATCCGTATGAACGCCATAAACACACCACGGGTTTATATGCGCAGCTTGGCCACGCGGCAATCCAACCTGGCGCTGTCCAAACACGTAAGCAATGCTATTGAAGTACTGGAAGCGGCGCATTACGATTTAATTATCCTGGAAACCTCCGGAATCGGGCAAAGCGATACCGAAATTTTGGAACACAGCAACTTGGCCATGTACGTTATGACGCCCGAATTTGGCGCTGCTACCCAATTGGAAAAAATCGATATGTTGGATTTTGCCGATTTGGTGGCTATTAATAAATTCGACAAGCGGGGCGCTTTGGACGCCCTTCGCGATGTAAAAAAACAATACAAGCGCAACCATAATTTATGGGAAGCCAAAGATGAAGCCCTACCCGTGTTCGGCACCATAGCCTCCCAATTTAACGATTCTGGCATGAACGCCCTTTATAAAGCGGTTATAAATGGGTTGGTTAAAAAAGGGTATACCTATTTTAAATCCAATTTTTCAATAAATCCAAACGAAGGCGAAAAAACATTCGTCATTCCGCCAAGCCGCACCCGCTATTTGTCCGAAATAGCCGAAACCAACAGAAATTACGATAAAACGGCTGACCAACAAGTTGAAATTGCCCAAAAACTATACGGTATTTTTAAAACCATAACATCTGTTACTGGTAAAGTTCCCGCGTTGGATAAATCGGGAATAGGTATTGAAAATTTTATTGAAGGTGAAGCAAACTCAACTTTCATAAAATTATTAATCGGCGAATTTGATAGGGTGAAGCAAGACTTAAACCCGCACAATTGGGCGCTTATTACCCAATGGAACGTAAAAACAGATAAATACAAAAACCCGATTTATACCTTTAAAGTTCGGGATAAAGACATAAAAATAGAAACGCATACCAAAACGCTTTCGCATTTACAAATACCCAAAGTAGCGCTGCCAAAATACCAAGCGTGGGGCGATATTTTACGGTGGAGCTTACAGGAAAACGTGCCGGGCGAGTTCCCGTATACAGCAGGACTTTACCCTTTTAAGCGCACCGGCGAAGACCCCGCACGTATGTTTGCGGGCGAGGGCTGCCCCGAACGCACCAACAAGCGGTTTCACTATGTAAGCCAAGGCACGCCCGCTAAACGGTTGTCTACCGCTTTCGATAGCGTTAC
This sequence comes from Flavobacteriaceae bacterium, assembly GCA_047975545.1. GTDB lineage: Bacteria > Bacteroidota > Bacteroidia > Flavobacteriales > Flavobacteriaceae > JBKEDS01. Next base: position 23,052 of record JBKEDS010000006.1, on the reverse strand, counting down.
ACTATACGGTAACGACCCCAATTTACGCCCCGATATTTATGGTAAGATAGGAAATTCGGGCGTTAGCGTTTGTTGCCTCGACGATGCCAAAAAATTGTACTCGGGCTTTAACTTGGCGCACGACCTAACCTCGGTAAGCATGACCATTAACGGTCCCGCCCCTATGCTGTTGGGCTATTTTATGAATGCCGCCATAGACCAACAATGCGAACTCTATATAAAGGCGCACAAACTCGAAGCCGAAGTTGAAGCCAAAATAAACCAAATTTATAACGCCAAAGGTATAGAACGCCCCAAATACAATGGGCTGCTTCCCGAAGGCAATAACGGACTGGGCTTAATGCTGTTGGGCGTTACGGGTAACGAGGTATTGCCCGGCGAAGTTTACAACCAAATAAAAATAGCAACCCTATCGCAAGTACGGGGTACGGTACAAGCCGATATTTTAAAGGAGGACCAAGCCCAAAACACCTGTATTTTTTCAACCGAATTCGCCCTGCGCCTTATGGGCGACGTACAGGAGTATTTCATAAAAAACAACGTGCGCAATTTTTATTCGGTTTCCATTTCCGGCTACCATATTGCCGAGGCCGGCGCCAATCCTATTTCACAATTGGCCTTTACGTTGGCAAATGGGTTTACGTATGTAGAATATTATTTGTCCCGCGGTATGGACATTAACCAGTTTGGACCTAATCTATCCTTCTTTTTTTCCAACGGATTAGACCCCGAATACGCCGTAATAGGCCGCGTGGCTCGCAAAATTTGGGCAAAGGCGCTAAAATACAAGTATGGCGCAAATACCCGGGCGCAAATGCTAAAGTACCATATTCAAACTTCGGGAAGGAGCCTGCACGCCCAAGAAATCGATTTTAACGATATTCGCACCACCCTACAAGCGCTATATGCTATTTACGACAATTGCAACTCGCTACATACCAATGCTTACGACGAGGCCATTACCACGCCCACCGAGGAATCGGTACGCCGGGCCATGGCCATTCAACTTATTATTAACAAGGAACTGGGCGTGGCCAAAAACGAAAACCCCATTCAAGGCGCTTTTATTATTGAAGAATTAACCGATTTGGTCGAGGAAGCCGTTTTGCAGGAATTTGATAGGATAACCGAGCGGGGCGGTGTTCTCGGCGCCATGGAAACCATGTACCAACGTGGCAAAATACAGGAAGAAAGCCTGTATTACGAAACCTTAAAGCATAATGGCAATTTTCCAGTTGTTGGGGTTAATACCTTTTTAAGCAGCAAGGGCTCGCCAACAATAATCCCCGCCGAAGTTGTTAGGGCTACCGAAAACGAAAAACAATTGCAAATACAAACCTTAACAAACCTTCATAAACGCCAAAATACCGACAAACTATTAAAACGCTTACAGGAAAGCGCCGTAAATAACGAAAATATATTTGCCGTTTTAATGGAAGTTTGCAAAGTTTGTTCGTTGGGGCAAATTACAAATGCTTTGTTTGAGGTTGGCGGGCAGTACAGGCGGAATATGTAATAAACAACGTGTACAAGCAATAACCAATTCAAATAAAAATTAGGAAACCGCCAAGATGAGTTCTAAAATAAAAATGTACTTTTGCATTTTTAAAACCAAACCTATAATCCGTTTATAATGATTCACTTCTTTGGAAACCAAAACAGCACCATATATGCTGTTCAAGCAACAAAAGAATTTAGCCCCGAAACCACTAAAAAACTAACTTGGTTATTTGGCAACCAGCCCAAAATAGAGCAAGCATCGCTGGATGCTTTTTTTGTTGGCCCCCGAGCAGCCATGATTACGCCATGGAGTACCAATGCCGTTGAAATTACCCAAAACATGGGCATTAATGGTATTGTTAGGATTGAAGAGTTTAAAGCGGTTTCTGAAAACTTTAAGGATTTCGACCCCATGATTTCCGAAAAATTCAACGGGCTGAACCAAGAATCGTTTACCATAAACATTACCCCCGAACCCATTTTAAATATTGAAGATATTGCGGCCTACAACCAAAAAGAAGGCCTATCGCTTAGCGACGAGGAAATTGAATATTTGGAGGGCGTTTCAAAAAAAATAGGCCGACCGTTAACCGATTCCGAAGTGTTTGGATTTTCGCAAGTAAACAGCGAGCACTGTCGCCATAAAATATTCAACGGCACTTTTATTATCGATGGCGAAGAAAAACAATCTTCACTTTTCAAACTCATAAAAAAAACATCCGAAACCAACCCCAACACCATTGTTTCGGCTTATAAGGATAACGTAGCCTTTATTGAAGGGCCTATTGTGGAGCAATTTGCACCAAAACGTGCCGATGTTCCCGAATATTACCAAACCAAGGATTTTAATTCGGTAATTTCGTTAAAAGCCGAAACCCATAATTTCCCCACTACGGTCGAGCCTTTTAACGGTGCGGCAACAGGCTCCGGTGGCGAAATACGCGACCGTTTGGCAGGAGGAAAAGGCTCGTTGCCCTTGGCGGGAACAGCCGTTTACATGACCTCGTACTCCCGTCTGGAGGACAACCCGCTCGACCCCACTCAGGGCAGGCCTTGGGAAAAAGCCTTTCCCGAGCGCAAATGGCTGTACCAAACCCCAATGGATATTTTAATAAAGGCCAGTAACGGTGCTTCCGATTTTGGAAACAAATTTGGGCAGCCGCTTATCTCGGGTTCGGTATTGACTTTTGAACATAAAGAAGATAACGACGTCATTGCGAACGAAGTGAAGCAATCCCAAAATAACATAGAGATTACTTCGCCGCAAACGCCTCGTAATGACGAGAGTCAAGTTCGGCTTGGTTTCGACAAGGTTATTATGCTGGCAGGCGGTATTGGCTACGGCAAAAAAGAACAAGCCCTAAAGGACAAACCCAAAACAGGCGATAAAGTTGTTATCTTGGGTGGCGAAAACTACCGAATTGGTATGGGCGGTGCGGCCGTATCGAGTGCCGACACGGGCGAGCTTGCTTCGGGCATAGAACTAAACGCCGTACAACGCTCCAACCCCGAAATGCAAAAACGCGCTGCCAATGCGGTACGCGGCATGGTTGAGAGCGATGAAAATTTTATCGTTTCCATTCACGACCATGGTGCGGGCGGACACCTAAATTGTTTAAGCGAATTGGTTGAGGATACAGGTGGGAAAATAGATTTAGATGCCCTTCCCGTTGGCGACCCTACCCTATCCGACAAAGAAATTATTGGCAACGAATCGCAAGAACGCATGGGCTTGGTTATTGCCAAAAACCATATTGACACCCTTCAAAAAATAGCCGACCGCGAACGTTCGCCCATGTACACGGTTGGCGATGTTACGGGCAACGACCGCTTTACCTTTCAATCGAAAACAAACGGACGCAAGCCCATGGATTTGGCCATGGCCGACATGTTTGGTAGTTCGCCGAAAACTTTTATGCGCGACAATACCATAAAACGAAATTATAGCGATGTAAGCTACAATGCCGACAACTTTTACGATTACCTGGACCAAGTATTGCAATTAGAAGCCGTTGCCTGTAAAGATTGGCTAACTAACAAAGTAGATCGTTGCGTGGGCGGAAAAGTAGCCAAGCAACAATGTGTCGGCCCATTACAAATACCACTAAACAACGTGGGCGTTATGGCCTTGGACTATAAGGGAAAAGAAGGCATTGCTACGTCTATCGGGCATTCGCCCATTTCTGGACTTATAAATCCCGTAGCGGGCAGCCGAAACTCGATTACCGAAGCCCTGACCAACATTATTTGGGCGCCTTTAAACAATGGGCTAAAATCGGTTACGCTTTCGGCAAACTGGATGTGGCCTTGCAAAAATGAGGGCGAGGATGCACGGTTGTACGAAGCCGTTGAAGCCGTTTCGCAATTCGCTATCGATTTGGGCATTAACGTACCCACCGGAAAAGATTCGCTATCGATGAAACAAAAATACCCCGACGGCGATGTTATTGCCCCCGGAACGGTAATTATTTCGGCGGCAGCCCATTGTAACAATATTACCAAGGTGGTCGAGCCCGTGTTTCAAAAAAATGGCGGTAATATATATTACATCAACCTTTCGCAAGACAGTTTTAAACTTGGCGGCAGTTCGTTTGCGCAAATTTTAAACAAACTGGGAAGCGACACGCCTACGGTTAAAAGTGCCGTATATGTAAAAACGGTATTCAACACCATTCAGCAATTAATTAAGGACGGAAAAATTGTTGCGGGACACGATGTGGCCTCTGGCGGATTAATTACAACCTTGCTGGAAATGTGCTTTGCCGATACCGATTTAGGGGCCGAGTTGGATTTTTCTGCTTTAGCTGAAAAAGATTCGGTTAAATTATTATTTTCTGAAAATGCAGGAATCGTTATTCAGGCAAAAGACGCTTCAATCGAAACGATTTTAAATGAAGCCAACATTGAATTCTTCAACATAGGAAAAACAACCAAAAGCGATGTTTTGAGTATTATTAACGGTGCAGAAGTACTTACCATGTCCGTTTCCCGTTTGCGTGATGTATGGTACAAAACCTCATTCCTGTTAGACCAAAAACAAACTGCAAACGGATTGGCAAAAGTGCGTTATCAAAATTATAAAAACCAACCATTACAATTTATCTTTCCTGAGCATTTTACGGGACTTCTCGACTCCGCTCGAAGTGACAATTCTGACAAAAGACCAAAAGCAGCTATTCTTCGAGAAAAGGGAAGCAACTCCGAACGCGAAATGGCAAACGCCATGTATTTGGCCGGATTTGACGTAAAGGATGTACACATGACCGATTTAATTTCGGGGCGCGAAACCTTGGAGGATATTCAGTTTCTTGGGGCTGTTGGCGGTTTTTCCAATAGTGATGTGCTTGGTTCGGCAAAAGGCTGGGCTGGCGCTATAAAATATAACGAAAAGGCCAATAAGGTTATCCGGGATTTCTTTAAGCGGGAAGATACACTTTCGGTTGGCATTTGCAACGGCTGCCAATTGTTTATGGAACTGGAGCTTATAAACCCCGAGCACGAGGTTCATGGCAAAATGCTGCATAACGATTCGTATAAGCACGAAAGTTCGTTCACTTCGGTAAAAATACAGAAAAACAATTCGGTTATGTTGTCTAATTTAGAAGGTAGCACGCTTGGTGTTTGGATTTCGCATGGCGAAGGGAAATTTAATTTGCCGTACACCGAAGACCAATACAATATTGTAGCAAAATACGGTTATGCCGAATATCCGCACAACCCCAACGGTTCCGATTTTAACACGGCCATGGTGTGCGACAAAACAGGACGCCACTTGGTAACCATGCCACATATTGAACGCTCGACCTTTCCTTGGAACTGGGCGCACTACCCGCAAGACAGAACAGACGAGGTGTCGCCGTGGTTAACGGCTTTTGTTAATGCGAGGAAATGGATTGAGGCACTTTAAGGTGCATAACCAATAAGTTAAAAGAAGCTGAATTTACAAGTAAATTCAGCTTCTTTTTTTTATCAACAGCTTTATCTACTAAACAAGAAAACACCTAAAATAGTAGGCATTATTACCAACTACGGCAGGTTTTTTTGTCAAATCGACAAACAGCAAGTTACCCTTTATCTTTTTTTATAGTTTTGCTTTATAACTTATATGTTTATTCATAATTTTGAATAAACCCAAAACTAAAACTCATGAAAAAACTTTACCTATTAGCATTGGTGTGTTTTACCGGTTTTATGCTTCAATCCTGTAAGGACAAAACCAATAACAACACAGCACCCAACCAACCAACTGTTCAAGAAACCGAACACGAGGAAGACGAAGACAATCCGGACAAATTTGCCGAATGGACACCCGAGGAAGCTGCCCGGCAACAAGCCTTCCTTGCCAAAATGAGCAAGCAAAGCAAAGGCAAAACCAAAATTTCGAAAACAGGAAAAGCCTCAAGCGTAACATCGTATGCCAATGGCGCTTTGGAAGGCTCTTGGGTAAACCGCGGTCCCAACAATATGCCCGGCGCTTTTAAGTTTGCCGAAATGTTGGATGGCACCGACATTATTTATGGTGTAACCTGGAACCACTATGCTACGGAGTACAACTCGAAATCGTACATTTTTAAAGGTACGGTTTATAATAAAACCTTAGGTACGGGTGGCGACGACTTCGAACTTTTAACCGCCTATTGGCCAAACCGCTATAACAACTTATTTGCCATTAACATGGGGGGCGGTACTGTTAGGTTGGTTGCCCATGTAGAAAACAGTACTATTTATTATTCCGATGACGATGGCGCTAATTGGACACAAGCCGCTGTTAATGATATTAACGGGGCTCATGTTTTTTCAACGTCTGCAATAAACAGGCAGGATAACTATATATACATTGCGAACTCCTATAGGGTTTGGGTTTCCAAGGATTTTGGAGCAACCTTTAATATGGTGGAACAAATAGATCCTGCCGGGGTAACCGCATTATATTCACCACGGTATAGCACACAACCAGGATATGGTAGTGTTTATGTTGCTAGAAACGGTAATTTTTATAAATTAAACGCAACTAAAACGGCTTTTAATCTTCAAGGCACCTACGCCACCCACAACAACACTAGATTTAGTGTTAATGGCGATTCCGGAAAACTTTATATTTCTGCCCAAGACAAATACTGGGCATCAACGGACGAAGGTATAACCTGGACGGAAAAGTTCCCTCCCGGCGGCTATTATGGAAACGTAACACCGTCAATGTGGGCGGGGCATGTTTTTGGTGTTCACCCCGACAATCATGATATAGTAATAGGTGGATATGCAGAGCCCGTACTATCCCTTGATGGATTAGAAACCGTAAAGACTGAGCATCTGGGATGGGGGCGCTATCAAGGAGGGGACACCGATATTAATACTTCATACTATGACAGGATTCGCTTTAACTTTCATCCGGATTTTCAAGCTAATCAATTTTTTTATAACGCTTCCGGCGATGTTTTTTCAGTGCGTAGTAGCGATGGAGGTTTATTTATATCATATAATGAATGGACCGATTTCCCAGCAGAAAACACACCTTTTAACAACACACACGATTATGACCAAGCACATTATATTAACTTAAATGTATTCAACACCATTTGCCCCTTGGTTTATAGAGGATATGCTTTTACGGGAAGCAGAAACCCTGCACACATCTTTTTTTCAACCCAAGATCAGGGTTCTCAAAATATTATTCCAGAAGCTAATGGAGGTAACCTTTCTGCCAGCCAGCTTGACTTTTATCAATCCATAGGCGGAGACGGTCCCCCATACGATAGTGCAGATGGCGAACATGTTTGGAAATGGCGAAGACAAGGAAATATTGTTTTTGCCCCCGTAAATCTTTATGATAACAATGGTAATTTTAGAAGGCTTAGCCAAATTAATAGCCAAACAAACAATGCGAACCATCCTACCATTGAGTATACTGAAAATTCGCGTATGGGCTGGTCCCAACACCATATAGACAAACATGCTCCGGGCGAACGTATATGGCTATTAAATAAAACATTAGATAGAACTGAATGGGATGGTGCCAACTTAACCCACCATTCGGTTACATTAGGGGACGGCACCAACCAAATAGCCGCCATGGCACAAGGTACGGTAGATGGCGACAAATTATTTGTATTAAACAAGGGGCTGGTTTATACCTCGACCAACCGAGGCGATACGTTTTCCGCAACGGGTACTTCTACGCCATTTGCAGGGATAACAAACACTTACCTAAACGGCGACATTGGCAGCGGCATAGTTTTGCCCGGCAACGATAACTGGATATTGTTCTGCGGCCCAAGTACCAATGGCGTAGGTGCTATCCTTTCGGAAGACGGAGGCGCTACTTGGACCAATGTTACCGGTATTTTTCCTGCGGAAACCGACACCCAAACAAGTGGTTTGGTGGCTACGCCCGGTGGCGAATTTATATTTGCTGCTACCGACGTAGGGCCTTATGTGTTTGATGTGGCCTCAAAAACATGGTACTCTATTGCCAATGGCGCTGGGTATTTTAATGCTATGGATGTAGATTATATTGAATCGACAAAAACGGCAAGGTTTGCCTCGTGGGGTTCCGGTATTTTAGATTTCAATATTAGCGAAAGCTCGTTAAGCACGACCGAAATAGCCAATACCAAAACAACCGAAATAAAACTTTACCCTAATCCCGCGAAAGATTATGTAAACATCAGCCTTAACAATAATAATTATAATGAGGTATCTGTTGAAGTATTTAACCTAAACGGACAAAAAGTTTTGTCGGAACAACACACGTTTAACGGCACAACGCCGTTTGAGTTATCCACCTCTACCCTTTCATCGGGTGTTTATGTGGTTAACATAACCAATAAAAGCAAAAAAACAATTACTAAAAAACTAATTGTTAACCGCTAACAATACGCAATTTAAATATTACATAAAAAAACCTCGAAGTTTAAACTTCGAGGTTTTTTTATGGCAACCATAATCCTTGCATTTTGAGCTATGTTGTTTTTGTATATTGAAGTATATTCGCAAAAAAACAAACCATTATGCTTAAAGCCGTAATTTTTGATATGGATGGTGTTATTATCGATAGCGAACCATTGCACTACAAAGCCTACCACGATATGTTTAGCGAAGTTGGCATTACGGTTGGCGATACACTTTACCAATCGTTTACCGGGCAATCGACCATAAACATTTGCCGGACGCTTTGCGATGTTTTTAAATTGAAGGAAACCCCGGAGCATTTAGTGGCCCTAAAACGAAAATATTACGAGTATTATTTTGATAACGACACGTCCTTTGGGCTTATAAACGGGGTTTTGGAGCTTATACAAAACTACCATAAAAACGGATTAACCTTGGTGTTGGGCTCTTCGGCCTCCATGCCCAATATCGAGCGTATTTTTAAGCGTTTCGACCTAAACCAATATTTTAAGGCAAAACTAAGCGGCGCCGATTTAAAGGAATCGAAGCCGCACCCCGAAATTTTTATAAAAGCGGCCGAGGCTTCGGGTTTTTCCGCAAATGAATGTATCGTGATTGAAGATGCCACCAATGGCGTCCTGGCCGCCAAGGCCGCAGGTATTTTTTGTGTTGGCTTTAACAGTACCCACTCGAAAAACCAAGATTATAGCCAAGCCAACTTGGTTGTCGATAGTTTTGATGAACTGTACTACGAAAAAATAAAAGGTATACTATAAAATTATTCCACCTTACATATACCCAAACAAAACTATGGTAGTTCCTTTGTTTTGTTCCGACTCCAGTTTTATCTGGCAATCTATGGAAGTTGCCCGAACCCTCATATTGTCCAGTCCCGATATACGGTTTAATTCCTCTATGTTAAACCCAATGCCGTTATCGGTACATGCTATGGTTAAAAAATTATTGCTGTTTACCGTTACGGCCACATTTATTTCGGTTGCCTTGGCGTGTTTAATGGCATTATTAATGGCTTCCTTGGTTATTAATAAAAGTTGTCGGTTCCAAAACTTGGGCAAGCTATAATCCGGTTGGCTTAATTTAACGGATAATGCAACGTTTGTGGTTTGGCTATGCGACTCCTCGCTTACATAAAGCCTTATGCGCTCTATAACTTTTTGAAGCGAATTATTATCCTTGTTGTTAATCCATATCAGGTCCTTAATATCTTGCGTTAATCGGTATAGGCTTTCTTCCAAACAATTGGAAAAATGGGTGAAATTATTGTGGTCCAACCCTTTTTCGCTATTATTTATATCTTTTAAAATACTATGGGTGGTTACGATATTTGAAATCCTGTTACCAAAATTGTCGTGCAAATCCTTGGCTATTGCCGTTTGTATGTTTTCTATTTTTTTTTCCAATTCCAACTTTTCGTGCATGGTTTTTTCTAATTCTGTATTTTTTTGGGATATTTCCCTGTGGCTTAATACGTTTGCCCGATAACTAAACATGAAGAATGTAACAACTATGGCTATTACAATTAAAACGGAATAGGCAACCAGTTTTTTAAACCGTTGTTTGCTTATGTCCTGTTGCAGCTTGTGTATTTGGCTGCTTTCGTAGGCCTTGAGCAGGCTTATAACCGAAACAAAGCTGTTGGCGCTTTTTTTCAACTTAAAATCGTTTGCTTTTTGCGAAAACAAATAGGCCTTTTCGTAATGGCCCGTTTCTTTTGAAATTTGTTCTAAGGACGTATACAGTTTTTCGTAATCGAACAGGTGGGTGTTAATATATTGCTTGGACTCCAACAACTCGAAAACCCAATTGAGGGGGTAATAGGCAGCTTTGTAATTGCTTGCCTGAAAATAGTGGTCGCCAATACGGTTTTGCAACTGTGCGTACAAATAGGTGTTTTTAAAATTATGGGCTTCCAGTAAGGTTGTTATTTCTTTTAAATTGGCTATTTTTTCTTCAATGGGAGCATGCCCAAGAGCATTGTAATGTTCTATTTTTTCGTTTACCGCATTATATAGTTCTTTCCCAAGCAAGTATACAAAATAAGCGTCCAAATCGATATAAAGCCCTTTGCTTTCCCCTGGGGAATAATGGGTAAAATAGTAATTTATTTTGTCCTCGTAATCGGCTTTGCTAAAAACTTCGGTACTTTTTACCGTTTTTATGTCTTCTTTTATATTTTTAAGGATGTCGAAAGCCTTGTCGTACGCGTAGGGATTGTTATAAAAATTGTAAAGCAACAGCTTGGAAATATTATATTTAACCCTTATTTCGGAGGTTTCCAGGTTTTCTTCCTCGGCTATCTTTAAGGCTTCTATTAAAAATATTACGGCTGCGTTTATATCGTTGTTAAAACTTACTACCTCTGCCTGATAAGCCATAAGCCCGATTAAAAGTTCTATTTGCGTGTTGCCATTTGTCTTGGTTTTTAGCTGGTTGATTTTATTTATGGCTTGGCGCCCAACCCATAAAAGGGAATCGTATTTTAAATTATACTGGTAATCTTCCATTTTATAGATAATCTGGTCTATTTCCCTGTTAAACCTAACGGGTGTATTTTTATAGGATAATTCCAGTAAATTAACTTTGTTTCTATAATATTCGGCCTGTTGCTTATAATCGTCATTATTGTACAGGCAAAAATTGTAAAACCGAAGATTGGTATACCACAACCTACGGCCGGCATCTATTTTGTTTAAGGTATCTTTTGTGGTTTCAAAAACTTCTTTTAAAGAATCAAGACTGTAAATATCCTGGGCAGCAAGGTTTCCGACCATTAGCAGAAGTGGTATGTAAAAATATTTTAAAATCTTCATTTTACTAACCGACCTGGATTTTAATTTGTTGGGCAACCCCGAAATTAAAACTATTTTTAAAAATAGTTGCATTAATTTTTTATATTCTATCTATTTTAAAAAATTTTATCGGAGTGCCTTGGGCTAAAGTTTAGTGCTTGGTTTATAGTGCGTAAAAAAAGGGCTTTGTCCAGGGGTTTTCTTAAAACGGCATCGAATCCTATATTTTCCAACGTAGTGGGGCAAATTTTATCGGCTATTGTGGTTACGGCCACAACCGGAATTTCAGGATAGAGTACCTTTATTTTTTTTGTGGCCTCGATACCGTTCATTACGGGCATTACAATATCCATTAGTACTAAATCGAAATGCGAATGCTTTAATTGGTTTAGCGCTTCGTGGCCGCTGCTTGCCAATTCGAAACCATATGCTGCTTCGGTTAGGATTTTTTTAAAAACAAACTGGTTAACTTGGCTGTCGTCTACCACCAAGATTCGTTGTTTTTTTATGCCCACGGGCAAGGTTTCGGTTAACGTTTGGGGGCTTTGCCTTATATCGTTATACGTTAATAAATTATAGCTATTGGGCAAGGCTGCTGCTTTCATATTAATTTAATGCTTTAAAAATTAACACCTTAACAAATTTAATTTTTATTTATAAAATTATAACTGTTTATTTTTCATAGATTAAACCTATAATTTTTTAGTAGCGGTTATCGCTCTTTTTTAGCTAAATTTGGGTATAATTGGCAATTATGAACACGTTAAGCAAAACATACAGCGCAATAGTTATCGAGGACGATAAAATCCTTTTGGATTCGTACCGGTATTATTTTTCGGTTTTCGATAATTTCATGCTAAAAGGCGCCTATTATTCGGTAATAGAAGCCTTAAAGGATTTTAAGGCCTTGCGCCCCGATATTATTATTAGCGATATATCCATGCCCGGTATAAACGGCGTTGAAGGGATAAAGCATTTTAAAAAACTGTGCCCCAATGTTAAGGTTATAATTGTAACCGTGCACGACGATTTGGAGCATATACTGGAATCGGTTTCGAACAATGCCGATGGCTACCTAACCAAGCCCATAAACAAAACCTCGCTGTTAAATGCCCTGGAAACCGCAATAAACAACGGTGCGCCGTTAAGCAACAATGTTTCCATAAAAATCCTGCAAACGTTTCAAAAAAACAAAAACCCCATGTTTTCGGAACGCGAGCACGAAATTATAGAATTGTTTACCAAAGGCCTTACCTATAAGGATATGGCCGATAAACTTTGCGTTACCTCCAGCACCATTAATTTCCATATACAAAACATATACACCAAATTGGATGTTTCAAACAAATCGGAAGCATTAAAAAAGCTGTCCTCAATGTTTTAGGGCTTTTCAACTATTTAAAAAAATTATGCTCCCTTTAAAAATAATCGATAGCACTGGTTTTTACGGATTAACAGTTATTATTTGTGGCATTGCCATAAGTATTTTATGCTGTTTTCTTTGGAAATTGAACAAAAACAAAAAGAAAACAGAACATTTATTAACGCAGCACATCGATTTCCAAAACAAAGTGCTTAAACTCCAAAATGCGGTTTCCAAGGAAATGCTGGATTATTTTGGGAATAAAATGGCCGCCATGGTAAATACCTACGAAATTATAAAGGACATTAACCAAAAGGAAATTAAAAACTTGAACGACCTTGAAAAATTTTGCGATTATTTTGAATACAACTACAGTATTTTACTTCATGGTTTCGACGAATTGATTTGGGCCAACAATATAGAAAACCGAAACCTACAAAAAACAATAGACAAAATAGATAGCTATACCAAAACAATTGCCTCGGAAGTTGCCATAAACATAGAAACCAACTATTGCTATAATTTTGAAATGCCCCGATATTGGAATCGCCAGTTTTTTCTTCTTATAAAAGAAATTATTACAAATTCCATTTCGGTTTTTTCCTTAAAAAGCATGGATATTGAAATTATCGGGCTGCAAAACGGTATTGTAAAAACCAATTTTAAAAACCCCGACAATACATTTTACTTCGATGCGGATACCATTAACAGCCAATTTGAAAATGCAAAGCGTTTGGCCAATTCGATAGAAGCGCAATTGGAGTTTAATGTAGCCCCCAATATGTATTATGCAAGTATTACTACCAAAATACCCTTGTTTGGCAATAGTTTACGAAAATAGTTTTTACAAAGAACTGTTATTTTTTTATAGGCAATACCTATGGTTAAAACCCTAAATTTGAATTAAGATTAATTAATACCCTAGCAAAAAAACCGTAAGTCTACCAACCCAACACTGGTCCTTAATTTAGTTACTGTTTGTTTTTAATGACCAATAGAAAACCCGGAACAATTTCCGGGTTTTTGTCGTGTATTCCATTTTATTTAGTGCGTTCGTAATTTTTGAAGCATTTCGTTAGTAATATCCTCGGTGTAAATACCGTAACCATTGACCAATTGGCCTTTTAGCCCGTGTTTTTTAGATGAAATAGCGTATAAAATACTGGAATCGTCGGGATTACTCATGCCCTCGAACCTAAAAAATTCGTCTATTTCAAAATCCTTTGCAAAAACCTTGTACTCACCATTACGGCACTCGATGCAATTTTGTTTTAGGTTAAAATCTTCTACGTAGCCTTCGGTACGAAGGGCATTCATGGCCTCGCTAAGGGTATCGAAATCTCTCATATTTTTAGTTTTTGTGTTTGGTTGAATTTATATAAGTGCCGATGCAACGGTTATATTGCCCGTTAGCATTTTTTCTATGGGACAATTGGCGCCCATTTCCAACAAGCGTTGGCGCTGTTCTTGGTTTAAATTTCCCGTTAGTTTAATATCTTTTTTAAAGGTAAGCTGTTGCGTGCTTATGTTTCGCTTAAAACCAACGTTAATTTCCACGTGCTGCAAATCCCAGCCTTTTTTATCGGCGTACATGCGCAGGGTCATGGCGGTACAGGCTGCCAATGCCGATTCCAATAATTCGGTTGGTGTAAAACCCAAATTTTTTCCGCCCAAATCCTCGGGTTCGTCGGCTATAACAATATGGTTTTTAGCTTGGATTTCGGTTTTGTATTTTTGGGTGCCTATGGTGGCAGTTATGGTTTTCATTTGCTATTTTAAAAATTATTTTAACTTTAACGGTCGTGGCGGTGGCAATGGCACACGTTTAGTTTCGGTTGGTACCGTTGGGAAGCGTTCGTTTAGCCAATCGTCCTTAGCTTGTTCGATAATGGCTTTATCCGAAGCTACAAAGTTCCATTCTATAAAACGTTCCTCCGGAAAAGGCTCGCCACCAAAAATATACACCGTTGTATTGGCTTCCAGCTCAAAGGCGCACAGGGTACTGTCCTTGGCCACCAATATTTGTTTGGGACCGTAGGTATGGCCATCGCTTTTTATGGCGCCATCCAAAATATAAAGTGCACTTTCGCCGTATAAATGTTGGCCAATATTTACCGTTGCCGGGGTTTTGGTTTTTATTTGAATAAAATACAGGGGGCTAAATACCGGGACAGCCGATTTTTTTCCAAAGGCCTCCCCTGCTATTAGTTTAAACTGTACGCCATTATCCTCCCAAGATGGCAATTTGCTGGCCGATACGTGTACAAACGACGGCTCGCACTGTTCCTGCGCCTTGGGCAAGGCTACCCATATTTGCAAACCGTGCAGCTTTTTTTCCTTGCCCCGCAATTGCTGCGGAGTACGTTCGGTGTGTACTACGCCCTTTCCGGCCGTCATCCAATTAACGGCACCGGGATGGATTTCGGCAGCCGTACCCAAACTATCGCGGTGGAAAATTGTACCCTCGAACAAAAAAGTTAAGGTGGAAAGCCCAATGTGCGGGTGCATATCAACATCCATATTATCGTCTGGCCCTAAAGTTAACGGTCCCATGTGGTCTATAAATATAAAAGGGCCAACCATGCGCTTTTGCCGAAAGGGCAACAGCCTTCCTACCATAAAATTGCCAATATTGGCGGCGCGTTCTTCTATAATCAATTTTGTATTGGACATGTTTTTACAATTTATCGTAACCCTTAAACTTTTTACTTACTATGCGTTTCCATTCGGGATGTTTTTGAATATAAGCAAACACGTAAGGGCAAAATGGCAATAGCGATTTGCCTTGTTCGTCAAGATAATTTAGTGTTTTTTCAACAACGGCGCTTGCAGCGCCCTTTCCGGCCAGTTCGGGGTCGGTTTCGGTGTGTACCAATGCTATTTGGCTGCCAAATTCACCATAATTAATAAAGGCAAAATGCCCGTCGATTTCTATTTCGAAACGTTTTTTTGTTTCGTTTTTTACAAGCGGTATGTTTGTGTATGCTTCCTTCATTGGTCTTAGTCGTTAGTTGAAACCCTGCCTACCGCAGGTAGGTATACACTTTTAGTGCAAGACTTTCAATCCTTGGTTAAGTTCTTAAAGATATAAAAAGTAGCCTACAAAAACGCAGGCTACTTTGTTAAAATTCTACATTATTCTAATCTTCCAAATACCCGAATTTTCCGGTGTTAAAATCCTGAAAGGCTTCAATTAGCTCCTCGTGGGTATTCATTACAAACGGGCCGTGGGCGGCAATGGGTTCGTTTAAAGGCTCGCCGCTTAGTACCAATATTATGGCATCTTCAAGGGCTTCAACCGTAAAGGTATCGCCATCGTTACTAAATAGCGCAAAGTGGTCCTCTAAGGCTTTTGTGCTATCGTTTAGTTTGCTTTCGCCTTCTATCATGAGTACTGCGGTTGTATAATGCTGCGGGAACGTAAATTGTGCCTTAGCGCCTTTTTTTAACCTTACGTTATACATGTTTACGGGCGAAAATGTGGATGCGGGACCTTGTACGCCATTGTACTCGCCGGCAATTATTTCGACCTCGCCAGCACCATCGGGCAGGGCTACCCTTTCCATTTGGACATTGGCTATGGCTTGGTATTTTGGCGGGCTCATTTTATCCTTGGCGGGCAAGTTTACCCACAATTGTACCATTTGGAACTCGCCCCCGGTTTTGCTCCATTCGGTTTCATGGAATTCTTTGTGGAGTACGCCCGAGGCGGCCGTCATCCATTGCACGTCGCCTTGGCCTATTACACCGCCGCCGCCGGAGCTATCGCCATGTTCCACACGCCCTTTATAGGCTATGGTTACGGTTTCGAAACCCCGGTGCGGGTGTACGCCCACGCCTTTTGGTTTTTCGGTTGGCGGAAAATTGAATTTTGAATTGTAATCCAGCATAATAAACGGGTCCATACGTTTCATGGTGGATGTTCCGGGTATAAAGTTGTGTACCTTAAAGCCGTCGCCTACAAAGTGCGGTACGCCGGGTTTTGTTACTTTTTCTACGTGACGTGTTTTCATTTTAATAATCCTTTCTTTTAGAACTCATCTTGACTTTTTCCAATTGGCTAAAAAATTGCCTTTTTGAGCCTGCTTTTTGTCTTTTTTTGCTTCCGTAACCCTGCTATGCAACCAAAAAAAGCCTTCAATCAAACTCAAAACTGCTAATTTTCGCTTCAATCAAAAAAGTCAAGATGAGTTCTTAGTTTAAATTTAATTTACAGGCCAGTTCCATTTCAAAGGCATTGTCTAAAAAATTGTGCTGCAATGCTGCCTTTTTTTTGGTTCGGAAGGCTTGTTTTATGTTGTTTTCCAAATCGGCTTCACCATTAAAGCGCACTACCGAAACATTGGGGTTAAATAGGGGTGCAACGGCTTCTATTTTTAACTTTTCGGTTTCGGGAATGGCTTCGGAAATTGCTACCACGCTATAATTACGGTGTTGTAATATACCCAAAGCGTCTTCGGTTTGCGCTACGGTTTCAATAGTCCAATTTAGAATTTTCGGGGTTATTTTGGTGTTTAAAATTACCAATGCTTTTAAGGTGTTCATGGTTTTATCCTTTCTTTTTTATAGTATAAAATTACGGCAATAAAGGACAGTTTGCATTGATGTATGGTAAGAAGTGAATTACGATTGACGAGATAATAAAAAATCCAAAATCGTAACTCGTCAATCGTAATTTATTTATTGTTTTATCATTTCCAGATTAATTTCCACCTGAATTTGGTCGCCAATAACACCTATGGGAAATTTACCGCCTATGTTAAAATCGCTGCGCAGCAAATCGCCTTCGACCTTAAAGCCTGCAATTTGTTTGTCGTTATTGGTTATGGTGCCGTTATGGGTCATTACAAATCGGTATGGTTTTGTTATGCCGTGGAGGCTTAAATCGCCCGTAAGCAGGTAAACGTTTTTATCGACATGGGTTATAGTTGTGCTATTAAAGGTCATTTTGGGGAAGTTTTCAACCTCGAAAAAATCGGGACTTTTTAGGTGGTTGTCCCTTGGTTCTACTTCGGTATCGATTGAGTTTAAATCTACGGTTACGGTTACTTGGGCGTTTGAAAAATCGTCGTCTTCCGAAGTTATAGCCACTTCAAAGGTTTTAAAAATTCCGGAAACATCGGAAATAGCCATGTGCGATACCTCAAAGCCCATTCGGCTATGTGCCGGATCGTTTGTCCATGTTTGCGCCAACAAAAATGCGGGCATTAACAGGATTGCCAATAGTGTGTGTTTTGTTTTCATTTGTTTATTTTTAAAGGGTTTATACTTTTTTAGTTGAAACAAAACTACACTTCAAAACTTTGCCGCGCATTGATGTATGGTAAGAAATAGAGCGGGTTTATTAACGAACAACGATTAAAAATTTTTGAAATCTAAATCATTTTCAATTTTTACCCCCTCCGTTAATTGCCTACTTAATGTCCAAACTATAAGGAAACATAAGCTGTACGCCTTGTTTTTTTGATAGCGCTTTTATTTCCTGATAAATTTTATAATGTTCCTCGCCCAGTTCTTCCTTTAAAATATCGGCTTTGGTTTTGGCCAGGCCGAACTCGCTTAACATTTCGTCCAAATTAACTTTAAAAACGGGATATTCCTTAATGCCGTACTCGGTTATATTGGCGGCTTCGGCAGCTCGTAGCAAAGCCAAATCCAAGCCACCGAGTTCGTCTACCAAACCAATGTTTAAGGCATCGACACCGGTCCACACACGACCTTGGGCTATTTCCTTAACGGCGTCTTGGCTCATGTTTCGGCCTATGGCCACACGATTGGTAAACAGTTCGTAAATATCGATAATACCTTCTTTTATAAAATCGTGCTGGGCTTCGCTTAAAGGCTCAAAAAAGCTATATGTTACCGCATTTTTGTTGGTTACAACCTGCTCGGCGTTAATGCCTAAATCGTCTGCCAGGCCTTTTCCGTTAGGCAGCATGCCAAATACGCCAATGCTTCCGGTAATGGTTGTGGGTTCGGCAATAATTTTATTGGCGTTGCACGCAATGTAGTACCCACCAGAAGCTGCCACATTGCCCATGGATACGATAACGGGTTTTACTTGTTTTGTTAATTCTATTTCACGCCAAATAAGCTCGCTGGCCAAGGCGCTGCCCCCGGGCGAGTTAACACGCAGTACTATGGCTTTTATTTTGTCGTTTTCACGGGCTGCTTTTAAGGACTCGCCCATAAGCCCCTGCCCTACATAGCCTTCTTCGCCTTTGCCATAAATAATATCGCCTTCGGCATAAATAACGGCAATTTTGTCCTTGATAGTGCTATACGTGTTGGTGGCTACATGTTCGGCGTATTGTTTTATGGAAATGCTGTTTAAATCCTCGTCCATTGGGGTTTCGGTGGCATACTTTAATCCGTTTACGTACTGGTCGTGGTAGGCAATGGCATCGACCAAGCGGGATTCCTTGGCCAAGGTTGGGGTTCGCCCCAAAAGGCTATCGGCAATGGTGTTTAACTGCTCGGTCGGGATGTTCCGGCTAACGGATATTTCGGTTTTAAGTTCGCTCCAAATGGAATTTAAAAAACGTTCTACCTGCTCGCGGTTGGCTTCGCTCATGCTATTTTCCAAAAAGGGTTCTACGGCACTTTTGTACTTGCCAAAACGCACTACTTCCATTTTTAGGCCTGTTTTTTCCTGAAAATCCTTAAAATATAATTGTTCGGAATACAGCCCCTTAAACTCCATTATTCCTGCGGGATTTATAAAAACGGTATCGGCAACGGAACTCAAATAATAATCCTTTTGCGAATAAATATCGGCATAGGCGGTAATGAACTTGCCCGATTTTTTAAAATTAAGCAAGGCATCGCGAATGGCTTTTATTTGCGAAATTCCGGCATTGGTAAAATTATTGTCTATGGAAATGCCCTTAATATTATCGTCCGTTTTTGCATAATTTATGGCGTCGATAATGTTGAAAAGACCGTCTTTGGGGCTTTCGTTTAAAAATTCGTATTGTTCGAACTCGGTTTTTCCGGCATAGTCCTTAATGGGAAAATCGAGTTTTAAGTTTAATACCGATTTCTGTTTTACGTTTACCTGTTCGGTATCGCCCGAGCCAAAGGCTATGCCTATTAGCATAATCAGGGCAAAACAAATAAATAGGAATACAAAAATGCCAACTACGGTGGCCAGTACGCGTTTTATAAATGTCATAGGGTTTTATTTTTTAGTTTGGTTGTGAAACTATTTTTCGAAATATAAACTACGGACCGCTTCGTGCCCTGCCTGCCGACAGGCAGGTTCGCAGTGACGTGCTTTTATAATCGCCTCAATTAATTAAACTTAAATTGTTTGTCTTGTTTTTACTTTTTTGTTACACTTTTTCAAGGATTTTTTTTAGGGTTTCCTGCCGTTGTACCTTCCCCGAAAGGGTTTCCTCGAAAATGGGAATGTTATAAATTGTTTTTGGTTTTTCAAATTTATCCAAAACCGAAAAAATATCGGTATTTATTTGATTGTTTTTCTGCTCGACCACCAAAACCACTTGCTGCCCCAAACTGGTATCGGGCAGGGCTGTTATAAAAAACCGGGCATTAATTTTACTTTGGAGCTTGGCTTCTATTTGCTCGGGAAACAGTTTTACGCCGCCCGAATTAATAACATTATCGTAACGCCCCAGCCATTCAAACTCGGTTTCGGAATGCCATTTTACAATATCGTTGGTTATTACTTTTTTTTCTGAAAGATGGGGTGCTTCTATAACCAAGCAATCCCGTTCGTCGGTAGAAATATTAATGTTCGGTAGGGCTTTAAAATAGTTATCGGTTTCTTCTTCAACAGAAAACCCATTAAGTTTTTTTAGGGCAATATGGCTTACGGTTTCGGTCATGCCATAGGTTTCGTAAATGTTTGTGCTTATATTTTCGATTTGCGTTTTTAAAACATTTGAAATTGGTGCGCCTCCAACGATAATGGTTTGGATATTGCCTATTTTATCTAAATTATGTTCCAATAACATGGGGGTCATGGCGCAAAAATTATAGTTAACATCGGCATCTATCTTTAGTTGGGTGGTTGGTTGTATAATATCGATTTCCAGTCCGAGGATAAATGCCCTAACCAGCATCATTTTTCCGGCTATATAACTTGTTGGAAGGCAATAAAGCGCCTTGTCGCCCGGGTGCAAATTAAAAAAATTGCCAGTTGCCAAAGCCGAGTTTACCATGGCTTGCTTACTTAGTTTTATAATTTTTGGCGCTCCGGTAGAGCCTGACGTGTTAACTTCTATAAAATCGTTATAATCCAACCATTGTAGCAGAAACTCGCCAATAGCCTGCTCGAACGGCACGCCTTCCTTAACAAAGCTATACGCCACTTCCATAAGGCTTTCGTAAGTGTAATGGTAGCCATTTAGTTTAAATCGGTTGTGTACGTTTTTAAAATTCGGGGCCATTGTTATACGGTTTCTGTTGTGTTGTTTTCTATATTTAATGGTGCTTCAACTTTACCCAAAAGGCGTTCGTTCCAATTGGTCCATTTATAGGTTTTGGACAGGATAAGCAAAATAATGGGGTATACTACTATTAGCGGTAGTATTATTTCGGCCGTTGTATTGTTGGCTTCTTCGGCGGTATAGCGAAAAATGGCATCGGTTTGCAGGGCGGACCAATCGGAGGTTATCAACAACGCTGCCAATAAATTGTTGCCAAGGTGAAAACCGAGGGCGAGTTCCAGCCCGTCGTCCATTAACGTTATAATACCCAAAAGCAGGCCTGTTCCTATATAGAAAAACATGGTAATATAGCCCATTTCGGCCACTTCGGGGTTTGCACTGTGCGCCAAGCCAAAAAATACCGAGGTAATTATTAACGGCAACCATTTGTTTTTGGCCATAACGCCTATTTGCTGCATAAAATAGCCGCGGAACAGATATTCTTCCAAACCGATTTGAAACGGAAACAAAATGATGCTGATAATAAAAAGAATAGCGAATTTTGTGGGGTTGAATTGCAGTTCAATCTCCGACGGATCCAGATAATACGATACCCCAAACGATATTAAGGTAATGATTACAATTAACGAAAACGAAAACGCTATACGCTTAAAATCGACTTTTGGCCTTGCCGTGGTTAACGACAAAATACTGCGCTGGTGTACAAATTTTACCAATACGAACAGCAAAGCGAGCAAAAAAACAAAGGGCAGCAAATTGATAACCAAGGATAGGTTGGCGGGAATACCCTTCATCATATCGTAGGCCATTTGCATATCTTCGGGCGATGTAAACAAAAATGCTATTATGTTAAGAAGAAAAATCCCGGATACAAGCAAGGTTGTTATAATAAACATCCAAAGCTCGTTTTTGCCCTTATAGGCCTGCTGAATAAAGTTCATGGTTATAAATTAAAGTTCCAAGGTAAATTAGTGTTGTAGCGCAAAGTACCGCTTTTTACTTGTAACGGGCAACTAAAATTATTGGTAAACAAACCGCCCGTACCCAAACCCTGCGGCATGGTACTGCCCAAAGTGTAGGTGTATTGCGCAATGGCATTTAGCCCTATATTGCTCTCTAAGGCACTGGTTATCCACCAACCTATATGGTTGTTTTCGGCGTGTTTTATCCACGAGTTACTGCCGCCAAACCCGCCCACTAAACTGGGTTTTAAAATAATATATTGCGGCTTTATGGTTTGTAATAATGCGGCTTTTTTTGCTTCGGAAAACACGCCTATCAACTCTTCGTCCAAGGCTATGGGCAAAGGTGTTTTTTCGCATAGTTGCGCCATGTTTTCAATTTGGCCTTGTTTTATGGGCTGTTCTATGGAATGAATATTGAATTGTGACAGTTGTTTCAATTTTTCCAAGGCTTCTTGCGGTTTAAAAGCACCATTGGCATCGACACGCAGTTCGATATTGCTTACCGAAAATTCTTTTCTTATGGCTTTTAACAAATTAAGTTCGGTTTGAAAATCGATAGCGCCTATTTTCATTTTAATACACGAAAACCCGGCTTCAATTTTAGCTTTTATTTGTTGTTTCATAAACGCCTCGGTTCCCATCCAAATAAGGCCGTTAATGGGGATATTGGCTTTGCCCGTTGTGAATTTTGAAGGGAAGAGTTCGAATTTATTTTCGCTTTTTAAGGATTGAAACGCCGTTTCCAGCCCAAATTGAATGCTGGGATGTTCGGTTAGTTCGTTCAACAAAACATCTAAACTTATATGAATATTTTGGCAAACCCAGTTTAGTTTTTCCTCGTAATCGGGTTTGTCGTCGGCCGACAGCCCCCTGAACAGGCCGCATTCGCCAATGCCAGTTTTTCCTTTTTCACTTAGTACCAAAAACCACGTTTCCTTGGTTTTTAGTACGCCGCGTGACGTGCCTGCGGGTTGTTTAAAGTTTAAAATGTATTTGTGGTAGGTGGCCTTCACTGCTTAATTAACTGTTTTTTATTGTCGGCTTATGGTTTTTAGCTTAATTTTTTCGCCTGTTTTTATCACCGAAATATCAATATACTTAACCAATTGGTT
>JBKEDS010000057.1:0-13278 GCA_047975545.1 Flavobacteriaceae bacterium | reverse complement strand
TCTTTTGTATAGCATTAAGCCCATTCTATTTTAGAGTGGGCTTTTTTTATACTGTATTTTAGGGGCAAATTTATTTAGGAATAAGGCCGATTTCGGAATATAGCTAAACATTAATAATTTGCCGCAACAAAAACTTTTCGGTTAAGCACAGGCGTTTATTTTATGGTTATGGTTTCGTTTTATCACTCCTACCTGCCGGCAGGCAGGTTCGCCCCAATTGTTTATAGCCATCTATGTTGGCAGCAATTTGTAAATGGTTCTATTTTGGTGTATTTTTACACCAAATAACAAAATTATGCCAAGACAAAGCATATCATTTACAAAGCCTAACGATGAGTGGTTAAAAACCCAAGTAGACAACAAGGAATATTCAAGCAAAAGCGAATTGGTCAACGACTTGATTAGGCAAGCCAGAAAGCAACAAATTCAAATTGATTGGATTAGAGCTAAACTGGAAAAAGCCGAAAATAGTGGATTTACAAATGATGGTAAAGAAAGTATTTTAGCCCAATCAAAGTCTTTGTTAAATGGCTAAATACAGATTGACCAACGAAGCAAAAAATGATTTGATTCGGATTCACCATTACGGAGTTGAAAAGTTTGGAATGGCTCAAGCGGACAAATACTTCGAATCGTTTTTTGAATATTTCATCATTATTGCCGAGCGACCCTTTTCGCTTGAATCTGTAGATTACATAAAAAAAGGATATAGACGATGCGCATGCGGAGTCGATAGTGTTTACTACAGAATCAATGAAAATATTGTCGAAATTATGGCAATAGTCGGAAGACAGGATTTGAACACAAAACCATGACCGAATTGATAGAAAACTGTTGCCAACGGAAACGTATAACCGCAGTTACGGCGGCTTCGACTACGTCCGAATCCACTCGGAATTGCCAACTTCGATACCAAACCGAAAAGTTTGCGTACTTTAACCCGCAACTGACGATTATACGAGGCCTTTGGCATTAGTACTTTTTTCAATCCACAAAAGCCTCTTTTATCACTTCTTTGCATTTTCCGATTTCCGGTTTCGTCAAACTTTCGTAAACTCGGATGATTCGGGTTTTGTCAACTGTCCGAATTTGGTCGATTGCAATCATTCCCCTTTCTCCGTTGTGTTTTATGGAAACTCTGGTCGGATATTTTTTCAGGTTCGTTGTCATTGGTGCAAGTACGATGGTGTTCAAATATTTATTCATTTCATTTGGAGAAATGATGACATAGGGTCTTGTCTTTTTTATTTCACTCCCGATTGTCGGGTCAAGGTTTACAAGAACGATTGCGTATTGCTTTAATTCCATTCCTCAAGGTTTTCATCATCGAACACGTCGTTCATCAGCAACTTGTCATCTCCGTTTTCGTTCATTTTTTTAAATTCTTTTTCCCAATTTTTTCTTGGCGAAGCAACTGGTTTGAGAATAATCTGTCCTTTTTCGAGGATAAGCTCAACTTTGTCCTTAATATTATATTTTTCCAAAATGGTCTTGCTCAAACGAAGTCCTTTTGAATTTCCGATTTTGATTATTGACGTTTCCATATTTTAAAAAATGTTATTACAAAGTAATCACGTTTTATTGAAATATCAAAATATTTTCCGTATTAACACCAACACGGCTCTAACTGCATTTTAATTGTTTAATGTTGCTATTACCCACCAAACCCATACAGGACAAAGCCCAAGCACGCCATTACAGGCTTTTATAAAAAACCCAAAAATACACAATTGTATTGAGCAATTCTATTAAAAAAATTACCTTTGCCGTTATTGATAAAAAATAACGATGGCAAGAATTTTAACAGGCATACAAAGTACGGGCACACCACATTTGGGTAATATTTTAGGCGCTATTTTACCAGCAATTAAAATGGCCAATACCCCCGAAAACGATTCGTTTTTGTTTATTGCCAACCTGCATACCCTAACCCAAATAAAAAATGCCGAAGAACTGCGCCACAACACCTATTCGGTGGCGGCAACTTGGTTGGCTTTTGGTTTGGATGTTGAAAAAACCGTGTTTTACAGGCAAAGCGACATTCCGCAAGTAACCGAACTATCGTGGTATTTAAGCTGCTTTTTTCCGTACCAACGCTTAACCTTGGCGCACAGTTTTAAGGATAAGGCCGACCGATTGGAAGATGTTAACACCGGCCTATTTACCTACCCCATGCTTATGGCCGCCGATATTTTGCTGTACGATGCCGAAATTATCCCAGTTGGAAAAGACCAATTGCAACATATTGAAATGACCCGTGATGTTGCGGCACGTTTTCATGCCAAAATGGGCGACACCTTTGTTATGCCCGAAGGAAAAATACAAGAAAACACCATGCTTATTCCTGGTACCGATGGCGAAAAAATGAGCAAAAGCCGCAACAATACCATTAATATTTTTCTGGACGATAAAAAACTGCGCAAGCAAATCATGGCCATACAAACCGACAGCACACCGCTTGAAGCGCCCAAGGACTGGAAAACCTGCAATTGTTTTGCTATTTACAGCTTATTGGCCAACAACGAACAAGTGGCAACTATGAAAGCCAATTACGAAAATGGCAATTATGGCTACGGCCATGCCAAACAAGCCCTGTTCGAATTGATTGTTGAAACATTTGCTAAACCGCGGGAACGCTACCAGTATTACATGAACAACCTTAACGCGTTGGACAAAGCCTTAAACATAGGTGCCGAAAAAGCAAAAACCGTTGCCAATACGGTTTTAAGTCGGGTAAGGAAAAAAGTGGGCTATTAAACCAGTTCGAACAATTTGCCCGGCAACGGCCTTACCACACCTTTTAATTCCATATTAAGCAATATTCCCGCCAGTTTGTAAATGGGCAGGTTGCAGTTAATGGCAATAACATCCAATTGTTCCTTGTTATTTTCTTTTAGGTAATTGTAAATAAGCCGTTCGGTATTGTCCAGCTCCACAAACAACTGTTTTTGTATTGTTGGGGGTTTTTCGTCCTGTAACTGCCAGTTTAATATATAAGGCACATCGAAAGGCGTGGTTAACATATGGGCCTTTTGTTGTTTTATTAAATTGTTGCAGCCCTCGCTTTGGGTATCGGTTGTACGGCCGGGTACGGCAAAAACGTCCCTATTGTACGAACTTGCAATATCGGCCGTAACCAGACTTCCGCCTTTTTCAGCCGACTCGATAACAATAGTGGCTTCGCTTAAGCCTGCGATAACACGGTTTCGTTTTAAAAAATTGTTCCTATCGAACGTGTCACTGCTCCAAAAATCGGTTAAAAAGCCACCGTTTTGCTCAACTTGGGCTACGTGTTTCTTATGGGTTTTAGGATAAATTTGGTTTAAGCCATGTGCCAAACAGCCAATGGTTTGCAGCTTGTGCTTTATGGCTGCTTTATGCGCCGTAATATCGGTACCGTAAGCAAACCCGGAAACAATAACCGGATTGTAAATTGCCAATTGTTCTACCAATTTTTCGCAAAATGCTATACCGCTCGTGGTTATTTTTCGAGTACCTACAATACTAATAAGCCGTTGTTGTTTGGTGTTTATAGCACCGGTTTCAAATAAAATAATAGGGCCGTCGATACAATGTTTTAGTTTATCGGGATAGGCTTCGTCTTCAAAATATAATACGGAAACATTGTTGTCCTTAATGTATTTTAGTTCTTTTTCGGCTTCCAGCACATGGTGTTTATCGAATAAGCCCTTCAAAATAACACTTCCTATACCGTCGATTTTTACTAAATTTTGCTTTTTTTCTTCGAGAACAGCCTTTGCCGAACCACAAACCGCTATTAACTTTTTTGCGGTAATATCGCCCACATTGGGCACGTGCTGCAAGGCCAAAGTATAAAGCAAATCGGTTTCGGTCATTCTATATATTTGATTTTGAACCTAAAATAGCTATTTTTTTTGGTGTTGATAAATACTTGCGCTTAAATTTTATGGGGAAGTATATTTTTATAACTTTGTTTTTATGCAATTAGAAACTTACATTAGCGACTTACTATATCGGTACGAGTGTGTTACCTTGACGGATTTTGGTGCGTTTTTAACGCAGCAGGTATCGGCTACGATAAACGAAACTTCGAACACCTTTTTTCCCCCTAAAAAAACGGTTTCGTTTAACGAACAGATTAAAAAGAACGACGGCCTTTTGGCCAATTATATTGCCGATGTAGAAAAAATACCTTTCGAGGCTGCCAATAAAAAAATTGCAAAGCGGGTTGCTGCCTTAAAATCCAAATTGGTGCAAGGCGAAACCATTTTGCTTAAAAACATAGGCGAACTAAGCTTAAATACCGAAGGCAAAATGCTTTTTGAACCAGCGTACCACGACCTTAATTATCTTACGGATGCCTTTGGCCTATCGCAATTTATATCGCCCGAGGTTACCCGTGAAATTTACAAGGAAGAGGTTCGCTCTTTGGAAAAAGTAGTGCCTTTAACCGTTACGCCGGAAAAACGAAAAGCAAAATCGTACTTTAAATATGCGGCCGTAGCCTTGGTAGCTTTAACACTTGGCGGTTTAACGGCTTCCAATTTTTATGTTAATAAAATAGAAGCCCATAACCAAATAGCCCAAGAACAAGCCACAAAGCAATTGGAAACCAAAATACAGCAGGCTACTTTTAATTTAAATCCGCTACCTACCGCAACCTTAAATATTACCAAACAAACGGGTAGTTACCATATCGTGGCCGGCGCTTTTAGGGTTGAAGAAAATTGCAACACCAAAATAGCCGAATTAAAAGCATTGGGCTATAGCGCCCGAACAATTGGTGTTAACAAATACGGTTTGCACGAGGTTGTTTATGCCAGTTACGAAGACCGGTTGGAAGCCTTAAAAGCCCTTAGAACCATTAAACACACCCAAAACAAAGATGCCTGGTTATTGGTTAGGGCTTTGGATTAGTGCCTATACAATTCTTCATAAAAACACAAAAACCCTCGTAAACACAAGGGTTTTTTTATGCTTTTTGAAATTTAAGCTCATTTTGAAATAAAACCGATACTACTGTCCCGGCAACGGCGGTGGCACACTTCCGCCCAAAAAGGCTTTTAGCTCGTCTATTTCCTTAAGCGATTGCCAATTGGGCATGCCCTGTTTCCAAACCAGAGTGTCCTTGTTTACGGTTCGGTTGGCAAATAATATTTTTAACTGCTCGAAAGGTACCGGACCAACTTGCTTGCCATCGAAAGCATAAAAATATTGCACGGCGGTTGGCATTGGAGGTGGTACGGCAGCTCCTTGTTGTGTATTGGTTTGTTGCGCCGTAGCTTGTGGCTGCATCATGCCGCCCATTTGCTGTGCCAGCACAAAGCCCATGCCCATGCCCATACCTGCCCCGGCAGTTCCGCCTTCGTTATTGGCGGCGGCTTCAATGGCTTTGGCGGTTTTAAACTTGGCTAGTTTATCAAGGTCTAATTTATCAATACGGCTATACTCGAAAATTTCCTTTTTAAGGTCTTCGGGCATGGAAACGTTTTCAATAAAGAATTTTTCCAACGAAATACCCACACTTAAAAAATCGGGCTGCATAACGCTTTTACAGGTATCGGACAGCTCCGTGGTATTGGCGGCGTAAAGTTCTATGGGTAGGTTGGCCTTGCCCACGGTATCGGTAAATCGGGTAGCTATTAGGCTTTTTAGGTGTTCGTTTATTTCGAAATTGGTAAAGTTGTTATCGGTACCCACGATATCGGTTATAAATTTTCCGGCATCGTTAATTTTAAAAGCATAAGTACCAAAAGCCCGTATTTCTACCAAACCAAAACGGTTATCGTTAAGGGTTATGGGGTTTTTGGTACCCCATTTTTCGTCGGTAAACAAATGGGTGTTTACAAAATACACTTCGGCCTTAAAAGGGCTGTTAAAGCCATATTTCCACCCTTTTAGGGTAGCCAGTATGGGTAGGTTTTGCGTATTAAGGGTATAGGTCCCGGGCTTAAAAACATCGGCCAGTTGGCCTTCGTTTATAAATACGGCCATTTGCCCCTCGCGCACGATTAACTGGGCGTTGTTTTTTATTTCATTTTGGTAGCGCTCGAACCTATAGCAAATGGTGTCCTCGGTATAGTCCAACCACTCGATTATGTCTATAAACTCGTTTGTTAGTTTTTCTTTAATCTTATCGAAAATTCCCATGTTTTATTTTGTTTTTGTTGGATTTAAAGATATAAAAAAATCTTACCAATATTATGCTTTTATCATGTTTTAAGTAAGTATAACCTTGTTTAAAGCTTTTCAATCGGCTAAAAAGCAGCTACATTTTATAAATCCAAGATGCGGGGTTTTGGGTGCTGCCGTCTTTAGAGATACTAAAACCTAAAATAGTTTCGCCCGAGGTGTTGGTAAATACTTCGCCAAGGGCTTGCTTGGTGGTTATTTTGTCGCCTTCCTTAACATAAACCTTACTTAGGTTTTTGTAGGCGGTTATGTAATTGCCGTGCTTAACCATAACAACGGGGTTTATGTGCTTCATATTTACTATGGCCAGAACCTCGCCGTTGAAAACGGCCCGTACTTTGGCGCCTTTTTCGGTTTTTATGCGTACGCCAATGCTGTTCATGGTTAGGGTTTTATCTAACGGGTGGCGTTGCGTACCGTAGCCCAAGGTAACAAACCCGCGCTCTACGGGCCAAGGCAGTTTGCCTTTGTTGGCTGCAAAATTGTTGGCCAGTACTTTTTCTTCGGCGGTTAGGGCAAAGTTTTTTGATGTTTCGGTTTTGCCCGCTTTTTTGTTGGATTTGGCTATGGCGGCCTTGATTATGCGGTCTATTTCGGCATCTATCCTATCGGCTTCCTGTTGCTTTTGCTTGATTTGCGTGGCGTAAAGCGATAGGTTTTTTTGTATGGTTTTCATAACCTCTTGGTGCTGCTTGCGGGCGGCCTCCAAGGTGGTTTGGGTTTGTTTGTTTTCGGCTATTAGTTTATTTTTTTCTTCTTTTTGTTTTAACAAATCGGTGTTTATGGCTTGCAATTGGGTGGTTTTTGCTTTAATGTCCTCGCCTTGCTGTTTTTGGTAATCGGCGTATTGCTGCATGTACTGCAAACGTTTGTAGGCTTGTTTAAAATTATTGGCCGAAAGCAGGAACATAATACGGCTTTGTTGGTTTTTGTTTTTGTACGATTTAACAACCATAGCGGCGTAATCGGTTTTTAAAACCTCCAGCTCGTTGCGCAATTGGCTTATTTTATCTTGATTGGCATTAATATTTCGGGTTAGCAAATTGGCCTGTTGGTTGGTAACTTTTATAAGGTCATCGAGTACCGTTATTTTATGGTTAAACTCTTCGATTAACGATAATTGCGATTTTTGTTGGGTTTTGCCCTGTGCCTGTAATGCGTTTATTTTCTGGATTTCGCGACGTAGTTCCTGCCGGCGTGTTTCCAGTTCCTTTTGTTTGTTGTTTTGCGAAAACGAGCAAAGCGTACCAAGCAAAAAACTTAGTACAAAAAGAGCTTTATATATGGTGTTTCGGGACTTCATTTAAAGTTTTATTGCTTTAAATCCGGATGGTATTTTAAACGGGAATTTTAAATCGTCGTTTAAGGTGATGTTTTTAAACTCCAAATCGATTATGGCTTCCTCATTGGCCTCTACGGCTATAATTTTAATGTGCTCGGGCAGGGTTTGTTGGTTTACTTCTTGGTACGATAAATAGTCTATTTGCAAGTGCCTAAGGGTTTCGGGCTGCGATATTTGTTGCGAAGCTACTTTAAATAGTTTGGGGTCCAACAGGTAAAAAATTTCGAAAAGCCTTTGTTGCTTTTGGGGTTCCAGTACATAGGCATTTTGGTTAACCGATACTTTATATTGGCCTTCCGACAAACTGAACAAGGTTTCGCCAAACAATAGGTTTTGCACTTTGTTAAAATCGAGCTGCGTACCCAACAGGTTGCTTAAATAGGTATAATCGCCATCGAAATAGGTATTGTCCAATTTATTGTAAAAACTTACTTTTTCGGGGGTTATCAGGGCTTTTACTATGGAAAATGAAGCGCTCATCCAGATAACCTTATCTTTTTCGGCTCTAAAACTTACGGTGTGGGTTTGCTGTTTATCGCCTTTTGTAAACCCTATTTTTAGCTTTGCCTGATAGGTTTTAAACTGTGCCTTACGAGCGGTGTTTTCCTTTATAAGCTGTTTGGTGCTTAACGTTAAATTACTGTTGTTGCCGCTAATGGTCTTGCTTGTTTTGCAGCTTGTAAGCAAACCGAAAAAAACCGCTATGAGTATACTATATTTAAAGATGTTCATTTTTAGTTCGGGGTTTGTAGTTTTTTGGCCTTATCGGTATAAAGTTTGGCTTTATCGGCATTGTTTAATGCGGTATAAGCCGTACTTAACTGGGCGTAAAAATCGGCTTCCATTTTGGGGTCGTCTATAATATAATCCAAGCCCATTTCTAAAGTCTCTACTGCTTTTTTGGGTTTGTTCAGTTTATTTTGGGCCACGCCATTTATTAAGTAAAACAAGGGTTGCGAGGGGAATTTTTGCAGTACCTCGCTACTTTTTCGTTCAGCGAGTTCATATTTTTGTAAATCGACGTAAAGCAAAAGGGTGTTTCGGATAACGTTAAAATTATCGGCATCTATTTTTAGGGCGGCTTCAAAATACTCCAATGCTTTTGCCTTGTTGTTTTTGGCCATATAATACTGCCCGAGTTCTAACAGGGTTTTGCTGTCCCTACTGTTGGACACCATGGCGGTTGCCTCGACCAAATCCTGCTCGTACTCGGGGTGCTGCCCCACGAACTGAACAAAATCGGCCAATACCTTAAGCTTGGCATCGGGTTTAATTTCGGGGCTTTTTACCACTATTTTCATCGATTCTATGGCTTTTTCGGCATTGTTATCGTCTAAATAAAACTTATATAGCGCCAAGTGTACCAATTGCGAGTTTGGGTTGGTTTTAAGAAGTTCCTTGGCGGTTTCGAAAGCCTTTTCCTTTTCGTTATTTTCACTGTATCGGAAAATAAGCGCCAAGTAATTGGACTCTTTATCGGGATTGCTCTCTACCCTTGACTCCAAATTTTTAATTTGGTCCTTTGTACGCCCCGTAGCCTTGTAAATTTGGTTTCGCATAACATCCCGTGAGGCCGAAATACCAAGCGAGGCATCTAACTGGTCCAATAGTTTTAAGGCTTCTTTATAGTCTTTGGTTTTAATGTACAGCGCAGCTAAGTCTTCTTTATAATCGGGGTGGTATTCCACTAATTGTTTAACGGTTTTTATAGCGTTTTTATAATCGCTTTGATTGGCGTAAAACCCATAAAGCTCGTCCAAATACCATTCGTTGGCGGGTTCCATGCTTGCTGCTTTTTTTAGGGCGTCTTCGGCAGCGCCAAAATTTTTAAGTTTAGTGTAGCTTTTGCCCAATTCGAAATAAATTACGGGTACCGTATTGTTAAGGCTAATACATTTTTGAAAGGCCTCGACGGCACGGTCGTAATTTTCAATACTTTTTTGTTTAAGGGCTTCGTAAAAGGCGTCTTGAAACTCGTCTTCTACAAGGCCTAAATCGTCTTCGGTTGGGGGCAGCTTATTGTAATCCACTTGGGCATATATCGGCCCGGTTAGTAGAAGAACACCGACTAACAATATGTAGTATATTTTTTTTGCCATACTGAATTTATAACGCTTATTTAACGTGATATTTGTTGAATATTGCTTTAAGCGCAACAAGGATTGTACCTTTCTTATTTCCTTTTTCCTTTGGGGGAATTTAGGGGTCGTTTTTATTTAGTTCCCGTACTTCCAAAACCACCTTCGCCGCGCGAGGTTTCCGAAAGTTGTTCAACCAAAACCCACTCGGCACGTTCGTGCTTTGCTATTACAAGCTGGGCAATACGCTCGCCGTTTTCAATGGTAAAATCCTCGTTTGAAAGGTTTACCAAAATTACGCCTATTTCGCCCCTATAATCGGCATCGACCGTTCCGGGCGCATTTAGTACCGTTATGCCTTTTTTGGCCGCCAAACCACTGCGCGGGCGCACTTGGGCTTCGTAGCCTATGGGCAACTCGATAAATAATCCTGTTTTTACAATGTGCCTTTCCAAAGGTTTCAGTATTATATTTTTTTCAATGTTTGCCCGTAAATCCATGCCTGCCGAGGTTAGGGTTTCATAATGTGGCAGAGCATGATTGGATTTGTTTATTATTTTAATTTGCATGTTATTTTTTTAAAAACCGTTTTATTTCGTTTCGTTCCCAACTTGTTACAATAGCCAAAAATAATAAAACTATAAGCGTTGTTATATAATAATTGCCCCTTATTTCATTTTGAAAGGAAAGCAGGCATAATAATGTGGCCAATATTAAAT
Organism: Flavobacteriaceae bacterium; assembly: GCA_047975545.1. Lineage (GTDB taxonomy): Bacteria > Bacteroidota > Bacteroidia > Flavobacteriales > Flavobacteriaceae > JBKEDS01. The sequence continues at coordinate 2,965 of JBKEDS010000057.1, read as the reverse complement.
ACCCTGTTATTTTTTTTAGGTCGTAGGGTACGGGATAGTATTTTTTTCCTATAAAATATGATATTAGCATCATACTACCATAAGCCGCCAAAGTAGCCCAAGCCGATGCCATAAAGCCCATTTTTGGAATCATAATTAGGTTAAAGGCAATGGTTACCAAAGCCCCAAAAACGGAAATATACATGCCGTATTTGGTCCTATCGGTAAGTTTGTACCAAATGGATAGGTTGTTGTAAATGCCCAAGCATAAATTGGCCAATAGTATTATGGGCACAATGGCCAAGGCTTCAAAATATTCTTCCCTGCCCAATAGCAGTTTTGAAAACACATCGATATAGCACACCACAACCAGCATGAATATAGCACCCAAAACGGTAAACCATTTTAATATGGTGGCGTAGTTTTGCTTAGCATTGGCGTCCTTGGCATGGTTAAAGAAAAAAGGCTCGGCCCCCAAACGGAATGCCATAATGTACAGGGTCATGAACACGCCCAGTTTGTAGCAGGCAGCGTAAACACCCATTTCTTTATTGCCTATTAAATCGCCCAAAAACAGCTTATCAATATTCTCATTGGTTACATAGGCCAAACTGCCTACCATAATGGGAAGCCCGTAGTTTAAAAGTTTTTTTAGGATGTTGAAATCCAACCGCCATTTCATTTTAAACAGAATGGGCGATAGCAATACAAACGTAAACAAACTGGCCATAAGGTTGGCCAAGAAAATATACACCACTTGGGGCTTTCCTTCAACATAAAAATTAAAACTATCGGGAACAAGTGTTTCGGATAGGTAGTTTTGGGGAATTAGCCACAAAAACAACAGATTTAAAACCGCAAAAACCAAAATATTAAAAACCTTGATGGCAGTAAATTTAATAGGGCGGTTTGTAACCCGTAAGTATGCAAAGGGTATTACCACTATGGTATCGAGAAACACGGTCCAGATTAGTATTTTAACGTGCAAAATGTTTTCGAAACCAAAAATATCGGTAATGTTTTGCGCATAAAACAAAGCGGTTACCAAAAATAAGGTAGTGGTTATTAAAAGCGAAATAACCGAAGTGGAAACAATTTTTCCCTTTTCCTGTTCGTGGCTAAAAAACCTAAAAAAAGCAGTTTCCAAACCGTAGGTTAACAAGGCGTTTAAATAGGCGGCATATACATAATAATCGGTATTAACGGCATATTTTTCGGCGCCAAATACATTGGTGTGGAGCTTTACCAAAACAATATTTATCGCCCTGGGCAAAATGGCGGCAATACCGTATATAATGGTGTCCTTAAAGAACTTTTTTAACGCTCCCAAACTCGATTTATAATGAAAATTTAATGCTAAAATACATATTTAGCCAATGCAAAGGATATGTTTATTGCTTTTTCACTCCCGTTACTTTAATATATTGAGTTTTACTTTCTTCTTTATAACTAACAACACATTCGGTATTGGTTAAATCGGGAAACCGTTTATTTGCTTTTGCGGGCTTCATGTTGCCAAATTCGGCATTGGGGTTGCTGCTCATAACAATATCGGTTTTGTTGGTTGCTGAAGGCAATAACTGGCCTTTATAAACCAAATTGGATTCTAATTGAAGTTTGGCTTCCCGGCCCTTAAAAAATACGCTATCCGGTATAACATTATTTGGCAATTGTTGGACTGGAATATAAATGGTGATTGTTGTTAGGGGGCTGGCAGATGTTTCGGTATAATATACTTTACCAATTTGGAAATCGCTTTTTGCTTTTTCTTGTTTTATGGGTTTACAACCCCAAAAAACCGAAAGGATTATAAGCATACACGTTGTGTTTTTTAAAGCTATCATAATTGTTTTTTTAAATCACTTCAATGTAAAAATAAACATTCAAAAGTAATGCCATAAAAAATCTTGCTTTAAAACAACGTTTAGTATAATATTTTTGGGTAATTACTTCCGTATTAGCTTTTGGGTAATCCAAGCATTATCTGTTCTTATTTTTAAAAGATAAACGCCCGGAGGTAATTTTGAAACGTCTATTTGGGTTTCCCTTGCCGTTTTAACGAGCTTACCCAAAATGTTATAAAATTCTATTCTTAAATTAGAATTTTCTTCGATATTGGAAATATACAGTACACCTTCCATAACCGGATTTGGGTAAACGGTTATTGTTTGCTGCACTTTTTCATTTTCCATTCCCAACGTGTTAATACGATAAACAAAATTATCATGGTCGGCAGAAAAGGTTTGAAACTGTGCCGCAGTAATTTTAAACGTTACCGAGGTTATCCCCATCCAATTTAGGGTGTGGGTTTGCGCCGTATTTCCGGAATAGGAATAAGAATCGTTTAAGTTTGAAGTAACTTCGTAAGTTAGGTTTCCCAAAAACGGCCCGACATCAAACGAAATAAAATCCCATGTTCCCGAATCTACGGTACAGGTTGCGGTATAATCCACGGTTGCATTTGCAAGCCAAATGGTATTGGCATTGTCGGAATTCCATCCGGAAAAGGTAAAACCAGGCTCGGTAGCTCCAGAAGAAAAGGTCATGGTTTGCTGTGCCCGTGCAGGCAAACTTAATAGCGCTACTGCTATTGCAAGTAGTTTTGTTTTCATAAGTAGGTGAAATTTTGGGTTAGTTAAAAGTAACTATAAATTTCACTACTTAAAAGAAAAATCTTTAATATTTTTACTTTTATCGTTGTTATTTGTTTTTAATCGAGTATTTTCACCTACCCAAACAACAAAAGGCCGTCCTTATTTGGACGGCCTTTGTTGTATTCCTAAAATTTCTTTCTTTGGGTTGCTTACTTGCCCACCACGATAAACTCGCTTCGCCTGTTCAGCTGGTGGTCGGGCTCGCTGCACCAAACACCGTCCGCGCAATGGTTTACCGGCGTGGTCTCGCCGTAGCCGCGGCCCGTTAGCCTGTCGCGGCTTATGCCGCCCACCTTTACGATATAGTCGATGGTCGACCTGTTCCGCCTGGC
>JBKEDS010000012.1:0-83696 GCA_047975545.1 Flavobacteriaceae bacterium | reverse complement strand
GTTGTACTTCCTTCTTCTAATAACCTTATTACGAACGCCTGTCTTTTTATTGCATGCAGATTAACGAACAACGCCTTTGTACCCTGAGCTTGTCGAAGAAAACAAAACAACATTTTTTAACCAATCGAAAAAATTTAAATGCGTTAGGTTTTAATGCGCTACAACTGCTAAATATTATGAAAAAACATCTACCCTTATTTTTCTTCTGTTTCTATTTAGTGCCCTTAACCGTGTTATCGCAAAATCTTTTAAACACAACATCGTGGACGGTAGGAAGCGGTTCGGCTTCTTGTTTTGGGCAAAACGGCAATACTTCCGAAAACAGCAGGGGGTTGGGCAAAAACCATATAGGAAATACGGTTGTGCTTTGGAAAGCAACGCCCGATGCGGCCAATAATGCCGATGGGGGCTGGAATACCTGCTATTACGCCATAAACCATAATACCACTTACCGTTTTAGCGTGTGGATAAAAAAAACAAATTCCAATTCCGGCACCACGCATTTTGGGTTTAATGCCTATAACAATGGGGCGCACCATTCCTTAACCCTAAACGGCACCATAGACGTAAACCCTTATTTTTGGCATGGCGATTTGCCTAAGCTAAACCACTGGTATTTATTGGTTGGCTATGTGCATAAAAGCTCTTATGGTTCTACCGCAAATTTAGGCCGCATTTACGATGGCGTTACGGGCAAGACCGTGCAGAGGTGTATAGAAAGGGCGGTTGGATTACTTCCTGATGACACTACAATATTTTCCTCGCTTCCTTAAACGATTTGTTCCAATAATCTTCAGAAAGGCTGGATACGACCACCCCCAGTTTTGTAGTCGAGTGGATAAATTCTATAACGTTATTTGATGTGGAAACCACAAGTCCCACATGGTTTATGGTACCCCGCCTGTTGCCGGTAATAAAAAAAAGCAAGTCGCCTTGGGCTACTTGGTTTAGGCTTATTTTTTCGCCCTGTTTAGCCATATCCCTCGAAATTCTGGGCAACAAAACATCATAAGCTTTAAACGACTCGAACACCAGCCCAGAGCAGTCCATGCCCGCTTTGGTGGTGCCGCCCCATTTGTACTTAACACCTTCGAAATCCTTGGCAAAATCGATAATGTTTTCGGCTTTGGTTTTGTATGTAATAGTTGTTTCCGAAGTGTTTGCCGATGGGGTGTTTGGGGCTATTACGGTAGTTTTCTTTTTTATTGAAGCCGTTTTAATAGGCCTTGGGTGCGTGCTGCTATATTGCGTGCTTTTAGCCGATTTGCAACTGCTTAAACAAATGGCAAAGGTTATAAGGAGTAATAGGTGTTTCATAAAGAGAGATGTTATACTTGCAGCGACTTGTAAATTAACTGCGCCGTTTTTTGGCTTGCGCCTTTTCCGCCGAGAGTTTTTTCAAGTTCGTAATAATCCAAAAACATTTTTTCTCTTGTTTTTTGGTTCAGAATTTTGGTAAGCTCTTGTTCTAATCGTTTTTTGTTAAAGTTGTTTTGGATAAGTTCGGTAACCACTTCGCGGTCCATAATTAAATTTACCAACGATATAAATTTAAGGGTTATTATCCGTTTTGCAATGTGGTACGAAATGGTACTGCCCTTATAGCAAACTACTTGTGGTACTTTAAGCAGGGCGGTTTCCAAGGTTGCCGTTCCCGATGTTACCAAGGCTGCCGTAGATACGCTAAGCAAATCGTAGGTTTTGTTGGTTACGAACTTAACGTTGTCCGATTTAATAAAGCCTTGGTAAAAACTATAATCTTGGCTTGGCGCCCCGGCAATTACAAATTGGTAATCGGGAAAATCGGCAACAAGGCTAAGCATTACCGTTAGCATGTTTTTTATTTCCTGTTTGCGGCTGCCCGGCAGTAGGGCTATAATGGGTTTTTGGCTCAGGTTGTTTTCTTTTCTAAATTCAACTTCATCTACCAAGGTACGGTTTGCAATGGCGTCGATAAGCGGATGTCCAACAAAGGTAACCTTGTAATCGTGTTTTTCGTAAAAGGGTTTTACAAAGGGCAGGATAACGTACATGGCGTCAATATCCCGTTTTATGGCTTTTACCCGACTGGCTCTCGATGCCCAAACTTGTGGCGAAATGTAATAATTGGTTTTAAACCCGGCTTGTTTGGCCCATTTGGCCATACGTAGGTTAAACCCCGAATTGTCTATAAAAATAATAACATCGGGGTTGTATTGCACAATATCGGCCTTGCAAAAGGCAATGGCCTTAAAAATTTTATTTAGGTTCATAATAACCTCGGCAAAGCCCATAAATGCCCGTTCTTTGTAGTGCGATACCAAAGTGCCGCCAACGGCCTGCATGAGGTCGCCGCCCCAAAACCTAAAATCGGCTTGGGCATCTTCTTGCTTTAAGGCTTTCATAAGGTTCGAGCCGTGCAAATCGCCCGAGGCTTCGCCCGCTATTATATAGTACTTCATTTAAAAGAGTTTAAAAACAAATGTAAAAATGGCAATTAGGGCGGTGGCAAGCAAAACACCCCGCGCTTTGTAATCTTGTCGTTTTTTTATAAAAATGAAGAAGGCAATTAAATTCAATATAGCGCCCAAGCTAATTAGCTTTCCCAAAAAACCTTGGTCGGCTGCCGCTTTTATTACGGCAAAAACGTTGTCGCCCTTGCCCAGTAGTGCAGCGACAAGTAATAAGCCTATGGTGTTGGCAATGGTGCCGATAATAAATCCTATAACAATATCTTTTTTCATTAGTCACTTTTATTTAACCCCCACGTATTTAAATCCTGGATACAATGGTGCGCCGTTAAATCGAACTGAACGGGCACAACCGAAACATAACCATTGGCCAAGGCCCACTCGTCGGTATCGGTACCTTGGTCCAAGTTAACAAATTTTCCCGTAAGCCAATAATAATCCTTGCCCTGGGGTGTTTTGCGCTTGTCGAACGTCTCCACCCAATTGGCTTTGGCCTGTCGGCAAATTTTTATGCCCTTAATATCGGTTTCCTTCAACTTAGGAATGTTAACATTAAGCACAATGCCTTTGGGCAATCCGTTTTTTAAAACACTTTTGGTAATGGTTTTTATAAAGCCTTTGCAGGCTTCAAAATCAGCATTCCAAGCAAAATCCAATAGCGAAAACCCAATGGCGGGAATACCCTCTATGCCAGCCTCGATAGCGGCACTCATAGTGCCCGAATAAATTACGTTTATGGACGAGTTCGAGCCGTGGTTAATGCCCGAAACGCAAAGGTCGGGCGTTCGGGTTAATATTTCCCTGTTGGCTAATTTTACGCAATCGGCGGGCGTTCCGGAACAACTGTACTCGGTTTGCGGGCCGCCGTTAACGGTAACCCGTTCAATATATAAAGTCGAGTCTATGGTTACGGCGTGGCCCTTGCCGCTTTGCGGGCTGTCGGGCGCCACCACCACCACTTCGCCAATGGTGTTCATTACCTCAATTAAAGCCCTAATGCCCGGTGCGGTTATGCCGTCGTCATTGGTTATTAAAATAAGTGGTTTTGTGTTCATAAGAAAAATTAGAAAAGCCGTTGCTAAAATACATAATTTATCAAGGAAATATGCCATTTCTTCAGTTTAACAAAAAATTAGCGGCACGAAACCCTGTTGGCATGGTTTTTTCTTTATTTTAGTGCAAAAATGACGGGCGTTGTATACGCAAATGAATATTTATGAGAACAATTATGAAACGAAATTATAAAGTTTTACTCCTATTATTGTTGTTGGCCTTTGCTTCTTGCAGCTTTACAACTAAAAAATTTGATAACCCCGATAAGGACAGGCTTTTGGTTCAAATAATCACCTATATATTGGAACAAGGACATTTTGACCCCATAAGTTTGGACGACGATTTTTCGGAAGAATTGTTTAACGACTACCTGCAGGTGGTGGACCCCTTTAAACGCTACTTCTACAAGTCGGATTACAAATATTTCGAACAATATAAAAAGAACTTGGACGACCAGCTTAAAGCCTCCGACATTACCTTTTTCAACGTGGTAAACGAACGGCTGCTAAAACGCATAGAAGAAGGCAAGGTTATTTACAAGGATATATTGTCGAAACCCTTCGATTACACCGTAGACGAAGCATTTAACACCGATTACGAAAATCTGGAATACGTTAAAAACGAAAAGGAAATGAAAGAGCGTTGGAGGCAACAACTTAAATTTTCAACCCTTTCCGATTACGACGATTTATTCGAAAGCGAAAAAAAAGCCAAGGAAAACGATGCTGCCCATATTATGAAAACCGAGGTGGAAATTGAAAAAGAAGCACGGGAGTCCACCCTAAAATCCATGAACGTTTACTTTAACGACAATATAGACGATAAAACCCGTGAGGACTGGTTCTCGGAATACGTAAACACTTTTGTTGAAGAGTTCGACCCGCACACCTACTACTTAGCCCCCAAGGGCAAGGAAGATTTTGATGTGCGCATGTCCGGAAAACTGGAAGGTATTGGCGCACAACTGCAAAAACGCATGGATTATGTTAAAATAGTAGCCCTAATTTCGGGCGGCCCCGCATGGCGAAGCAACGAGCTGGAGGTCGAGGATGTTATTTTAAAGGTGAAACAAGAAAACGAAGAAGAACCGCTAAGCATCGTTGGCATGCCCCTTAACAAAGCCATAGGCTACATAAAAGGCCCCAAGGGCACCAAAGTAACCCTAACCATAAAAAAGGTAGACGGTAGTATAAAGGACGTTACCTTGGAGCGCGATGTGGTCGAGTTGGAAGAAACCTACGCCAAGGCATCCGTAGTTAAAAAGGACGGAGTAACCTTTGGCGTTATAAACCTGCCTTCGTTTTATGTCGATTTTAAAGATTACAAAAACATAAACGCCGCAAAAGACGTTAAGGCCGAAATAGAACACCTGAAAGCCGAAGGCATAGAGGGCTTGGTACTCGATTTGCGCAACAATGGCGGCGGCTCCCTGCCTGCCGTGGTAGAAATGGCCGGATTGTTTATCGAGGACGGCCCCGTAGTGCAAGTACACTCAACAGGCAAGCGTAAAGAAGTATTGAAGGACCGCGATAAATCCATTTCATGGGACGGCCCATTGGTGGTTTTGGTAAACGAAATATCGGCTTCGGCATCCGAAATCATGTCGGCCGCCATGCAGGACTACAAGCGGGCCATTATCATTGGGGGCAAACAAACCTTTGGCAAGGGTACCGTGCAAAACGTTATCGATTTAAACAACCTGGACATGATACGCAACAGTTCGGTAGGCGATTTGGGCGCTTTGGCGCTAACCACACAAAAATATTACAGAATTAACGGCGGTTCGGTACAGTTGGAGGGCGTTAAAAGCGATATCGATTTGCCCGGCCGTTTCAGCTTTATCGACATTGGCGAAAAAGACAAGGACAATGCCCTGCCTTGGGACGAAATTGATGCCGCCAGCTATAAAACATGGAACAACTATTCCGATTACGACAGCGCCATTAAAAAAAGCAAGGAACGTATGGGCAATAACGAACAGTTAAACCTTATTGCCGAAAATGCCAAATGGATAAAAAGCAAAATAGACGAAAAACAAGTAACCTTAAACTACAACAAATACAAGCAAGAGGTGAAATTGGATGAAGAAGAAACCAAACGCTTTGATGCCATAGACGATTACAAAACCAATTTAACCTTCGAGTCCACCGCTTACGAAAAAAACTTGTTCGAAACCGATACTACCGACTTAAAGGAAAAACGCGAACGTTGGCACACCAGTTTAAGCAAGGATATTTATGTTGAGGAAGCCTTAAATGTTCTCGAAGATTTAAAAGCAACCCAACCTATTAAAAAAGTAGCTACTACCGAAACGGTTAAGGAATAAAGGGTATATGTTGGTTGGGGCCAAAAGAAAACACCACAACTACCGCCGTTTAAACTCGCTTAACAAAATAGCCGTGGCCGTTGCTACATTTAAACTTTCGGTTTGTTGCAAAAGCCCAAATCGGGGTATGGAAACACGATGGTTTACCAAAGCCTCGATGGTTTTGGAAATACCATTAGCCTCGTTGCCCATGACCAATATGCCTTCTTTGGGCAAATTTGTGCCGTAAATATTTTCGCCGTCCATAAAAGCCCCATAAACGGGTTTGTTCGTTTCTTTTAAAAAATGGGCTAAATTAGCGTACACAATATTAACCCTTGTAATGGAGCCCATAGAGGCCTGTACAACTTTGGGGTTGTAGCAATCGGCCGTATTGGGGCTGCACACCAAATGGGCAATGCCAAACCAGTCGCAAAGCCGTATTATGGTGCCCAAATTACCAGGGTCGCGTACATCGTCCAAGGCAACAATAAGCGAATTGCAATCAATAGGTTTGGGTTGCGGAATTTCAAAAACCGCCAAGGCCGTGTTGGGCGTTTTTAAAAAACTAATACGGGCCAAATCTTTTTCGCTAATCAATACTTCTGTTTTGGCATTACTTTTGAAAGGTTCGGTGGTGTATAGCGTATTCAGTTTCAAGACCGACCGTAATAGTTCGGTTATTGTTTTTTTGCCTTCAGCAACAAACAAACCATGTTGTTGCCTAAACTTTTTGTGTTTTAGGCTGGTTATTAATTTTATTTGGTTTTTCGATAGCATGGTTTAAATGTATTTTGAAAGCATAAAGAAATAAAAATTTAAATTTCCGAATAAGCTTCAAATCAATTTAAATATTTTTTTCTTTTGGAAATAGTGTATTTTTGAAGCATTAAAAATCAGAATAATAGTATTAAGCCAAATTTAAAATTTACAGATAAGATTGCTTCCTCCTTTGTCGTTGCAATGACGTCATTGCGAGAAGGAGGTACGACGACGAAGCAATCTCTGCTTGAAATTTTAAATTTCGGTTAAAACCCAAAATTAATTTTTATTTCGTTTGAAACAACATTTTCATAAAGTAACATTACTGCTTTTAACAACAGGGCTTTTATTGGCGTGCGATGCCGTTAAGCGTGTTGCCGAAGACGAATATTTGCTTACCCAAAACACGGTACTTGTAAACGGCAAAAAAAACAATACCGAGGCCACGGGCAGTCTTATTTTTCAAAAACCGAACAGTAAAATACCCGTTATAAACACGCCACTTAGGCTCCATATTTACAATATGGCCCGGCCCGATGCCGATTCGTTTTTACAGGCTAAAATTTACGACAATCCTAAAAAGCTAAACCGCAAAACCAATTTGTTTTCCCGAAAACAAGTCGATAAAGATGTTGAAAACAGAAGAGGCTTTAACAGTTGGCTAAAAAAAACAGGCGAAGCCCCCGTAATTATTGACGAAAATAGAACGAAAAAAACCGTTGAAAACTTCCAGCACTACTACTTTAACAACGGTTGGTTTAACGTAAGCACCAATTACAACATTAACGAAACAAAAAACAAGCGTGCCGAAATTGAATATGTTGTAGAAACCGGAAAGCCCTTTATGATAGATACCATACGCACCACGATACAATCGCCCATTATAGATTCCATATACCACAAAACCATTAGGAATACCTTAATTAAAAAAGACGAGCAGTACAAAACCTCAAATTTCGAACAAGAGCGCGAACGGCTTGCGGGAACGCTTAAAAACTCAGGACTGTACCATTTCGACCAAGAGTATATTTCTTTTGAAGTAGATACTATTGGCACAAAAGAGCGCGTAAACGTAGATGTGCAAATACAAAACCGAATTATACGAAACGGCGATTCCGTAAGGCGCGAACCCTTTAAAATATACAAAGTTGAAGATGTTACCATTATAACCGATTATGCTTACGAAAAACGAAATCAAACTTTTAAGGATTCGGCTTTTTACAAAGGCTTTAAAATTTACAGTTACAATAAGCTGCGCTACCGCCCCAAAGCACTAACCGATGCCGTATTTATCAATCCGGGAAGCATTTTTAAGGAAAACGACCGTACGCTAACCTACAGGCACATTAACGAGTTGCGCACCTTTAAATATCCTAGTATCGATTATGTGGAAACAAGTGCCAACACACTTAGCGACACCATACGGCTAACACCGCTAAAAAAGTTTAGTTTAGATTTTAGCACCGATGTTTCGCAAAGCAACATACAAACCATAGGGTTTTCGGTAAACCCAAGCCTTTTGGTCCGGAATATTTTTAAAGGTGCGGAAACCCTGCAAATTTCGGCTTTTACCTCCATAGGCTCTTCTAAAGAAGGCATTAACTCGCCTAAAGCCGATAGCGGTAATGATGTGTTTTTCGATATAACCGAATACGGTGTCGACTTAAAATTAACCATTCCCCGGTTTTTATTTCCTATTAACACCGACAAGTTAATAGCCAAGGACATGTCGCCCAGCACCAATATTAGCCTGTCCACCAGCGGGCAAACCAATGTGGGGTTGGACAAACAAACCTTTAGTGGTATTTTTAATTACAAGTGGGTGCCTTCACCCAAAGTAACCAATAGGCTGGACGTGTTTAATATTCAATATGTTCGAAACTTAAATATTGGCAATTATTTTAATGTTTATGGCAATTCGTTTCAAAGTCTTCAGGATATTGCCCTTAACGATTACAATACCCCGGACGATTATTTTGTGTTGAATGATGATGACAACCTTATTCTTGTTATGGATAAATCGGATGCGTTTATCGATTTGGTTTTGTCCGACGATAGTTTTAAGGCAAGCAACCCCGACGAGTACCAAGAAGTAAGCAATATAAACGAACGCAAAAAACGCTTAACCGAAAACAACCTTATACTGGCCTCCAACTTTAGCTTTACCAACGACGAACGGGAAAGCCTGTACGACGAGGATTTTTCAATTTTTAGGGCAAAACTGGAATTGGCGGGCAATATGCTTTCGGTGTTTTCCGATGCTTTTGGCCTTAAAAAAGATGCCGATAACCGCTACCAACTGTTTAATGTAGCCTATTCGCAGTACGCCAAAACCGAACTGGATTACGTAAAACATTGGTACTTGGGCAAAAAAAACATATTGGCGGCCCGGGCTTTTTTTGGTATAGCCATACCTTACGGAAACTCGACCAGTATTCCGTTTTCCAAAAGTTTTTTTGCCGGTGGCGCCAACGACAATAGGGCATGGTCCGCTTACGACCTTGGCCCGGGAAGTTCCGAGTCGTCCAACGAGTTTAACGAAGCCAATATGAAGTTGGCCTTTAGCTTAGAGCAGCGTTTTAATATTTTCGATAACCTAAACGGTGCTGTTTTTGTCGATGCCGGCAATATTTGGAACGTTTTGGATAATGTTGAAAACCCTAACGCTACCTTCTCCGACTTTAGTTCGTTAAAGGATATTGCCGTAGGCTCCGGGTTTGGCCTGCGCTACGATTTTAGCTTTTTCGTGTTCCGTTTCGATATCGGCTTTAAAACCTACGACCCCTCGTACCAAGACGCCAATAGGTGGTTTAACGACTATAACTTCAGGAACGCCGTTTATAACATTGGTATAAATTATCCGTTTTAAAAAAACAATTCTTCAATTTTCAGCAACTAAAACGTTTTCGGTATTTTTTTAAGTTTTACAAGTCGTAAATAAACTAAAATCAGCTAAAAATTCATTACTTTTGGGCTTCACAACTTAAAACATAAATAATACAAAACATGGGACACAATATTAAACCCGGAGTTGCCACAGGACACGAGGTTCAGGCTATTTTTAAATTGGCAAAAGAAAAAGGCTTTGCATTACCGGCGGTAAACGTAATAGGATCGGACACTATAAATGGTGTTTTAGAAACTGCGGCAGCCTTAAATGCCCCCGTAATTATCCAATTTTCCAACGGCGGCGCCCAATTTAATGCCGGAAAAGGCTTGAACAACGACAACCAAAGGGCAGCCGTTGCAGGTGCTGTTGCAGGTGCTAAGCACGTACACACCTTGGCCGAGGCTTACGGCGTTCCCGTTATATTGCATACCGACCACTGTGCCAAAAAACTATTGCCTTGGATAGACGGTATGTTGGATGCCAGCGAAAAACACTTTGCCGAAACGGGCAAGCCGCTTTTTAGCTCGCACATGATAGATTTATCCGAAGAGCCTATCGCCGAAAATATTGAAATTTGTAAGGAATACTTAAAACGAATGTCGAAAATGGGCATGACCCTCGAAATTGAGCTGGGCATAACGGGTGGCGAAGAAGATGGTGTGGACAACAGCGATGTAGACGACTCCAAACTATACACCCAGCCCGAGGAAGTAGCCTTTGCTTACGAAGAACTAAGCAAAGTAAGCCCGCAGTTTACCATTGCCGCCGCTTTTGGCAACGTACACGGTGTTTACAAACCAGGAAACGTAAAACTTACGCCAAAAATCCTGAAAAACTCGCAGGAGTACATTTCAAAAAAATATAACGTAGCACACAACCATATCGATTTTGTGTTCCATGGCGGTTCCGGTTCTTCGGTCGAGGAAATTAGGGAAGCCATTGGCTACGGCGTTATAAAAATGAATATCGATACCGATTTGCAATACGCTTTTATGACGGGTATTCGCGATTATATGGCCAATAAAAAAGACTATTTACAAGGCCAAATCGGTAATCCCGAAGGCGACGAGTCGCCAAACAAAAAATACTACGACCCCCGCGTTTGGATGCGCGAAAGCGAAAAAACCTTTATTGCCCGATTAAAAAAGGCATTTGAAGATTTAAACAACGTAAACACGTTGTAGATAACGTTAAAAATTTTGAAAAAAGACTCACTTGCTGGGTCTTTTTTTTGTTCATCCATAATAAAAAACGCATTCTGTAAAAAGTTCCTGTTTTCAATAAAAATGAACACAAATAACCCATCTAATTAAAAAAAGAAGTAAATTTGGTAATTCGGCTTTTATTTTATCTTTGTCGTTTTAAAACACCATACAATATAACCCGAATACACCTAAACAAACACGAATATGTCTTGGTTTAAACGAAAAACAAAAGGAATAACCACCTCTACCAAAGAAAAAAAGGACACGCCCAAAGGCTTGTGGTACAAATCGCCCACCGGTAAAATTATAGACACCGAGGAGTTGGAGCGCAATTTTTACGTAAGCCCCGAGGACGGTTACCATGTGCGTATTGGCAGCAAGGAATATTTCGAAATTTTATTCGACGATAACAACTTTAAGGAGTTGGATGCAAAATTGGATTCCAAAGACCCCTTAAAATTTGTCGACACCAAAAAATATCCCGACCGCTTAAAAGCGGCGCAGGAAAAAACCAAATTAAAGGATGCCGTTAAAACAGCCGTTGGAAAATCAAAGGGCAAGGATTTGGTTATTGCCTGTATGGATTTTAGTTTTATCGGTGGTTCTATGGGGAGCGTTGTGGGCGAAAAAATTGCCCGTGCGGCCGATTACGCCATAAAAAACAAAACCCCGTTAATGATTATTTCCAAATCGGGCGGCGCCCGCATGATGGAAGCCGCATTATCGTTAATGCAATTGGCCAAAACATCGGTTAAAATTGCACAATTGGCCGAAGCCAAAATACCCTACATTTCGTTATGTACCGACCCTACAACAGGCGGTACAACAGCTTCGTTTGCCATGTTGGGCGACATTAACATAGCCGAGCCCGGCGCCCTAATAGGCTTTGCCGGACCCAGAATTGTTAGAGACACCACGGGGAAGGACCTGCCCGAGGGCTTCCAAACCTCGGAGTTTTTGTTGGAACATGGCTTCTTGGATTTTATTACCGTTAGAAAAGACCTCAAGGACAAAGTAAACCAATATATCGATTTAATATTGAACCAACCTTTACGGGCTTAAAAATATCTTGTAGAAGATTTATTGCCAACTTATAAAAAAAGCATATATTTGCCGCTCGAAAGAAAGCCTTTCGTATTACATAACAATTATTTACAACAATATTAGCATGTATTTAACTAAAGAAGTAAAAGAAAACATTTTTGAAAAACACGGTAAGGGAAAAACCGATACAGGTTCTACCGAAGGCCAAATAGCCTTGTTTACGCACAGGATCAACCACTTAACCGAACACTTAAAAAACAATCGTAAAGATTTTAACACCGAGCGTTCGTTGGTAAAATTGGTAGGTAAGCGCCGTGCTTTGTTGGATTATTTAACCAAGAAGGATATTTTAAGGTATCGTGCCATAATTAAGGAATTGGGCATAAGAAAATAAGAAAAAGAGGCGTTTTGCCTCTTTTTTGTTTTGCGTTAGGGATTGCAGCGGCATCCTTTTATGCCGCAAAAACGAACACACAAATAGCCCTTTTTACATGGAGTGGCACCTTTACTTTTAAGAGATGCCGAAATAAATTCGGCATAAAAGATATAGCGGAAAGCCCGACCCGAAGGGGAACGCCCAAGAAAAAAACTCGAAAGCGCAAGAGTTTAAACAGCGCTTTTAATTTAATAAGAAGAAGCTAATTATAGTTTTTCATTGGTCCACACAACAACAACACAACGACCATTGTTTAATTAGAATTAAAAAAATTATGATTCCAAAAGTTTTTAAAGAGGTTATAAACCTTGGCGACGGTAGGGAAATTTCTATCGAAACCGGAAAATTAGCAAAACAGGCCCATGGCTCTGTTGTTGTACAATCGGGCAAATGTATGTTGCTGTGTACCGTGGTATCCAACTACCAACAATCCGATGTCGATTTTTTACCCCTAACGGTAGATTATCGCGAAAAATTTGCGGCAGCCGGCCGTTATCCCGGAGGATTTTTTAAGCGTGAAGCCCGCCCAAGCGATGGCGAAGTACTTACCATGCGCTTGGTGGACCGTGTTTTGCGCCCACTTTTCCCAAAAGATTACCACGCCGAAACCCAGGTTATGATTCAGTTAATGAGCCACGACCCCGAAGTTATGCCCGATGCCTTGGCCGGTTTGGCAGCATCGACCGCCATACAATTAAGCGATATTCCGTTTGAAACACCCATTTCCGAAGTCCGTGTAGGGCGTGTTAACGGAACATTAATCATCAACCCAACCTTGGCCCAGTTAGCAGAATCCGATATCGATATGGTTATTGGCGCCTCGGCCGATTCGGTTATGATGGTTGAAGGTGAAATGAAAGAAATTTCGGAAGAAGAGATGGTTGAAGCCATCGAATTTGCCCATGCAGCCATTAAAGTACAATGCGAGGCGCAGTTAAAATTGGCCGAAGCCTTTGGTAAAAAAGAAATCCGTGAATACGACCCCGAACGTGAGGATGAAGATTTAGCCAAAAAAGTACACGATTTAACTTACGATAAAGTATACGCCGTAGCCAAGCAAGCCTCAGCAAAACACGAGCGCAGTGCAGCTTTTGAAGCGATTAAAGAAGAAGTTGTGGCAACCTTTACCGAAGAAGAATTAGAAGATTTTGGTGCTTTGGTATCAAAATATTTTTATCAAGCCGAAAAGAAAGCCGTTCGCGATTTAACCTTAAACGAAGGGCTGCGTTTAGATGGCCGTAAAACCACCGAAATACGCCCCATTTGGTGCGAGGTGGATTATTTGCCCTCAACCCACGGTTCATCCATTTTTACAAGGGGCGAAACCCAAGCCTTGGCTACCGTAACCCTTGGTACATCAAGAGAAGCCAACATAATAGATATGCCATCGTTCGAAGGTGAGGAGCGTTTTTATTTACACTACAACTTCCCGCCATTTTCAACGGGCGAGGCACGCCCCATCCGTGGCACCTCACGTCGTGAGGTAGGTCATGGTAATTTGGCGCAACGCGCCTTAAAAGGTATGGTGCCGGCCGATTTCCCGTATACGGTTCGTGTAGTTTCCGAAATTTTGGAAAGTAACGGCTCATCTTCTATGGCAACGGTTTGTGCCGGAACCATGGCGCTTATGGATGCCGGGGTACAAATAAAAAAGCCCGTTTCGGGTATTGCCATGGGCTTGATTAGTGATGCCGAAACCGGAAAATACGCTGTATTGTCCGATATTCTTGGCGATGAGGACCACCTTGGCGATATGGACTTTAAGGTTACCGGTACCGAAGATGGTATTACGGCTTGCCAAATGGACATAAAAGTTAAGGGACTAAGTTACGAAATTCTTGTAAAAGCCCTAAAACAAGCCCGTGATGGACGTCTTCATATTTTAAGTAAATTAGTTGAAACCATTGCCCAGCCTAACCCAACGGTTAAACCGCATGCCCCAAAAATGATTACCCGTATTATACCAAACGAGTACATTGGCGCGTTGATTGGCCCAGGAGGAAAGGTTATCCAAGAGCTTCAAAAAGAAACCAAAACAACTATTGTTATTAACGAAGACCCTGTTACCGAAGAGGGCATTGTTGAAATCCTTGGTACCGACCAAGAGGGCATAGACAAAGTATTGGCAAAAATAGAATCCCTAATGTTTAAGCCCGAAGTTGGTAGCACATACGAGGTTAAGGTTATTAAAATATTGGAATTTGGTGCCGTTGTAGAATATACACAAGCCCCAGGGAACGAAGTGCTGTTGCACGTAAGCGAACTGGCTTGGGAGCGTACCGAAAACGTAACCGATGCTGTTAACATGGGCGATGTTTTCGAGGTGAAATACTTTGGTACAGACCCTAAAACACGCAAGGAAAAAGTGTCCAGAAAAGCACTTTTGCCAAAACCGGAAGGTTATGTGCCAAGACCGCCAAGGGATAATAACCGCAATGGTGGCCGCGACAACCGAAACCGCGATAACCGTGGCCGCGACAACCGTCGTGATGATAGAAGGCCAAGGGAAGAATAAACTTTATAAAAAGCCATAATGGCAAAATACTAAGGCTGCCTGAAAAATATTTTTTCAGGTAGCTTTTTTTGTTGCGTAAGCTGTGTTTTTAGGGTTAAAATATAAAGGGAAGGTGAAAAAAAAGCAAGCTAAATTTTGTAAAAAAGAATTAACCCAGTAGTATTTGTTTTAATTTCTGTAATTTTCCAGCATAATAAGTACCCCACAACAAGGTCCACAACGTAAGAGTTATAAACACAAATAAACCTATATTGAGGTTTATAAAGCCAACAATAAGACTTAGTGTTATGGCAAAAACAAAGTTGAATAGCAATGCTTTTTTTAGGGTCGTTTTAATGTTTCCCGTTAAAAAATTCCAAGACTTTAGTTTATCGGTTACCGAAACGTGTTCGGGATTAGAAAAATTAATAAGTACTTTTTGGGCGTGGTCCACATCGACTTCCAATTCGTTTTTATTACGATGGCAATTGTAATTTAGTTGTTTTAAAAAATCTTCGGCACTTTCAAGTTGCATCTTAAAAAGGTTTTAAGCAAGCAGGTTTCGTGCAATATATAGTAGAAAAAGGACAATTAAAGATAGCCCGATATTTTTTCACGAAGGTTAACTGAAGGTTAATAATTTGAAAGTGGAAATGAACGGTTTAAGCAAGGAAGTATTTATTGTCTATTATCCTCCATTCACTGCGCCATTAAGCCCGTCGATATAATCCAAAACCGCATCTTTGCCCATTTCGTTACTGGATGAGGTTATAAAATATGGTGGCATATCTTCCCAAGTTTCAAGTAAAACAGATTTGTAAGCCTCAATATGGTTTTCTATGGCTTTGGGCTTCAGTTTGTCGGCTTTGGTAAAAACAATGGAAAACGGAATGCCGTTAACGCCCAACCACTGCATAAACTCCAAATCTATGGTTTGGGGTTCGTGCCTAATATCCACCAAAACAAAAGCTGTTACCAATTGTTCGCGTGCGCTAAAATATTGGGTTATAAATTTCTGGAACACCTTTTTTGTGCTTTTCGAAACCCGTGCGTAACCGTAGCCGGGCAAATCTACCAAATGCCAGTTTTTATTAATTAAAAAATGATTTATGAGCTGGGTTTTTCCGGGGCGCCCCGAGGTTTTTGCCAAGCTTTTTCGGTTGGTAAGCATGTTAATAAGCGACGATTTGCCCACGTTGCTACGCCCAATAAACGCATATTCGGGCAATTGTCCTTTGGGGCATTTTGCAACATCGGAGTTGCTCATAACAAATTCGGCGGATTTTATAATCATTTTTGGGGTTGTTAATGTGAAGTTTTTAATGCGTCTATTTTATTGAGTCAATAAAAGGGAAACATTAAGTTTTTAATTTCGGTAGTCCCAATTTTAAAGCCATTAGGGCTTTTTATTATAGAGTTGCTAATGGTTGGCGTTATGTTGCTTATGCTTTGGTCTATAAGTTTTTGTTGGGTTTTGTTGTCAACAAAAATTAAAGCTTTATCGGTTAAAATTAATTTGCCTTCGTGGTTTTTACCGTTTTGGTCGGTTAATGCGGCAAAATCGGTTGCCAATTGTTTTTGTAGGCTAAAAGTGCGGTTTTTGGTTTTCGGTTTTTTCGATTTGCTGAAAAAGAAACCATCTAAAATTAATCCTAACAAGGCGCAAACCAAGGTTGTAACAAGTGCTTTTTTAAACGAAAATGTACTGTTTTCAAGTATTGTGTTTATAGAAAAATAAACAATACCGTACATAGCGCCCCGTGCAAGGCTGAAAAATTTAAAACGGTTTTTAAAAAACCAATCGGAAGGCGAAATAAAATTTAAAGCACTTGTAGCAGTTATGTGGATAGCGGCCAATAAAACCCCAACGCCCAACATTAAAAAAACTTCGTGGTTTGAAAAATTAAAAGGCTTTTTTAAAGCAAAAGCAATGGCTATAATAGATAGGCCGATTAATAGGTGTTTTATGGTTTTAGTGTTCATTTGTTTTGGGCGTTAGTTTAAGCCCTGCCTGCCGTAGGCAAGTATGTGCTTTTAGGGCAAGACTTTCAGTGTCTACAAATATTTTTATGCCACGAATACACGAATGTTTCAAATAGTTTTTATAAAAATTATTCGTGTATTCGTGGCTAAAATGTACACAAATAATCAGGCGTTCAATCCGTTTGCAAGCCCATGGGCTTCCAGCCCGTGGTGGTTTGGTTGTTGTATCATCCTGAACGAAAGTGAAGAATCTATTTGTAATGAAAACACTTCACTTTGTATACGTTATTGCAAATGGTGTTTTTTTAAAACCCTCTTTCCTTAAGCCAATTATGCAAAATACGGTTAAACTCGTCGGGGTGTTCCATCATGGCGGCATGCCCGCATTTGTCAATCCAATATAAGCTGGAATCGGGCAGCAACTCGTGGAACTCCTCGGCAACGTCCGGAGGCGTAACGGTATCGTTCTTGCCCCAAATAATGCAGGTTGGCGTTTGCATTTTTGGTAAATCCTTGGCCATATTGTGCCTAATGGCGCTTTTGGCAATGGCAAGGGTTTTTATTAGTTTGTTACGGTCGTTAACGGTTTTGTAAACATCGTCTACAATTTCTTTGGTGGCCACGGCGGGGTCGTAAAACACGTCCTGGGCCTTCTTTTTAATAACCTCGTAATCGCTGCGTTTGGTGTAGCCGCTGCCCATGGCGCTTTCGTAAAGCCCCGAGCTGCCCGTTATAATAAGTGCCTTAACTTTTTCGGGATAAAGTTTGGTGTGGTAAAGCCCGATATGTCCGCCAAGCGAATTTCCCAACAAAATAACCTCGTTATATTCCTTAAAGTTTATAAAATCGTGCAGGTACTTGGCAAAGCTCTTTACGTTGGTTTTTAATAGCGACATGGTGTAAATGGGCAATTCCGGTATAACAACCTTGTAGCCTTGGTTGCTAAAATATTGGGTTACGGAATCGAAGTTGCTCAAGCCGCCCATAAGGCCGTGCAGGACAATAATCGGGGTGCCTTCGCCCACTTCAATATAACTGTAGTTTTTTTCTTTTTTTAAACGTTGGGCCATTCGTAAGTTGTCGTTCTCGATAATTGAAATTTTAAATGTCTGGGAGTTTTTCTCCCAAGCCATGTTTCTTTCTTCAAAACAAATATAGTTATTTCATTCATATTATAACCATTTTAGTTAAAACATAAAAATTGCGAAATGTTAATAGTTTAAAACCGTAAGCCAATACGTTGGTTTTAAGGTGTTGTGGCGTGTCGGGTTGTTTTCCGTGGGGTAAAGTGGCCGTTTTGTCGAAAATTTATTAACAAAGTGGTAAAATGTGGTAAAGTGTGGTAAATTTTTCAATATATTTGAAATTTAAAGGTTGAAGCATATTTAATACCGCATTGGATTCATTAATAGGAACATACGATTGTAAGGTCGACACAAAAGGCAGGCTCATGCTGCCGGCGCCGCTTAAAAAGCAGTTGTCGGCCGTTTTGGCTGAAGGCTTTGTATTGCGCCGTTCGGTGTTCCAAAAATGTTTGGAGCTGTACCCGGTGGCCGAGTGGCAGGTGCTTATGCAAAAAATGAACAAGCTAAACCGTTTTAAAAAGAAGAACAACGATTTTATCCGCCGCTTTACCGCAGGGGTAAAAATGGTGGAAATCGATGGCAACGGCCGGTTGTTAATCCCCAAGGATTTAACCGTATTTGCCAATATTTCAAAGGATATAGTAGTGGCTTCGGCCATTAATATTGTTGAAATTTGGGATAAGGATTTGTACGAACAGGCTATTGACGATGCCGCCTTGGATTTTGCCGATTTGGCCGAAGAAGTAATGGGACAGGATGACGACGATGACAGCATATCATAACCCCGTATTGTTAAAGGAAACAGTCGATGGATTAAATATTAATCCCGATGGCGTGTACGTGGACGTAACCTTTGGCGGCGGCGGACATAGCAAGGAAATATTAAGCCGGTTAAGCAAAAAAGGAAAGCTGTTTGCCTTCGACCAGGATTTAGATGCGCTTGAAAATAAAATAGACGATGAACGGTTTACGCTAATCAACGAAAATTTCAGGTACGTTAAGCGGTTCTTGCGGTTTTATGGCATAAAGCAAGTCGATGGCGTTTTGGCCGATTTCGGGGTATCCTCGCATCAGTTCGATGTGGCCGAGCGTGGGTTTTCAACCCGCTTCGAGGCAAACCTTGATATGCGCATGAACCAAAAAAACGAACTTTCGGCCTACCATGTGGTTAACGGGTATGGCGAGCAACAGCTTAAAACGGTATTGGCCCAATATGGCGAGCTAAGGCAGGCGCCCGCAATGGCAAGGGAAATTGTTGCGGCAAGCACCGAAAAACCAATAGTAACAAGCGAGCAGCTAAAAGCGGTGCTAAAAAAGTTTTTGCCGCCAAAGCACGAAAACAAAATATTGGCGCAAATATACCAGGCCATACGTATTGAGGTAAACCAAGAAATAGAGGTGCTAAAAGAATTCTTGTTGCAAACACCAGAACTTTTAAAACAGGGCGGACGGTTAAGTTTTATCTCGTATCATTCGCTGGAGGACAGGTTGGTAAAGCGGTTTATAAGAAACGGTATGTTCGAAGGCGAGCCCGAGCGCGACATGTTTGGCAATTTTAGTGTGCCGTTAAAAAGAGTAGGCGGTTTAATCGTGCCTTCTTCTAAAGAGATAAAAGAAAACAGCCGTGCCAGGAGCGCAAAATTACGAATAGCCGAAAAACTGTAAATGAAGAAAAACATTTATAAAATATTAAAAGGAACATTTTTGGTAAGCGACGATTCGTTTAAAAATTGGCGCATTATCATTTTTATTTCGGCTTTGGCCATTGTTATGATTGCCAGTTCGCACAACGCCGATAAAAAAGTGTACGAAATAGCACAGCTAAAAAACGAAGTTAACGAAATGCGCTCGGCCTTTATCGATGGGCGTTCCAAGTTAATGAAGCTAAAAATGGAATCGGCGGTAATTGCAAAAATGCAAAGCAAAGGCTTGAAAACCTCGGTAATTCCGCCTAAAAAAATAAAAGTTAAATCTCAAGAACGTTAATAGTGGCCATAAACGAAAAGCACATATTAAACCGCATGTACATAGTTGCAATATGTATGTTTATATTCGGGTTGGCGGTTGTATTTAAGCTGTTCGATATTCAGTTTTTACAGGGCGAAAAATATCGTGCCATGGCCGACGAGCGCGTGGTTAAGGATGTTGTTATCCCGGCCAATAGGGGCAATGTGTATTCGGTTAACGGTAATTTGTTGGCTACTTCGGTGCCCAAGTACGATGTGCGTTTGGATGCCGTAACGCCGTCGGCCAAAAACTTCGAAAAATACTTAAAGCCCCTGTCCGATTCGCTTTCAAAATATTCGGGAAAACCTTCCAGCTATTTTCAAAAAGAAATCCGAAAAGCCCGTGCCAATAAAAACCGCTATTATTTGTTGGCCAGGAATATTGGCTATTCCAATTACATGCGCTTGCGAAACTTTCCGCTTTTAAAATTGGGCACTTACAAGGGTGGTTTGATAGTCGAGCAAACCACAAAGCGCGAATACCCCATGGGCGGTATTGCCCAGCGCACCATTGGTTACGAACGTATAGATGAAGAAGGCAACGTAACCCGCCCCGGCATAGATGGCGCCTATGGTATTAAGTACCTGCGGGGTGTCGATGGCAAACGCAAAAAACAAAAAATAGGAAAAGGCCAATGGAAGCCCTTGAGCGACGATAACGAAATCGAGCCCCAAGACGGTTACGATGTGTACACTACCATTGATGTTAATATTCAGGATATTGCCCACCATGCCCTGTTGGAACAATTGGAATACTACGAGGCCGAACACGGCTGCGTAGCGGTTATGGAGGTTGAAACGGGCGAAATTCGGGCCATTTCCAATTTGGGGCGCAACAGCGACGGCCACTATTACGAACGCCTCAATTACGTGTTGGGCGAATCGCACGAACCGGGTTCTACCTTTAAGGTTATGGCCTTAATGGCGGCCTTGGAAGATAAGGTTGTCGATACCGCAACGGTTATCGATACCGGTGTGGGCTACAAACAATTTTACGGACGGGCTATTTACGATACCCGGGGGCATGGCAAAATTTCGGCAGCCCACGTGTTGGAAGTGTCGTCCAATATTGGTATGGCTACCATAATAGAAAAAGGTTACTCCAAAGACCCAAATAAGTTTATCAAGCACTTAGACGATTGGGGGCTTTCCAAAACTTTGGATTTGCCCATTATTGGCGAAGGTGAGCCTGTTATCCCGAGGCCGGGCGACAAAATTTGGAGCAAAAACGCATTGCCGTCCATGTCCTACGGTTACAACCTAAACCTAACACCGCTACAAACCCTAACCTTTTACAACGCCATAGCCAATAACGGGGTTTTGGTTAAGCCAAGGTTTATCCGCCAGGTTAAGGAGTTGGATAGGGTCGTGGAAACCTTCGACAAGGAAATTACCAATAAAAAAATATGTTCCGATAAAACCCTAAAGGAAATCCAAACCATACTAAAACACGTGGTCGATAGGGGTACGGGGCGCTCGTTGTATTCGCCTTACTTTTCCATGGCAGGAAAAACAGGGACGGCGCAAACCGAATATTGGATGAAGGATTGGAAGCAAAACCGCCGTTACATTTCGTCCTTTGCGGGGTATTTTCCTGCCGATAACCCAAAATATTCCTGTATCGTGGTAGTGCATAAGCCCAGTACCCAAAAAGGTTATTACGGTGCCGATGTAACCGGACCCGTGTTTAAGCGTATTGCCCAAAAAATATTTACCGATACGCCTATTGTTGATGAGGTTGATGCGGCTGAAATCCTCCAAGCGTCAACCGACAAAGAATTT
Organism: Flavobacteriaceae bacterium; assembly: GCA_047975545.1. Classification (GTDB taxonomy): domain Bacteria; phylum Bacteroidota; class Bacteroidia; order Flavobacteriales; family Flavobacteriaceae; genus JBKEDS01. The sequence continues at coordinate 62,201 of JBKEDS010000012.1, read as the reverse complement.
GAAGGCTATTTCAATATGGCGCAAACCTACAAAACCATAATGCCGAACGTGGTGGGGCTGCCCGCTATGGATGCCGTAGCCTTGTTGGAAAACATGCAGGTTAAGGTAAAGGTGAAGTTGGAAGGCAATGGCGTTGTAAAAAAACAATCGGTAAACAAGGATATAAAACTAAAAAACAACCAAACAGTAGTGTTAACGGCCTCATGATGGTTTTAAAGGACATATTATATAAGGTGAAGATAAACGCCGTGGTGGGGAGCACGAATATAGAGGTGCAAGCTATCGATTTCGATTCCCGAAACATCGTTGCCGGCGGCTTGTTTGTAGCCATTCGCGGGCATATTGCCGATGGGCATGCGTACATCGATAAAGCCATAGCGCAAGGTGCAGTTGCCGTGGTTTGCCAAACCATGCCTTCGCAATTACAAGTGGGCATAACGTATGTCGAGGTTGAAAATTCCAACGAGGCTTTGGCAATCATGGCGTCTAATTTTTATCATGCGCCTTCAAAAAACTTGCGATTGGTCGGGGTTACGGGTACAAATGGTAAAACCACGGTGTCCAGCTTACTGTACCAATTGTTTAAAAAGGCGGGCTACAAAGTAGGCTTGCTTTCTACCGTCAAAATTATGGTAGACGAAAAAGAATATAAGGCCACCCACACCACGCCCGATTCGTTAACCATAAATAAATATTTAAAAGAAATGAACGATGCCGGGGTGGAGTTTTGCTTTATGGAGGTCAGTTCACACGGCATTCACCAAAACCGGACGACGGGCTTGTATTTTGAAGGCGGCGTGTTTACCAACCTATCGCACGACCACTTGGATTACCATAGCACCTTTGCCGAATATCGGGATGTGAAAAAATCGTTTTTCGATGCCCTGCCCGAAAAGGCCTTTGCTCTGGTGAATATCGACGATAAAAACGGCTTGGTCATGCTGCAAAACACCAAGGCTAAAAAAGTAACCTATGCCCTAAAAAACTATGCCGATTACAGCGCCCAGATTTTGGAAAACCAGTTTAGCGGTTTGCTGCTTAAAATAAACGGTTTGGAAGTATGGACGCGCTTAATAGGAAATTTTAACGCTTACAACATTTTGGCTATTTACGCCACGGCCGAACTATTGGGCTTGGAAAGGCAAGAGGTACTGCGGTACGTAAGCGAGCTGGAAAGCGTAAGCGGGCGGTTTCAATATGTAATTTCAAACGAAAAAATAACGGCTATTGTCGATTATGCCCATACGCCCGATGCGCTAAAAAATGTTCTGGAAACCATAAACAGCATCCGTACCAAAAACGAAACCTTGATTACCGTTGTGGGCTGCGGCGGCGATAGAGACAAGGCCAAACGCCCCAAAATGGGACATATTGCCTCGGCACTAAGCACCAAGGTAGTGTTTACCAGCGACAACCCCAGGAGCGAAGAACCCGAAGCTATTTTAAACGATATGGAAAAAGGCGTGGAGCCACAGAATTATAAAAAAACCCTAACGATTGTGGATCGTGCGCAGGCCATAAAAACGGCTTGCCAAATGGCGCAGCCCAACGATATTATTTTAATTGCGGGCAAGGGCCACGAAGCCTATCAGGAAATTAAGGGGCAACGTTTCGATTTCGACGATTTTAAAAAAGTAACCAACTATTTAAAACAATTAGATAAATAACCAATTAAAAATGCTGTATTATCTGTTTCACTATTTAGAAGAACAATTCCAGTTGCCCGGTGCCTCGCTTTTTGGGTTTTTAACCTTTAGGGCGGCCTTGGCGGTAATATTGTCGTTGTTAATTTCTACAATTTACGGAAAGCGTATTATACGGTTTTTACAAAAACAGCAAGTCGGCGAAACCATTCGCGATTTAGGGCTGCAAGGCCAAAACGAAAAGGCCGGAACACCAACCATGGGCGGTGTTATTATCATTTTGGCCACTTTAATTCCCGTGTTTTTGGTAGCTAAGTTGGAAAACATCTATATCATCCTGCTTATCGTAACCACCCTATGGATGGGTACCATAGGTTTTATAGACGATTATATTAAAAAATTCAAACAAGATAAAGAAGGCCTAAAAGGACGGTTTAAGGTTATGGGCCAAGTGGGCTTGGGCATTATTGTTGGGGCAACCCTTTATTTTAACCCCAATGTAACGGTTAAGGAAGAATTGCCCACCAGTGTACAGCAAGAATTACTTGCCGAAAACCCCGGCATACCACAGGCCAAGTTGTTTAAGGATGAAGAAAAATCCACTATAACCACAATTCCGTTTGTAAAGGATAACGAGTTTGATTACGCCGATTTAATTACATGGGTTAACCCCGATTGGGCAAAATACGCTTGGGGGGTGTTTATTATTGCGAGCATTTTTATCATCACGGCCGTTTCCAACGGCGCCAACCTAACCGACGGTATCGACGGCTTGGCGGCCGGAACATCGGCTATTGTGGTGCTTACCTTGGGCATTTTTGCGTGGGTATCGGGCAATATTATTTTTTCCGATTACCTAAATATCATGTATATCCCGCGGGTCGAGGAAATTACCATTTACATTGCCGCATTCGTGGGGGCGCTTATCGGGTTTTTATGGTACAATACCTATCCGGCACAAGTGTTTATGGGCGATACGGGCAGTTTAACCATAGGCGGTATTATTGCCGTTATAGCCATTGCGGTACGTAAGGAATGGCTAATTCCCGTATTGTGCGGCATCTTTTTAGCCGAAAATTTATCGGTCGTATTGCAAGTGGGCTGGTTTAAGTATACCAAGAAGAAGTATGGCGAAGGCCGACGTATTTTTTTAATGTCGCCATTGCACCACCATTACCAAAAAAAAGGCTATCACGAAAGCAAGATTGTAACCCGGTTTTGGATTGTGGGCATCCTATTGGCCATTATTTCAATAGTAACCTTGAAAATTAGATAATAGAAGAAAAGAATTAACGATTAACGAGATTGGATTTTAGAATGAAAAAGAAGATTAAAAACAGTGTAAGTTAATTATAACATAGGGATTGCTTCCTCCCTTGTTGTCGTAATGACGTCATTGCGAGAAGGAGGTACGACGACGAAGCAATCGCTTTACAAAGTTTTTAAAGCTAATAAAACAAATAGGTTGATTTAAATTTATCAATAGTTAATCGTAAATCAAAAATCGTAAATCAAAAATGAAAAAATTAGTAGTTCTCGGAGGTGGCGAAAGTGGCGTAGGAACCGCGCTTTTAGGAAAGGCAAAAGGCTACGAGGTTTTTGTTTCCGATAAGGGAAAAATAAAAGAAAAATATAAAAACGTTCTTAAACATAACAAGATTGAATGGGAAGACGAAACCCATACCGAGGCCAAAATTTTAAATGCCCATATGGTTATGAAAAGCCCCGGTATTCCCGACAAGGCGCCCTTGGTAAAACAAATACGTGAAGCAGGCATTCCCGTGGTTTCCGAAATAGAATTTGCCTCGACATTTACTAACGCCAATATTATTGGCATTACGGGCAGCAACGGCAAAACCACAACGGCAACCCTAACGCACCATTTGTTAAAAAACGAGCTAAATGTTGGCTTGGCAGGGAATATAGGCGACAGTTTCGCTAAGCAGGTTTTGGAGTTTAATTACCCCAATTACGTATTGGAAATAAGCAGTTTCCAGTTGGACGATATTAAAACCTTCAAGCCCCATATTGCAGTAATAACCAACATAACGCCCGACCATTTGGATAGGTACGGGTACGAGTTTGAAAACTATATAGCATCAAAATTCAGGATAGCCAAAAATCAAACCAAGGCCGATTATTTAATTTTCGATGCCGATGACGCGGTAATAACCAATTGGTTGGAAAAACATCCCGTTCAATCCATATTACTGCCTTTTTCATTAACAAAAGAAGTTGAAAACGGTGCTTATTTAAAACACGATAATATAATAATAACTATAAATAACAATTCGATAACTATGCCTACTACAAGTCTTACATTAGAAGGAAAACACAATGTTAAAAATGCCATGGCCGCTTCTACTGTAGCGCATCTTTTAAAAATACGAAAACAAACCATAAGGGAAAGTTTGGAAAATTTCCAAGCCGTAGAACACCGTTTGGAGCATGTTTTAAAAATAAACAAGGTACAGTACATAAACGATTCCAAGGCCACAAACGTCAATTCGGTTTATTACGCTTTGGAAAGCATGGCGGCACCCACGGTTTGGATAGTTGGCGGCGAGGATAAAGGCAATAATTACGAGGAGCTTTTCCCTTTTGTAAACGAAAAAGTAAAAGCCATTATATGCTTGGGCAAGGATAACCAAAAACTAATGGACACCTTTGGCGGCATGGTCGATGTTATGGTTGAAACCCAGTCGATGAAAGAAGCTGTTAAAATAGCCTACAAATTGGCCGAAGCCGGTGATAACGTATTATTGTCGCCCGCTTGCGCCAGTTTCGATTTGTTCGAAAATTACGAAGACCGCGGCCGCCAGTTTAAGGAAGCCGTGCGGAATTTATAGTCCATATTAATCCTCCCAAAGGTGAAGGATTGATGTAAAAAAGGGTGTTGAATATATTAAGTGAAACTAATGTTAGGTTAATTATATTATGGCTTATGGAGATTGCTTCCTCTGTTGTCGTTGCAATGGCGTCATCGCGAGAAGGAGGCACGACGACGAAGCGATCTCTTCTCAAAATTGTGTAGGTGTTAATTAAAGTTGAAAATTTAAAATGAAAGTTTTCCTCTTAGGGGAAATGTCCAAAGAACAATGGGGCTATTATTCAAAAATATTAAGGGCGATAAGCTAATTTGGGCAATTGTGGCGCTGTTGGCCATACTGTCGTTTTTGCCTGTTTATAGCGCAGCCAGTAATTTGGCCTATAAAGGCGGCGGAAGCGGTACGTTTAGCTTTTTTATAAAACATTTTGTGCATTTGTTTTTTGGGTTTGTTATTATTTACGGGGTGCATAAAATTCCGTATCGGTATTTTAAGGGGCTGTCGTTGGTTATGATTCCCGTTGTAGTCGTACTATTGGTAGTAACCATGCTTCAAGGTACTACCATCGAGGGCGCTAATGCCAGTAGGTGGATACAAATACCCTTTGTGGGCATGAGTTTTCAAACCTCGACCTTTGCCTTTGTAGTGCTTATGGTTTATGTGGCGCGGTACATGTCTAAGATACAAGATAAAACCATTACGTTCAAAAGTTCTATTTTGCCGTTGTGGGCACCTGTTTTTGTAGTGTTGGGGCTTATATTGCCCGCCAACCTGTCCACGGCGGCCATTATGTTTTTTATTGTGGTGCTGTTGGTGTTTATCGGCGGTTATCCCATACGCTATTTGGTGGTTATTATGGGCGCCGGGCTTTTGGCGCTTACCATATTTGTTCTTGTAGCTAAGGCGTTTCCCGAAGCCATGCCCAACCGTGTGGATACGTGGATGAGCCGTATTGAAAACTTTACCAATAAAGAAGATACCGAAGCCGATTACCAAATAGAAAAAGCCAAAATAGCCATAGCAACAGGCGGTATTTACGGCGTTGGCCCGGGCAAGAGCATGCAAAAAAACTTTTTGCCGCAATCGTCATCCGATTTTATTTATGCCATTATTATTGAAGAATACGGCATGCTCGGCGGTGTGTTTATTATGGTTATGTATCTGTGGTTGCTGTTCAGGATTGTAATCGTGGCCCAAAAATCCGATACCGTTTTTGGTAAGCTGGTCGTATTGGGCGTAGGCTTGCCCATTGTGCTTCAAGCCCTGATAAATATGGCGGTGGCGGTCGAGCTTTTCCCCGTAACGGGGCAAACGCTGCCCTTAATAAGCAGTGGCGGAACCTCGATTTGGATGGCCTGTTTGGCCATAGGCGTAATATTAAGCGTAAGCGCAAAACGCGAGGAAATAAAAGAACAGGAATTTGTAGATGAAGACAACCCGTTGGAAATCCTATCGGAAACCATTTAATATTTTCAATATCCGATTTTAAAATTACGATTTAATGAAGGAAGCATTAAAAAATAGAACAAAACAATATGCGGCGGACTGTTGGAAGTTGAGCACAAAATTTCCAATAAATAGGGAGTATAATGCGTATTGCAACCAATTAATACGGTGTTCAAGTTCTGTTGGGGCAAATTATAGGGCTGCGTGCGGGGCCAAATCAAGTGCCGATTTTATAAATAAATTAAAAATTGTAGAAGAAGAAACCGATGAAAGCATGTATTTCATCGAATTGCTACAAGAAGTAGGGAATAAAGAACAGGAGGAATTGAAACGGCTTAATGCCGGGGGAAATGAATTATTATCAATAGTCGTAGCTTCAATTAAAACAATGAGAAATCGTAAATCATAACCCGTAAACCCATAACTCAAAACCCATAACTAATAACTCGTGAAACCTAATTCAAACACATACAAAATCATTCTATCGGGCGGCGGTACGGGCGGGCATATTTATCCGGCCATAGCCATTGCCAACGAGTTAAAGTTGCGTTTTCCCGATGCCGAGTTTTTGTTCGTGGGCGCTAAGGACAGGATGGAAATGGACAAAGTGCCGCAGGCTGGATATAGCATTAAAGGCCTTTGGATTTCGGGCATACAACGAAAACTAACCTTAAAAAACCTATTGTTTCCGTTTAAGTTGCTAAGTAGTTTGTATAACTCCCGAAAAATAATAAAAGCCTTTAGGCCCGATGTGGCTATCGGTACGGGCGGTTTTGCCAGTGGCCCCTTGTTGCGTATGGCGGTTTTCAAAGGCGTGCCAAGTTTAATACAGGAGCAAAATTCCTTTCCCGGCGTAACCAATAAATGGTTGGCGGGCAAAGTGCAAAAAATATGTGTAGCATACGATGGTTTGGAGCGGTTTTTTCCCGCCGACAAATTGGTAAAAACAGGAAATCCCGTGCGTCAGGATTTGCTAAGCGTACAAAGCAAAACCCAAGAAGCAAAAGCCTTTTTTAAGTTGAAAGAAGGAAAACCAACGCTTTTGGTCTTGGGCGGTAGTTTGGGCGCAAGGCGCATTAACCAGCTTATTGAAAAGGAATTGGATTTTTTCGATGCGCAAAACGTTCAGGTTATTTGGCAATGCGGCAAGTTGTACTATCAGCAATATAAAATTTACAACAATACGGCAAACGTTCAGGTGTACGAGTTTTTAAACCGAATGGATTTGGCCTATGCCACCGCCGATATAGTAATATCAAGGGCGGGTGCCAGTTCGGTGTCCGAGCTTTGTATTGTGGGCAAGCCGGTTGTTTTTATTCCGTCGCCCAACGTGGCCGAGAACCATCAAACCAAAAACGCTTTGGCCATTGCCGATAAAAATGCGGCTATTTTAATAAAGGAGGATGAATTGGATGCCGATTTCGAAAACAAATTTTCAAACCTAATCGCTTCGCCCCAAAAACAAAACGAGCTAAGCAAAAACATAAAACAATTGGCATTGGTTAATGCCACAAAACAAATAGCCAACGAAGTTGAAAAACTTTTAAAAAATAAATGAACTTAAACAGCGTACATAACGTTTACTTTATAGGCATTGGCGGTATAGGCATGAGTGCCTTGGCACGGTATTTTATGGCCAATGGCAAAACCGTTTCGGGCTACGACAAAACCCCGACCGAAATAACCAATGCCCTAACCAATTTGGGTATAAACATTTGTTTTAGCGATGCGTTGGAAAATGTGCCAAAACCATTTTTAAGCAAAACCGAAACCTTGGTTGTGTATACGCCTGCCGTAAAGCAGCACGCCCAATTAGCGTATTTTAAGGAAGAAGGCTTTGCGGTATTAAAACGCTCACAGGTTTTGGGGCATATTACCGAGCACACCTTTTGTTTGGCGGTTGCCGGAACGCCTGGCAACACCACCCCCACCAGCATTCTCGGGCATTTACTGTACAGTTGCAATGTGCCCGTGACGGCTTTCTTGGGTGGTATTAGCGAAAATTATAATTCCAATTATATAAGCAAGGGTACCGAGGTTTCGGTGGTCGAGGCCGACGAGTTTGATCGCTCGTTCTTGACCTTATCGCCCAATTTGGCCTGTATTACCTCCATGGATGCCGACCACTTGGATATTTACGGCGATGTGTCGGAACTGGAAAAATCCTTCCGTGAGTTTTCAAAAAAACTAAAACCCAACGGAAAACTGTTCGTTAAAAACGGACTGCCCGTACAAGGCATAACCTTTGGTGTTAACGACAATGCCGATTATGCCGTTAAAAACATAAAAATTGAAAACGGCCTATATGTGTTCGATGTAAAAACACCCAAAACCCTGTTGGCCAATTTCAAGTTTGCCCTACCTGGTCGCCATAATTTGCTAAATGCCTTGGCGGCAGTGGCAATGGCCTTGGAATACGGTTGCAATGCCGAACAGTTAAAGCAGGCCTTGGCTACCTACAAAGGTGTAAAAAGGCGTTTTAGCTATCATATAAAAACTAACGATTTAGTGTATATCGACGATTATGCGCACCATCCAGAGGAAATAAATGCCGTACACCAAGCCGTGCGCGAAATGTATCCCGGCAAAAAAGTATTGGCGGTTTTTCAGCCGCATCTGTTTAGCCGAACACAGGATTTTGCCAACGAATTTGCCAAAAGTCTGTCGCAATTCAACGAGGTGTTGCTAATGGATATTTACCCGGCGCGCGAATTGCCCATACCCGGCGTAACCTCGGAGTGGCTTCTCGGGAAAATAGAAAACCAAAACAAACAATTGGTTAAAAAAGAAGATTTAATCAACAAGATAAAAGCATCGCAAGCCCAAGTAGTTTTAACCATTGGGGCGGGCGATATAGGTGAAGAAGTTAAACAAATAAAGAAAGAATTAAGCACTTGAAAGCCCATAATAGGCGTTTAGTGGGTAATGATAAAGGTGTTTGCGTTGTTAAATTGCTTAAAAGCAGTTTGTTGTAAAAAAATAGATAAATGAAGATAGCTTGGCGACATATAAAATTCGTGGTTTTAATCCTCTTGGCGGTGGGGTTGTTCGCCTTTGCCTCAAACCGAAACGCAAACCGGTTAATTTCCAAACCGAAAGTCGAATTTTTGGGCGATAACAATCTGTTTATAACCGCCGATGCTGTTAGTAACTTGTTAATACAAAAATTTGGCAATGTTAAAAACGTCACTAAAGAAACTTTAGTTTTGAATGATTTGGAACACGCCCTAAAATCGAACCCCATGATTAAGTCGGCCGAAGTGTATGTTGCTGTAAACGGCGCACTTACGGCTCGGGTAGAACAAAAAACGCCACTTGCAAGAGTAAATACCAACGCATCGTATTATGTCGATGCCGATGGGTTGCACATGCCATTGTCGGCCAATTATTCGGCAAGAGTGCCTTTGGTTACGGGCTATGTGGAAAAAAATAATTTAAAAAATATACATGTTGTGGCCAAAAAAGTGGACGAAGATTCGTTTTTAAAAAAGCATGTAGTAGAAATAAAACAAGATGTAAACGGCGTATTGTATTTAAAACTCCGGCAGTGCGGGTTTTTAGTGCAGTTGGGCAATGTTAATCTTTTGGATAAAAAAATTAACAACCTAAAAGCCTTTTACGTAAAAAATTTAAAAGACAAAACGCTTGACCATTACAGCAAGGTTAATTTACAGTTCGACAACCAAGTAGTATGTACCAAAATATAAGCCATGGAGCATAATTTAGCAGTAGGATTAGACATAGGGACCACAAAAATCGTGGCCATGATAGGCCGTAAGAACGAATACGGCAAAGTTGAAATTTTGGGTATAGGCAGGTCCAAAAGTTTGGGCGTGCACCGTGGCGTGGTTAACAATATTACGCAAACCATTCAATCCATTCAGCAAGCGGTTCAGGAGGCCGAAGCTGCTGCCAATACAAAAATAGAAAGCGTAACGGTGGGTATTGCCGGGCAGCATATCCGCAGCCTACAGCACAGCGATTATATTACCCGCACCAATTCCGAAGTAGTTATCGACGACGATGATATCGATAGGCTAATCAACCAAGTACACAAATTAGTGATGTTGCCGGGCGAAGAAATCATTCACGTATTGCCGCAGGAATATAAAGTCGATGGCCAAGCCGAAATAAAAGAACCAATAGGGATGTACGGCGGCCGGTTGGAAGCCAATTTCCATGTGGTAGTAGGGCAAGTGTCGTCCATTAGGAATATCGGGCGCTGCGTGCAAAGTTCCGGATTGGGCCTTGAAGGCATTACCTTGGAACCCTTGGCATCGGCCAATGCGGTTTTAACCCGGGAAGAAAAAGAAGCAGGCGTGGCCCTAATCGATATAGGGGGCGGCACCACCGATTTGGCCATTTTTAGGGATAATATTATCCGGCATACGGCCGTAATTCCCTTTGGCGGAAACGTTATTACCGAAGATATAAAAGAAGGCTGTTCCATAATTGAAAAGCAGGCCGAACTATTAAAAATAAAATTCGGATCGGCTTGGCCGGGCGAAAACAAGGACAACGAAATCGTGTCCATCCCCGGGCTTCGGGGACGCGAGCCTAAGGAAATAACGCTTAAAAACCTATCGAAAATCATTCACGCCCGTGTGGTCGAAATAATCGAGCAAGTATATGCCGAAATAAAAAATTACGGCCACGAGGAACAAAAGAAAAAACTTATTGCCGGAATAGTGCTAACGGGCGGCGGTAGCCAATTAAAACACCTAAAGCAATTGGTGGAGTACATTACCGGGATGGACACCCGAATAGGCTACCCCAACGAGCATTTGGCGGGCGATAGCGACGAGGAAATAACAAGCCCCTTGTACGCCACGGCAGTAGGATTAGTGCTTGATGGCCTAAAGCGAAACGAACGCAAGCGCATTGAAATACAAGAGCAGCAACAAGAAATAATCGAAGAAGCGTTGGATGTTTCAATAAAAGAAGAAAAACCGGAAATAAAACCGGTAAGGGAACGCCGTTCGTTCTTGGATAAATTAACCGAACGCGTTAAGGATTTTCTCGATAACGCCGAGTAAGAAATGATATAAAAATTAGTAATTAATGTAAAGATTGCTTTGTTGTCGTGCCTCCTTCTCACAATGACGTCATTGCCACGACAAAGGAGAAAGCAATCTCATGATAAAAAATAAAAACAGTAATAAAATTATAAATACCAGATAAAATAGAATTTATGAGCAGTAATATGAAATTCGAAAGTATCGCATTCGATTTGCCAAAAAACCAATCGAATGTCATTAAGGTTATAGGTGTTGGCGGTGGTGGCAGCAACGCCATAAACCACATGTTCCAACAAGGCATAAAAGGTGTCGATTTTTACATTTGCAATACCGATGCGCAAGCCCTTCAAAGCAGCGGCGTGCCAAACAAAATCCAGTTGGGCGTTAGCCTAACCGAAGGTTTGGGCGCGGGCGCAAACCCCGAAGTGGGCAAAAACGCGGCGGTTGAAAGCTATGAGGACATTTCAACCATGCTCGACAGCAATACCAAAATGGTGTTCATTACCGCCGGAATGGGCGGTGGCACCGGAACCGGAGCGGCACCAATAATAGCCAAAATGGCCAAGGAAATGGATATTTTAACCGTGGGCATTGTAACCATGCCGTTCCAGTTCGAGGGCAAAATGCGTATCGAACAAGCCCAAAAAGGCGTTGAGGAACTGCGTGCGGTTGTGGACTCGTTAATCGTTATCAACAACAATAAACTTCGCGAAGTGTACGGCAATTTGGGCTTTAAGGCCGGGTTTTCCAAGGCCGACGAAGTGCTATCCACCGCTGCTCGTGGTATAGCCGAGGTTATTACCCACCACTACACCCAAAACATCGACTTGCGCGATGCCAAAACCGTACTAAGCAACAGTGGTACGGCCATAATGGGTTCTGCTACGGCTGCCGGGCAAAACCGAGCCAAAGAGGCCATAAGCAAAGCCTTGGATTCACCTTTGCTAAACGACAACAAAATTACCGGGGCCAAAAACGTATTACTATTAATCGTGTCGGGCGCGCAGGAAATTACCATTGACGAAATAGGCGAAATAAACGACCACATACAAACCGAAGCCGGCCACGGCGCCAATATTATTATGGGGGTTGGCGAAGATGAAAAATTAGAAGAATCCATTGCCGTAACCATAATAGCCACGGGGTTTAACATCGAACAACAGGACGAAATTTCGAACACCGAAACCAAAAAAGTGGTGCATGCGCTTGGCGACGATTTAGAAGAAAAGAAAGTCGCAAAAAAGCCAGTAGCAATAGCTCCGATTATTCAAGTTGAAGAAAAAAAAGCCCCCGAAGCAGTTAAGCATACCTTGGATTTGGGTTTGGACGATGTTGAGCCAATCTTTCAGCAGAAAAAAACGATTGTAGTTGAAGAAACCCCAAAACCTTCAACCACCGAAATTAATTTAATCCCAACTTCGGAAGTTATAAAAAATATTAAGGTGTCGTATGAAGATGTTTCGGTTTCCGAGGACGATTTCATTATAAAACCCATTGCTAAAGTTGTGGAACAACCTGTTTTTGAAGAAGAAGAGGAAGAAGAAAAGCAAATTACGCTAACCTTCGACCTACCGCTTCCCGAAAAAACCGAAGCGGTACAGAAAGCCGAAACCATTTCCTTTCAGTTGGACGACGACATCCACGATATTGAAGTAAATGATTGCGTGGAGCTTATTCCCGTAACCGAATCCAACGAAACGGGCGATATACGCTACGTATTGGAGGATGTGGGAGAAGAGCGAAACACGCTTAACAAAAAGCAAAAAGAAGCCCAAAAAGTATTGGAGGAGTTCGACCAAGAAGTGGTTTTTGAAAGAAAAACAGTTGTGGACGATAAGCCCGCTCATGATACGGTTGAAGAAAACGTGGACCCCATGAACTCGCCCATAACCGAGCTGCTTAAAATGCGTACCGAAGAACGCAAGCGCAAGATGAAGGACTATAACCATAGGTTTAACAATTCCAAAATAGACGAAATAGAAAAAGTACCTGCCTACAAGCGCCAAGGGGTCGATTTGGAAGCCGTAAAACACTCGTCCGAAACCGATATGTCCAGAACAAGCGTAAGTTTAGATGAAAATGACGACGTGCAATTGCGACGAAACAATTCGTTCCTGCACGATAACGTAGACTAATACAAGAAATGCCTTGGCATTTGAGCCAAGTTCCTATTTTACCTTTCCTTTGGAGAGGCCGAAACTGCCCAAGCGTTTCGGGAGAGGCAAACCGACTAACTCTAAATAAAACCCGTAAAGTATTGTTGCTTTGCGGGTTTTTTTGTTCAATAAAGTTATGCGTCACTGCGAGGTACGAAGCAGTCTTCCTACTGAGCTTATTAGGGGATAATATTTTGTTGCAGCAATTTTAATTTGTATTAGGTAAAATCGCCGCACTTTTTTATCTTCGCATCAAATTTTAAAAAGCATGGATTTACAGGCTAAAATTATGGATGCCCTAAAAACGGCCATGAAAGCCAAGGACCAAACCGCATTAACGGCTTTGCGTGCCGTAAAATCGGCAATCCTGTTGGCGCAAACCGAAAGTGGGGCGCAAGCCGAGCTGGTCGAGGAGCAAGAGTTAAAAATGCTCCAAAAATTGGTTAAGCAACGTAAGGACAGTGCCGCTATATATATGGGGCAGGGCAGGGAAGACCTTGCTGCGCCCGAATTGGCCGAGGCCGAGGTGATTTCGCAATTTTTGCCCGAAGCATTGTCCGAAGACGAAATAGCAAAAGTAATACGCCAAGTGGTTGCCCAAACCGGAGCGCAAGGCATGAAGGATATGGGCAAGGTTATGGGGCTTGTTAGCCAAAAATTGGCCGGACAGGCCGATGGCAAAACCATTTCAACATTGGTAAAACAAATTTTAAATTAAAAAAAGAAATTTCGAAACTTTAATAGTTTTGTTATTATAAAAACGGTGGCTGAGCCTGTCGAAGCCACAGCACAAAGGCTGCGTAGTTCAATTGGATAGAATATCAGATTTCGGCTCTGAGGGTTGGGGGTTCGAATCCCTCCGCGGTCACAACACAAAACCTTAGCTTTTTTTGGGCTAAGGTTTTGTTGTTTTTAAAATGTATGATTATTAATCAAATAAACTGAACTTGGTTTAACTCTTCACCAAAGCTGTGCAGGTGGCGTTCTATTTTTTCAACGGTGCGTTTACTTGGTTTGCGATGGCCGTTTAAATAGTGGCTTAACTGCCCTTGCGCCACGCCTGTTAACCGCTCCAATCCGGCAAGGGTAAGTATCTTGCTGTAATATTCCAAAAAAGAAGGCAAGTCGTATTTAAAATTAAATTCTAAATTTTCAGGAAAAGTTTTGCCTTGGTCGTGGTATAGTTCTTTTATTTCAGATTGCGAAATATAAAAATCTTCAATAGCTTCTGTTACGGTTGTGCCTTCGCCAAACAAACTAAAGGTTAGGTTGTAGTTTTTGTCAGGGTCGATTACTATTTCATAGCGGTTGGCATCTTTTTGTATAATGGCGTCTATTTTCATGTGTTAATATTTATTGTTTTTTAATGTCACATGGAACACCCAAATTAACATTCTGCTGTGTGATTAAAACTTAATAATGGGTGTTTCATTTTTTTATTTTTTATTTAGGAGGATTAAAATTTAATTCCCGATTGTTTTTCTATTGATTTTAGGGTTTTTGTAGCAGCTTCTTCTTTGTTATGCCTTGATAAGGGAAAGGTTATGCCTGTTGTTGGGCTAAACCACAATTCGTGGTTTCTGCCCTCGCGATATAGGTGGCAGCCCCCTTTTTTTAGCTTTCGTTTAATTTCCGAATATTTCACCCTTACCTTTTATCCAAGATTAATATATTTCAAAATTAATGATATTAATATTAATATTAAATTAAAATTAACCAAAAACTGTTGCAAGGGCTGATTTTGCTTGTGGTGAGTGCTTTTGTCAATATGTGTTTCTTGATGTTAAAGATTGATTCTTTTTGTTGTATTTTATTTGTTTACAATGTGTTATGTTTTGTTTTGTAGCCGTGTTGATAAGTTGTTAAGAACAAAATTTCCAAACCTTCATTTCAAGTAGAATAATTTATCAATTTTACGGTATTCTTTTCAGACCCATTCTGACAACATTCAATTATGGAAATTTTACACATTACTAAAAGAAATTTTAGCCAGAAACCTTTTGAGCTAAATAAAATAACAAGCGCCGTTTTTAAGGCCATGGCGGCCGTAGGAAATGGTGGCGAGGCCGATGCCCAGCGCATAGCAAACAACGTTTACCGTGCTTTGTTGCAACGCAAAAGCCAAGACGCCGATTATGTGCCAACCGTAGAGGAAGTGCAGGATGTGGTGGAGGAGCAATTAATGTCCAGCGAGTTTCACGATGTAGCCAAGGCCTACATCCTTTATAGGAACAAGCAAACCTTAAGCCGCAAGAGCAATATTTTTGAAAAACGCATTAACTTAAAACCTTACGAATACCCGCAGTTGTACGAGTACGTGCCAGCCATTCGCCATTCGTATTGGATACACACCGAGTTTAACTTTACAAGCGACGTACAGGACTTTAAATCCAACCTGTCCGACGTCGAGCGTAGCGTTATAAAAAACACCATGTTGGCCATTTCGCAAATCGAGGTAGCCGTAAAAACCTTTTGGGGCGATATTCATCACCGCATGCCAAAGCCCGAAATAGGCTCGGTAGGGGCAACTTTTGCCGAAAGCGAGGTACGCCACCACGACGCCTATTCGCATTTATTGGAAATTTTGGGATTGAACAAGGAATTTGAAGATTTAAAAAAGAAACCCGTAATCATGAAACGGGTACAGTACTTGGAAACCGCACTTAAAAATGCCAAAAGCGAAGATAATCAGGAATATTCCGAATCGGTATTGCTGTTCTCGTTGTTTATCGAGCACGTATCGCTGTTTTCGCAATTCCTTATCATTATGGCCTTCAACAAGCATAAAAATATGCTCAAGGGTATTTCCAACGCTGTTGAAGCCACCTCGAAAGAAGAACAAATCCACGGCGATTTCGGTATCGAGCTTATCAATATTATAAAAACCGAACACCCCGAATGGTTCGACCAAGCTTACAATACCATGATACAGGATATATGCAAGGACGCCTACGAGGCCGAAAGCAAAATTGTCGATTGGATTTTTGAAGCCGGCGAACTCGACTTTTTGCCCAAAACCGTAGTAAACGAATTTATTAAAAACCGCTTTAACAAATCGTTGGAAAGCATTGGTATAGCCAAGGTTTTTGAAATAGACGAAACCCTATTGGCCAAAACCGAATGGTTCGACGACGAAATTATCGGGACCAAGCACGGCGACTTTTTTGTAAAGCGCTCAATTAATTATAGCAAACGAACACAAAGTATAACCAGTGACGACTTATTTTAATCCATGGAGAAAAACGTATTAAACCAACCCGCCCAAAACCTACAAACCAATAACGCACAAGAATTGGTAAATGCCCGAAAAGAATATTTAAACCACGTTAATAACGATGAAGGCTTTAAATGGTTAAACGAATACAGCCAAAAGTTTTTGGGTTCCGGCTACCTAACCGAAGGCGCAACGCCAAAGCAGCGCATTAGGGAAATAGCCAATAGGGCGGAGCAAATCCTCCAAATTCCAGGATATTCCGATAAGTTTTACCATTACATGTCCGAAGGCTTTTTCTCTTTGGCCTCACCCGTTTGGTCCAATTTTGGTAAGCAGCGGGGTTTGCCCATTAGCTGTTTCGGCTCGCATATAGACGACGATATGGGCAACATCCTGTACACCCAATCCGAAGTCGGTATGATGTCCAAACTGGGCGGTGGTACTTCCGGTTTTTTCGGAAAAATACGCCACAGGGGAGCTCCCGTAAAAAACAACGGCCAAGCCTCCGGGGCGGTGCATATCATGCAATTGTTCGAATCCATGGTCGATGTGGTTAGCCAAGGCTCCGTGCGCCGCGGGCGGTTTTCGCCATACTTGCCCATCGAGCATCCCGATATTAAGGAATTTTTGGAAATTGGCACCGAAGGCAACCCCATACAACAATTAACCCACGGCGTTACCATTACCAGCCAATGGATGCAGGAGATGATTGATGGCGATGTTGAAAAACGTACCACTTGGGCCAAAGTGCTGCAAAGCCGCGGCGAAATGGGCTACCCTTACGTGTTTTTTACCGATAACGCCAATAACGGCAAACCGGAAGTATACAAGGATAACAACCACAGCATTTACGCCAGTAATTTGTGTACCGAAATTATGCTACCCTCAAACGATAATTGGTCGTTTGTATGCGTACTGTCCAGCGTAAACGTATTGCACTACGACAAATGGAAAAATACCGATGCCGTAGAAACCATGATATATTTCTTAGATGCCGTAATTACCGAGTTTATCGAGAAATTGGAAGTATACCGCGATTCTTCCGACAGGGACGACCGCCAAACCTTCCTATTTATGGAACGTGCCTATAATTTTGCGAAGGAAAACCGTGCCTTGGGTCTTGGTGTTTTGGGCTGGCATTCGTTATTGCAATCGAAAATGCACGCTTTCGATAGCCAGGAGGCTTTTAGCCTAAACCGTGAAATATTTAAAACCATTAAAGAACGTTCGTATAAAGCCTCACAAGAGTTAGCCGAAAAATTTGGCGAGCCCGAAGTGCTAAAAGGCTACGGCCGCCGAAACGCAACCTTGAACGCCATAGCGCCAACAACCTCGTCGGCCTTTATTTTGGGGCAGGTGTCGCAGGGTATCGAGCCTATTTGGTCCAATATTTATGTGAAGGATATAGCCAAAATAAAAACCACGATTAAAAACCCGTTTTTGGAAGCCTTGTTGGAAGAAAAAGGCCAAAACACAACCGAAGTTTGGCGAAGCGTTAGGGATATGGATGGCTCGGTGCAGCATTTGGAGTTTTTAACCCAAGCCGAAAAAGATGTGTTTAAAACCTATTCGGAAATAGACCAATTGGATGTTATCTACCAAGCCGCCGCCAGACAGGAGTTTATAGACCAAGGCCAGTCGGTAAACATTATCGTGCATCCTGAAATGCCCGTTAAGGACATCAATAACATTCATATTACCGCTTGGAAACTGGGCTTAAAATCCCTGTACTACCAGCACAGTATGAACGCCGCACAAAAATTCAAACAGAAAAAAGAATGTACAAGCTGCGAGGCTTAAACTGTTCGATAAAACACCTTATAAAACCCTGTCTTTTTTAAGATGGGGTTTTTTATTGGTAGGCTAATTCAAATAAACTCCCTATTTTTATAAACTAAAACTAACAAGCATTGAAAACAATTAAAAACTACCCAAAACAGGCAGCCTTATTACTATTAATTTTCATTTCGGGAATTTTATTGTCCTTCACCATAAAATCCAAGGCCACCAAAACCGATGACGACGCCAAACAATACTGGTCCGTAAAACACCAATCCAGTAATTGGTACGAAGGCATGAATGCTAACGCCCCCGATTTTTATAGCGTTAGAAATGCGTTTACCAATTATTTTTCAAAATACCCCTATATAAAAACCCAAGAAGTTAAGGCGTATAAAAACTTTGCCCACCACTATTACCCCAATATCGATGCAAACGGTTATTTAATTGAAGAAAAAACAACTGTCCCATTTATTCAAAAACAAGCCACCGAAGGCAACCCTTGGGAACAAATTTTTTTAAAATGGAACACCACGCAGGACAATGGTGGCGTGGGCGTTTTGCGCAGTATACGTATAAACCCCAATAATAACAACTCGGTATTGGCCGGAGCGGTTACAGCCGGTATTTGGCAAACCAACGACAGTGGTAATAACTGGAAATTTGTTTCCGGTAATACGCCCGAAGTCGAATGGGTAAACGAAATTATTTTTAGCCGCCAAAACCCCGACATTGTGTATGCCGGTACCGATATGGGCGTAATAAAATCTACCAACGGCGGTAACAGTTGGTTTTACACAACATTAAAAAAGAATTTCCCCGAAAAATACGGGCGCTTGGTTTGGGTGGATGTGCCTACCAATAGTTCGGAAATTGTTTATGCCACAACCGAGGAAGCGGATATTTGCAAGCTGTTAAAATCCACCGACGGCGGCAATACTTGGGAAGAAAAATACCAAACCGCCCAAAAAATTTGGGACATGCGGGTAAAACCCGATAATGATAACGTGGTTTATATTGTAGAAACATCGGCAACTACCGGATGGATAAACTTTAAAAAATCGACGAATAGCGGAACATCGTTCGAAACCATTACCAACGGTTTTCCTTCCGATTACGACGAAAAAGCCCACCGCGCCCGATTGGCAACCACGCCCGCTAATAGCAGCGTGGTTTATATAGCCATAGGGTTTAATGGCGGAGGAAAAAACGATAAAATTTCGTTTTTTAAGTCGGCCGATGCGGGTAATTCCTTTGAAAAAAAATGTTGCGGCAATGCTAATGAGCCTTTGGTAAACGCTATGGACGACACCGATTTTCTTTACGAAACGGCGCATTTGGCGCAATTAACGTGGAACTTTGCCTTTACCGTTTCCGAAACCGATGAAAACATGCTGGCCTGTGCCGCCAATAAGTTAAAAGTAAGTACCGATGGCGGAAACACCTGGCATTACGACCGTAGCGGCCAAGTGGTAACGGGCAAGCAATACGACAAATACGCCTCTAACAATGCCCATACGGGCGTGCATGGCGACCACCATGGCCTATCCGTTATAGGCAGCCATATTTGGGATGCCAACGATGGCGGCGCCTATTATTCCGCCGATGGTGGCCATACCGTGGTTAAGGACAAAAGCGATGGCTTGGGCATACAGGAATTGTGGGGCTTTGGGCAATCGTTTAAAAACGATATTATGGCCGTGGGGCTAAACCATAACCGTATTTGTTTTCGGGACGATACCGTTTATGGCGGCTGGATTGCCGTAAACGGCGCCGATGCCATGGCGGCAAACGTAAACCCCATAGACGACCAATATATGTACACCCACCCGTGGGGGCACCAAAAAGTAAAACGCTCGTTAACCGAAAAAACAGGGCATAAATTCCAGGATTTGGGCATTCAACTGGGGTATATTACCTTGGATAATTTGGAGTTTCACCCTAATCAATATTATGTTATCTATGGCAGCGATTATGGCGATAGGAATAAAACCTACAAACTAACCAAAACAACCGATAATGCCGAAAGCTGGCAGGTAATAAACGATTTTTCAGAAGAAAAAAAGAATGCCGTTGCCGTTAAGGTTAGTTTTGCCAATCCTAATTACGTGTATGCCGTTGTGGAGCCAAACCGGGTTATAAAATCTACCGACGAAGGCAAAACATGGACAGAGGTAGGGCCACCAGCAAGTTTGGTAAAAAATTATGCACTTTGGCGTTTGGCCGTAAGCGATAAAAACCCGGACGATCTATGGGTAACGGCAAAAGGCACGCAGGACGAGGTAAAGGTTATCCACTCAAAAGACGGCGGCAAAACATGGAACAATTTTTCCGAAGGTTTGCCTTCGTACGCTATTTATTCCATGATTTACCAACGTGGTAGCAACGATATTTTGTACCTCGGTACTCGTTTTGGTATTTATTACCGCAAAGCGGGAATGCCCGAATGGAAGCCTTTTGGCACGGGAATGCCCGCTGCCAATACCAGTTTTATGTTTATAAACTATGCCACGGGAAAATTGCGAGTAGGCACCTCAAGAGGGCTTTGGCAAAACGATTTGTTGGAGCAAACCCCGCCAAAGGCCAACATAACGGCCAGTAGGGTAGCCGTTACCAAAAAGGATGCCTTAGTGCGGTTTGCCGATTATTCGGTAGCCGATAAAAATGCCACTTATAAATGGCATTTTGAAGGCGGTATACCCGAAACCTCTACGGACGAGCGTCCTTTGGTTTCCTACGAAAAAGCTAAAAAAGGTACGCACAATGTAACCCTAACCGTAACCGACGCAAGAGGAACGAGTACGCAAACGTTGGAAGGGTTTATTCGGGTGTCGAAGTAAATCCAAGTTTTATAAAATAAACCGAAGCCTCAAAAGAATTGTTTTCTTTTGGGGCTTTTTAAATTTTAAAGAACACCATTGTTTGTTTATTGGAAAAATTTCATTACTTTTAAATGTTATAATGACACTTATTTTTTAATTAGCCTAATTTATAGGCGTATTTAATTGATAGGCAAAGGTTTTTAAAACGTGATTTAACATTTAAAGGTAACCAAGAAATACCCATGTATAAACTAAAACTAAAAGAATTTAAGTTTTTTTTCGACGAGCTGTACATTGGGCTATGTCTGTTTGGGAATAAATATATCGACAATATGGAGGTGTCCAAGGATATTGTTCAAGATGTATTTATTAAGGTTTGGGAAGACGAAATTGATTTCAATAACGAAAAAAGCGTTAAATCCTATCTTTACACGGCGGTAAAAAATAAATGCTTAGATTATGTAAAAAGCAAACATTATAAAAATACTTCTCTTTTACCAACTCCCGAACTTACAGCATTAGCAACCAATACTTTTTTTTTAAAGGAGGTTGTAGTAGCAGAAACATCCACGATAATAGAAAATGCCGTTAATACACTGCCAAAAAAATGCGCACGAATTATATTCCTAAGTATAAAGGGCTTTTCCAATACCGAAATAGCAAAAGAGCTAAGCATTACGTTAAATACTGTAAAAGCACAGAAAAAAATTGCATACAAAAAGCTAAGACCTATGTTAAAACAATATTTTGAGCTTATAGCTTTTGTATTTATCATCTAAGTAATAGAAATTATATTGCCGTAAATCGGAGTAATTTGTGTTTAATCGTGTTTTTTTTATTAAAAAACTCGATTTTTTTTAACCCTACTTTAACACTTTGTCGTCTTAAAGATAAATAGGGATAGTTTTAGGTTAAAAAAGCATATGAAAATGTCGGTATTCGATACGATAATAGCGCTTTCAAAAAGCATAGCTAAATCATTATTAAAAAATGAAAAATCTAATGCTTTGGAACAATCGGATATTTTTACAGAGCAGGACAAAGCATATATTCTTGAAAGCTTAACCCAAAAATCGGCCATAGAAAGCAGGATAAAATTAAAAAAACAGATTAATAAAAAAACAGAATGGGAAATTGTTAAAAAGAAAATAAATCCGGGAACGACCCGTAAAATAATGTGGCAATGGGCAGTTGCGGCCTCGGTTATAGGTGTTTTGTTGGTAGTTTTTATTAGGCACAACAAAATAGAAGAAAATAATGGCGGGCAGCCCAATGATAAAGTAGTTGGGGCTATAGAAATAGGGACCGACAAAGCCGTGCTTACTTTGGGAGATGGTAAGCAAATAGCTTTAGAAAGCGGAAAGACGTTTAAAACCCAACATGCGGAAAGTAATGGGGAAACGTTAATTTATAAAATAGCAAAAGCTGCCAAAGCAGAATATAATTATTTGTCCATACCAAGGGGGGGGCAATTCCACATTAAACTGTCCGATGGCACCCAAGTTTGGCTAAACTCCGAAACCTATTTAAAATATCCCGTAACCTTTATTGAAGGGAAACCACGAGAGGTGGAACTAATCCATGGCGAAGCCTATTTTAGCGTAACTAAAGGCACAAGGTTCAAGGTGCTTAACGCCAATCAGGAAGTGCAAGTTTTGGGAACCGAATTTAATATAAAGGCTTATCGGGACGAAAATACCATTTATACCACGTTGGTTGAAGGCTCGGTTGAGGTAAAAGCACTAAAGAATACAGAAAAGCTAAAGCCCAATCAACAATCCAAATTTAACATAAGTTCAGAAACCATATCGGTTTCTACGATAGACGTTTATAATGAAACGTCATGGAAAGACGGCGTTTTTAGCTTTGAAAATATGCCTTTAAAAGATATTATGGGGGTTTTGTCCAGATGGTATGATATAGACGTTGTTTTTGAAAACCGAGACCTTATGCCGCAAGAATTTATAGGTGTGTTAAGCAAGGATCAGCCGATAGAAGAAATTTTAAAAACCATTCAAAATTTCGGCATTATAAAAAGTTATCAAATACACAATAAAACCGTAGTGTTAAAATAAAAAACGAAGGGATTAGAAGCTTTGATGTTTGGCGGTATCGGGCTTCGTCTCCCTTCTTATTTCAAATCAATTAAAACAATGTTTAACTAATTCTAAGCTAAATTATGAAAATTAAATTAATTAAAGCCAATCCAATCTTTCGGAAACGGCTGCTTTTTTTACTAATGAGAACATTTGTCTTTTTATTGTGCGCAACGGTATTTGGTTTAAATACCGAAAGGTCGCTGTCACAGGACAAGGTAACTATAAGCCGGGATCAGGTGGTCGCCGTGGATGAAGTTTTTAAAATTATCAAGGAACAAACAAACTATAGGTTTATTTATCCTAAAAATTTATTTAAAAACACACCCAAAGTACAGTTGCGCCAAGGCGACATCGAGGTTGCCAAGTTGCTTGATTTAAGTTTATCCAGTAGTAATCTAAGTTTCGGGTTGTCCGACAATAACACTATTCTTATAAAAGAAAACCCGACAGAACCCATTGCTATTGCTTACCAAGGCATAACAATAACAGGAACCATAGTGGACCAAGAGGGTATGCCCCTGCCGGGAGCCAATGTTATCGAACAAGGTACAACCAACGGGGCGCAATCCGATTTCGATGGTAAGTTTTTACTAACGGTAGGCAATGCCAATGCTGTTTTGGAAATATCGTACGTGGGGTATAATACGCAAGTAGTTTCGTTAAATGGTAAAACAACATTAAATATAGTGCTGCGCGAAGATGTGGCGGCTTTAGATGAAGTTGTGGTCGTGGGGTATGGTTCAAAGAAAAAATCCGATTTAACCGGAGCTGTAAGCGTTGTAGATGTGGACGACGCTAAAAAAACCATTACCTACGATGTGGCAAAAATGATTCAGGGGCAAGCCCCCGGCGTTACCGTGCAATCCTCTGGCGAACCGGGCGGTTTTGTTAATATAAAAATCCGAGGTATTACATCGTTTAGAAACAATAATCCATTATTTGTAATCGACGGTGTAATTGTCGAGGATCCTTACGATTTTGCAACAGGCGACGTGGAGTCCATTCAAGTACTAAAAGACGCATCTTCCGCAGCAATATATGGTGCAAGGGGAGCAAATGGAGTCGTTATTATTACAACAAAAAAAGGAAAAGAAGGGAATATAAATATCAATTATAAAACCACGGTAGGCTTTCAAAATATAGCTAAGAACAGATGGTTTTCTCTGGCAAATAGGGAACAGTACCAACAACTCGTTAGGCAAGCCGAAAGAAATGCCCTAAACCAAGGTTTCGATATAGCCACTTCACCAGGAGCATATCCCGATAACCCTTTGTATATAGACGATATTGATACCGATTGGCAAGATGAGGCCTTTAGGACCGGAACATTGGAAAACCATACGTTAGCTTTTAATGGCGGAGCTCCGAGCTTAGGGTATAACGTTAATCTGGATTACTTTAAAAATACCAGTTATATGGAATCGCCACAGGCTTACGAACGATATTCAACAAACATAAATCTTAATGGCGAAAAAGGAAAGTTTAAATACGGTGCCAAGGTAGCCTATACGGTATCCGACAAAGAAAATTTTAACGAGTACCTTGCAGGAACAACATCCATAATAAACTTACTTCAAGCCGTTCCTACAATGCCTGTTTACGACTCTAACAGGTTAGGCGGGTATGGCGGTACCGACGGTATTGCACAAAGGGCCATTTCATTAAACGTAATAGGTTACAATAACTTGATTACTAACGAAAGCAAACGAAATAGGTTTATAGGGAATATTTGGGGCGAATACGAAATTATAAAAGGGTTAAAATATAAACTGAATGTTAGTGGCGACCGCTTAAATTGGAACTCCAGGTATTTTAATCCGCCAAGCGATTTGGGGTGGTATTACGTTACAACGCCAGAAGAGGCCAGGTTAGATGTAAATAGCGGGCAAGTAACCAGAACTATTATAAACAATTTACTAACCTACGATTTTAATCTGGCCGAAAAACATGTTTTTAATCTCATGGTTGGTACTATCCAGGAGCGCACCAATATCCATAACTATTATTCCAACGGAACGGGTTTTGAATCCGATGAAATAGCCCATTTGGAATATGCCGATAGCCGGGATGCTTCCGAGTACGAATCGGAAGAAACCTATAAATCCATAATCGGAAGAGTGGATTATACGTATGACGACCGATATTTGTTAACGCTAAATTTCCGTCAGGATAAATCCTCTAAATTTTCAACAGCAAACAATACGGGAAATTATTTTTCATTATCAGGGGCATGGAAAGTACATAACGATTTTACATTGCCAGAATGGTGGGATACCTTTAAAATAAGGGCTGGTTACGGGCAATTAGGAAACAATACCATTGGCCTGTACGAATTTGCCTTAACCACAAATCCCTTTGCCAGCTACGTGTTTGGCGATACCTTGGCCGAGGGCACAACGGTTGTAGAAATTGTAGACCCGGATATTAAATGGGAAGATACCGAATCCATGAACGTTGCGGCCGAATTTGGCATGTTTAACAATAAATTACAATTCACGGCCGAATGGTTTAAGAAAAAATCGACAGACCTATTGGCCGACGTCCCAATACCTTACTCCTCTGGCTCGTTTCCTATAACGCTAACTACCAATGCTGGGACTATTCAAAACACAGGATTGGAGCTCACGCTAAGTTATAATAATTTCATTAAGGATTTCAATTATAATATTTCCGCCAATTTCGGAACACTTAAAAATGAAGTCTTAAAAATAGGGACGGACAATACGCCCATATCGGTAGGTGTAGGCCGAACCGAAGTAGGAAGGTCGGCTGGCGAAATTTACGTGTACCAAACCGAGGGTATTTTCCAGTCGCAAGACGAAATAGATAATCATGCTTATCAAGCCAATGCGGCACCAGGCGATATTATGTTTGTAGACCAATTAACCGTAGATACCGATGGCGACGGTACTGCCGATGCAGGCGATGGTATTATTACAGATGCCGACAGAACGTTTCAGGGTAGCGTAATCCCAAAAATTAGTTTTGGGTTAAATCTTGGGGGCAGCTACAAAAATTTTGATTTTTCTTGCTTTTTTCAGGGTGCTGCGGGCCACAAAATATTTAACGGAACTTACCAAAGTTTAATGTCGGGCGATTTGGTTAACCAACATACCGATATGTTAAATTACTGGACACCTAATAATACCGGTACAAGTATCCCCAGGCCAATAATTGGCGACCCCAATGCCAATAACAGAGCGTCCGATAGATTTGTTGAAAAAGGCGATTTTGTTCGATTACAAAGTTTAGAGGTAGGGTTTAAAATTCCCCTTGAAACCAAAATTTTCGAAAAAGCGAGAATTTTTGCTACCGGACAAAACCTTTTTGTAATAACAAAATACAAAGGTTACGACCCCGATTTTATAAGCGATGGTTTGTTTAATAGGGGAACTGAATTTGGGTCCTATCCTAATCCAAGAACGATTGCTATAGGTGTTCAAGTAGATTTTTAAAACCAAAATTAAAAGAATCATGAAAATCAATAATATATTATTTATAATAAGCATAGTTGCTTCGTTGTTTGTTGCCAGTTGTGTTAGCGATGACGATTTAAATCAGGTAGATCCTAATGTAGAGACAGAGGATATGTTCTGGGAAAACGATTCCGATGCTTTAAAAGGCGTTAATGCAGCTTATGGAAGCTTGTTAACAGACGGGACTTATATGAGAAGCACACCCTTGCTGTTAGATTTAAAAGGCGATGGAACAAGAAGCAATAGTCCTTGGGCGGCCATGGCCAATGTAGGAAAGTTTAATTCCAGTGTTGCCGTTCCGGATATATACGGGTGGGCATTCGAAACCTATTATCAAGGTGTTTACCGTGCTAATCAGGTGTTGGAGAATGTACCAAATATCGAAATGGAAAATACCGATTTAAAAAACAGAGTGCTGGGGCAAGCTTATTTTTTAAGGGGGTTGTACCTCTTCCATTTGGTAAATATGTTTAAAAATGTACCCGTTCCGTTAACCAGTTTAGAGGTTTACCACGAACAAAAAACACAAGATGAAGGATGGGAGCAAGTAGTATCCGATTTTATAGCCGCAGCAGATTTGTTGCCAGTAACCTATAATAATGTTTTGGGCTTAGATGCCGGACAAACCGGACGAGCAACAAAAGGCGCAGCTTTAGCTTACTTGGGCAAAACATATTTGTTTACTCACGATTTTGATAAAGCCAGATTGGCGTTCAAAGAAGTTATCGATTTAAATGTTTACGAATTGGTAAGTAATTACAGCGATAACTTCACGCTTTACAATGAAAATAATTCAGAATCTATTTTCGAGGTGCAATTTAGCAGAGATGCTGGCGGGGTCGATTTAGGCTGGGGAGGCGTGCCCGCTTCAGGTTGGGGGAAAACATCGGCAAGAGCCATTACCTACGGACCTCCCACATTCGGCTTTACCGATGCACAACCAACATGGGCGCTGTACAACGATTTTTTAAAAGAACAAACAATCGATGGGCAAGTCGATCCGCGTTTAGATGCAACTATATTTTACAATAAAGTAGGGGGTATGATGCTATACGGTGTCGATTTTGCCACTCATTATGCAGGTAATCCTTCGTATTTAAACGATATATTTTGTGCCAAATACCAAAATTCCGATGGTAGTAGGGCGGACGAATACGATTGGCGTTCCGGTATAAACGAGCGTATTATGCGTTATGCCGACGTGTTGCTAATGTATGCCGAAACTTTAAACGAAACC
Organism: Flavobacteriaceae bacterium; assembly: GCA_047975545.1. Lineage (GTDB taxonomy): Bacteria > Bacteroidota > Bacteroidia > Flavobacteriales > Flavobacteriaceae > JBKEDS01. The sequence goes on along the minus strand of JBKEDS010000012.1, from coordinate 34,483 downwards.
GGAAGCACCAATTTGGCTTACGATTATATACAAGAAGTTCGGGATAGGGTTAACCTACCCGATTTAAGAATAATCAAACCCGATATGAGTCAAGAAGAAATGAGAGAACAAATAGCACATGAGCGCTTTTTGGAATTTCCCCTCGAAGGGCATCGTTTTGATGATATTCGAAGATGGGGGTGGCTTGAAGATACCGAAAAGTTGGCATGGTTAAAATCTAGGGACTCCGAATTTGAAAGTTATGTCGTAGGCAGGGAGTATTTTCCTATTCCGCAATCCGAGATGGATAACAATCCGTTGGTAACACAACAAAACAATGGATATTAGCATATAGTTAGTTTTAGTTTGTAATGAAGGCTATGCCGCCTTTATGTGGCGGCGGTCTTCATGTTTTAACACAAAAAATTTCAATTTATGAATTTAAGAAACCTATTTTTAGTATTAGTAGCAATTAGTTTTCAAGTGTTTCCGCAATCGGTTCGAGTTACATTTAAGAGCAGTGAAACCGCCCCAACAATAAGCAAGCACATCTATGGCCATTTCGCCGAGCACTTGGGGCGATGTATCTACGATGGTATTTACGTGGGCGAAAACAGTAGCATACCCAATACCAATGGGGTGCGTAATGATATTATTGCAGCCTTAAAAGAATTGCAAATACCAAACCTGCGTTGGCCGGGCGGCTGTTTTGCCGATACCTACCATTGGAAGGACGGCGTAGGGCCAAAAGCCGATAGGCCCAGTATGGTTAACCGTTGGTGGGGTGGCGTTGTAGAAGATAATAGTTTCGGGACGCACGACTTTTTAAACCTATGCGAAGTATTGGATACCGAACCCTATCTCGCAGCAAACGTAGGTAGTAGCACCGTTCAGGAATTTACCGAATATATCCAGTATGTACTGCACGAAAAAGGCAGTCCCATGTCCGATTTCCGGATTGAAAACGGACGAGAAAAACCGTGGAACGTTACCTTTTGGGGCGTAGGTAACGAAATGTGGGGCTGTGGTGGTAACATGACACCCGAATACTATGCCAATATTTACAGGCAGTACGCCACGTTTATGACCGATTGGACCAACAGCGACAAACTGTTCAGGGTGGCCTCGGGCGCCAATGTGGCCGATTACCATTGGACCGAGGTGCTTATGCGCGACATACCTAAAAGCTTAATCGAAGGGGTTGCATTGCACTCGTATTCGTTCGTGAAGTGGAGCGATAAAGGTTCGTCCACCAATTTCGATGAGGCACAATATTTTTCAACCATGAAAACGGCTTTGTTAATGGAAGAATTGGTCGATAAACATGCCGCTATTATGGATAAATACGACCCCAATAACAAAGTTGCTTTAATTGTAGACGAATGGGGCGGTTGGTACGAAGTAGAAGAAGGCACCAATCCAGGGTTTTTATACCAGCAAAACACCATGCGCGATGCTATGATAGCAGGCGTAACCCTAAATATTTTTAATAATAGGGCCGATCGTGTAAAAATGGCAAACTTGGCGCAAACCGTTAATGTACTGCAAGCCGTAATTTTAACCGAAGGCGAAAAAATGTTGCTAACACCAACCTATCATGTTATGAACATGTACAAGGTGCACCAAGGCGCAACGTTGTTGCCCGTAGATTTTGTGTCGCCTACTTATAGTTTCAAAGGGGAACAATTACCTGCTATTTCTATTTCGGCTTCAAAAACAACAACGGGAAAAACCAATATATCTTTAGTAAATATCGACTCCAAACAATCAAACGAATTAGAATTGGACGTGGCAAATTTGAATATAAAAAACATATCGGGAACAATTTTAAAATCAGGAAAAATACAAGACCATAATACGTTTGATAATCCTAATAAAATAACGCCCGAAAAGTTTAACGATTTTAAACTTAAAAACAACAAACTAACAGTAACGCTTCCGCCTTTTTCGGTAGTTGTACTTCAAGCTGAATGAATATGGAACTAAAAAAAATAATACTACTACTTTTAATAGCAACGTTTTTTGGTTGTGGGCAAGACGACAATATTAAGGTAGTGGACGAATACGACCCTAACGAAACAGAGGAAACGTTTGAAGGGCCAACTTATGCCGATAATTACACGCCCATTGCGGCTTGGGAAAACAGAGAAGAATGGAATTTAGCCAATGTACACGACCCCTCGGTTATTAAACAAGGTGATTATTACTATATGTACCAAACCGATGCGTCCTATGGCAATGCGCACGAGGGGCATGGCCACTTCCATGCCAGGCGTTCAACCGATTTGGTAAACTGGGATTATATGGGAAGCACAATGGATACGCCCCCTACATGGGTTAAAGATTCTATGAACGCCAATAGACTGCGTATGGGCTTGGCCGAAATAACAAATCCAAATTATGGGTATTGGGCACCTTGTGTTCGCCAGGTAGGTTCGGTATATAGGATGTATTATAGTTTGGTAGTAAACGAACTTATAACAGGAACCGATGGTTGTGCCTCTTGGGGCGAGCGTCCTTACATTGGCATGATGGAAACAACTGATTTGGCCACAAATAGTTGGCAGGATAAAGGTATGGTAGTTTGTTCAATTCCTGATGGCGTAGAAGATTATTATCGAAACGACTGTAACGATTGGAGTTCGTACTACAAATTTAACGGGATAGACCCCAGCTATATCCAAACAGGACAAGGAGAACATTGGTTGGTTTACGGCTCTTGGATGACCGGAATAGCGGCCATACAAATAGACCCAGCTTCAGGAAAACCGTTTCAGTTAAACACAACAGAAGATTACGGAATAAGAATAGCGGGGCGTGGCAATATAAACACAAACCGATGGCAAGCAACCGAAGGTGCCGAAGTTATTTACAATCCCGACACGGGCTATTACTATTTGTTCTTGGCTTACGACGAATTATCGGTAGCATATAACACCAGGGTAGCACGTTCAACAAATATATTGGGGCCTTATTACGGTATGGACGGACAAAATGTTTCCGAAGGCGCCGAATGTTGGCCCATGATAACGCATCCTTATCAATTTAACAACCATACGGGCTGGGTGGGTATTTCCCATTGTTCGGTTTTTCAAGATAACGAATCCCAAAAATGGTATTTTGCCTCGCAGGCCAGATTGCCCGAAGGCGTTTCGGGTATAAATGTTTCCAATGCAGTAATGATGGGACATGTTAGGAAATTGGAGTGGACCTCCGATGGTTGGCCTGTGGTGGCACCCGAACGTTATGCGGGTATACCCGAAACAGAAATAACCGAAGCCGATATCGTGGGCACTTGGCAGCAAATAACCATGGAATACCAGTATCGGGTTATGCAAACTGCTGTTAACGTTACCTTTAATAGCGATGGCACATTAAGCGGTGGCGTAACAGGCACATGGCAGTTAAATACCAATACAAAAACACTATTGGTTAACGGAAGTGAGTGTAAGCTTTTTAATTCGTGGAATTGGGAAGCAGCAACCCGAAACGTAACCTTAACATACTCGGGCTTAACGGCAAATGGTAGGCCTGTTTGGGGTAAAAAAGATTAAGAAATGAAGCGATTAAAGTATAGTATAGCACAATTGGTGTTTTTAATAGCCATACTTGCCCATGCCCAAACCAATAAGCCTATTACGCACGATCCCGTTGTGGCCAAACAGGGCGATACCTATTACCTGTTTTGCACGGGGCCGGGTATTACAAGTTTTACCTCGAAAGATTTAAAAACTTGGCAAAAAGCCAATCCCGTATTTGCCGAAAGTCCCGTATGGGCTAACAGCGTGGTGCCAAAATTTAATGGCCACATTTGGGCACCGGACATTACACGGCATAACGGCACGTATTATTTGTACTATTCCATATCGGCTTTTGGTAAAAATACATCGGCCATTGGCTTGGTAACAAACCAAACCTTAAACCCGAATGACGGTAACTATAAATGGAAGGACCAAGGAATTGTTATTCAATCCGTACCCAATCGTGATTCGTGGAACGCCATAGACCCTAATTTAATTTTCGACGAAAACGGAACGCCTTGGATGGCATTCGGCTCGTTTTGGCACGGATTAAAAATGGTAAAAATGAATAATAACCTAAAAGAAATAGCACAGCCTGAAAAATGGCACACCATTGCACGGCGCGAGCGCAGTTTTCAATATGAAGATGGTAACGCCGGAAATGCAGCTCTCGAAGGCCCTTTCATTTTTAAGAAAGACGATTATTATTATCAGTTCTTGTCATGGGATTATTGTTGCCGCGGCGAAAACAGCACGTACAAACTCGTAGTTGGGCGTTCAAAAACCGTAGCAGGGCCTTATATCGATAAAACAGAAAAACCGCTTAACCAAGGTGGCGGAAGTTTGGTTATCGAGGGCAACAAAAACTGGTACGGTGTTGGGCATAACAGCGTGTTTACCTTTAACGGTAAGGATTATGCGTTTATGCACGGTTACGACGCAGCCGACAAAGGTTTGCCCAAACTAATTGTAAAAGAAATAACTTGGGTAGAGGGGTGGCCAACTGTTGAACCTATGAAATAAGCCAAAAACAGGTAATTGGTAGAAGAAATTAAGCCCGTTTGGCCTTAGCTGTTGCAATGTGTCATTGCTGAGGATGAAGTACGACGACGAAGCAATCTCTATATAAAACTTCAAAATCGATGTAGCGCTAACAAAATTAATTAAATGAAAACATTAAAAAACACCTTATTTGCGATTTTTGTTTTAGTAGTATTCAACTGCAAAAACGGTAAAAAAGAATCAATTAAAACCGAAGAGCCAAAAACAGGCTATCAAATTGAACCGGTAGATATCCAACATGTTAAAGTAACCGATGCGTTTTGGCTGCCAATTATAAAGCGGGTACAGGAAAAAACCATCGAGTACGCCATTGCCAAATGCGAAGAAGAAGGACGGTTGGATAATTTTTTAATTGCGGGCGGCCAAATGGAAGGCGAAGTAAAAGGCGAAATGCCGTTTGACGATACCGATGTATACAAAATAATTGAAGGCGCATCAAATTCGTTAATCAGTGCACCCAATCCAGAACTGGAAAAAGTACTGGATTCCCTGATAGTGATTATAAAAGTAGGTCAGGAACCCGACGGTTACCTAACCACTTGGCGAACCATAAATCCCGCGAAACCATCGGCGTCTTGGGTCGAAGTAAAGGAAGGAAAACGTTGGGAATCCTTGTTCATGAGCCACGAGCTTTACAATGCGGGCCATTTGTACGAAGCTGCGGCCGTACATTACAAAGCCACAGGAAAACGTAATTTTTTGGACATAGCCCTAAAAAATGCCAACCTAATGGTGAAAACTTTTGGCGACGGTGAACATAAAATTTCGGCCGTTCCCGGGCATCAAATTATAGAAACGGGCTTAATAAAATTGTACCAAATTACAGGGACGCAAGATTACCTTACGCTGGCAAAATATTTTTTGGATAACCGCGGTAACCCCAATAACCATAAGCTATTTGGTGCCTACTCGCAAGACCATATCCCTGTTGTGCAGCAGGACAAGGTGGTTGGGCATGCCGTTAGGGCAGTATATATGTATGCCGCCATGACCGATATTGCCGCTATTCAGCACGATAGCTTGTATGCCTCGGCGGTTAATAAACTGTGGAATAATATGGTAGGTAAAAAAATGTACCTTACCGGGGGTATTGGTGCCAAACACGATGGCGAAGCTTTTGGCGAAAATTACGAACTGCCCAATCTTACGGCTTATAACGAAACCTGTGCCGCCATTGGCGATGTGTACTGGAACCACCGACTGCACAATATGCACGGCGATGTAAAGTATTTCGATATTATAGAACGTACCTTGTACAACGGGTTAATTTCAGGATTGTCCTTGGACGGCACAAATTTCTTTTACCCAAATGCCTTGGAGTCCGATGGGGTTTACAAATCAAACCGAGGCTCGTGTACCCGTCAGGCATGGTTCGATTGCTCGTGCTGCCCCACCAATGTCATCCGTTTTATACCTTCAATTCCGGGGTTGGTGTATTCAAAAGCCAACAAAACTGTTTATGTTAATTTATACGCTTCAAATCATGCCGAAATAGATGTAAATGGCGAAAAAATAAAAATGTCCCAAGAAACATCGTATCCTTGGAACGGGATGGTAAACATGACTATTGAAAGTCCTTCGGAAATTGCCGTGAAATTCAGGATTCCGGGGTGGAGCCGAAACCAGGTGCTGCCAAGTAATTTATATACCTATGTTAACACTTTAACCGCACAACCTTCAATAAATATTAATGGCGAAAAGATAGAAACGGCTGTTAATGACGGTTATTTTGAGGTAAAACGGCAATGGAAAGCGGGTGATGCCGTTCAACTTCACTTTCCTATGGAAGTAAGAACGGTAAAGGCCAACGAAAATATAGAGGACAACAGGGGGAAATTAGCTTTAGAATATGGCCCGTTGGTATATGCTGTTGAAGAAGTTGATAATCCCAATATCGACAGTATTTCGCTTTCTGCCTCAGAAACCTTTACCGTTAAAAAAGAACCGATTTTAGAAGGCGTAAATACACTCTCAAACGATAAATTAAAAGCCATACCGTATTATGCTTGGTCCAACCGCGGCGTAAACAAAATGAAGGTTTGGCTTCCCGAAATCATTAACACAGCATACTAACTTATGAAACCTGAAAATCAAAAATTAAGCATACTCGAAAAAATAGGATATGGCTCCGGCGATGCTGCAATTAACGTGGTAATATCATCCATGTTCCTTATCATTACGTTTTTTTATACCGATGTGTTTGGATTAAAACCCAAGGACATGGCTTTGCTGTTTTTATTGGTTAGGTTTATCGATGCCGTAACCGACCCGTTAATGGGTATGATAACCGATAAAGTTACAACAAGATGGGGGCGTTACAGGCACTATTTCTTGTTTTTGTCGGTGCCTTTCGGGCTTTCCGTATTTTTAACCTTTACCACACCGGAGTTCGATTATGCAGGAAAAATGGTTTATGCCTACGTTACCTACATTTTTGTAACCATTATGTTTACCTCGGTAACTATTCCGTACATATCGCTAATCGGGGTACTTACCAGCGACCCACAGGAACGGTTGTCGGCCAACGGATATCGATTGTTTTTTGCTAAAATAGCAGCCTTTTTGGTATCTATTGTTGTGCCAATTTTAGCCGAAAAATGGGGCAAAACCGATATTGCCAGGGGCTACCAGCTCGCTATGGGGGTAATGGCGCTTCTCGGAACAATATTATTGTTGTTTTGCTTTTTTACCACCAAAGAACGTGTGGAGCACAAGGTGGAAAATAAGCCTTTAAAAGAACAGTTTCAATTATTGTTAAAAAACGGACAGTGGACCCTATTGTTTGGCGTTTGTTTTTTTGGAACCGTAGGTTACGTTATTCGCAATTCGGTAGCTATTTTTTATGCAAAGTACTTTCTTGGTGGCGATGCCGGGGTGCAATCCTCATTTATGGCAACAGGTGTTGTTGCTGCTATTTTGGCCATGCCGGTTTCCACATTAATTACTAAACGGTATTGCAAGGTAAAACTTTTTAAATGGACACAGCTTGCCGTTGGTGTAATTAGCTTAATTATGTTATTAGTGGTGCGGCCTGGCGATTTGGTTGTTGCCTACATCTTGTATTTTATTCTATCATTTGTGGTCGATTTACATGCACCTGTATTTTGGTCGGCCATCGCCGAAGCGGTCGATTATGGCCACGCAAAATTCGGTCAACGGGTTTCGGGCTTGTCCTTTGGAGGGATTTCCTTTGCCCAAAAGCTGGGAATGGGTATCGCCGGAGCTGCCGTGGGCTATTTGTTGGATTTTTTCGAATATGTACCAAAAGCCGAAACCCAAAGTGAATACGCCCTTTGGGGTATAGCTCTTATGTTAACCGTGATTCCCGGTATATTTCATGTTACTATGGGCGGGCTTATGTTTCGTTATAAAATTACCGATACTTATTACCAAACCATAAAAACAAAACTGAATATATAAGATGAATTTTGTTAGAACAAACCAACCCATTGTAAAACAACGTGCCGACCCGTTTATTTATAAGCATACCGATGGCTATTACTATTTTACGGGTTCCGTGCCGTCTTACGATTGTATCGAGCTTAGAAAGGCCAAAACCATTGCAGGCTTGCAGGATGCCCAAACATTTAATATATGGTATAAACACGAAAGTGGACCTATGAGCCAGCATGTATGGGCGCCCGAAATCCATTATCTCGACGGAAAGTGGTTCATATATTTTGCGGCAAGCCAAGCGGATGATATTTGGAAATTAAGACCCTATGTTTTGGAATGTAAAGGCCAAGACCCGCTAAAAAACGACTGGGTAGAACTCGGACAAATGCAAGCAGCCAACGGCGATGAAAAAACCTTTATCGATTTTTCTTTAGACGGAACCGTTTTCGAAAACAAAGGGAAACGCTATTTCTGTTGGGCCGAAAAAACAGGTGGGCAATTTGCAGCATCCAATTTGTATTTAGCCGAAATGGAATCGCCAATAAAGCTGAAAACACCGCAATTTATGCTAACTACGCCCGATTACCAATGGGAACGTATCGGATTTTGGGTAAACGAAGGTCCCGCCGTTATTAAAAGCAAAGGCAAAATTTACATTACCTTTTCGGCAAGTGCTACGGGTGCTTGTTATTGTATGGGGCTTATGGAGGCCGATGAAAATACCGATTTGTTAAATAGAAATTCCTGGAAAAAATCAAGGTATCCGGTATTAAAAACCGATTATATAAAAGGCATTTACGGTCCCGGGCATAATAGTTTTACGGTAGCCGAAGACAACAAAACCCCTTTGTGCATTTACCATGCCAGGGATTACGAAAACATTGAAGGCGACCCGTTATACGATCCTAATCGGCACGTAAGGGCTATGGAAGTAACGTTTAACGATAACGGAAAACCGCTTTTCGAGTTTTATTAACATTTTAAATATTCAGCGGATGAAATATAAAAACATAACAAAAATTGTTTGGTTAGCGGTTGTGCTTAACGGATTAATAGGCCAGGCACAAACAGCAAACACTTTAGAGGTCGATATGGGCAAAAGCATAGCCAAAATCCAACCGACCATGTACGGCATTTTTTTCGAGGATATCAATTTTGCTGCCGATGGCGGTTTATATGCCGAAATGGTTAAAAACCGTTCGTTCGAGTTTACCGCAAATCCCCTAATGGGTTGGAAGCAACCCAACAGCAACAGGCATTCGCTTAACCATGATTCCGGTATGGCTACATCGGTAAAGTACACCAATACGTCCGGCAACACCAATTTTTGCAGGGTTAAAATCAATAACGAAAGCGGCTACCAGCTTATAAACGAAGGCTTTCGCGGTATGGGCATTAAAAAAGATGAAGTATACAATTTATATGTATCTGCTTCAAATAAAAGAGGAACGATAAAAACCATTAAATTTCAATTTATAGATGAAGGAGAAAACGTTTTGGGTGAAACTACAATCCAACCAAATACCAATGATTGGAAAGCCTATTCAACCCAAATAACGGCAACAAAAACCGAGGCCAAGGCACAATTAAAAATAACTTTTGAAGGTAATGGCGAAATCGATTTGGACATGATTTCGTTATTTCCCGTCGATACTTGGAAAGGGAGGAAAAATGGCCTGCGCAAAGATTTGGTTCAGCTTTTATACGATTTAAAACCCGGGTTTTTGCGATTTCCGGGCGGCTGTATAGTCGAAGGCCCTACCTTGGCAGGGCGTTACCAGTGGAAAAAAACGGTTGGGGCTTTAGAAAATAGGGAAATACTAATAAACCGATGGAATACCGAGTTTGCCCATAGGTTAACGCCTGATTACTATCAAAGCTTCGGATTGGGCTTTTTCGAGTATTTTCAGTTGTCCGAAGACTTGGGGGCAACGCCGCTGCCTATTTTAAGCTGCGGTATGGCTTGCCAGTTTAACACCGGGGAATTGGCCCCGATGGACAATTTAGATCCTTACATTCAGGACGCCTTAGATTTAATCGAGTTTGCCAATGGTAATACCAATACGGCTTGGGGTAAACTTAGGAGCGATATGGGGCATCCCGCACCCTTCAACTTAAAATATATTGGCATTGGCAATGAACAATGGGGGTCCGATTATATTGAGCGTTATAAGGCTTTTGATAAAGCTATAAAAGAAAAGCACCCCGATATTATTATCGTTTCGGGCAGCGGACCTTTTCCCGATGGCGATTATTTTGAGTATGGCTGGGAAGAATTAAAAAAAATAAATGCCGAAATTGTAGACGAGCATTATTATAAAAACCCCGAATGGTTTAGGGAAAATGCAGGGCGTTACGATAATTACAACAGAAAAGGCCCAAAAGTATTTGCGGGCGAGTATGCCGCACACCCTAAAGACATAAAGGATGGGTTTTTGGAAAACAACTGGGAAGCCGCCTTGTCCGAATCGGCTTTTATGACGGGGTTAGAGCGCAATGCCGATGTAGTTGTTATGACTTCTTACGCGCCATTAATGGCACATATAGATGCTTATCAGTGGGCGCCCGACATGATTTGGTTTAATAATTTACAATCCTACGGAACGGCCAATTACCAAGTACAAAAATTATTTTCAAATAATGCGGGAACCGATTTAATTTCGGTTAAGCTTAATGGTGAAAATCCCATTGGGCAAAGCAATTTATATGCTTCGGCAGTTATCGATGTTAACACAAAACAAGTTATCGTGAAAGTAGTTAATACCGCTGAAACCCCGCAAAATGTTCAAATAAATTTGCTGGGCAAAAAAATCGATAAAAAAGGAACGCTAACACTGCTTAAAAGCGAACGGTTGCACGATGTTAATACTTTTGAATCGCCTGATAAAATAAGTCCTGAAGAGCGTGGTGTTACAAACAAAAACGGACAGGTTAGTTTGTCCTTGGAATCGTATTCTTTTTCAATATTAAAATTTAAAACAAAATAAGTGTTGTTTTGACAATTAAAAATGATTAGCTTTATGCTTTAAAAACTAAATAGGTATTAACTAATTAAAAATCAATATGAAAAATATTTTAAAAGCAGGTCTTTGCTTTTTCTTGTTGGCGGGTGTGGTATTACTAAATGTACAATGCAAAAATGAAAAGAAAATGAATGAAGAAAAAGTGAAAGCTCCCGAAAAATTGGTAAATATTACCAAGGTGCCTTTTGGAGCAACAACCGATAACATTGCCGTAGACCAGTACGTCTTAAAAAACAAAATGGGAATGTCCGTAAGCATCATCACCTTGGGCGGTATTATTACGCATTGGACGGCGCCCGACCGAAACGGAAACTATCAAGATATTGTTTTGGGCTACGAAACCTTAAAACCTTACGAAACCAATCCCACCTTTTTTGGCGCTTTAATTGGGCGTTACGGAAACCGAATTGCAAAAGGTAAATTTACTTTAAACAATACCGAATACACCTTGGCCACCAACGACGGGCCAAATCATTTACATGGTGGCGTAAAAGGTTTTGATAAAGTGGTTTGGGATGCTGCCGAAACATTAACCGATAGTACGGCGTCCTTAGTGCTATCGTATTTAAGCCGGGACATGGAAGAAGGCTACCCCGGAAATTTACAAACCAAAGTAACCTATACCCTTGATAATAATAATATGCTAAAAGTTTATTACGAAGCCACAACCGACAAGCCTACCCTTGTAAACTTAACACAGCATACCTATTTTAACCTTACGGGCGATACTTCAAAAACCATCTTAAACCACGAATTAACCTTAAACGCCGATGCTTTTGTTCCGGTAAACGAAACCCTAATTCCTACGGGCGAATTGGCTACGGTTGAAGGCACTCCCTTCGATTTTAGAACCGCTAAAACCATTGGGCGGGATATTGAAGCCAACCATGTCCAGTTAAAACGAGGCTTAGGATACGACCACTGCTGGGTGCTAAACAACCAAAACGAGGGCGTACGTTTGGCCGCAACAGCCTACGATAAAGATAGTGGCCGTGTGCTGGAAGTATTAACCAACGAGCCCGGTATCCAACTGTATACCGGAAATTTTTTAGATGGCACATTGCCATCCAAAAACGGAGGAAAACACGAGCATAGAACAGGGTTTTGTTTGGAAACCGAGCACTACCCCGATTCGCCAAACCAAGCTCATTTCCCGTCGGCGGTGCTAAATCCGGGCGAAACGTACAAAACAGAAACCATATTTAAATTTTCCGCAAGGTAATATAAACGGTGGCCGAACCTATCGAAAATGGTGGCTGAGCTTGTCGAAGCCACAATCATCATAATCCATATAAAAACCCCAATACCTCTGTGTTGGGGTTTTTTAATGTTGAAGCATGACATTTGTCATTCGCCATAACCGTATTGTTGGCTAAATTTAAAGAGAAATTAAAAACACAAGGTTATGCCACACCACAATTCCGTATCCACGATTATGACCGCTCCGGTAGTTACGTTAAAAAAGAAAGACACTTTAGAACACGCAGAGCATCTATTCAAAAAAAACAAAATAAGGCATATTCCCGTGGTTTCGGGCAATGCCGTAGTGGGCATGTTAAGTTATAACGATTTAAAACGCCTTAGTTTTGTCGATATTGCCGATGAAAACTCCAATGCCGATGCTTTAATTTATAAAATGTTCAATATTAGTCAAGTTATGACGGATAATATTGTAACCGTTTCGGCTTCTAACTCCATTAGGGAAGCGGCCAAAATATTTGCCGAAAACGAATTTCATGCCCTGCCCGTTGTAAACAATAATGCTTTGGTTGGTATTGTTACCACAACCGATATGATAAAATATTTGCTAACCAAGTTGTAGCATTAAATTAAACCCATTTTTATAAACTGATATTCGTCATAATATCGTATATTTCTTATTGTTAATTTTAATCATCGTTAAACGTTGTATTATGAAGTATTCACCACCAGTTTCAGATATTATGAGCAAAAGCATTGTAGCCTTAAAACGCTCGGACGATTTAGAGCGTGCCGATATGCTTTTCAATAAATATAGAATAAAGCATATTCCGGTTGTAAGTTCCGATGTGGTTATAGGCATGCTAAGTTTTGCCGATTTATTAAAGATAAGCACGGCCGAAACGGGCGAGGACGGTAATTCCATCCATGTTACGGTAAAAAACAACTTTACCATAGAACAGGTTATGTCACGGGATATTATAGCTATTCCCAGTAGCACCACGATTAGAAAAGCCTCTGAGATTTTATCGAAACGCGAGTTTCATGCCCTTCCCGTTGTAGACGAGGGTATTTTGGTGGGTATTGTTACCACCCGCGATTTGCTTAATTATTTTAGTACGCAGTATTAGGTGTTGGCTAAGGCTTTTAAATCCTTTATGGTTTCCTTTTGGTTTTGGCTTTTAAAAATATAGCTTCCGGCAACAAAGGTGTCCGCACCAGCGTTGGCCAGTTGTTTTATGTTTTTGTCGGTAACGCCGCCATCGATTTCAATTCGGGTGTTTAAGCCTTGCGTATTGGCCATTTGCCGTAGTTTTTTTATACGGTTATAGGTTATGTCCTCAAACTGCTGCCCGCCAAAACCCGGGTTTATGGACATAAGCAGTACCATATAGCATTTGGGCAAAATATCTTCCAAGACCGATATGGGCGTGGTTAAATTTAAAACAACCCCGGCCTTGCACCCCGCATTTTCAATTTGGGTTAGGGTGCGGTGCAAATGCACGGTCGATTCGTAGTGCACCGTAATAATATTGGCACCAATACGGGCAAATTCTTCAATGTAGCGTTCGGGTTTCTCAATCATTAAATGAACGTCCAAGGGTTTTGTGGCGTGTTTTTTTATGGCTTCTATAACGGGCATGCCATAGGATATGTTGGGTACAAAATGCCCGTCCATGACATCGATATGAAACCAATCTGCTTCGCTGTTGTTAACCATTTCTATATCGCGTTGCAGGTTGGCAAAATCGGCCGCCAGTAACGAAGGTGCTATTATTTTGGAGTTCATGTTGTGGTTTTGGTTTTTGCAAATATATAAAAGACTTATTGAGCTTGTTCGCTTACAAAAAAAATAAAACAAGCATGAGGGGGAGGCGTTTGCAAAATTTATTAATAGGCTTAATTAATGGGGTATAAAGTACCGTATTTGTTTATGTAGTCCGACAACCTGAAAAACTGATTTCGGGAGCCTTTAAATTTAACGGTTTGTTTGAAATTATTAAGCCCATATTTGTCAAGGAACAATCCCATCGAAGAATTTAAAAAGGACGATGACATTGATAAACTAGAGTCAACATGTAAAATCAGGGTGTCCTTATTTAAATAAGCATCCTGTAAATGATGAAATAGAACTGCCCCTTGCTCATTAGAACCTGAATTTTTTACGATATTTTTTAATATCAAAGTTTTCATTGGGAGTATGTTTTATGTGTAAACATTCAAATACTGTGCAAAACTACACAATAAAGATACAAAAAAAATTAAAAATCGAATATTTGGTCTGTATCGTCTTTTTCGTCAAGGGCATTTAAATCGATTTCAACTTTGATTAAGGTTCCTGAAAAATTGAAGCCATTGTTTCCTGCAAGATACATTTCTCCGGCTTTTTTTTCCACTATTCCGTTATTCGAAATAATAAGTAATTTGCCATTTGAATTTTCTGTAAATTCAAGAATATTATTTAGCCCAAATCCGCGGTTTCTTGGGGTAGAATTGATAGAAAAACCTTTTTCAAGAGACTTAAGAATGGCTTTCCAATCTTCAAAATCAGTTTTGTGTTTTGCTATATTTGATTCTTTTATTGAAGTGGGGATGCCTATTCCAAAATCGCATACAGAAAATGATAATTTATTGTTTTTTGGGTAGTATTGGGTTATTATATAGCCCGTTACGGACGACCTTGAATGATCAAAAATATTGTTGAAAACTTCATCCATATTCGAGGCCAGTGGAATTAAATCTTTGTTTTTGGCAAATCTTTCAAAGTATTGGAGGGCATACATTGAATAGGAATAAATCATGTTTTCAGATATTTTCCATAAACAAAGTGTTGTTTGATTGTAGGATAATGTGAATTTGTCCCTGCCGAATCCTTTTTTCCAGTATTCTTTAAACTTAATATTGAACAAATGATTGTTGAACCCTTCAGTCCCTCCAATAAATTTAATGTCACAGCCAGCCCTTAATGTAAAAACTTTCGATTAAACAAGCTAAGACGACAAAATCGTCGGTATCCATAAATTTAACTTCGTTAAAGTCTACGACCAGTAGGTTTATTTCTTCTGTAATAGCTAAACTTTCTCGAATAAAATGAAACCAATCATCGGCTTTTTGGGAAGAAGGAACTTTTAATGTGAGGTTTTTCATTAGTCACGGGCGTTAGTTGAAAACGATGCGCTTTCAGTGCAAGACTTTTAGTATCTAAAAATGTTTTAAGCCACTAACACGGATATTATAACGTGTTTTTAGAAAAATATTCGTGTATTAGTGACAAAAACAAAAGAAGTATAAAACAAACCCCCGGTCATCACTCCGAGGGCTTTTCATCAATCAAAAAACGAACAGTTATGTTTTGTAACTGTTGTTACGGTTATTTAGTCGTAAAATTTAGTTTTTACTAACCTAAATATGTTTTTAATATTTTGCTTCTTGAGGTGTGTTTTAAGCGCCTAATGGCTTTTTCCTTAATTTGGCGTACGCGCTCACGGGTTAAATCGAAGGTTTCGCCAATTTCCTCAAGGGTCATGGGGTGTTGGTTGCCCAGCCCAAAGTATAGGCGGATAACATCGGCCTCACGGGGGGTTAAGGTTTCTAAGGCACGTTCTATTTCGGTACGCAACGATTCGTGCAACAACTCCTTATCGGGGTTTGGCGATTCGCCGCTGTTTAGTACGTCGTAAAGGTTGGAGTCCTCGCCCTCCACCAAAGGGGCATCCATACTAACGTGGCGCCCGGAATTTTTCATCGATTCCTTAACATCGTTAATGGTCATGTCCAGTTCCTTGGCTATTTCCTCGGCACTTGGTGGGCGTTCGTGGCTTTGCTCCAAAAAGGCAAAGGTTTTGTTTATTTTGTTAATCGAGCCAATTTTGTTCAAAGGCAGGCGCACGATACGCGATTGCTCGGCCAAGGCCTGAAGAATCGATTGGCGAATCCACCAAACGGCATACGATATAAATTTAAAACCACGGGTTTCGTCAAAGCGCTGTGCGGCCTTGATTAAGCCCAAATTGCCCTCGTTTATTAAATCGGGCAGGGTTAAACCTTGGTTTTGGTATTGCTTAGCTACCGACACTACAAAACGTAAATTGGCTTTGGTTAATTTTTCTAAAGCCACTTGGTCCCCGGCTTTTATACGCTGTGCCAATTCTACTTCTTCGTCTGCGGTAATTAAGTCAACTTTTCCTATTTCTTGAAGATATTTGTCCAACGAAGCCGTTTCCCTGTTGGTAACCTGCTTCGTAATTTTAAGTTGTCTCATTTAATGTTCTCCTGTAAATAAATTTATAATGAATAACGCAATTCAGTGGTTATACGTAATAACGCAAAAAAATGTTACAATATTTTTTAAATTAATTTTTGTTCATCTTTTTTAAGACTCTAAAAGATTAAAAAGGTCACGTTTTTAGGCCGAACTTGTTTTTGGAGTATTTAATCTGTGCGAAAACGTAAAAGCGCAAGGTTTGTTTTTAGTTTTTATTAGCCTTGCTTTTTCCTGCCCCAATAGGAATACCTGCATAAAGGTAAAACGTGCGGTTATGTTGTTTGTTAGCTTCGTTTTTCGAAATATTTAAAAGGCCCAAATAGTACCGAACGCCCAAGTTAATGCCCGTACCTTTCATTAGTTTATAGCCCATGCCGACGGTTAGGCCCAAATCGATATTATGGTATTGGTTTTTTACCGCATTTTCCAAAGTTATGCGGTTTCCGGAAGCGTTGTTTGTTTCAAAAATATCCTTGGCCTTGTATAACAAGCCTATTTGCGGGCCGGTTTCAAAATATAAATTTTTGTTGGTTTTATATTTTGCGTACAGGGGAACATTAAAATAGTTTAGTTTTCTAACGGCTTTGGCTTCGGAAAAAAGGGTATTGGTTTCGGTGTCTTCATTTAAATAATAGGCTACGTTTTTTGCGCCCATTGCCGATTTTACCAAAACGCCCGTGTGCAGCATCCAGTTTTCCTTTATTTTAAAATCGAAATAAAACCCGAGATTAAACGACGAATAGGCTTTTGCGTTATCAATACCCGATAGTTGGTTTACGGCAAGCCCGCCATCGAGACCAAATTCTACTTTGCCCGAATTTAGCTTATCGCCAAAGAGCAACGATATTAATATTTGGGCATTACTGGTTTGGCTTCCCAAAAGCAATGCCCAAAAAAGCAAGTTTATTGTTGCTTTTTTAACTGTTATTTTTTGTACCGTGCGCAGCATTACGCTATATCCCCATTTTTTTTCTTATGGATTTTTGAACCGCATCTTTGTGCAACAAAATAGAAATGGTTTTGTACTGCACAAATTCCTTGGTTACGTAAATAAAGCCTTTGTAATCGTTGGTTTCGCCCCATGAGTTTTTTACGATATAATATTCCTTGCCGTTTTGGTCGGTGCTAATGCCTACGATGTGCATACCGTGGTCGTCCGTGGTTCGGTAATCGTCAAAGGCTTCTTGGCGCTCTTTCGGGCTAATATCGGCTTCGGCCTTGGGACCGTTGAACATGTTCTTTTGCTCATCGGCACTCATTTGGGCAATATCCGTGGTAGGAACGTAGGCAACCCCGTTTTTCCAGCTAAAATATTTTTCCGAAACATCGCTTGCCCAAGCTACGGTATAGCCCGAGGCCAAAGCATTGTCTATAATATCGGTAAGCTCGTTCATTTGTACATTGTAAAAACTTTCGTAGGACCAGTTGTCGGGAATAAGCAAAACAAAAGTTTTGTAGTACGGGTACTCGTCAAAGGAGCTAATGCCCACGTAATCGTCGGGGTTAATGCCCACAACTTGGTCGGCCCAAGTGCGCGGGGTATAGGTTTTCCCCCTGTAACTAAACGTTTCCGGTGGCGTGCCCAAATAAGAATCCATAACGCCTGTAACGGCCTTTTGCCATACGGGGGTAAGTTGTTTGTTTTTTACGATACCTTCGTTCATGCCATGGAGGATACTGCTCATTTCCGAAAAATTGTTTCGGGTTTGCCCGTCCCGCAACCCTGTGTACACTTCACGCGGAACGGCGCCGTATTTTCTAAAAATAGTCAATACATCGTGTAACTGTCCGCCTTCGCCCTGCGCTTGTTCGCCATGTAGGCGCACAAAGGTTTTTGCTTTTTCCAAATAGGTAAAATAGGCCGTAAAAATTTGCGATATTTCAACAGGTTCTTTTCCCATCCGTATCATTTCGGATTCCAAAAACGAATTGCCCGAGTACGACCAGCACGTACCCGACGAGCCTTGGTTTTTTATGCTGGTTGCGGCTAGATTAATTTTTTCGGTGAAGCTAAAGCCTTCCTTGCTGTTGTCGCTAACATTTCCTTTTAGGGCGTTTATAAGATTGTCCTGTGCATAAAGTTGCGTGCCAACTATAAATAATGAGGCTGCTACGGATAGTTGTTTTTTCCAGTTCATATTTCTTTATTTTTTAATGTAAGCAAATATAAGCAATTGGTTCAATATTGCTAATTGCCCTGTTTTAAAAGTGGCAAAATAAAAAAATCGGTTTTTAACCTTGGTCAAAAACCGATTTTTTTTTCAAAAATGCCATCCAAAAATTAATGCGTAGTTGTTTGCAAGGCTTTAAGTACATTGGAAAGCGAATAGTTGGCCGGTACGCCACGGGGCGGAAATTTTTCGAACGATGCCGCAGCTTTGGCCGCATACATACTTACGGGTACCAACATAAATTGTTTGTCCTGAATCCACATGGCATAAGTGGTACTTTCTTTTTGCGCCCTTTCAAACGGGTCGCGACGCAGGTTTTCTATCCTTGGCACTCGCAAATCCACAAATGGGTCGCGCCATAAGTCCCATGTTCCGGGTTGGGCCCTTTGCTCGGCAAAGGTAAATTTCCAATCGTTGTAACGAAGCGCCATGAGCGACATGTCGTCGCCAAAATACATAAAATCTTCCCTTGGGCTTTTTTCGGCTTTTCCGCTTAAATAGGGTATCATATTATAACCGTCCAAATGCACTTTGTAGTTTATGCCAGCAACGGTTTTTCCTTCCATAAGTTCGGTTGTTATGTTGTTGTTTCCGCTTGCGGCAGCATATAGTGTAGGAAACCAATCGTGGTGGGCTACAATGCCGTTAAGCTCGGTGCCTGGTTGTATAACGCCCGGCCAGCGCATTACGCAGGGCACACGGAAAGCGCCTTCCCAATTGGTGCCTTTTTCGGAACGGTAGGGCGACATGCCGCCATCGGGCCAGTTCATGGTCATCGGGCCATTATCGCTGGTCCATAATATTATAGTGTTGTCGGCAATACCGAGCTCGTCAACCAAATCGAGTATTTGGCCTACGTAATAATCTAATTCTTTCATGCCGTCGGCATACAAATCCTGTTTTGTTTTGCCTTCCCATTTGTCGGCAAGAATGGTAGGGAAGTGCATGCGGCTGGTGTTGTACCAACAGAAAAAGGGTGTGTCGTTTTTCGCATTTTTACGTATAAAATCCAAGGTTTTATTGGTAAATTCCTCGTCCAGCAGTTTAATGCGTTCTTCGGTTAGTGGCCCCGTATCTTTTACGGTTTGTTTCCCAACTTTTCCAAAACGGGGGTCGGAAGACGAATCGTCTTTGGACGATGCGTAACTTTCAATAACGCCGCGAGGACCATATTTTTCTACAAATTCCTTATTATCTATGGGGTAATCCTTATCGAACATTTCGGTAAAGGTGTTCAAGTGGTACAAATGTCCGTAAAATTCGTCGAAACCGTGAACTGTGGGTAAAAATTCGTTGCGGTCGCCCAAGTGGTTTTTGCCAAATTGCCCGGTAGCGTAGCCCAGCGGTTTAAGCATTTCGGCTAAGGTAACATCTTTGCTGCTCAAACCTTGTGGCGAACCTACCAAACCTACTTTTGGAAGCCCCACGCGAACGGCATACTGCCCGGTAATAAAGGCGGCACGGCCTGCGGTACAGGATTGCTCGCCGTAATAATCGGTAAAAACAACGCCTTCTTTGCCTATACGGTCTATATTGGGCGTGCGGAAGCCCATAACGCCCTTACTGTACAAACTTACGTTGGTTTCGCCAACATCATCGGAAAACATAACGATAATATTTGGTTTTTTTGATTGGGATTGTGCTTGGCAAACAAACATTGCCAAGAACAGAAATGGAATTAATAAACGTGATTTCATTTTTTTAATTGATAATTTTTGGGTGAATTATTTTAATTTCCGAAACGACAAATACAATTGTTGGATCGGACGGCAAATGTATATAATTATTGCGTGATTTAAAGATAAATCACACAAAGTGTTTGCAAATGTTTTTGTGAAAAAATAGTTATGCTTTATGGTGAAAGCTAAACGGGCTTGAGCTACTGGGAAGGTTCCCAAAAAAAAAACAATATTATTGAAAGGTGAAATTAACAAAAACGGCTCGGGTTTTCATGCTATGTACGTTGCCGGTCCAGGGGCTGTTGGGGTTTTCGTCCCGTACAATTTCGTCGTTTAGGCCAAATACGCCGCGAATGGAGGGCGTGAATTTAAAGTTTTCAAGATAAAAATCGATACCGAAGCCCATTTCGTAAAAATAATTTCCTTTTTTCGTCCTAAAAGTACCGTTGCTGTTGTCGTCCTTACTGTCCTGGTTGCTGGATAGGTTAAGTGCCGTAGAAACCCCACCAACAATAAAGGGCTTAAAATTGTTTAAACGTTTGGTAGATACTTTTAAAAGTAAAGGCAAGTGTAGGTAGGTCGAGCGTACCTCCCGTTCCAAATCGGCATTGGTGTAAGTGTCGTCGGGAAAATAGGTCGGGCTGTAAAATAGGTTTCTCGATGTAATGTACAGGCCGGGTTCCAAGCGTAAGTCCAAAAAGCTGTTTATACGCAAATTACCTATTAAGCCTACATTAAAACCTACGTTGCGCTCTACGTAAATATCGCGCATGTCCCTGATGTAATCAAAATTAAAGTCGTAGTTGTTAAAGCCTAAAAAGTAGCCCCAGCGCAAAAGGTTAAAGTCCGTAGTGCCACGGCCCTGGTTGGCATCGTGGATAACTTTTTCTTTCTTAAAAAGTTGGGCGTTAGTGTTTTGTAGGGAAAACAAGATTAATAGCAAAACAAAAACACGTTTCATTTGCTTGGTTGTTTGTAACAAATTAATGTTTAGTTGGTTATGGGTTTTGTTTATGCTGTTCATTTATTTGCCAAATGCCCATTAGGGACTATTTTGATGATTTATAGATTGTGGCAACCCCAAAGGTTTGCGGAAAATCTTCAACATTAATAAACCCGATTTTACGCAAAATATTGTTCAAGGCTTCGCCATAAGGAAAAACCGATGCCGATTCGGATAAATAAGCGTAGGCGCTCCTGTCTTTGGAAAACAGTTTTCCAATGGCGGGCAACATGTATTTGGTGTATAGTTTATAACCTTGTTTAAACGGTGTTTTTACGGGTACCGAAGTTTCTAAAATAACAAAAGAGCCTTGGGGCTTTAGTACACGGTATATTTCGGATAGGCCACGTTCCAAATGCTCAAAATTCCTAACACCAAAAGCTACGGTAATGGCATCGAAACTATTGTCGGGAAAGGGAATGTTTTCGCTATCGCCCAAAATCATATCGATTTTTAATTCCAGTCCCTTGTTTTTTATTTTTTGTTTGCCTATTTCAAGCATGCCGCTGCTTATGTCCAACCCCGTAATTTTGGTGGCATTGGTTTGGGCAAGGTTAATGGCCAAATCGCCCGTTCCGGTGGCAATATCCAAAATGGTGTCGGGGTTGGCGGCTTTAACCATATTAACTACTTTTTTGCGCCATTTAATATCAATGCCAAACGAAATAACACGGTTTAAACCGTCGTAATCGCCCGAAATGGTATTGAACATTTGGGTTACCTGTTCTTTTTTTCCCAGTTCGCTATTTTTATATGGTTTTATTTTAGACAAGGCCGTAAATTTTGGCAAACCTACACAATTATTTTCATATTAAATAGTATGAAACGCCCGTATTTCAAAAGCAGCTTTTCATATTAACAAGCAAAGCCTTATTTGTATTATATTTGTACCGCTTTTTTATATTGAAATTATGAAAATTGTTATTGCCGGAGCCGGCGAGGTAGGGTTTCACTTAGCGAAACTGCTATCTTATGAATCGCAGGAAATTACGCTTGTCGATACCGATAAGGAAAGTTTAATCTACGCCGAATCGCATTTGGATATTCGGGTTGTAAAAGGCGACTCGACCTCTATTTCGGTACTAAAGGATGCCCGCATAGCAACTTGCGAATTATTTATTGCGGTAACCTCCAGCGAAACCACCAATATAACGGCCTGTGTGTTGGCCAAACAAATGGGCGCCAACCAGACTATTGCCCGGATTTCCAATACCGAATTTATTCACCATAAAAACGAAATAGGTTTTGATAAATTTGGTATAGACGAGCTTATTTCGCCCGAGGCCTTGGCGGCTTCCGAAATCGAGCTGTCCCTAAAGCAAAGTTCCTTTACGGGCAGTTACGAGTTCGAGGGCGGTGCTTTGTCCATGGCCGGATTAATGCTTTCCAGGGCAGCCTTATTTGTGGGTAAAACCGTAAGGGAAGCGGCGCAAATTTTTCCCGAAATACATTTTATGCCCATTGCCATACAGCGTTTTGGCACGCAGTACACCATTATCCCAAGGGGCGACACCGTGTTTGAGCGCGGCGATAGCGTTGTGTTTATAACTTCGGAAGGCGGCGCCGACGAACTTTGCAGGCTTACCGGAAAAGTAAACGAGGACATTAAGGATGTTATGGTCTTGGGCGGTACGCAAATAGGCTTTAAAACAGCAAAAAACCTAAGCGAAAAAGCCTTAAAAATTAAACTAATTGAAAAAAACAAGGAACGGGCTTTCGAAATAGCCGATTTGCTCCCCAAAGTTTTGGTTATTAACGGCGATGGGCGCAATGCCGATTTGTTGGACGAAGAAAACATAAGCACCATGGATGCCTTTATTGCCGTAACCGACGACTCCGAAACCAACATCATGTCCTGCTTGGTGGCCAAGTCCAAAGGCGTAAAAAAAACCGTGGCATTGGTAGAAAATATGGATTATTTCGATTTGTCGCACTCCATAGGCATCGATACCTTGGTTAACAAAAAACTATTGGCGGCCAATAATATTTTTAGGTATATACGCCGTGGCGAGGTTGTGGCCATGACCCGCCTTAATAATTTAAATGCCGAATTGTTGGAGTTTGAAGTGAAGCGAAAATCGAAAGTTTGCGATAAATTTATCCGGAATATCGATTTTCCCCGTACCGCCATAATCGGTGGCGTAATACGAAACGGCGTGGGCATGACGGCCTTGGGCGATTTTAAAATACAAGAAGGCGACCGTGTCGTGGTGTGCAGTTTGCTGCAATCCATCAAGCGGGTAGAGAAATTGTTCGTGTAAAAACCCAAAATAGTTTTTGGTAAGAAAAGGGAGTAATATAGTGTTATGTCAACTCTGAGTTTAGTATAGAGATTGCTTCGTCGTCGTGCCTCTTTCTCGCAATGACTTCATTGCGACGACAGCGGAGGAAGCAATCCCACATCCGTCAATTTCAATTTGACATAACAATAGTCGAATTTTTAAAAAGTATGTATCCCTAAATTGATGAAAAATTTTAAATATTTTTTAAGTTGAAGCTTAACTACAAAATTATAGTCCATTTTTTAGGGCTGCTATTATTGTTTAACGGCGGTTTTATGCTGTTAGCGGCCTTAATAAGCCTAATTTACCACGATGGCGTAACGGCAAAAATTATTTATGCCGGGCTAATAACCCTATTGGCGGGCGTAGCGGCCATGCTGCTTACCCGAAAACACAGTAAGGAAATGAACAAGCGCGAAGGTTATATCGTGGTTACCTTTGGTTGGATTATTATGTCCTTGTCGGGTACATTGCCCTATGTGCTAACGGGGAGCATACCAAATTTTACCAATGCGTTTTTCGAAACTATGTCGGGCTACACCACCACGGGGGCTTCCATATTAAACGATATTGAGGCTGTGCCTTACGGCGTACTGTTTTGGCGCAGTACCACGCATTGGATTGGCGGTATGGGTATTATTGTTTTGGCCATAGCTATTTTGCCGTTGTTGGGCATTGGCGGTATGCAGCTTTTTGCGGCCGAAGCTCCTGGGCCCAGTGCCGATAAGCTACACCCGAGAATAACCGATACAGCCAAACGATTGTGGCTTATTTATTTTGGCTACACCGCTGCCGAAACCTTGCTGTTGCAACTGGCGGGCATGTCGTTTTTTGATGCTATAAACCACGCCATGGCAACCTTGTCCACGGGCGGGTTTTCAACTAAAAATGCCAGTTTGGCGTATTGGAACCACGAGCCCATAATCCAGTATATTGTTATTTTGTTTATGTTCTTGGCCGGAACCAATTTTGTGCTAAGCTATTTTGCGTTTAAAGGAAAAATACAAAAGGTAATCCGCGACGATGAGTTTAAGCTTTACTTTTGGTTCGTGGCCATATTCACCCTTATTTCGGCCGTTATTATTTACTTTAAGGCCGATGTTTCTATTTCGTCCATAGCGCATCCCATGGTTTGGGGCGAGGCCGAGAGTGCCTTCAGGCATGCGCTGTTCCAAGTGCTAACCGTTATTACAACCACGGGTTTTATTTCGGCCGATTATACTTTGTGGACACCCTTTTTGGTGGTGTTCTTTTTTGGGCTTATGTTCTTGGGCGGTTCGGCGGGCAGCACTTCGGGAGGTGTAAAGGTGGTGCGCCATTTAATTTTAATCCGCAATGGTTTTTTGGAGTTTAGGCGGGCGCTTCACCCTAATGCCATTTTACCTGTACGCTACAATAAAAGGGCCATAGATGGTACTATTGTATTTAATATTTTGGGCTTTTTTATTCTTTATATGTTGTCGTTTATTGTGGGGGCATTGGGTTTTTCCATGTTCCAAATCGATTTTGAGTCGGCCATTGGTTTGTCGGCATCAAGTTTGGGCAACGTTGGCCCGGCATTAGGTAGTTTTGGGCCGGTAAACAATTATGCGGCATTGCCACCCTTAGCGCAATGGTGGGCATCGTTTTTAATGCTCATGGGGCGCTTGGAACTTTTTACGGTGCTTATTTTGTTGTCGCCGTTTTTTTGGAGGACAAGATAGAAAGGGTTGTTTTTACTAAAAACCAAAACACTATGGGCGGAGGAGGTTCCATGATGGCGGCCAATAATTCATTAAAAAACAATAGGGCGCAATTGGCTAAGCGCAAAAGCGGAAAAAGTTTGTCGGGAAGTTATTCTGAAGTGGAAATAAAAACTTTTCCGAAAGCAACAGAAGAGGAATTGTTGGCCATTAAAGCTAAGATGGATTTAGAAAACCGAAAGCTCAAACGGAAACAGCACATTACTTTTTTTATAGTGCTTGCGGTTGTAGCTGTTTTGTTATGGTTGTATATGGCGTCTATAAAATTTGATTAAAACCAATTTTATTCTGTTAGCTTGAAATTAAAATGGGCCTCTAAGTTTTTCCATTGGACAACGTTTTTGTCTTCGCCCACGTTTTCTTTTTTTAAGGATATTTTTTGTGTGCCTATTATTGGTATAGGTTTTTTTACTGGAATTTCCACCTTTCTACACGCTATGTTTTCCGCCAAAGCAACAGCTTTAAACCATAAGTCGTCGGCTTTTGGGGCTAATTTCAAAAATAATTTTTCATTCATTACCAAATCCGAAAAACAACCAGCGGGATATAAAACTCCACCTTCACCAATTGGCAGCCAGTATTTGCTGTTTTCTTCTTCAGAACAGTTCCAGTACTTATAGGGTAAAAGACTCCCGTCGTTTTTTAGTTTAATGCACCTTACCTTATGGGCAATAATTTCATTGGGATGGTTTTGATGTGTTTTTACAAGTGAGAACAGCCAATTCCTGTCATATATAACATCATCGTCGCAAGTTGCAATAGGTAGGTTTTTATATAGTTCCAAAGAATGAATAAGTTTTTTATGGGGACAATGCAGTGTTGTAAATTTAATTTTAAAAATATCGCCTTCTAACATTTTTAGCGAATTTGGTATTTGGTTAGATAACCCTTCGTTTAACCATAAAACAATATGCTGTGGGCGTAGGTCTTGCGATAAAATGTTTTTAATAACCAAATGCACTTTTGGCAACCGATAGGCTATTGTTGTTAGCGAAACCACTACGGGGTATTCCTTGCCGTTAGCATAAATTATTTTGGAAGGCGAAATTAACTTTAATTTTAAGGTGTGCCATAGCGATACGGGAAGTTCCTTGAGTTTCATTCGGTTAATCTTTTTAATTTAAAAATAGATTACGTGTAAATATAAGATTGTCCAAATATAACCAAAAAACCAACCCTTGGTCTTATTCAAATAGACAACCAAATACAAATCAATTTTAATTTAGCCCTTCAGGAACAAAAATAATGATTTACTTCGCTTTTTTCTGAAGTTTTGCCGTATCGTCAAATCTATTAATTATAATTTTTGGGCTGTTGTACACGTTAACCGAACTGCTTCCGGAGGCTTCCATGGTAAGGGTTTCCAAAACATTTAAATACACATCGCTGGAGGTTTCGTTTGTGGTAAGGCAGGTTTTAATTAAAAACTCCTTGCCGTTAAATTGCGCATCGTTATCGGTTTTCAGGTTTAGGCTGTCGGTTTCGCCATTTAGGGAAACGTTAGCTTTATCGTATAGTTCCATGCTGGTTTCTTTTGAATAAAACAAGCCTTCCAGTTTACTGGTTTGGCTTAGGGTAAGCATGGCTTTTTTACAAACGGCATCTAATTTAACCCTTGATTTTTCGTTGCTTTGGAAGGTAAAGGTATCGGTTTTTAAGTGTAGGTCTACTTTAGAAGAGCCTTCGGCAATAAGGGTTAGGTTTTCCAAATCTATCGGGGTTGGCGCGCTAACTTGGGCTTTGTCCTTAACCTTAATATTGGTAAGTTCGTTATTGTAGTTTATTTTAACAATAATGCCCTTGCTGGTTATTAGTTTGGCGGTTTTTTTTAAGGAAAGCACGCCTTCGTGTTCATCTATAATAATATAAGGAAACAGGTTGTCGTCGGTATCGATGGTAACCAAAGGGGTTTGGTTAAAAATTAGGCTAACCTCGAAATCGTCGTCAATTATTAGGGTGTGAAACGCTTCCGTTTCGGTGGTTTGCGTAATTACGTTTTTATTGCCCTTAACCTTGTCGAGCGTTTGGGCGTACGAAGTAAAGCCTGTTAGCAATATGCTAAATAAAATAAAAGCTACCCTTTTCATGTTTTTTGTAATTGGATTAATTCCTGCAAATATAAGCAAAACCCTACTAAAGCATAACGTTATGTTTAGTAGGGCTTTAAATTATTGCGCTTTTCTTATTGTAGCCCGAGTAAAACCAAGGTTATTTGTACAATGGTTAAAACGATTATTTTTACAAGTGTTGCCATGTTTTTTTTTTGGATTGATGCTTAAAAACGATCAATCTTTTTTAGTTTCAATATTAATCCCGTTCGAATCTATTTTTACCGTTACCTCATCCGATTGGGCATTAATACCTTTATCATTAATAATTAAGGTTTTGTTGTTGGTATTAATGTTTATCTCTTCGGTGTTTATCTTGACTTTTGGTGCTTTTGTGGTAACGTCAATATCATCGTCATGGCACGATTGGCAATCAACGGCATTTTCGGTAACGGTTAAAAATTTATCAACGTGTTTGGCCGTTACTATGTTGGCGCTGGAAATCCGGCTTAAAAAATCCCGGGTATTAGTATCGAATTTTACAACACTTCCAACAGGAAGGTACAAATGAAGCACCAATTCTTGGTCGCTAAATTTATTTTCGGTTGCGGTAGATAAATACGTGTCCAATAATAATTCCCTATCATTAACCGTATAATGGTAATTAATGTTCTTGGCCCGGGTTAAGGCCTTGTCGTAGCTATTGCCATCGGCGCTTTTTTCAATTTTAATAAAGGCAACCGAATCGGTTGTAGGTTTCAATAAAAGGATAACATCCCTTCGGTATATGGCCTTTTCGCCATTTTGGGTGGTAGCCACTTTAAAATTGTGGTGCCGGTAAAACGGATATTTAAAAATATCGTTATCCAACATTTTAACGCTAAGGGTGTCCCTACTTTTGGTGGCAAGCGTGTGTTTTTCGGTAAAACGCTCGTTATAGGCCGTTTCGCTGGCTTGGCGTATGCCAATAACGGTTAGGCCGATTACCGATACAATCCAAAGCCCCAATAAACTGTATTTGGCAATATTGCCAATAGATTTTAAGTTGTTCACCAAAATTTTAAGTCCCAAATAAAAAATAAAGAAAAACGGAATGCCTACGGCAAAAAGTGCAAACAAGGCTGCCAACCAAACAGGGGTGTCGCCCGAGTTGGCAAGTTGTACAAAATCGATGCCCGGTATTTTAACAATATTGGCAAAACCAACCGACAACAGGCCAATAATTAGGGCAATAATGGTAGATGCCCCAATGAATATTAAAACAACACCAATAAACTTGGCTATAAGTTTAAATACAAACATAACGGCATTGGCCAAGGCATTGAAAAACGATTTCGAGCCAGACTTAATTTTGTTTGTGTCTACCTTTTTGGCGGCATTGCTAACCGAGTTGGATACGTTTTTGGCCACATCGCCAACGGTATCGAAACCGTCCTTAATTTTTTTTTCAATATTGCTAATATTTACGGGCTCGCCCGTCATCATTAGCTTTTCGGCGGTTGTTTTGGCCTCGGGCACTAATATCCAAAGAATAATGTATAATAAAAGCCCCGTACCAAAGCCAAATATTAAAAGCAGCCAAATAAGCCTAATCCAAATAGCATCGATACCAAAATAATGCGCCAAGCCCGACGATACGCCCCCGATATACGAGTTATCGGTATCGCGAAACAGTTTTTTCGATGCCCCACTTTTGCCCGTAGTGTTGGTTTTGGGGTCGTCCTCGAAAATTTCGTCGTCCACCAAATAGTCCTCGGGTTGCCCCATGATGCTAATCACTTCATCAACCTCTTTTAAACGCACAACTTGTCGCTCGTTAACAAGGCGTTCGGTAAACAGTTCGGCAATACGTGCCTCGATATCGGCCAAAATTTCGGCACGCCCTTGCGAATCGGTAAACGAGCGTTTTATGGCCTCCAAATAGCGTTGTAATTTCAAGTAGGCATCCTCGTCTATATGGAAAAACATGCCCGATAGGTTTATATTTACGGTTTTATTCATTGGTGTTTGTTTTGTTGTTGGTTACTAAGTTAACGGCGGTTTGCAGCTCGCCCCAAGTGGTGTTCAGTTCGTTTAAAAACAGCTTGCCCGTTTCGGTCAGGCCGTAGTATTTCCGTGGCGGCCCCGAGGTGCTTTCCTCCCAGCGGTACGTTAAAAGCCCCGCGTTTTTAAGTCGGGTAAGCAAGGGGTAAATAGTACCCTCGACCACAAGCAGCTTGGCGTTTTTAAGGGTGTCCAGAATTTCGGCAACGTAGGCATCGTCGTCCTTTAGCACCGATAGTATGCAAAACTCCAAAACACCTTTTCGCATTTGCGCCTTTGTGTTTTCAATCTTCATGTTCTAAAAAATTTTAATACGGTTAAACTGTTCGTTTTTTTCATGTGATGATGGATTATTTATAATGATGAATTTGAATTATGTTTTTTTGGCGTTCCCCTCCGACAAGCTCCGGGTCGGGCTTTCGGCAGTCGCTCCCTCCTGCGTCGGGGAGCTCCAACAAATGCCTCAATCCCTAACGCACCTACCGCTATGGCTATTTTATAAAATTAATGGTTAGCGGGTATTTGTAAGGTTGGCCGTCCCGGGCTTTAAGGCTGGCCAGCACAATAAAGGCAACCTCAAAAACAAACTTAAACAGCAATAGGCCAACAGCCGTTATCAGGCCTGAGCTTATAAAGCTGCTCGGTAGGTTTTTACTTAAATAAAAATCGAAAAAACCATGCGGATTTATTGCGTTCAAGCTAATTAAAACAAAAACAGGAATGCTTAAAACCCAAAATATAACGGTATACAGCAAGATACTTATTTGAAAGTTTATGGCCTGTTTGCCGTGGGCATCCACAAATTCCGATTTGTCTTTATTGGAAATCCATAAAATAATAGGGTCTATAAAATTGCCAAACGGCATTGCAAACCTTAAAAAAGTAGATAAATGTATAAACGTAGCCACATTTTTTTGGTGTTGCGCAATGCTTTCTTCTTTGTAATTAATGTCCATTTTACTTTCGTATAATAGTTTCTTATGCAAATATATGTTTTAAAAAAGGTATTATGTTACGCATAGTACTTAAAATTAACATAATTTTAACTAAAAATAATATCGGATATTTTCATAAATTGTAAGCCAAAACCTTATTGAAATATTCAAAAAAAAGAGTAGGCGTTACTGCGAGGCACGAAGCAGTCCGTTGTTTTCATTGTAAGGATTACTTTCTCCGTTGTCGTCAGCAATGACGGCGTCCAACAAAAAGGATATACGATAATGAAGCAATTTTTACGCAAAACTTTCAAAATTATATAGCATTAATAATAATTATAGACAATAGCCATGAGCTTAACTCCAAAAAATATAAACCTATTTACGTTTTTAAAACTGCCGTCGGCGTATTGGTGCGGAGTACGGGTAAAACATATCGACCATAAAACCTGTACGGTAACGGTAAAGCACCGTTGGATTAACCAAAACCCGTTCCGGTCCATGTTTTGGGCGGTACAGGGCATGGCCGCCGAACTGTCTACGGGCGCTTTAATGATGGCTAAAATTAAATATTCGGGCAAACCCATATCCATGTTGGTAACAGCCAACAGTGCTACTTTTAGCAAAAAAGCAACGGGGCGCATTACCTTTACCTGCCACGATGGTCATTTAATTGATAGCGCCTTGGAACAAGCCATAAAAACAAAACAAGGACAAACCATAACTATGCAGGCCGTGGGCAAAAATACCGAGGGCGTAACGGTTTCAACCTTTAATTTCGAGTGGAGCATCAAATTAAAGGATTCTTAAAAAACCAATTGTTAAAATTGCAAAAGTTAAGTTAAAAACCCGTTTTTGGATTTTTTATTTTATACTTTTAAAAAACCAAATTCAAGCCTATTGAAAAATTTCTACTTGTTATACCATTTCTACTTTAAAATGATTCAAAAAAAACACAGTTATTTTTTGTTTAGGCAAAAAAGAAAATTCAGGAATAGCCTAAGCTACGGCTGTATTTTATTTTGAAGCATAAACGGAAAAGAACACGTTTTAATGTAGTATTTTAAGGTAAAAATGGTATTACTAATTAACCTAAATCTAATTTAAAAATTATGGCTAGAGCAATGTTAGAGTATACTAAAACCATACTCAATAAAGTAAGTTTTGATGCGACGTTGTTTTGCAGGGAAGTTAAAAAAGCAGTACAACGGTTGTTGCCATCGGAGTTGGAAGAGTTAAAATCGTACGTCCTGTCCTTAATACAGCAAAACCCCGATTTAAACCAGTGTTTAATATATTTAGACGAATAAGAAGCAAGCGGCCAAAACGGCCGCTTTTTTTTGCCATTTTATAAACATCTGCGAAATTCTGCGGGTTCTGCGGGAAAATAAAAATCTTTTGGTTTACTTACTTTACTTTGCTCGGTAACGGACTAATAATTTTAACATTCTGAAACGCAATAGCCCCCCGAACAACCCCGGAAATTACGCTTTGCAAAGCCTCGATAATCTGCATTTTCAACTCGCTTTTATGGTAAATTAAGCTAACCTCCCTTGCAGGAACGGGTTCGTTAAAATAGTGCAGGTTTTCTTTTTCACTATCGTTAAGTTCCAAGGTATGCAAATAAGGCAAAAGGGTCATGCCCAAGCCTTCGTTGGATAGTTTAATTAAGGTTTCAATACTGCCGCTTTCCAACTGAAAATGCTCATCGGGATTGTCTTTCAAGGCCTTGCAAAGGTTTAAAACGCCATCGCGAAAACAATGGCCGTCCTCAAGCAGCAGCATATCGCTAACATCAAGGCTTTCGGCATCAATTTTAGCGTTGGTATGTAGCCTGTGGGTTTTGGGTATGTAGTTTACAAAAGGTTCGAAATATAATACCCGTTCCTTAATATCGTCGTTTTCAAGTGGGGTTGCGGCTATGGCGGCATCCAAATGGCCATCCTTTATTTTTGCAATAATGTCCTCGGTGGTTAGTTCTTCAATTTTTAACTTCACCTTCGGGTGGCGCCTAATAAAGTTTTTTAAAAACATGGGCAACAGCGTGGGCATAACCGTAGGGATAATGCCCAGTTTAAATTCGCCGCCAATAAAGCCTTTTTGTTGGTCCACAATATCCTGGATGCGATACGACTCGTTAACAATATTTCGGGCTTGGGTTACAATTTTTTTGCCCACCTCGGTAAGCTCGATGGGTTTTTTGCTGCGGTCGAAAATTAAAATATCCAGCTCGTCCTCCAATTTTTGTATTTGCATGCTTAATGTGGGCTGGGTAACAAAACATTTTTCGGCTGCTTTGGTAAAATTTTGGTTTTCGGCAACCGCCAAAACATAATACAGTTGTGTAATGGTCATGATAATCAATTTAGTTTATAAAAATATAAAAACTATCAATAAAATTTATGTTTAAAGACGTTTTTTATAAATTAAATTTGTGGCAACAAAAATCAATTACATTATGACACTAAATAGCATAGGTTTAGATACCAAAAAAACCAAGGAAATAGCACAGGATTTAAACTTCCTTTTGGCTAATTTTCAAATTTATTACCAAAATTTACGCGGTATTCATTGGAATATAAAAGGTAAGCGTTTTTTCGACTTGCACGTTAAGTTTGAAGAATTGTATACCGATGCCAATATTAAGGTAGACGAAATTGCCGAGCGTATTTTAACCTTGGGCGAAACACCGCTGCATACTTTTGACGATTATGTGAAAAATGCCCAAGTTCCGGTTGGTAAAAATATTTCGCAGGACGAAAAGGCCGTAGCCTTAATTGTGGATTCGCTTGCCGTTTTATTGAAAATTGAACGCAACCTTTTGGAAAAAGCGGGCGATGCCAACGACGAAGGGACCAACGCAATGATGAGCGATTTTATTACCGAGCAGGAAAAAACCGTTTGGATGATGAAAGCCTGGTTAAACCAAACCGTATAAATATATCGAGGATTGATTAATAGTGAGCAGGGGCAGCCTTTCGGGGCTGCTTTTGTTGTTTGTGGGTGTTTTAAATTACTCGGTAAAAATACAGCTATTAGCTCTGGGTTTTAAAAAAAACACGTGTTGTAAAATTAAAGGGAAACACGTATTTTTATTAAAAAAGAAAATAGTATGAATACTAAATTAACTTTAACAATAGAAAAAGAAGGGTTCTATGCTAAATATAGTGGGTATTCAAATTTGAGTTTACCACATATGAAGTAAATTATATTTATAAAGTTCCTTACATTCCGATAACCTCTAACTCTTTTTTTAGCTAACTGTATTTTAGTCTATTATATCGTAAGAAGATTTCTCGGGCATAAAAAAACGCTCGAAGTTGTTGAGGCGCTAACTGAAATGACTGATATTATTGGAACAACTAAAAAAGAGATTATTCGGGCATTAAAAAATAATTTTACAGATTATGAAGACTCAGTTCAATATGCTTCTGCTTTAGCGATTAAAGATTTGGATGCAATTATTACCCGAGACATTAAAGATTACAGACATGCTTCGATTGCCGTTATGACACCTTTGAATTTTCTAAAAATAAAGGAAAAAAACGAGGGCTAATACTGGCTGAAGCAATACGGGATTACGTGTAAAATTGAAGCTTTGGGCCTCAACTTCGAACGATTTACGGACACAGGAGTTTTATACCATTTCTGCCTTAAAATTACCCATTAAAATTTGCTCTTTTTCGTCTATGCTTCAAAATAAAACTTAATCGTAGCTTAGGCTATGCTTGCGTTTTCTTTTTCGCTTAAACAAAAAATAGCTGTGTTTTTTCAGGGCAAACTCACACTTTTTTTGTAAAAACATAGCGGGAAAAAGTTATTAAGTGTTTGACATTCAATGAAACAATAGTTGTTTTTTCAATAGATTATTCGTATATTATACTGATAATCAATAAATTAAACACCTTGAAAGCAACAAACAAATTCAAGTCTATTTTTAGCCAAATAGACGACCCCAGAAGCGATATAAACAAACTTCACAAATTAGATGACATCCTTCTCATCGGGATTATCAGCGTTATTTGTGCGGCAGATTCGTGGAAAGATATGGAAACCTATGCCAGGGCAAAAGAAGATTTCTTGCGTTCCTTTCTGGATTTGCCAAACGGCACACCCTCCGATGACACTTTCAACC
>JBKEDS010000022.1:0-49820 GCA_047975545.1 Flavobacteriaceae bacterium | reverse complement strand
TACAACTTACATATTGGTTATAATTATCGGGTATTCCATCAAGGTAATCAAACACCCGTATTACACAATCTGTACTTGGTAGGTTTTGATAGTACCCCGTAGGCCCATTACCCCCAGAAAAGCTTTGCAGTTCGGTTTTGTTTAAGGTTTCAAACTCTTTTTCAAGCATTTTAAACGCCAGTTTGGCTTTGTTGGTTTTTTGTTTGGTTTTCATAAAAATATTAGTTTAATAGATTAATTTACCTACAAGGGTAATAATAATAATATGCAAGAAAAAACTTTGGTTTTTAATTAGTTGGCTTTTGTTAGGTTAATTTTTTGGGTGCAATTTTTTTGCTCGCTGTATAGCTTTTCGAGTTCTTTAGATATGTTTTCTTGGGCTTCAAAATTTGTGCTTAGCAAAGTAAGTTCTATGCCATGGTTTGTAATATCGTTTATTTTAAAAGCCATGGTTTGGTTTTCAACGCGTTCTTGGTCTAAAAACACGTGGTAATTAGTGTTTGGGGATAGGTTGAACGTGTATTTGTGAAATAACAAGTAAGAAACCACTATTTTGCTCATAGCATTCGTTCTTTTTATTAAAGCCCTGCCTTCTTCCTTGGAAAGTACTCCAAACAATAGATTTCCCGAGTTGTCCAAAACCTCTATGTTAGCACCTATTATTGGCTTGCCTTTTAAGTCGTTTACCGTAATTTCTACATTGCCCGAACAGTTTTTGCTTTCGGCATGGTGCGACTTGGCCTGATACGGTATGGTTTTAACAAGTAAAAAATTGTTTATTATTTTGTAGTTGCCGCTACCCTTTAAGTCTTGAACAATTCCCTTGCCATATTTTAAATTAAACGCGATAGAGTCCGATTTTAAAATTAAAAACTCCTCTTGTTCAATATATTTTCCATCATTAATTTGGCTTATGCTTTTTGAACCGATTAGCACACAAAAAACAACAGTTAATATAAAAGTCGATTTTCTCATGGTGTATTGCAATTTAATGGTTTTCTATATTAATTTAAAACAGTTCCATATACAATGTCGCTTTGGTCGATAGAATAACATTCTCCCATTTGTTCATCCCAAACTTGAATACAAGTACTGCCGTCTATTCCCGTAACTCCATCCGTTGAGCTATCAAAAGCAACAGCATGCAATGTTCCGCTATCTGTACGAATAACGAGGAATACTTCATTCCCATTATTTATGGCATTTTGCATACCAGAGGCTGATGTATCGGTATATGACATGCTAAAATTGTGTAATATAAATTCGCCTAAATTTGTGCCAACTCCATTTCCAGAACTACCTGCTCCATATAAGGAATCGTAGAAATTGGTATAATGCCCACACCCAAGTTGGTTAGAAATGTAACTCATTGTTTGGAAAACACAATCGGTACCAGGATCTTGGTATCCCGTAACCCCGCTATGCCCCGTAGGCCCATTACCCCCGGAAAAGCTTTGCAGTTCGGTTTTGTTTAAGGTTTCAAACTCTTTTTCAAGCATTTTAAACGCCAGTTTGGCCTTGTTGGTTTTTTGTTTGGTTTTCATAAAAATATTAGTTTAACAGATTAATTTACCTACAAGGGTAATAATAATAATACGCAAGAAAAAACTTTGGTTTTCTTTAATTAAATCCGCCCTAATCAATTTTAATATTAGATGGTTTTTTTATCCCTTATATTTTCCTATTTTTAGCCACAGTAAATTTTCTAATTAAAAACTAACTAAACTTTATGGAAATTATAGTAAAATTTCTACCTCTATTCGGGGTATTGGCGTTGGCGTTTGTATTTATAAAAAGCGCTTGGGTAACAAAACAGGACCAAGGCACGGAGCGTATGATGCGCATTGCCAAAAGTATTGCCGATGGTGCCATGTCTTTTTTAAAGGCAGAATATAAAATTTTATCGGTATTTGTTATTGCGGTTGCCGTATTGCTTTATTTTAAAGGTTCTGCCGAGGCAGGCTCTAATGGTATGGTGGCCGTATCGTTTATTGTGGGCGCTATTTGCTCGGCATTGGCCGGGTTTATAGGCATGAAAGTAGCCACAAAAGCCAATGTGCGCACCACAAGCGCCGCCAGAACCTCGTTGGGCAAAGCTTTGGAAGTAGCCTTTGCAGGCGGTGCCGTAATGGGCTTGGGCGTTGTAGGGCTTGGCGTTTTGGGCCTAAGCGGTCTGTTTATGGTATATAGCGAAATGGGCTGGGGCCTTAACGAAGTACTTAACGTACTGTCCGGTTTTTCGCTTGGCGCGTCCTCAATAGCTTTATTTGCCCGTGTTGGCGGTGGTATTTATACCAAAGCAGCCGACGTAGGTGCCGATTTGGTGGGTAAGGTCGAAGCCGGTATTCCGGAAGACCACCCCCTAAATCCCGCAACTATTGCCGATAACGTAGGCGATAACGTAGGCGATGTTGCCGGCATGGGCGCCGACTTGTTCGAGTCCTATGTAGGGTCTATCATCGGAACCATGGTTCTGGGCGCCGTATTTACCACCTTGCCCGAATTTCAAGCGGCTTTTAATGGCTTAGGAGCCGTTTATTTGCCGTTGGTTTTGGCGGCAATAGGCATTGTAATGTCTGTTATCGGTACGTTTTTTGTAAAGGTGAAAGACGGCGGAAACCCACAAACCGCATTAAATATAGGTGAATTTGGCTCGGCAGGCCTTATGGTCGTGGCATCGTACTTTATTATTACCCAAATGCTGCCCGCTTCATGGAACTTCGAAGGCACCGAATACTCGGCTATGGGCGTGTTTTGGGCAACCATTGCGGGCTTAGTAGCCGGTTTGGCCGTAGGTAAAATAACTGAATATTACACGGGTACGGGCAAAGCCCCCGTAAACTCCATAGTAAAACAATCCGAAACCGGTTCGGCAACCAATATAATTGCG
Source organism: Flavobacteriaceae bacterium (assembly GCA_047975545.1). Lineage (GTDB taxonomy): Bacteria > Bacteroidota > Bacteroidia > Flavobacteriales > Flavobacteriaceae > JBKEDS01. Next base: position 46,930 of record JBKEDS010000022.1, on the reverse strand, counting down.
GGGCTGGGTATTGGTATGATGTCTACCGCCATACCAATTCTATTAATAGCCGCCGCTATTTTGGTGTCGCATTATTTTGCGGGTTTATATGGTATTGCCATTGCAGCCGTTGGTATGTTGGCCAATACGGGCATTCAGTTGGCTGTAGATGCTTATGGCCCGATTTCCGATAATGCCGGAGGTATTGCCGAAATGGCCGAACTACCCAAAGAAGTACGCGAGCGCACCGATAAGTTGGATGCCGTAGGCAACACCACCGCAGCCATAGGCAAGGGCTTTGCCATTGCTTCGGCCGCCTTAACCGCTTTGGCTTTGTTTGCCGCCTTTATGCACACCGCAAACGTAAAAGCTATTGATGTTTCGCAACCCGATATTATGGCGGGGCTATTGGTAGGCGGTATGTTGCCGTTTGTGTTTTCGGCCCTGTCCATGAACGCCGTAGGGCGTGCCGCTATGGCCATGATCGAGGAAGTACGCCGCCAGTTTAGGGATATTCCTCAGTTAAAATCGGCTTTGGAAATCATGCGCAAGTACAATTCCGATATGAGCAAAGCCTCGGAAGCCGATAGAAAAATATTCGATGCCGCCGATGGTGTTGCCGAATACGACAAATGTGTTGCTATATCAACAAAAGCCTCAATAAAAGAAATGATTTTACCTGGACTTTTAGCTATTGCGGTTCCTGTCATTGTTGGTTTTGGCAAGAAATGGTTTGGCATTGGTGGTCCTGAAATGTTGGGTGGTTTATTGGCCGGGGTAACCACTTGCGGCGTGCTTATGGCTATTTTCCAGTCGAATGCCGGTGGTGCTTGGGACAATGCCAAAAAAACCATAGAAGAACAAGGCCGAAAAGGTACCGATGCCCACAAAGCAGCCGTGGTTGGCGATACTGTTGGCGACCCGTTTAAGGACACCTCGGGGCCATCGTTAAATATTTTGTTGAAATTAATGTCGGTCGTGGCCTTGGTAATTGCACCAAGTATTGCCCTGTCCGCCGATGCCGTTACCGCTTATAACGCCGAAACAGACAACGCCATAACCAAAGAAGTAAAAGTTGAAGTGAACACCAACAATAACGGTACGGCAAAAGCTATTGTAACAACCGTAACCACCAATAATGGCGAAACAGCAACAAGCTACGAAATAGTTGAAGGTGTTGAAGCCGAAGTAATAGCAAAGATAGAAGCCTTAAACACAGCCAACACAAAAATTAATGTTGTTAAAGAAACAGAAAGCATTGAAGTATATTAAGTGTTTTTCTATTTTTATCCATTTAAATTTTTGCAATAATTTGTTTTTCAGAAATTTAATTATCTGAAAAAATGCCCATTATGGACTTTCATAAAAAAAGCTGTCTAAAAAGTAGTTTTATTCATTGCGAGCGGAGTCGAGAATTCTCATGATATTGAAAATCAATATTTATTATTTTGAGATTCTTCACTTCGCTTCGACCTTGCTCAGCACAGGCGTTCAGAATAACAGACTTTTTAAACAGCTTTTTTGGAAACACAAATAAACCTTAAATTTGCGGCACGACTAAACTAACCCAATAATGCGCTTAAACTTATTTTTCCTTATCGCCTTAATAACGTTTTCACTTAAAACGGTATCGCAAAACAAGGTTAGAGAAGTTATTCCGCTAAATGAAAATTGGAAATTTATTAATGAAGACTTACGCAACGCCCAAAGCCCCGACCTCGACACCAAAAACTGGAAAACCCTAAGCATTCCGCACGATTGGGCCTTTGAAAACGGGGTGGAAAAAAATGGGGCGCAATCGGACAAGGGCGGTTATTTTAGCGGCGGCATAGGCTGGTACAGATATACTTTCGATGCCAATTCAAATTTCAAAAACAAACAATACACCATCGAATTCGACGGCGTGTACATGAATAGCGAAGTATGGATTAACGGCCATTACCTTGGCAAGCGCCCTTATGGTTATATTTCGTTTCGCTACGAACTTTCAAAATATCTAAAAAACGGGGAAAATACAATAGCCGTAAGGGTCGATAACACTAAGGAACCTTCTGCCCGATGGTACCACCCCTGCGGTATTTATGCCCCGGTGCGTTTAATTATTGCCAACAACACCCATATTGCCCCCAACGGCATTTTTGTTACCACCCCCCAAATAACGCCTAATAAGGCTTTGGTAAATATTGAAACCACTATTAAAACTTCGGCTTCCAAAACCAAAAACCTAATACTGGAAACCTTGTGTTTTAACGCAAGTGGAAGTATTGTTGCAAAAACGGAACAAACTATTTCAATTAAAACCAATTCCGAAACCACAATTAAAACCGAATTAGAAATTGAAAACCCCAAACTGTGGGACACGCAAACCCCAAACCTATACAGTATAGTAAGCCGCATAAAACAAAAACACAAAGTTATTGACAACACCGAAACTCCATTTGGTATACGAACCATAAGCTGGGATGCCCAAACAGGATTTTCGCTAAACGGAACGCAAACCAAACTTTTGGGCGTTTGCGAGCATTACGAGGGCGGCCCTTTTGGCGGTGCATGGACCAAACCGCTTATGCGTTGGAAATTAGGGCTGTTAAAAGAAATGGGCGTTAACGCCATACGGACTGCCCACAACCCAACCCCACCCTTTTTTTACGATTTGTGCGACGAAATGGGTATTATGGTTATGGACGAAATGTTCGACGGTTGGCACAAAAAAGCGCCCGAGGATTATGGCAAACAGGCCTTTGCCCAGTGGTGGCAACAGGATGTTTACGAGTGGCTAACACGCGACCGCAACCACCCTTCCATAGTAATTTACAGCGTAGGCAACGAAACTCGTGGCGAAATAGGTAAGGATATAGTAGAATACTGCCACAGCATGGACCGCACACGCCCGATAACCTCTGGCCACAGCGCCTCGGAATATATGGATGTTTACGGCGTTAACGGCCATAGCGAGCGCACCGATTTTTATACCCACGAACGCCCCAACAAAGCCTTTGTTGCCACCGAAGCCCCGCACACTTGGCAAACCCGGGGCTATTACCGCAGTAAAACTTGGTTTCGCGATGGCTTTGGCAGTAAGGTATCGGCATTTACGTTGCCCGACTTAACCAAAACCGAAATTTTTAATTACGAGTGGGCAAAAAAAAGCAAATGGGCCAACCAAAAACAACATTTTAACTCGTCGTACGACAATGCCACCGTGCGTATTTCGGCACGTAAAAACTGGGAAATAATGCACGATTCGGCGTGGTACAGCGGGCATTTCCGTTGGACGGGCTTCGATTATTACGGCGAGGCCGGATACGTGCACGGCGGTTGGCCGTTCCGCCTTTTTATGGGCGGCGCACTGGACGTTGCCGGGTTTAAAAAGGATTTGTTCTATTTTTACCAAAGCCAATGGACCAAACAGCCCATGGTGCATATCCTGCCGCATTGGACGCATCCGCTTATGGCCGCCAATACCCAAGTTCCCGTTTGGGTGTATTCCAATTGCGATGAGGTCGAGTTGTTCCTTAACGGAAAATCGCTCGGAAAGGACAAACCCGGAAAAAAATGGAACGAAATGCAGTGCGAATGGCTTGTACCCTACAAACCCGGAACACTTACCGCAAAAGGTTACATTAACGGAAAACTGGTTGCCCAAACCCACCAGACAACGGCAGGGGTTCCTTCGGCTATCGGCATGGGCTTAAACAACAATTATGTTTCGCCCGAAAAAGATAATATTGCTATTGTAACCACCCAAATAACCGACGACCAATCGGTTTTATACCCCTATGGCGAAAACACGGTTTATTACCATATAACAGGCCCCGCCAAAATTCTATCCTTAGAAAACGGCGACCCCGTGGACACCACTAAAAATGTTGGTATAGCGCAAAAAAAAGCCTTTATGGGCCTAACCAACGCTTTTATAAAACTGGACAATTCCAACACGCCCGTTACCCTAATTAATGGGGCTATTGTTGGCGAAAAACAACTGTTAACATCCAATAAAGTGGCTATTGCTGTTAAGCAGCTTAATTTAAGGGGCGAAACAGTTCCTGGCAATTTCAAAATATATTACACCACCGATAACAGTACGCCAACAACAAAAAGCAATGCCTATACCGCACCTTTTATTATTGCGCCCGAAACAACGGTTAAGGCTATTGTGGTTTTAAATACCGAAGTTGTTTTAAACATGGAAGAAAACTTTGGTAAAAATCTTGGACTATATTGGTTTAATGAAGAAGAAGAAACCGCTGCACAAAACCCTCAGGGGATGAAATCCGTAAACGCTTCGTACAAAGGGGCTGCTCCTGCCGAAATAAACAAGCAATCTTACTTAAAATTTACCGAGCCAGACGGCTTTATTAAATGGTACCAAGAAAACGATGGCAGCGCCGATACTTTCATCTTATCGTTTTATGTGGAAAACCCAAAAACGGTATGCACCTTGCCACTTTACATAAACAACCGCAATGTAAAAAACCTTGTTGTTAGTCCCAAAGCCACAATCAATAATTGGCAAATAATAAGCACCAAACAACCTTTAAATGCAGGTGCCAACGATATTGAACTGCGAAATTCCAACAACTGTAATATTGGGGTGTATATGCTGGAAGTAAAATTAACCGAGTAAAAACCAATTAATACTGTTATTTTTTTTCGGAAGAATTTTTTGAAAAGGCTTACATTTACCTCCCAAATCATTTCTTTTATGAAAAGAACAGCCCTAATGCTACTTGTGTTTTTTGTAGTGTTTAAAGCCTATTCGCAACAACAAAAACACACCGATTCTTTAACCACGGCTTTCGTTCGGGCCAACGATTTAAAATTCAATTATAAAGCGTTAATAATTCCTTCGGCATTAATTGCCTATGGCGTTATAGGTTTGGAAAACCATACCATTAAGGATATTAACACTTCAACAAAAGGTGAGCTAAACGAGCACATAGACAGTAAATTTACCGTAGACGATTTTTCGCAATACGCCCCGTTTTTATCGGTTTATGCCTTAAATGCCGTTGGCGTAAAAGGCAAGCACAACTTTAAGGACCGTACCATTATTTTGGGTACGGCTTACCTAATAATGGGCGCTACCGTAAATATAGCCAAACATACGGGAAACGAATTGCGCCCCGACGGTTCCGATACGTTTTCGTTTCCTTCGGGCCATACGGCAACGGCTTTTATGGGTGCCGAATTTTTATATCAAGAATACAAAGACCAATCGGTTTGGTACGGCATTTCGGGGTATTTGGTTGCGGCAGGCACCGGATTTTTTAGGATGTACAACGATAGGCACTGGCTTAGCGATGTAGCTGCCGGTGCGGGTATTGGTATGTTAAGCACCAAAATAGCTTATTGGGTTTATCCGTTAATAAGGAAAACTTTTTTTAAAGACACAACCAACCTAAACGGATTAATAATGCCTTTTTACAATCAAGAAGGTTATGGCTTGGCGGCGAGCTTCAATTTTTAAAAAAGTTTTAAATTAAGAAGTCTTTTAATCTTTGGGCTGTGTTATTTGATAGGGTTCGTTGTATTGTTTAAGCTGTATTTTTTTCCATTCGGCACCTTCCATAAAAACGGGATGGGGTAACGATACGTCCCAATCGCCAAGCATTTTTAACAAGGCTTCGGTTTTGTCCAAATGCTTTAGTGCAAGATTGTTTTGTTCCGAAGGGTCGTTAGCTAAATGATACAGTAAGGGCAACCTATCGGGTAGCCGTATTAATTTCCAATTATCCTGTTGTATGGCGGCACTTATGGTAAAGCGCCATTTAAGTTGTTCGTGTGGTTTTTCGGTGTTGCTTTTTTCGGTAATAAAAGGCATTAAGTTTACACCGGAAAAGGGTACTGCACTAACATTGCCACCGGCCAAGGCCATAAAAGTAGGGGCAAAGTCCAAGGCCGAAACAGGATTGGCGTATACCTCGCCTCTTGGTATTGTACTTGGCCAGGACATAATATAGGGAATGTGTATACCACCTTCCAAAAGCGTTCCTTTTTTGCCTGTATAGGGGGCGTTAATAGAGCCGTTAATACCGGTTGGGCCACCGTTATCGCTAATAAAAACCACCAAAGTGTTTTGGTCGAGGCCTTCGGTTTTTAAGGCATTTAAAATTTTCCCAACATTTATATCCAAACGATGGACCATAGCGGCATAGGTACGCCTTTTGGTGTCCTCAATATGGGCGTAAAGTGCCAAATCTGCTTCGGTGGCCTGCATAGGCGTATGCGGGGCATTAAACGAGGCATACAGGAAAAAGGGCTCATTTTTATGGCGCTTGATAAAATCGACGCACTCATTACCCTTGTCATCGGTAATATAAGTTAAGGGCTGTGGGGTTTTGTAATTGCATTCTATGGCCGACAGCATGCCTTGTACGTTGGGGAGTGCTTTAAAATAATCGTGGCTTCCGCCAATGTAACCCCAAAATTCGTCAAAACCCCGTTTTAAAGGGTGAAATTGCGGCTCGTAACCCAAATGCCATTTCCCAATTAAGCCACTTACATAGCCCAATGGTTTTAAATGGTCGGCAATGGTTTGTACCGTTAAGGGCAAACCCCTATAATCGGGATCGAAACCAGGTTGGTTATTGGCTATATTGTTGTCGTGGCCAAACTCCACTTGGTTAATGCCCGTTATAAATCCGGCACGTGAAGGACTGCAAACGGCCGACGACACATAGCCTTGGGTGAAAAATGTACCATTTTTGGCTAAATCATCGATATTGGGTGTTTTTATTTGGGCGCTTCCGGTAAGGCTTAAATCGCCATAACCCAAATCGTCGGCCACAATTAAAATAAAGTTTGGTTTTTCATGTGCGTTCTGGCTTTGCGAAACAAGCGGCCATGAACAAATTAAGAGGAATAAATATAATGCTTTCATATCGATTTGAAAGATACGAAAATATTCATTGGTTATAGTTGTTGGTTTAAATAGGCGGATTCTTAAAACACAAGCACTATAATTCTCCACAAACAGAATAGAAAGTTAAGTTATAAAAAAATCGGTTCTCGTGCAGTAAACCGTCAAGAAGTAATGAAAGCTTTGAAACAATAACAATTTACGATTTGTTGCCCTAAAAAGCAAAACCCTCAATAAAATTAACATTTTAAAAAGGGTTTTTGTACTGAAGGCGGGACTTGAACCCGCACGGCCATAATGGCCATTGGATTTTAAGTCCAACGTGTCTACCAATTCCACCACTTCAGCATCTCGATTGCCATTAAGCAATTTCGAATTGGTATTAAAAATTTAATGAGCGAAAGACGGGATTTGAACCCGCGACCCTCACCTTGGCAAGGTGATGCTCTACCCCTGAGCTACTTTCGCATGTTGTAATGAACAAACAATCGGTTTCGATTGCGGATGCAAATTTAAACTATTTTAACGAATAGCAAAACCTTTTTTAAAAATAAATAAAATTTCTTTTCACCTATTTCTTTTTGGTAAGCATACGCTTAATTTCGTTAAGTTTCATTAGGGCTTCTACGGGCGTAAGCGTATCAATATCGGTATGCAAAATTTCGTCTTTTATATTTTCCAGCAAAGGGTCGTCTAAATTAAAAAAGCTCAACTGCATGTCGTTTTCCAAGTCCTTTACTTTTTCGGTTAGTTCTTCGCTGGAATGCGATTTTTCCAACTTCCTTAAAACCTGATTGGCACGCTTAATAACTTGTTGTGGCATGCCCGCCATTTTGGCCACGTGTATACCAAAGCTATGGGCGCTTCCGCCCTCGACCAGCTTTCGCAAAAACAGCACGTTGTCCTTTAGTTCCTTTACCGAAACATTGTAGTTTTTAATGCGTTCAAACGTTTCGGTCATTTCGTTAAGTTCGTGGTAGTGCGTGGCAAAAAGGGTTTTGGCCTTTGCGGGGTGTTCGTGCAAAAACTCGCTAATGGCCCAAGCTATGGAAATACCGTCGTAGGTACTGGTGCCGCGGCCAATTTCGTCCAAAAGCACCAGGCTTCGTTCGGAAATATTGTTTAATATCGAGGCGGTTTCGTTCATTTCGACCATAAATGTCGATTCGCCCATTGAAATATTGTCGCTGGCGCCAACCCGTGTGAAAATTTTATCGACCAAACCAATGCGTGCCGATTGCGCCGGAACAAAACTGCCCATTTGCGCCAACAGTACTATTAATGCGGTTTGGCGCAATATAGCCGATTTACCAGACATGTTGGGGCCCGTTATCATAATAATTTGTTGGGTGTTCCTATCCAAAAACACATTGTTGGCTATGTAGGTTTCGCCCAAGGGCAATTGCTTTTCTATTACGGGGTGGCGGCCTTCTTTTATATCCAAATCGAACGATTGGTCCAGCTCGGGGTACACGTATTTATGTTCCTTGGCCAACTGGGCAAAACCACATAAACAATCCAATTGCCCTATTAAATGTGCATTTTGTTGTACGGGTTTTATGTATTGCGCCATCCACCCGACCAGTTCGGAAAAAAGCTGTTGTTCCAAGGCCAAAATACGCTCTTCGGCACCCAATATTTTGGTTTCGTATTCTTTTAGTTCCTCTGTAATATAACGTTCGGCACTTACCAGGGTTTGTTTGCGTATCCAATCGGCGGGTACTTTGTCCTTATGGGTATTGCGTACTTCAATATAATACCCGAATACGTTGTTGAACGATATTTTTAACGAGCTTATGCCGGTACGTAGTGTTTCGCGCTCCAGCATATCGTCTAAATAATTCTTACCGGATGTCGATAAATTTCTAAGCTCGTCCAATTCGTTTGAAAAGCCTTGGGCAATAGTGTTGCCTTTAAGGATGTTTACAGGTGCTTCCTCGTTAAGCATTTGCTTAACTTTATTGCGGAGCACGTCGCAACTTTGCAAATTTTCGCCTATAATTTTTAAGGATTCGTTATTGCAATTGGCAGCCAAGGCTTTTATGGGCACAATGGCTTCCAAGGAATTTTTAAGCTGAATAACCTCGCGCGGATTTACTTTTCCCGTGGCTATTTTGGATATTAGCCGTTCTAAATCGCCAATATGTTTAATGTGGTTTTGTATATTTTGAAGCGCGGTTTCATCCTCTATAAAAAACCCGACAACCTCATGGCGCTGCTTTATTTTTTCTAAATTTTTAAGTGGAAGTGCCAACCAGCGTTTAAGCATGCGCCCGCCCATGGGCGATATGGTTTTATCTATAATGCTTAGCAGGGTTACCGCATTGGTATTGGTAGAGTGGTAAAGCTCCAAATTACGAATGGTAAATTTGTCCATCCACACGTAATCGTCCTCGGCAATTCGGGAAATGGATGCAATATGCTCCAGTTTGTTGTGCTGGGTTTCCGATAAGTAGTACAATACGGAACCCGAGGCAATAATGCCTTCGTTTAAGGCCTCGATGCCAAAGCCTTTTAAGGATGTTGTACCAAAATGTTTTGTTAGGGTTTCGTGGGCATAATCGTTTTGGTAAACCCAGTCTTCCAAATAAAACGTATGAAAATTGCTGCCAAAGATTTCGGTGAATAAATTCCGCTTTTGTTTGGACACCAGTACTTCGCTCGGGTTGAAGTTTTGAAGTAGCTTATCGATATACTCGGCATTGCCCTGCGAGGTTAAAAACTCGCCCGTGGAAATATCCAAAAAGGCCACGCCTATTTGTTTTTTATCAAAATACACCGAGCATAAAAAGTTGTTCGATTTGGACACCAACACCTCATCGTTTAGTGCTACGCCAGGCGTTACCAGTTCGGTTACCCCGCGCTTTACAATGGTTTTTGTTAGTTTGGGGTCTTCCAACTGGTCGCAAATAGCCACCCGCTGCCCTGCTTTTACCAATTTGGGCAAATAGGTGTTTAACGAGTGGTGCGGAAAGCCCGCCAACTCGGTTTCGCTTTCGCTGCCGGCACCCCGTTTGGTTAAAATAATCCCTAAAATATCGGCCGCTTTTACGGCATCGGCACCAAAAGTTTCGTAAAAATCGCCCACCCGAAACAACAGCAAAGCATCGGGGTATTTTGCCTTTATGGCATTGTACTGCTTCATTAATGGGGTTTCTTTTTTACTTTTAGCTGCCAAAGGATGTCGGTTTTTAGTAAGTTTGCTAATGTATTAATTTTTCCATGCTTTTTGAAACACCAACTTTGGAAGTTATCGATAATTATTCACATTTTTGAAAGCCCATAATGGGCATTTGGCAAACAATAGCCATTACCCGTTAAAATAATTAAATAACCTAACTATAGTTCTTGATAAAATTTAAATAGATGAAACCCTCATTGAGGGATTTAGTAAAGCCAAGGTAAAGGTCTCCACAAAAGGGAATGAATAAAAACAACGGACAGCAGACTTTTGGCTTTTTTACTTTTTGGCATAAAAAACTTAAAATCAAATGTTTAACTTAAATTTATTCGTATGAAAGCCCATAATGGGCATTTGGCAGGGCAAAATTCGATACCCACCGAAATAATTAAATAACTGAACCACAAGTTCTTGGTAAAATTTAAATAGATGAAAAAACGGTTCAAAATATAAGGTATTATTAGAAAAATTAGTGCAAAGACTACTTTGTAGTTCCTCCTCAAAGTAACGCCTGGGGCAATGATTATTTCCTTCACTATACATTGAAATTAGAAACATATATGCGAAAATTAAAAAACAGCGAATTAGATAGGTTAAATGTTGAAGCCTTTAAACACGTTGAAAAAACACCCATAATCATCATTCTTGATAATATTAGAAGCTTAAACAACATAGGTTCGGTATTTAGGACCAGCGATGCGTTTTTGATCGAAAAAATTTATTTGTGCGGCATTACCGCTACGCCACCACACAAGGATATCCATAAAACCGCTTTGGGCAGTACCGAAACCGTGGCTTGGGAATATGTTGCAGACACCCTTTCGTTGGTGGAAAAACTAAAAACCGAAAACGTAACGGTTATAGCCATCGAGCAAGCCGAAAACGCCACGATGCTTAACGATTTTCACCCTAAACCCAACACCAAATACGCCTTGGTTTTTGGCAACGAGGTTAAAGGGGTTGCGCAAAGTGTAGTGTCGGCAAGCAATATGGTTATTGAAATACCCCAGTACGGCACCAAACATTCCTTAAATATTTCGGTTAGCGCCGGAATTGTGGTTTGGGATATTTTTTCGAAACTTAAAAGTTGTTGAAAAAACCAGCGAACAAAAGCATACATATTTCATTTTAAAAAAATATACCTTCGAAAGGTTGTACCAATTTTACACTTGTTTTATGAGAACGTTTTTTGCTTTAACCGCCCTTTTTATTTTTTTTAATTGCAAGCAAGCCGAAGTTAAAATTGGTGCAGACTTTGGCAAACTGGAGTCTATTCCTATCAAAACTCAAGTAGGGCATTTGGTTTTGCCGGATACCATTGCACCTATTGTTGCGCCGTTTTACATGCCTGAGTTTAAAAAGCCAATTTTTCCGGATAGAAGTGTCAATATTCTTGATAAAAGTGCCATGGAAACTGATTTGGCTACCTCAATCATCCAAAAGGCTATCGATGAGTTAAGCAATTTGGGAGGTGGAACGGTAATAATCCCGAAAGGCGAATGGCAAACGGGACGTATTTTGCTTAAAAGCAATATTAATTTACATATAGAAGAAGGTGCCGTGCTACATTTTAGCACCAACGTAAAAGATTACCAACCCGCCGTATTTACAAGGGTTGAAAGCATAGAGGTTATGGCGTTGGGTGCTTGTATTTACGCCAATGGGCAAAGCAATATTGCTATTACGGGCAAAGGCAAATTAATAGGGCCTTTTGGTGGTGAAATTAAAGCCCGCTCTTATAACACGCCCATTGAGGGCTTGGTCGATTTGAACAAACCCTCAAAACAACGCATTCACGATGGCTCGATTGAAGATTGGGTTTTCCCTCCAAAATTCATCTCGCCCATAAACTGCAAAAATGTATATATTGAGGGTGTTTCATTGGAAAATACGGCCTTTTGGAATATTGTTCCGGTATATTGCGACAATGTAATTATTCGTGGGGTTTCGGTAAACTCGGTCGGTATTCCCCGTGGCGACGGCATCGATATTGAATCTTCAAAAAACGTACTTATTGAATATTGCACCCTAAGTACGGGCGACGATGCTTTTACCATGAAATCCGGACGGGGCGAGGACGGCTTAGACGTAAACAAAGCTACCGAAAACGTGGTGGTTCGTTATTGCCTGGCCTTAAAAGGGCATGGTGGTATTACCTGTGGCAGCGAAACGGCAGGTGGTATTAACAACTTATACGTTCACGATTGCGTGTTCGACGGTACCGGTGTTGGTATCCGGTTTAAAACACGGCGTCCGAGGGGTGGTGGTGGCGAAAACCTGTATTACGACAGAATACGCATGAATTTGGAAGCTACTGCCATAAAATGGGATATGCTGGGTACGTCCGCTTATGTTGGCGAATTGGCAAACCGACTGCCCAAACGGGAGGTAAATGCTTTAACGCCTTATTATAGAAACATAAGCATTTCGAATATTATAGTTGAAAATAGCACGCACTTTTTAAAAATTATTGGCATTCCCGAATCGCCCTTAGCCAATCTAACTATCGACAATATTGCTGCCAATTGCAGCAACCTTATTTTTATAAACGATGCTAAAAACGTGAACATAAAAAATATAACCATTAAAACGCCCGATGACATTATCGATGTTGTTGGCGGCAACACTATTGTTTTAGAAAACACCACTTTAAGTTTAGGGGGGAAAGCCATAGACATGCCCAATGAAAAAATAGAACTAAAAAACGTAAAGATAGATTAATCCCTTTATCATGGTACACGAAAACAATCATTTTGCAAAAGCCGAAATGTTAATTAGAAAGCCCGTTCATGAAGTATTTGAAGCCTTTATAAACCCTGAAATAACAACCAAATTTTGGTTTACCAAAAGCAGTGGAAAATTAGAAGAAGGCACAACAACAAGATGGACTTGGGACATGTACAACCACAGTACAACTGTAAAAACCAACCACATTATACCAAATAAAAAAATTGAAATAGAATGGGGCAACCAAGACACTATTTCTACTGTGGAATGGATTTTTACAAAAATATCCGAATTCGAAACTTTTGTATCTATAACAAATAAAGACCTTTCCGAATACCCCGATAAAGTATTAAGTGAAGTTCGCAATGCCACCGAAGGGTTTGCTCTTGTTTTAGCGGGTGCAAAGGCGTATCTTGAGCATGGAATAATGCTTAATTTAGTGGGCGATAGGTTTCCCCGTTTTTAATTCTATTTCTACCTAAAAATTACCCCTACTAAAAATGGGTTTTTCTTATTATTTCGTATTAACACGAAATAAAAAGGCCATCCGAAAAAATCCAGATGGCCTCTTTTATATTTTTATACTAAAGATTAAAACTTATAGCTAACCCCTAAAGTATAATATGCTTGTACCTTGTTATCGGTATTGTCCAGGGTTGGTTCTGTTCCGCCCAAAGAGCTGTCGTACTGGCCAAGAGCATAGTTAAAGGCTTCTTGTTTGTTGCCTCTTAAGCCAAAGTCGAAACCAACACCAATCATTTTCCAAAGGGTGTAGCTAAACGAGTTGGTCCAAGTCCAGTTGGAGTAATCGCCATCTTTATAGCTTTGAAAGGTTGAAAAGTTTGTTTTAAAGTTTATGTCGCCAAAATTTCTGGTGTAATCGGCTACTATTTTAGCACCAAGGGACGATTCGTAATCGGCACTACCGCTGCTAAATACAAAGTTGTAGTTTAAGGGGTGAACCACAACAACCAAGTTTTCAATAGGCGTCCATGTGGCACCAACACCAAGGTCTAAATAACCCGGGTCGTTAAAGTTGTTTAGTATGGTGGTCCTGTACTCCATCATAGCCGAAGCGGCTAAGTTTTTAGCTATGTTTCTACCGTAAAGCGAGCTAATGTTGAACACATCGGTAGTAGGCTCGAAATCGTCGCTATCGAGATTACTGTCCTTATCGTTTAATTTTACCCAGTTTAAATTGGTGGTTAAGGCGTTTCTCCAAAAAAACTTGTCTTGAATTAAGTTGGCGTAACCGTTTAAGGTAAAGCCTAAGTTACCCGATGAATTGTTGGGCGTGCCTTGGGCATACCAATTGCTAAAGTTGGATAAGCTCCCGCCTATAACACCAAAAGCGCCTACTCGCCATCCGGGCAGGGCATCTATTTTGGCTTGAATGGCTGCTACCTCGGCCGTGGCTGCATCGGCTTCGGCTTGTTTAGCCTCTTTTTGGGTTTCTAATTCTTCTTTTGTTTGTGCTTGTAATGCGGTAAATCCTGCGAACAAGGCTAAGAGTAATAAAATTTTTTTCATTGTGTGTCTGTTTTTTGTAAAATCGTGCAAATATAAACCAATAATATTATAATTTATTATTTATCGGTTTAAGACCCTTTTTTTAAGATTAGGTCACAAGAAAGCGGTTATTTGTTGGATTTAAACAAGGGTACCGACGAACATGCTTCGCCATACATAATGGATTTTGCCACGGGTTTTAACTTGTTTGCCAACATAACATAGGCATTTTGCGGCACGGGTTTTTTGCTGCAGCCTTTTATAATAACGGGCTTGTTAGCAAACGCGTCAATATTTAAATTCATTATAATGTTTTGGTAAAGCAAAGTTTCCAAAGTTTCTAAATTGCCTATTGCAACGGCTTTTGCATACGGTTGCAACTGTAAGCTAATAAGCATAAAAGCCCACCCCGGCAATATGGCATCGCTGGTACAGGTAAGCGCCACGTAGTTGTTTTGGTACTGCGCCCAATCGTGTTGGGCTACATATTGCCTAAATTCTTTTTCACGCAGTATAAGGCCTTCAAAAAGCCAGTCTTTTATATCCAATAGCACCCGTTTTCCTTGCGGATAATAATCTTCAAGGTTTATGGTTGTTAAGGTGCTGTTGGCTACCCGATTTACAATTTCGCCTGCCATGGGTTAAAGCATTCCCAGTTCTAATTTGGCCTCTTCGCTCATAAGATCTTGCGTCCATGGTGGGTCGAAGGTTATTTCAACCTCGGCGCTTTTTACGTCGTCCAACGATTTTATTTTTTCCTCGACTTCCATGGGCAGGGTTTCGGCTACGGGGCAGTTGGGCGTGGTAAGGGTCATGAGTATTTTAACGTCGTAATCTTCATTTACGAAAACGTCGTAAATTAGGCCCAATTCGTAAATATCCACTGGGATTTCAGGGTCGTAAATGGTTTTTAAAACGTTTACTATTTTTTCGCCCAAGTCGGCTGTGTCTATCGTATTGCTCATTTTTTTTAGGTTTTTTGGTTTCGGGTTTTTGGTTTCAACAAAAAGTTGTTAGCTATGTCCAAAAACTCCTATTTTAATTGTGTTTGGTATGCTATGGCATACATTTTAAGCTGCTTTACCATACTAACCAAGCCATTGGCACGGGTTGGCGATAGGTGTTCCTTTAAACCTATTTTATCAATAAAATCGGTATCGGCATCGATAATATCCTTGGGGTGCTGGTTGGAAAACACACGTACCAAAATAGCAATAATGCCCTTGGTAATTATGGCATCGCTATCGGCGGTAAACACCAGTTTGTCGTCCTGCATTTCGGCATGCACCCATACTTTGCTTTGGCAGCCCTTAATTAAGTTGTTATCGGTTTTGTATTGGTCGTCTATCAGGGGTAAATCCTTACCCAAATCTATCATATATTGGTAGCGCTCTTCCCAATCGTCGAACATTGAGAATTCGTCTATTATTTCATTTTGAATATCTGCTATTGCCACGGTTTAAATTTTTTGTAAAAGTACAATAAGAATTGCTGCTATTCAATGTTTTCTGAAATTGATAGGATTTCTTTAACAAGCTCGGCTATTTCAGCAGGCGGGTTACCGTGGTCGAAACTTGGTGTTTTGTAGATAGAATCGTTATAAAAAAGGGTTAAATTGGCAATGGCGGCGCCATCGAAAAATCGTTTTTTTGAAGGCGCTTCAAGACTTGCTATGGTTTCTACGGGAATGGTTTTTGAAAGTTCAACAAGCCTGTTCCAGTCGTTTTGGGGACACGCTTTTTTTAAAATTGAATTTTGAACCGTTATTGCTTTATCATTAATTTTTATGTGTTTTGAAAACCCTCTGGAAACGGCGCTATACTCAAAAGACAATACATTTTCATTTTCTTTTTTTTGTGAACAGTCTTTGCCGGTTAGCAGTAACGATAGGATAATAAAAAAGTATTTCACACGAATAAATTTAAGTTAAATATTTGATTTTTAGGTTTTTATTATACTTAGCAAAATAACCGAAAGCCTACAGGCCTATGTTTTTATTCATGACCTTTTGTGGAGGTCTTTACCCTTGGCTTTGCTAAAGCCCTCAATGAGGGTTTCATTGCTTTTCAATATTAAATTGCAACTACACGGCGGGGTTGGGCAATTCTTTGTGTACGGCTTCTATTTGCGCCAACACCTCGTTGTTTAGGGTTATGTTAGTACTGGCTATGTTTTCTTTAAGTTGCGCCAAATTAGTTGCGCCAATAATATTACTGGTTACAAAAGGTTGTTGGTTAACAAAGGCCAAGCTCATTTGGGCCAAGGTTATGCCATTATCCTCGGCAATTTTTAAATAGCGTTTTGCGGCTTCGGTGCATTGGTGGCTACTGTATCTTGAAAATCGGGGGAATAGTTTTAGGCGGGCATTATCGGCTGCCGTACCTTTTATGTATTTGCCCGAAAGCACCCCAAAGGCCATGGGCGAATAGGCTAATAAACCTAAATTTTCGCGCATGGAAATTTCGGCCATATCGCCTTCAAAAACCCGATTAATTAACGAATAGGCGTTTTGTATGGTGCGCATTCGGGGCAAGCTGTTTTTTTTCGATTCCTCCAAAAACCGCATGGCGCCCCACGCCTTTTCGTTGCTCATACCTATATACCTAATTTTGCCTGCTCGGATTTGCAATTCCAAATGGTGCAATACCTCATTGAAATTATCAACCCACTCGTCGGTGGGGTCGTGTTTGTAGTCGCGCGTGCCAAAGGTATTGGTTAAACGCTCGGGCCAGTGTATTTGATATAAATCGATATAATCGGTTTGTAAGCGTTTTAGCTCGTTGTTTATGGCTTCTTCTATGCTGTTGGCGTTTAACCCCGTTGTACGTATATGGGCCGTGTAATCGCTGGAGCGTCCCACGATTTTACTGGCTATAACAACCTTGTTGCGGTTGCCTGTTTTTTTAAGCCAGTTACCAATAATTTTACTGGTGGCACCTTGTGTTTCGGGGCTTGCCGGAACGGGGTACATTTCGGCCGTATCTATAAAATTTATGCCTTGCGATAGGGCGTAATCCAATTGGGTATGGCCGTCGGCTTCTGTATTTTGGTTGCCCCAGGTCATGGTACCCAGGCAAATTTTGCTAATTTTTATGTTGGTGTGCGGTAATTGTGTGTATTTCATGTGTTTTCTTAAATTGAAAAAAAGTCTAATTATTTTCTTATTAATGTAGGGACTTTTCGGCGCAAATCTTCAAAATAAATACTGTCGACCTCGTAAGTTTTTTTAAGTTGTTCGGCTCCCGTAACATTTATGCCGCTTATATAATTTAACCAATCCATACGGTGTACTTTTACGTTGTTGAGGTTGGTATTGGTAAAATTGGCACCTTCAACAACGGCAAACCTAAGGTTGGCATCGGTTAGGTTGGCATTGGTAAAATCGGCTCGTTTTAAAATAGCATCGGTAAAATCGACATTAGTAAAATCGGTATTGGTTAGGGTGGCAAACGATAGGTCGGTATTTTCCAAATCGGAATTGGCCACATTGGCCCGTGTTAGGTTAACATCCCTTAATGTTGTGTTAGGCAGTCGGGTATTGGTTAGTTCGGCTTGGGTAAAATCGGCTTGCTGCAAAATATTATCGACAAAAAAGGACTTGTTTAAATTGCTTTTGGCCAAGGTAATAAGCAGTTGCCCCCGTTCGGGGCTTATGGGTTTTTCTATAAGTTCGTTGTCCACAATGTACCGATAGGGTTTCATGGCATGGCTTAAACTAATAATGCGCCCCACCAAAACATCGGACAAGGTTGTACGTTGGTTTAGTTCCGTATTAATATCGGAAAGCACCTCGCCCATAATAAACATTTGTGCCGAACGGCGCGAGGCTTCCGCCAAATGGGTTTGGTCCTGTATTTTTTTGTTTTGTTGCTTTAACAAGAAATTTTGGTGCAATAATAAAGCCGATGGAAAAAGGGCGAACAACAGGGTAAAAACCCCTATTCGGGTTATGCGGTGTATAATGCTGGCCAAAAAATCGGACAGGGTTTCACGAGTTACGTTTTTCTGTACATTGTACTCGTCCAATAAATTGTAAATGCTATTTTTTAGTTTTTTGCCCGCAATGGCATGGCCTATAAACCGCAACAGCCCGACACGTTGCTTTGTTTTCTTTTTTGAAAGCTCCTGTATTTTGTTGAGTTTTTCTTTTAGAAGTTGGTTTTCTTCTTCTAACTTATGTATTCTTTCGTCCATAAAACTATAACCGTTAATTTGCCTTGTTATTTATACCAAATAAACCTTGTAGGTTTTGGAAACCTACAAGGTTTAGAGCATTTGTTGTTAATTTATTTTATTGTTAATTGTTGTTTAGCAATTTGGTTAACTCGTCAAGTTTAGGGGTTAAAATAACTTCTATCCTTCGGTTTTTGGCTCGCCCTTCTGGGGTGTCGTTGGTAGCTACGGGCAAGTACTCGCCACGTCCGGCAGCCGTTAGGTTTTCGGGGAACATATCGGCGTTTTCGTTTAAAATATTTACGATTGCCGTGGCCCGTTTGGTGGACAAATCCCAGTTGTTGACCAATATGCCATTGCCCGAATACGGCACATTGTCGGTATGGCCTTCGATAAGCACGTTTACGTCGGGGTTTTGCGCCAGAACGTTGCCCAGTTGCTGTACGGCCCGGCGTCCTTCAGCGTTTACGGCCCAACTGCCCGAGCTGAACAATAATTTGTTTTCCATGGATACGTAAACCTTGCCGTTGCGCTGCTCGATGGTTAGGCCTTTGCCCTCGAAATCGGTTAGGGCGCGGGAAATGGCTTCTTTAAGCGTGGTCATGGCGGCATCTTTATCGGCTATAACTTTTTCCAGTTCGGCTACCCGGTTGGAGCGGTTTTCCAGCTCTCGCTTTATAGTTTCAAGACGGGCATTTTCGGCTGCTAACGCTTGTTCCTTAGCTTCGAGCTCGGCCAATAGCTCACGGTTTTTCTGGGAGTTTTCGGCAATAGCTTTCGAACTGTTTTTTTCCAAGGCATCGTAAGAGGCTTTTAGGGCATCAAGATTGGCTTTGGTTGTGTTGTAGTTGCTTTGTAGCTTATCGCGCTGGGCTACGGCTTCTTTATGGGCTTCTTTTAATTGTTTTAGTTCGGTTTCGGCTGCGGTTTTATCGTCCAACAAGGTTTCGTTTTCCAAGGTTAGCTTACGGTTTTCCTTTTTAAGGTTATCGTACCTTGCCTCTAAATCCTTATACACTTTTGGCGATACGCAGGATGTTAGAAGCAATACGGCTGTTGCGGTAAATAGAAGGTTTTTAATCATTATTGCTATGTTTTATTTCAACTTATTTTAATTCTACTAAAATAGGACAATGGTCGCTGTGTTGGGCTTCGGGCAAAATAACGGCCCGTTTTATTTTATCCTTTAAAGGGTTTGCCACCATGGCATAATCCAACCGCCAACCTTTGTTGTTGGCGCGGGCATTGGCGCGGTAGCTCCACCAACTGTATTGCTGTTTATCGGGGTTTATAAACCTAAAGGAATCTATAAAGCCGCTATTTATAAAACCGCCCAGCCATTTGCGCTCTGCGGGCAAAAAGCCGGATACTTTACTTAATCCTTTGGGGTTGTGTATGTCTATTTCCTCATGGCAAATATTGTAATCGCCACAGATAACCAAATTTGGCACGTCTTGTTTTAACGTGTTTATGTAGTCTTGGAACATATCCATATATTCAAATTTATGGCCCAAGCGGTCGTCGTTGGTGCCCGATGGCAAATATAGGCTCATAACCGATACGCCGTTAAAATCGGCGCGCAGGTTTCTGCCTTCGGCGTCCATTGAAGCAATTCCCGTGCCATACTCGATGTGATTGGGCTTTATTTTGCTTAAAATAGCCACGCCGCTATACCCTTTTTTTTGGGCGCTAAACCAATAGTTATAGGTGTAGCCGGCCTCGGTAAAAACCTCTAAATCCAATTGTTCTTTTAAGGCTTTTATTTCCTGAAGGCAAATTACGTCGGGGCTTGCGCTTTTTAACCAATCCATAAAGCCTTTGTTTATGGCGGCTCTAATGCCGTTTACGTTGTATGATATGATTTTCATCTATTTAAATTTTATCAAGAACCTGTGGTTCAGTTATTTAATTATTTCGGTGGGTATCGAATTTTGCCCAGCCAAATGCCCATTATGGGCTTTCATACGAATAAATTTAAGTTAAACATTTAATTTTTAGGTTTTTATGATACTTAGCAAAATAACCGAAAGCCTACAGGCCTATGTTTTTATTCATGTCCTTTTGTAGAGGCGATTGTCTTGGCTATATTAAATCCCTAAAAGAGGATTTCACGGATTAAATTTAATCATGGGTGTTTCTTTTTCCACAGTGCAAAAGGCTCATATCAATTTTTTTGAAAAAACTCGGGATTGATATAAAAAACGGTATCTATAAAATATAACAACCCATTGTTGGTTAGTACATTTTCATCGTGCAAATCTTCAATAATTATCCCTAAATCGGGGTGCTGGTAATCTTGCCTTCTTATATTTTCAAATCCGTTGGCGGCCATAAATGCTTTTACTGCATTTAAATCTGTAATGGCATCGGCTTTAACGTAAGTTTGTTGTACTACTGCGTACAAAACGCTGTTGGCAACATAAAACCCCATTAACTCATAGGCCGTGTCTGAAAAAAAATAGTTGTGCAGTAATAAGTTATGAAAATAATCTTCCCAAGACGCATAATATACCGCATCATTAAGCTTTATAACATTTCTTTTTCCTTTGATATATACTTTTTGCTCGGCACCACTGGACACAAAATTTTCTTCGGAAATCGTTTTCAACAACAAACCGTTTTCATTTGCAAAAGCAATTAACCTCGTTGCTTCTTGAGCTTTGTTTTGGTGTTTTTCTTGAGCCACAGGGCTTGTTCTCTTGCCGCTTTTAAGGAGGTTGGCGACTGTTTGGATAAGTGCATCATAGCTTGAGCTGCTCTTTCCCGAAATGAGATGTTGTAGTTCATATTTTAGCTGTTTAATGTTCATTTATTTTTCTTTGGCAAATATAGTAATTCCAAATACATCCGTTCCTCTTATAAAACAGTGCGTTTGTCATACCATTTCCAACTTGAAATTACCGTAATAAAACGCTCTTTTTCCCTTTCTATTTCAGAATAAAATGAAACCGTAGCAATGCTATGCTTTAATTTTATCCTTCATATAAAGAAAAAAATCATCATTTTATTTCACGGTAATTTCAAATCAGAACTGGTATTATTGTATTTTCAGCTAAAATAAATAATGCGCAACTTTTACGCTAATTATTTTGTGGCGTAATTAAAATATCGGGTTGTACCAATTTTACAAGGCTTAAAGGTATTTGCATAAAACTTTAAAAAAAACATAGTTTATCTGCGCATACTAATCATACCGTTTTAAATCGGTGCTTAAACCCGGTTCTTGAGGAATAGCGTACACGCCGTTTTTTACTATTGCGGGATGCTTAAAATAGTTTTTTAAATGCGGAATATGCTCCAAGAACAAAGCCTCATGCCCCAAACTAATATGGTTGAACAATACCAAATGCTGGTGTATTTGCCCCATATCGCCTACGTGAGGCACAACGGGAATATTATATTTTTTTGAAAGCAAACTAATTAGGATAAATTCCGATACCCCACCAACCCGTACGGCATCAACCTGGTTAAAGCCCATGCAGCCCGAGAGTATAAAATTTTTGAACAGAATACTGTTAGAAACATGTTCGCCCAAGGCTAATTTTACGGGTACTTCCTTGGCCAATTTTACATGGGCAATAATATCGTCGGGGTGGGTGGGCTCCTCAATCCATAATGGGTTTAGCGTTTGCAATTCCTTGCATATTGCTATGGCCTCGGGCAAGTTCCATTGTTGGTTGGCATCGAACATAATAGTGGTGCCATTGCCCGCAATTTTACGAAGCAGCTTGGCGCGGCGGATGTCGTGTTTGGGGTCTTTTGCGCCTACTTTAAGTTTCATGGCGGTAAAGCCATTATCTATGGCTTTTTTTATGTTTTCGACCACTTTTTCGTCGCTGTAATTAAACCAGCCCACGGAAGTGTCGTAACCCGGATAGCCTGTTTTTAAAATGGTTTCCCTGTCTTTTTTTGTTGGGGCTTGTTCTTTTAACAATGCAATAGCTTCGGTTTTGGTTAGCACATCTTCGTAGTACGAAAAGTCCAAGGTGTTTGCCAAATCTTCGGGGCTTAAATCGATTAACAGTTTCCATACGGGAACGCCCTTGTGTTTTGCCCAAAGGTCGAAACAGGCATTAACCACCGAAGCCAGCGCCAAATGCACCACACCTTTATGCGGCCCCAGCCACCGTAAGTTGGGGTCGTTTGCCATGGCATTGTACGTTTTTCCAAAATTGGCCATAAGGGCGTTAATATCCTTGCCCTCGATATGCTTTTTTAAGTACGCAATAGCATTGCAAACCAGTTCGTTGCCCATGCCAAGGGTAAAGGCCAATCCTATGCCTTCGTGTGGCGTATTGGTTTTTAGGCGCGTTACGGCATAGGCATAAATGGGCGTTGTGTGTATGGCATCGGAGCCGGCGCCTTCTTTTAGTTTATAGCGGACATCGGATATTGAAAGGGTTGTTATTAGCATGATTGTTTTTTGTTTTTTTCTGAATTTATTTGAAATCGGATAATTTAACGCCGCCCTGTTCGTTGGCTTTATATGCCGCCTCGACCAAGACCATGGTTTCGTAGGCTTGCGCCGTACCGTGCGGAAGCGGCTCGGCATTGTCCAATACGTGGTGCTGCAAGGTGGCCATGGTGCCTATAAACGCTTCGGGAAACCATGAGCCTTGTAGTTCAATTTCTTTCCATTGCGGTTGGGGGTCGTCCAATAGTTTATATTCAAATTTTGAAGGCACACCCTTTGGATAGTCCATGGACAACCCAATGGTTATATTTATGGCGCCTTTTGTACCTTCAATTTTTAAGTACGACTGTTGGTGCTGTAACCCAAATTCATGGCCGTGGTTGGCAATAATGCGGGCTTGGGTAAATGCGTTGTAATTTAAAATCATGGTGGAGCGGGTAGATGCCAAATCCTTCATTTTGGGGTGTTTTAGCGTACTGGCCTGGATGCTTTTGGGAGTTCCGAGAAAACCACGTATTAAATCGAGATAATGAATGCTATGGTACAGGATTTCAACCCGGGGCTTTTTAAACAAAAAATCCCATAAGTGCCATGGCGTGTACACGCACACCATAAGTTCCATATCGTAAACATCGCCCAACATTCCTTTGTTTATCATATCCTTTGCGGCAATCATATAAGGCGCATATTGTAGCTGGAAGTTTACGGCCGATATTAATTGTTTGCGTTGGCAAATGTCCAGAATTTGTTTGGCTTCACTTAAATTTTCGCCCATGGGTTTTTGCATAAGCACGGGCGCACCGTCGGGCAATTGTTTTAAAATTTCGGCATGGAGGTTGGCGGGCAGGGCCAAATCGAATACGGCATTGTGCTTGGTGCCTTCGGTTATTAATTCGGTTAACGAATGATAAACATTTTCTACAATACCGAATTGTTTTTGCAGGGCTTCGGCCTTTGCCATATTGCGGTCGTAAATGCCCTTAACCTTAAATCCTGCCATTGTATAGGCTGGTAAATGGGCATCCTTAACAATGCATCCAGCCCCGATAATAACAATGGGGAGCGGGGTTTTGGGTCGCTTTACGTGCTGGTTTAACATCATGCCTTCAAATTTTTAATTCACATTATTGCTTCGTTCCGAATTTTTGTACGTATTAAGCAGTTTTGTTAGCGCTGTTACTTTTTCGGGATATTGGCCGTAAACATTGTTTGCTTCCGAGGGGTCTTCGGAAAGGTTGTAAAGTTGCCCTTGGGTTTCTACCGGAATACCGGGAATACTTAGGCTTTGGCTAAAACCGCCCGAGTCCTTCCCTAATATAAGTTTCCAATTGTTTTTTCTAATAGAAAACGTACCATTTATGGAATGGTGGATAACATCGGGCCTTATGGCGTTGTTGTTTCCGAATAAAATAGGTGAAATATCATAACTGTCCCCCATGGCTTCTTCTTCATTATAGGGAATATTTAAAATTGAAGCCACCGAAGCCATAATATCGGTTAGGCAAATGGTTTGGTTGCTCGTGCTATTGGCTTTTATTTTTTCGGGCCACGCCGCTATAAACGGCACGCGGTGGCCGCCTTCCCAAATATCGGCTTTTAGTCCTTTCCAAGGTTTGCTCGGGTCGTGCCCGGTTTTTATAATAGAGGCAATGGCGCCGCCCATATTGGCACCGTCCCGTTGGGGCGACCCGTTATCGGAAGTAAAAATAAGGAGCGTGTTGTTAAGTTGCCCCGCTTTTTTTAAGGCTTCTATAATTTGCCCAACCGACCAATCGACTTCATGTACATAATCGCCATACGGCCCAATTTTGGTTTTTCCCTTAAATTGCGATGAAGGCGCAATGGGCGTATGTGGGGCGGTTAATGCAAAATACAGGAAAAACGGCGTTGGCTTTTTAGCGGCTTCACTTATATAATCAATTGCTTTTTTGGTTATTTCGGGCATAACGTTTTCCAAGGCCCAGCCTTTGGCCATCGGACCGTTTTTTCCGAACATACCCTCGGGTTTTAACGTATCGGGAAATTTTGTTAGCATATTATTTTCTATAAACGTATAGGGCGGAAAATTAGGTACATCGACACCAAAAAAATAATCGAAACCCGCTTCAAGAGGGCCTCCGCCCACGGGTTTCGAAAAATCGATGGCTTTCCAAAGGGTGTCACGTTTTTTAAGCCTGTGCTGGCCTATGGACATGGTATCGTTTATAAATCCCTCGTTTGTGTTCGATGGCCAACGCCAGCCCAAATGCCATTTTCCAACACATGCGGTTTGGTAACTCTTGGCCTTTAACAGTTTTGGAAGGGTTAACCGTTCTTTATCTATCAGGGGCTTGTCCCATTCCCATAACACGCTTTGCTTTAAATTGGTACGCCAAGCGTACCGGCCTGTTAACAAGCCGTACCTCGTGGGCGTGCAAACGCTGCTCGGGGTATGGGCATCGGTAAACCGAATACCTTGGCCAGCCAATTGGTCGATGTTTGGGGTGGGAATTTTGGAGTCTGCATTGTATACTTGCGGGTCGCCATAACCAAGGTCGTCTGCCAAAATTATAACGATATTGGGCAATGGCGCTTCGGTTTGCTTTTTTGTATTGTTGCAAGAAAAGCAAATAAACGTAGCGCAAAACAGCAGTGTGGGTTTTAAATATTTAATAAGGTTCATTTTATTTCAATTTTAAAAATCATACTAATAAAACAGCGTATAGACAACCAACATAACGGCAACCAAGGTTATTGCAACGACGTTAACGGTTTTTGAAGGGTTTTTCATTTTTAAATAGAAGGATTCCGATATATGCTGCTCGGTTTTATCGAAATACGATATTGTAAAATAGATAAAGGTTGATATGATGAAGAACAAATACGTTTGGCGCAACCAGTTAATGCCCAAGCCTTCGGGGCTTGAAATGTAGTGCGGAATACCGTTAATACTGGCGTACTTTTCAATAATAAAAATGGTAACGGCAAAGAGGCTGCCACCCAAAAGGGTCCAAAACGCAGCGTTTGCAGTACCTTTTTTTGAAAGGATTCCCCAAAGAAAAACAGCCACGATTGAAGGCGCAAAAATGCTGAACATTTGATTTATAAGTTCGAAAATAGCACCGAGATTCCCTAAAAATGGCGACCAAATTATGGCCAAAACCAATACAACAACGCCCGTAATTTGCCCGATGCGTATTTTGGACCTATCGGATAGGTTTGGGTTTAGCTTGCTAAAAATATCGTAAACCACCAAGGTCGAGCAACTGTTTAATGCGGCGGCAACACTGCTCATTACCGCTGCAAGGAGTGCCGCAATCATAAGGCCTTTTAAACCTATGGGCATTAATTTCATTATTAGTACGGGCAGCACGGTTTTGGTTTCGGTACCTATATCGTCCCTGAAAAGGGCAAAGGCCAAAATACCGGGGACAATCATAATAAAAACGGGCAATATTTTAAGGAAACCTGCAAAAAGTGCCCCCAGTTTGGCTTGTTTTTCCGATTTGGCGCCCAAAACCCGTTGCACAATAGTTTGGTCGGTGCACCAGTACCAAATGCCCAAGATAAGGTGGCCCAGTACAATATCGGAAAAGGTAAATCCTGTTTTTTCGGTATTGAAGGATACGGCTTTTAGCCTATCGGCATCGACCACTTCCTTTAAGGCTTCGTAGGAATGAATGCCTACGTCGCCCAATTTGTAAATGGCCAAAACGGTAATGGTTATGGAACCGAGAATTAATATAATGGTTTGTACCGTTTCGGTAACTACCACCGAGGTAAGACCGCCTATAATGGTGTAAATACCCGTTGCCGCGGCTATAATAATTATAGACAGCATGATGTTTAGGCCAAAAACATCCTCGAAAACTACGGCCCCGGCATAAATGCTTACGCCTATGTGCATAAAAAGAGCGGCTATTATACTAAAAATGGCCAAAACAATTCGCGAGCGGCCATCGTAGCGTTTTTCTAAAAATTCGGGCAGGGTTGTTATTTTGGTACGCAAGTAAAACGGGATAAACACCAAGGCCAGAATAATAAGCTCGAAAGCCGATAGCCATTCGAAATTGCCCCAAACCAAGCCTTCCCTAAATCCCGATTCGGCAAAGCCCACCAAATGTACGGTGGAAATATTGGACGCAAAAAGTGAAGCTCCGATAACGCCCCATGTTAAGGTTTTTCCGGCCAAAAAATAACCTTTACTGCTGTTTTTCTTTTTTCTGGAAAACCATAAACCGAGGCATACAATACCTAATAAATAAACAACAATAACCGAAACATCTACAATCGAAACTGTATTCATGGTGCAATATCCTAAATAAGTTAACAATAAAAATGGCAATAACGCAAATATAAATAAAATTAGGGCAAATGCCCTAATTTTATTTTAAGTTTTCAACAAAACACTAAAAATTATTTATTTTTTAAGGTCGTAATAGGCAGCTAATCCAGCGTCGGTCATGTGCGGGACAAGTAATTCCCAGATATAAACCGACATGCTAACGCTTGTGTCCTGCTTTGGCAATACGCTTTGTTGCGAGTTCCAAAATGTAATAAGTATCCTAACAGTGTGCTGCAAGCGCTTGTACATACCGGGTACTGTTTCATCCTTAAAATAATTACATTCTTTAAAACGCCTGTAAAAAAGGGCTTCCTGCTCGCTTCTTATTAAAAAGGTTTGTTTTAAAAGTTTGTTTACTTCGGGATAGTTTCTGGAAATTTCCAAAACATCCAAATTAAAAAACGAATATTTTATATTGAAATGCTCCAACTCCAGTAACAAGTTGTTAAAACGGACAAAAGGGTTTACAGCTTCATCTTCCAACTTGTAAATACCCGAAATTTCTTTTCGCATTTGCTTGTAAATGGCCTTGATTAATGCTTCCTTATTGGGAAAATGGTACTCTAAATTACCGTGGCTTATGCCTAAATCGGAAGCAAGGGACCGACTTGTTACGTTCATTAGTCCATTTTCGTTATAACTTGTAATGGCTTGTTGCAAAATACGCTGCTTGGTTGTCATTTTATGAAGAAAAATTACAATTATACCACAATATTGGTTGCTAAATTTATACAAAATAAATAATACCTTACTTTTACGTTTCGGTTTTCAATAAAATATTTCAAGCCAATTGCAGTTTAAGTAAGCAATGAAACCCTCATAGAGGGATTTGGTATAGCCAAGGTAAAATCGTCCCAACAAAGAACATGAATAAAAGCAGTGGGCCGTTGGATTTTGGTTATTTTGCTAAGCAATTTAAAATCTTAACAAAAATATTTAACTTGGATTTATTCGCGTGAAATTTACGGTATTCTTTTCTATCTGTTTAATTGGGGTTTGCGGTTGGTCGCAAGACCACGATTCTAATTACAGAACCAAAACAATTGCCGTAAACGATACGATTGTGGTCGATAACGTAGGCATTAACCCTAATTATTTTTCGGTTAAATACAAAAACGGAACGCTTATAACCCCTTCTTACTACAACATTAATTTCCCTAAAGGTATTCTAACCTTTATTAAACCCATTGAAACCGATAGTATTATTGTTGAGTATTTAAAATTTCCCGATTTTTTAACCAAAACCTACCAACAATTAAACACTAATATTATTGTTGAAAACACTACGAACCTACAAACCCTTCACAAATTATCGCAATCGAACACCACAAAAACCTTTGTGCCTTTTGACGGGTTAAGCACATCGGGCAGTATTTCGCGGGGCGTAACCATTGGCAACAACCAAAACTCGGTATTAAACAGCGAACTGGACCTGCAAATTACCGGAAAACTTAACGACAAGGTATCGCTACGGGCTTCGATACAAGATGCCAATATACCCTTACAGGAAAGCGGTTATAGCCAACGTTTGGACGAATTCGACCAAGTGTTTATTGAGCTGTACAGCGATAAGTGGAACATACGGGCGGGCGATATTGATTTGGAAAACCCAACCTCGTATTTTGCCAATTTTTCCAAGCGCGTGCAGGGGCTTTCCATAAATGCAACCCTTGGCAACGACCAAACAAAAACCCATTTGTTTGCTGCCGGTGCTTTAGTGCGTGGGCAATTTACCCGCAGCCAGTTTACCGCCCAAGAAGGTAACCAAGGGCCTTACAAACTACAAGGCCCCAATGGCGAGCTGTACGTGCTTATCGTGTCGGGCAGCGAAACGGTTTATGTTAACGGCTCTGCCGTTAAGCGGGGCGAAAACAACGCTTATATTATCGATTATAACGCGGGCGAAATTATTTTTAACCCCACATTTCCCATTACGGGCGAAATGCGCATTACGGTTGATTACCAATATAGCGAGCGCAACTATTCCCGTTTGGTGGCCTACGGTGGCGGTAGGGTGGAAAGCGAAAAATTGAATATCGGGGTTTCGGTGTATTCCGAAAACGATGCCAAAAACCAGCCCTTGCAGCAAAATTTATCGAAAGACCAAGTGGAAATTTTATCCCAAGCGGGCGATGACCCCGGTTTAATGATGGCGCCTTCGGAAATTGCCGAAGCCTATAACGAAAACCGGATTCTTTATAAAAAAGAAATGATTAATGGTGTCGAGGCTTTTGTGTTTTCCAATAATCCCGACGATGCGCTTTACCGCGTTACCTTTACCCAAGTGGGCAACAACCAAGGCGATTATGTGCTAAGCAGCACCAACGCCATTAACAATATTTACGAATACATAGGCTCGTTACAAGGCAACTACGCCCCGATTGTTAAGCTTGTTGCGCCCACAAAATTACAAATGGCGGTAGTAAACGGCCAATACAAACCCACTGGAAAAACGACAATGGATTTTGAAATTGCCGCCAGCAAAAACGATTTAAACTTGTTTTCGAATATTAACGATGGCAATAACAACGGATTAGCAACACGGATAAAGGTCGAGCAAACGGTAGTTAAAACCGATAGTTTATGGAATATGAGTGTTTTTGCTGATATTGACTATATTCAAAAAAACTTTAAAACCATCGAGCAACTTTATAACGCCGAATTTACCCGCGATTGGAACTTAACCGATTTAAACGGCGGCAACACAACCCTTACAAATAACGGCAACCAAACCTTGGCACAAACGGGCGTTAACCTTTTTCATCCCGAAAAGGGCAGGGCAACTTACCAATTTGAACATTTAGGATATTTAAACAACTTTAACGGCAATCGCCACGTTTTAAATGCCAATTTATGGCTTAACCGTTTCAATATTACATCGTATTCCAGTATTTTAAAGGCAAATTCTAACAGCAATACCTCAACGTTTTTGCGGTCTTCCAACCGTTTTACGTATAGTATGAAAAAAAGTTGGACCGGCACCGCCCTTTCTTTTGAAAACAACAACCAAAAAGAAACCACTACCAAAACCTTAACCCCTTTAAGCCAAAAATTTGCGGCCTATCAAGTGTTTTTCGGGGTTGGCGACAGTACCAATATTTTTACCGAAATAGGCTATAAACACCGTGTAAACGACAGTATTAGAAATAACGAACTGCAAAAGATAAACACCTCCAATACGTTTTACCTTAACAGCAGACTGGTTAAAACCGCCAATACCAATTTGGCGGTTTACGCTAATTACAGAAATTTAAAAAACCATAACGAAAACACTGTTAACGAAAAAACCTTAAACTCGCGCTTACAGTTTAACCAAAAACTGTTTAACCAAATTGTGGTTTGGAACACGCTTTTTGAAACCAATTCGGGCAGCCTGCCGCAGCAGGATTTTACTTATGTAGAAGTCGAGCCCGGACAAGGCACTTACGCCTGGATGGACTATAATGAAAACGGCATACAGGAACTTGAAGAATTCGAAATTGCCCAATTTCAGGACCAAGGCCAGTACATACGGGTATTATTGCCCAATAGGGTTTATGTAAAAACGCACCAAAACAGGTTTAGCCAAACGTTAACCGTTAACCCGTCGCAATGGGCGGTTAGCGATAAGTCGGGCAAAAAATTTTGGTCGCATTTTTACAACCAAACCAGTTATTTAATCGACCGAAAAACCGAACGCAACGGTAACAATTTTAATCTTAACCCCTTTAAAAGCGATGGAGAAAACCAATTGGGGCTTCAGCTTAATTTTAAAAATGTATTGTTTTTTAATCGGGGAAAACAGCATTACACCAGCTCGTACACCTACCTTAATACCAAAACCCGAAACTTGCTTTCAATTGGTTATATTGAAAATAGCTTAAACAGCCATCAACTACTATTTAACCATAAAATTGAAGAAAGTTGGCTAATTACGATTCAATCCAACTTTGACAACAATGAAAGCCTGAGCGAAAACTTCAGCAGTAAAAACTACAATTTTAACGAAACGCTTTTAAGTCCAAAACTGTCGTATTTGTTTAACGATAATTCCCGATGGGATGTGTATTACCAACACACCAAAAAAAATAACACTATTGGCGGATTGGAAACCTTAAAACAGCAAAAATATGGTACATCGTTTACGGTTTCCAACGCTAAGAACAATTCGCTTATTGGCGAGTTCAACTTTATATCGAACCAATTTAGCGGTAATGCCAATACGCCCGTAGCCTATCAAATTTTGGAAGGTTTGCAGCCCGGAAGGAATTTTACATGGAGCTTGCTGGCACAAAAAAAGCTAACCAAATTTTTAGATTTAAATTTGAGCTATTTCGGCCGAAAAACCCAAACCAGCAACACCATACACACCGGAAGCGTACAATTAAAGGCTTATTTTTAGGTGAAAAACCTTTGGAAAATACGATTTTAACCCTGTATTTATCTATAAATCTTCAACATACAATTTCTTAAAAAATTTAACATATTTAATTTTTATTTAGACTCAATCCATTTTAATTTTGCGGAAAATTTTTAATCACAACTAAAATGAAACCATTATTTTCCGCAATAATATTACTGTTTTGCTTTGCAGCATACAGCCAATCGACTCTTGAAGGTGTTGTTAAGGGAAAGGACAACCAGCCCATACCCTATGCTACGGTTTATTTAAAAAACCTTCAAAAAGGCACAAACTCCAATAACGAAGGGATATTTTCCATTAACAACATTCCGCAGGGCGAGCACACCATTACCGCCAGCGCCGTTGGTTATAAAACCGCTTCGCAAAAAATAAACGTAAACAACGCACTTGTAGAGCTTACATTTACGCTCGATTTAGACAACGAACTAAGCGAGGTTGAACTTTTTGGAATACCAAAAAAACAACCAAAAGGCTTGGAAATTATTACCCGGATGCCACTTGAGCCCCGGGACCAAATTCAAAGTATTTCGGTAATTTCCAGCAAGGTAATCGAGGAACTTGGTGGCTTAACCGTTACCGATGTAGCCAAAAACGTTCCGGGCGTTACCCAATTTGCCAATTATGCGGGCACGCGCGAAAGCATGTCCATTCGCGGTTACCGAGGTGTTCCCGTGCTAAAAAACGGTGTTATGATGGATGGCGATTTTAGGACCGCCGCCATACTTACCGATATGCAGGGTGTAGAAAGCATTCAGGTTATAAAAGGCTCGGCCGCCATTACCCAAGGTATCGGCAACGGCCTTGGCTCGGCCGGGGGCGTTATTAACTTGGTTACCAAAACCCCACAGTTTGTAAATGCCGGAAACGTAGCATTTCGTTATGGTAGCTGGAATTTTTACCGCCCAACCTTGGACGTTCAGCGTGTTTTGGACAAAAGCGGCAAACTTGCGGCGCGCCTAAATGTGGCCTACCAGGATAACGAAGCCTATACCAAATATGTAAACACCGACCGGATTTACATAAACCCTTCATTGGCATATCGCCCCGACGATAAAACCAATATCGTGTTGCAAATGGATTATATGAAAGACAACACAACCCCAAACAACGGTACCATAAACCTTGCGGCGGACGATACTTATGCCATTTATACCATGCCCAAGGACAAATTCTTAGGCTTTTCGTCCGACAACAACGAAGTAAACACGCTTAGTTTTTCGGTAATAGCCGATAGAAAAATTACCGAAAAATTAAAGCTAAGGGCGGCCTATTTTAATTCGGGCTACAAGTCGGACCTTCAACACACCTTTTTAGGCCGGGGCAGTGCCGATACGGGCTATTCGGTAAGGGATAGAGGGGTTGAAATGTACGGTCGCGACGATAAAAACCAAGTTTTTCAATTCGATTTTATAGGTGAAGACGTTAAAACGGGCTCCATTAACCACACCTTCCAAGTTGGTTTCGATTTTAACCAAACCAATATTACCTCGTATTCTTTTAGGAACGAATCGGGCGGCTATGCCTTGTACAGCGACACTATTGATGTTTTACAGGATTTTACCAACGAACTTCCCGAAGGCACCACATTTTACCTTGATGATAGAAGAGATGTAACCACCCTTACCCCAACTTACGGGTTTATGGCGCAAGATGTTATTACCCTTAACAAATACATAAAACTTAGCACGGGCCTTCGTTACAGCAAATTAAACGGTGTTACCCAAGGCGAGGACAACTCGGCATGGAACCCATCGGTTGGCGTATTGGTTTCGCCCGTGGAAAATATTAACGTTTTTGCTTCGTACACCACGACAACCTCGTTACGAAGCGCCAACAACCCCATGGAAAACGGCGACACTGTGGGGCCATCGAAAACTACGCAATGGGAATCGGGCGTAAAATCGGACTGGTTCGACGAGCGCTTGCGTTTCAATTTAACCCTATTCTACATTAACAACGATAACCTATCGTACAGTGTTTTAAACGATTCGGGTTCGGCAACCGGTTACTACGATTTGGCCGGAAACCTAAAACGCACCGGGATTGAAGCCGAAATTATCGGGCGCATAAACAACAACCTGCAAGTTATGGCGGGCTACGCTTACTTAGATGCGCAATACCAAGACAGCCCGGCCTACGTAAATGGCTCGCGCCCCATGAACGCACCAAAACATACCGCAAACGCTTGGCTTAATTACAAATTAAACGAAGGCGCCTTAAACGGATTGGACTTTGGCGCAGGCATTTATTCCGTTGGCGACAGGCCCGTTAACGAGTACACCCAACGCACCTTTGCCCATAACACGGGAGCCGGCGTAAAACCGTTTAATTTAAAAGCCTACACAACGGTTGAAGCCCAAGTGGGTTACCAAATTAACCAAATAGGCATACGTTTTTTCCTTAATAATATTTTTAATGAAGAAGGTTATACGGCATATTACAGGGGCGGCTACATTAACCGCATTAACCCACGCAATTTTGGGGTTCAGCTTAATTACAAATTTTAAACGGCTGAATTTTCAACATGAAAGCCCATAATGGGCATTTGGCACAAAAGGGCTATTACCACCAAAATAATTAAATAACGGAGCCACAGGTTCTTGACAAAATTTAAATAAATGAAACCCTCATTGAGGGCTTTAGCAAAGCCAAGATAAAGACCTCCACAAAAGGTCATGAATAAAAACAGCGGACAGTAATCTTTCGGTTTTTTGCTGTGTTATTTAAAGAGTTTAAAATTAAGTATTTAACTTAAATTTATTCGTGTGAAAAATCGGAGTTTGTAAAAACAGGCTCCGATTTTTTTTTACTAAACTGTTATAGGGGTTGAAATTGCCTAACAACAGGTAAATTCACATTTTATTAAACAAATAGCGCTAAGTTTTTTTTATTTTTGAAAAAGAAAAGTTTTCTATCGGCTATTTATACAATCGTAATTCGTAAATTTAAAATCGTAATTCCTTTAATGTTTTTAAAACTATTATCGTACCCGTTAAGCATTATTTATTATCTGTGTTTTTTCTTAACACTTTTAATATTTCACCCCATACAATGGTTTTGTTTTAATGTTTTTGGGTATCAGGCACATAAAAAAAGTGTCGATGTTTTACAACTGTGCCTAATGGGCTGTGGTGCTATTTTGGGTACGCGGTACACATTTATAAACCCGTTTAAAATAGAAACCGGGCAGCCCCTAATTATCGTGGCCAACCACCAAAGCCTGCACGACATTTACCCCCTAACGTGGTTTATGCGAAAACACCACCCCAAGTTTATTAGTAAAATTGAACTGGGAAAGGGCATACCAAGTGTTTCGTACAACTTGCGCCATGGAGGTGCGGCCCTGATAGACCGTAAGGACCCCAGGCAATCGTTGCCCGCCTTGTTAAAATTTGGCGATTATATTGAAACCAATAAACGGGCGGCCGTAATATTTCCCGAAGGTACCAGGAGCAAAACGGGAGCGCCAAAGCCGTTCCATACCAAAGGACTGGAAGTATTGCTAAAAAAAATACCATCGGCCGTTGTAGTGCCTATTTCCATAAACAACTCGTGGAAAATGTACCGTTACGGAAAATTTCCCTTGGGCTTGGGCAACCATATTAGCTTTGCCGTAAACCAACCCTTAAAATCCAGCGATTTTGCAAACAAGCAAGACCTTATTAATAGTATTGAAACCACTATTAAAGCACATATAACCCCATAAAAACAAAAAGAAAATGTCGTTAAAAAATGTAAGATTAGAAGTAATGAAGTTTTTAGAAAAAGACGTCGACGCTTTAATTGAAAAATACCTAATCCCCATAGAAAGCATATGGCAGCCCACCGATTTTTTGCCAAACTCCGAAAACGAAAAGTTTTTTGACGAAGTGCGCGAAATACGGGAACTGTCAAAAGAACTCCCCTACGATTTTTGGGTGGTTTTGGTAGGCGATATGATAACCGAAGAAGCCCTGCCAACCTACGAGTCGTGGCTTATGGAAGTCGAGGGCGTTAACCAAACCGACCGCGAAAACGGTTGGGCAAAATGGGTGCGCCATTGGACCGCCGAGGAAAACCGCCATGGCGACGTACTAAACAAATATCTGTATCTTTCGGGTAGGGTAAACATGCGTGAAATTGAAAAAACCACCCAATACCTAATTGCCGATGGTTTTGATATGGGTACCGACCGCGACCCCTACAAAAACATTGTTTATACCAGATTTCAGGAATTAGCAACCTATATTTCGCACAATCGGGTGGCCAAAATTGCTAAAAAACACGGTAATAAAAACCTGGCTCGAATGTGCCAGATTATTTCGGGCGATGAAATGCGCCACCACCATGCCTATTCCGATTTTGTAGACCGCATTTTTAAGGTAGACCCCAGCCAAATGATGATGGCCTTTTACCAAATGATGAAACTTAAAATAACCATGCCCGCCCATTTTTTAAGAGAATCGGGCGAAAAAATAAGCACGGCTTTTGAAGAGTTTTCCAACACCGCACAGCGTATTGGCGTGTACACTTCCAACGATTATGTTGAAATATTGGAAAAACTTATTAAACGTTGGGAAATAGATAAAATAACAAGCCTAACCGACGAGGCCGAAAAAGCCAGGGACTACCTTATGAAACTGCCCGCACGTATGTACCGCTTGTCGGAGCGCATGAAAATACCCGAAAACTCCTTTCAGTTTAAATGGGTGGAGCCTGCGATTTCTAAGTAAGGGTTTGTTGTCGTTTATCACCAATAGTAAACACGAGAGGATTTTAAAAAGTTCTCTCGTGTTTGTTTTGTGTCAATTTCAAAATAAAATTGGTTTACTTTCTTTTTTTTGCCCGCCATGGTGCGGTTTTTTGCCAGTCGCCGGCCATAATGCATCCATAGGGCAACACCTCGTCGATAACGGTTCCTAGCCCGAATTCTGCCATTTGGTTTCTAACCGAATTCGCATTTTTATAGGCGCTTGGCAGTTCGGTAATATCGATTTCATTGGAAAAAAACCGAACGTCCAAGTCTTTGGTTTCTTCCTTAAATATTTGCATGATATGCCCAGTTTTGCTATTTCTGTGCTGTGTTCGGCTTACATTTCGGCCGGCACCGTGGGGTGCGAAGCCTAAATTGGTTTGGGTTGTTGTGCCTTCGACAATTAAAACGGGTTCGCTCATGTTTAACGGTATTAAACGAGGGCCTGTAATATCGGGCATAAATTTAGCATCTAATGGAGTGGCGCCTTTGGCATGGTAAAACAAGTCGGCATCTTTAAATACAAAATTGTGTTCGTTCCAATATCTGTTTTCAATAGTAATGGTTAAAGCTTCGGCTACTGCATTGTGGATTACTTCGTGATTGGTTTTGGTCCATTGGCGAATTATTTGTAGGGCATTCCAATAGGTTTGACCTTCTTCGGTATTAAACGGTATCCATGCGTTTTGTTTTAGTGTGTCGGGCGATAAATCTTTCCGGAAACGCTCGGCTATGGCCATGCCTTTTTTATACAGCTTTGCGCCTGGTCCTCGTGAGCCGTGGTGCGTTACCAACATGGTATGTCCTGTTTTTTTTGAAGTCCCCACGAATAAAAAGTGGTTGCCGTCGCCTTGTGTACCCAAATGCGAACGTGCTATTTTAATATGTTCTTTATCGTTTAGCAACGGGTTGTTTTCAAAAGCATCCAATAAGGTTTTTGGAAACCTAAATTGGGTATCCCTATCACGACCTCCAGGACCGAAGTGTGTGTTGGCATGTGCAGCATCCAAAACAAGTTTAGGGTTTGTTTTTCCAAAATCGGTTAGCATGACCGAGCAGCAAATATCGGCACTGTGCATACCGGGGTGGATGGCGTTTTTTGCTACGGCCACGCCACCAACGGGAATAGTACCGTTAGGGCCAGTCGGACAGGCATCGGGCATGATGGCCCCAGCGACCAATGTTGGGGTTTTCATTAGGGTTTGCATGCTGTTTATAACGCTGTTTACGTTTTTGGTTTCCAGATCGTTTTCGGCTTTTATGTTTATTGAAAACGCTATGGGTGTTTGGTGCAGGATCAAGGGTTCGGGTAGTTTAAATTGCTCTAAATAGTTTAGAAGCGCTTCATCCTGCAGTTGGTTTTCGTTAATATGCGCCAAGGCGTTTTTCATCCATTTGCCTTGTCGGTAGCCTAATGCTATTAGGTGTTTTCCTGTTGTTTTCATTTTTTTTGTTTTTAAGGGTGGTTGCTTGCGTAAGCGATTGTAGCGGCATCCTTTTATAGGCCTAAACAATGTACTTTGCAAGTAGGCACTTATATGGGGTAATGCTTGCTTTAAAAGATGCAGAAACAAGTTCGGCATATAAAAGATATAGCGGAAAGCGCGACCCCGAAATGGTTGCCAAGATAGGGTTTTTGAAATAACCTTTGCTTGTTTCGGGGTTACGCCCAAATTATTTGTTTACCGAGAATATATGGTTTAATTGCTCGATAACGTTTCCGTTACCGGATACGGTTATTTGTCCGATTTTTTCGGCTATTTTTTCGACATATTCCATTTCTTTTAGTTTAAACAGCATGCTGTTGTCCTCCATTAATTTGGCCGTGTTTAACAGGCTTCGTGTCGAGGCGGTTTCCTCGCGACGGGTTATAACATTGGCCTGGGCTTTTTTGTGCGCTATTAGTACTTGGTTCATAATATCGCGCATATCGCCGGGCAATATAACATCGCGCATGCCGGCGTGCAATACTTCTACGCCCAAGGTTTCGGCTTGTGTTTTTACGGCTTGCAAAACGGCTTTGGATATGGTTTCTTTTTGTTCCAACAGTTCGTCCAAGGTGTAGGCCCCGACAAAAGCACGCAATGCCAGTTGTAGGCTTGTGTACAGTTGCTTTTCGTAATCTTTGTTGTGCATTAAGGCTGTTTTTATATTGGTTACCTTATACTGGGCATAAAAATTTGCACGAACGGTGGCTTTGTCTTTTGTTAAAAGCTCTTGCCCCGAGATTTCCAATTGCAATTGGCGCATATCGGCCTTGACGATTTTTATGGTTTGTTCGTTTTTCCAAAAGCGGTAAGTACCGTGTTCCAAGGTTTTAATAAAGGTGTCGTCCACCATCATAATAGCTTTTTCGAAAGCGGCAACCTCGAAAACACGAAGGTGCTTGTTTAATTCGGGCATGCTTAGCACTGCCTTGTCTACGGGTTCTGTAATTTCTATTTTGTTTAAGTCTACGGGAATAAACGTGTAGCTTATTAAGCTGTTCCAAAAGGTGTGCCGTCCGGCAGATAATATATTTTTAAAATTATTGTTTTCGTAAACCAAAACCATGGTGTTGTCCTTAACCTCTATAACGTGCAACATATTGGCCAAAGTGTTGTCCTGAAGTAAAATTTCCAATGGTTTTGGGGCAAAAAACGCTGTGTTTAAAGCGTATTTTTCAACGCGCTCGCCAAAACTTAGCCAATGGTTTCCTGCTGTAATTACACGTTTGTAATCGCCATTTTTAAATACCAAACCTATTGCACCCACATGGATTTTTACTCGTTTCATTTTCTTTTGTTTTTTTATTGTTAATTTATGTTTTCTACCTAAAACAAAGCTTGGGAAAACCATCGTTCCAACTACGGACATACAGTTAATTTAAAGTGTTTATGTTGTGTTTTGTTGATGGTTTTCAATGTTGAATTAGGGATTTTTCGTCCATTAAAACCACATCGTTAAAAGACAACTTAAAAAGGCTTTTAATGCTGTTGTATGTCAAGGTGTTTTCCGGATTGCTTAGCACTTAGTGCCTTGCCGGTTAACCCCTGCCTTGTTTTTGCCGTTTTAAGTGCGGCCCACTTGGTAGCTTATTTTTAAAAGTTAGCTTTCTTTTCTTGATTGTGGATTATGAGTCCGTCAAAATAATGCGTCTACCAATTTCGCCACTAAGCATTTGCTTAGGTAGGATTCGAACCTACACGTTAACCTATTACTCTAACCAACTGAGTTATCCCAACTGCTGTTGGGAGTGGGATTCGAACCCACGACTGATAGATTAGGGTTGTTTTTTTGGAAAACCAACCAAAAACCTCCAAACCAAGTTGCATATAAAAACCTAATGCCCAACGGCAAGGTTTTATACAATGGTGTTATACCGAAACACGCAACAAGACTTGCTTGATATTGTTTTGTCCGAGAAGCAGGATTCGAACCTGCAACCTCCCGCTCCCAAAGCGGGTAAACCTCCATCGTTATCTTCCCGGAAATTATTTTAAAAGAACTTTTGTTAAGCTCCACCAGCTTCCAGCGTCTGGTGGAGCACTCCTTCCAAAGCCTAATTAAAAAGACTTTTTTATGATTACGCTACAAATATTTTTATGTTATTGCGCAATGTTTTTGCGTAGTATAATTTTTTTTGAAAAAATTTATATTTATTTTAGAAGATGAAATAAAACACAACATCATGGCCGTTAATAAAAATGCGTTAATCCGATACAAAACCATAGACAAATGCCTGCAAAACAAGTTTAGGGAATGGACTTTGGACGATTTGATTGAAGCTGTTTCGGATGCGCTTTACGAATACGAAGGCAAAGATGTTAACGTTAGCAAACGTACCGTACAGTTGGATATACAAATAATGCGGAGCGATAAACTGGGCTACAATGCACCTATTGTGGTTTACGATCGAAAGTATTACAAATACGATGTGGAAGGGTACAGCATTGTTAATATTCCGGTAACCGATAAGGATATTAAGGTAATGAACGATGCCATTCAGGTACTGAAACAGTTTAAGGAGTTTTCGTTGTTTAAGGAAATGGACGGCGTTTTGCAGCGTTTGGAAGATTCGGTTTACGCCTCCCAGGATAACAAACGTGCCATTATTCATTTAGACAAAAACGAACAGTTAAAAGGGCTTCATTTTATCGATACCATTTATAAAGCCATACAGGATAAGAAGGTTTTGGATATTAGCTACCAATCGTTTTCGGCACGAATGCCCAGTAATATGGAAGTACATCCGCAATTGCTGAAGGAATTTAATAACCGTTGGTTTTTATTGGCTTTCCAAGGCGAAAAATTTATTACGCTGGCCTTGGATAGAATGATAAAGATTGAGGTTAATCTCAGCCAAACATATAACGATTTACAGGTTAACGGCGATCATTATTATAAGGATGTTGTTGGTGTAACCGTATCGAATGCCAGGGCTGAGCGTATACAATTTTGGGTAGACGCCAAAAATGCGCCCTACGTTATTACAAAGCCGTTCCATAAGTCGCAGCGCATTATTGAAACCAGGGACGATGGCAGCTTGGTTTTCAATATTTTTGTTCAAATTAATTATGAATTGGAGCGTTTAATTTTGGGATTTGGTGAAAGCCTTGAAGTTTTAAAACCGTTGAAATTACGAAAACGGATTTTATACAAACAAAAAGCATCCGTTAAAAACTACGAAACGGGCGACAAACAAATGGTTTGATTAAGGGTTAACGCCGTTTCATGCTCAAAAAAAATGATTTTTCCTGCTGCTATTTCGGCTTCGACTAAATAATAATGCCCTTTAAAATAGTTTTGCTTTACGGTTGCTTTTAACGTTGAATGGCTTACAATTTTTAATTGGTTGGCATAAACAATGCCGTAAGGCTCTATGTGGTTAAATTCACCAAAAAAGGAAGCAATTAATTTGTTTTTTGGCTGTTTGTAAAGGGTTTTCGGCGTATTGTAGGCCACTATTTTGGTATCGTGAAGCACCATCATGTTATCGGCAAAGGATAAAACATCGTTTTTGTCGTGGGTAGCTACAATACAGGTAATTTCCTGTTCTTTTAAATATTTAAACAGGCTGCGCCTAAGCGATTGTTTTTTAAAATTATCGATATGGCTAAAAGGCTCGTCCAATACTATAATTTCGGGTTGTTTGGCTATGGCACGGGCAATGGCCACACGCTGTTTTTGGCCGCCGCTTAGTGTTTTTACTTTTACGTTGGCAAAGGCTTCTAACTCTACTACTTTCAACAATTCGGCAATGCGCTTTTGTTTTTCTTCGGGATAAAAGTTGGAAAGAAAAGCACCAATGTTTTCCGAAACCGAGGTAAAGGGCATTAGGTCGAATTCCTGCGATACGTATTTCATAAAATCGTAGCCCACAACAAGGTTGAATTTTGGCCCAAGGATTTTTTTTTCGTTCCAAAATATATGGCCTTCATTTAAATCGTAAGTACCGTACAACAGCTTTAAAAGCGTGCTTTTTCCCGAACCGCTTTCGCCAATAACCGATAAATGTTCGCCCTTTTTAACTTCAAAATTAATTTGGTTTAAAATAGGCGTGTTGTTGTACGCAAACGAAAGGTTTTCAACTTTAAGCATAGTGATAAAAAACCGTACTATTTTTTTAAATATG
Source organism: Flavobacteriaceae bacterium (assembly GCA_047975545.1). Taxonomy (GTDB): domain Bacteria; phylum Bacteroidota; class Bacteroidia; order Flavobacteriales; family Flavobacteriaceae; genus JBKEDS01. Next base: position 5,013 of record JBKEDS010000022.1, on the reverse strand, counting down.
TGCCATTACGAACGAAACGAAGCAGTCCGTTTGTGCTTATATTGCAAAGATTGCTTCGTTTCGCTCGCAAAGACATAAAGATTTATAAAACTATTTTACTTCCTGTGGCAATGTTTTAAAGCCCATGTTATACAAGGTAAATCCAAAAATATCGGCATATTGCTCGATGGTTTTGCTTATTGGAGTGCCTGCGCCGTGGCCGGCATCGGTTTCAATACGGATAAGTACCGGATTGTTGCCCGTTTGTTTAGCTTGTAGTTCGGCGGCAAATTTAAAACTGTGGGCAGGCACGACACGGTCGTCGTGGTCGCCAGTGGTTATTAAGGTTGCAGGATATTGTACGCCTGCCTTTACGTTATGTACGGGCGAATAGCCCTTTAGGTAATTAAACATATTCTTATTGTCCTCGGCAGTACCGTAATCGTAAGCCCAACCGGCCCCGGCGGTAAAGGTATGGTAGCGCAACATATCCAAAACCCCAACGGCAGGAAGTGCCACTTTAACCAAATCGGGGCGTTGTGTCATGGTTGCACCAACCAACAACCCGCCATTGGAGCCGCCTCGAATGGCCAAATAATCGGGCGAAGTGTACTGGTTTTGTATTAAATACTCGCCTGCGGCAATAAAATCGTCAAACACGTTTTGTTTTTTAAGCTGGGTTCCGGCATCGTGCCAAGCCCTTCCGTACTCGCCACCGCCCCTAAGGTTGGGTACGGCATAAACGCCGCCTTGTTCCATCCAAATAGCGGTTGCAATGCTAAAAGTAGGGGTTAAGCTGATATTAAACCCTCCGTAACCGTACAGAATTGTTGGGTTTTTACCGTTAAGTTCAATTCCTTTTTTGTAGGTAATTAACATGGGGACTTTTGTACCGTCTTTTGAGGTATAAAACATTTGTTTGCTTTCATAATTTTCGGGATTGAAATCGATGGCGGGTTTCCAGTACGATACCGTTTCGCCTGTTTTGGCGTTGTACGTGTAAATACTGCCCGGCGTATTGTAATTAGTAAAGGAGTAATACAAAACTTCATCTTCCTTTTTACCCGAAAATCCGCCTGCCGTTCCTAAACCGGGAAGCTCTATTTCCCTGACTAATGTGCCATTATAATCGTACTGCTTTACTTTGGAAAGCGCATCGACCATGTAATGGGCAAAAATATAGCCGTTTCCGGTCGAGGGCGTAAGCACGTTTTCGGTTTCGGGGATGAGGTTTACCCAATTTTCAGGCGATGGGTTTGAAGCATCGGCCTTAACAACCCGTTTGTTGGGAGCATTTAAATTGGTTACAAAATATAGGGTGCTGCCTTGGCTGTCCATTAAATTGGTATCGCTATCGGTATGGTTTAAAACGGTTACAAATGGGCTGTTAGGTTTCGATAAATCTTTAATAAATAGTTTGTTTCCCGATGTTGAAACCCGGGGCGTAATAATTAAATAGTTGTCGTCCTCGGTAACGTGGGCGTAGATGTAACGGTGTTTTTCTTCGGGCGTACCGCCAAAAATTAGGGCATCGTTTTTTTGTGGTGTTCCCAGCTTATGGTAGTATACCTTATGCTGGTCGGTTTTTGCCGATAGCTCGCTGCCTTCGGGCTTGTCGTAGCTTGAATAGTAAAAGCCTTCGTTTTTGTACCAGGAAATTTGGGTGAATTTTACATCGATTAGGGTATCTTCAATTTGCTCCTTGGTTTCGGCATTAACAACAATTATTTTACGCCAATCGCTGCCACCCTCGGAAATGGAATAGGCCAATAATTTTCCGTTTTTGGAAAAACTGGTACCGCCAAGGGAAATGGTGCCGTCTTCCTTAAAGGTATTGGGGTCCAAAAATACTTCGGCGGTTTTGGCGTCGCCCCCTGTTTTATAGCGGTATATAACCGATTGGTTTTGCAAGCCGTTGTTTTTATAAAAATAGGTGTAGTCGGCTTCTTTAAAGGGCGCACCTACTTTTTCGTAGTTCCATAATGCCGACAATCGGTTTTTTAGGGCTTCCCGATACGGAATATTGTTTAAATAGGCATGGGTAACTTCGTTTTCGGCCTTTACCCAAGCCTCGGTTTCGGGGCTGCGGTCGTCCTCCAACCAACGATAGGGGTCTTTTACTTCAGTTTCAAAATATGTGTCGATGTGGTCGACCATTTTGGTTTCCGGGTATTTCACGGGGCTGTCATTTTTGTTAGACGATTCGTTTTTACAGGCTACTAACACGCAAAGCATGGCAGTACTGGCTAATATTTTCTTCATAATTAATGCGTTTTAGTACGATTTTCAAAAGTATGGAAAATTATTAAGTACGGGTTGTTTTTGGATTCGGTATTTCACTTTTCGCTTTCGTCTTAGTATCTTTAAGGCATAATTTTAAATGAATATGAAATCGTTATTTTTCTTTTTAACCGCCTTTTTATATGTAGGGCTTTTATTAGCCCAGCCCGACATTACCGAGAGTGAAATTAAGGGGCATATTGCTTTTCTATCGGCCGAAAAAAATGGCGGTCGTTATCCGGGAACAAAAGGCAGCAAACGGGTTGAACGGTATTTGGTGAAAGATTTTAAGGGCATAGGGCTTCGTGCGTTTAACGCTGGTTACAAACAAAAGTTTGAAGCCGTGTTGCGTGCCGATACCGATGTAAAACCAACAGTAAAAACCTGTAATATACTTGGTTATATTGAAGGCAACGACCTAAAACTAAAACATGAATATATTGTGTTGGGTGCCCATTACGACCATTTGGGACTTGGCGGGCCGTCATCTAAATCCGATAAAAAAAACGCCATCCATTATGGCGCCGACGATAACGCCAGCGGTACGGCCGCATTATTGGAAATAGCCGAAAAACTTGTGCTGCAACAACAAAATTTAAAGCGAAGCATCATTTTTATTGCTTTCGGTGCCGAGGAACAAGGGCTTTTGGGAAGCAAGTATTTTGTGGAACACCCACTTGTACCGCTTTCGCAAATAAAACTTATGATTAATATGGATATGGTAGGTCGATTGAACGCTAAAAAACAAGTGTTTATGGGCGGTGCGGGAACGTTTCCCGATGGTGTTAGCTTTATGGAAACCTTAGGGCCTCCGTTAGGGTTAAATCCTGCCGTACACCCGGGCTCGGTGGGTGGGTCGGATCATGTGTCGTTTTACAAAAAAAATATTTCAGTTTTGGGCATTCATACAGGAGGCCACCCGCAGTACCACACGCCCGAGGATACTTTGGAACGTATTAACATAGAAGGCGAAAAGCAGGTTTGCGAGTATATTTTTCAGGCTATTTTGCAAAAGGCAAGCTCACAGGAACCGTTGTATTTTATAAATCAAGATTAACGATGCCTTTCGTTTTTCAGCTAAAAAAGGGCTTAAAAAAATAAAAAGCGGCTATTTTGGATTTCCAAAATAGCCGCTTTTTATTTATGCTAATTAAAAGGTTTTACACCAAATTATGTTCTACCAAATACTCGGCTATTTGTATGGTATTTGTGGCAGCGCCTTTACGTAAATTATCGGCAACAATCCACATGTTTAAAGTATTGGGTTGCGATTCGTCACGGCGTAACCTGCCCACAAAAACCTCATCCTTGTCATGGGCGTGTATTGGCATTGGGTAAACGTTATTGGCAACGTCGTCGGCCAAAATAACACCAGGGGTTTCGCTTATTAATTTTCTAACATTTTCTAATGTGAAATCATTTTCAAACTGTACATTAACCGATTCGGAATGCCCACCCGAGGTTGGAATACGAACAGCGGTGGCCGTAACCGAAAAGGTTTTATCGTTGAATATCTTTTGTGGTTCGCGCGCCAATTTCATTTCTTCCTTGGTATAGCCGTTCTCTAAAAATACGTCGCAATGTGGCAGGGCATTTCGGCCAATGGGGTACGGATAGGCCATTTCGCCTTGAATGCCGGCGATTTCGTTTTCTAACTGTTTTACGGCCTTAACGCCCGTGCCCGAAACCGATTGGTAGGTGGATACCACCACGCGTTTCATTTTATAGGCTTCGTGTAGTTTGGACAAGGCCAGCACCATTTGTATGGTGGAACAGTTGGGGTTGGCAATAATTTTATCGGTTTTGGTTAGTATGTTGGCATTAATTTCCGGAACTACCAGTTTTTTTGTGGGGTCCATACGCCATGCCGATGAGTTGTCGACTACCGTTGTGCCTGCTTCGGCAAATTTAGGCGCCCACTCCAACGAGGTATCGCCCCCTGCCGAAAAAATGGCTATTTGCGGTTTTGCTGCTACGGCATCGGCCAAGCCTATTACGTTATATTCCTTGCCCTTAAAGCTTAATTTTTTGCCTACCGAACGCTCCGAGGCTACTAATAATAATTCGGTTATGGGGAAATTGCGCTCTTCCAGTACTTTTAACATGACTTCGCCAACCATGCCCGTGGCGCCTACAACAGCTATTTTCATTTTTATATAAGGTTTAAAATTTTCAAGAAGCAAAGCTAAGTATTAATTCTATTTTAAAAATTAAAAAAAGCCTTAGTTTATTTAAAACCAAGGCTTTTTAACAACAAATAACACAGTGTTATTTATTTAACAATTTGTTATTTTTTAAGCAAATCCCTTATTTCGGAAAGGAGTTCCTCTTGTGTTGGCCCTGCCGGAGCTTCTTCCGCGGGTTCGTCTTTCTTTTTCATTTTGTTAACGCCTTTCACTATTAGGAACATAACAAAGGCTACGATAATAAAGTCGATAACATTGGTTAAAAACTCGCCCCAAAGTACGGAAACTTCACCTTCAACAACGCCTTGGGCATTGGCAACACCTTCTTTTACCACGTATTTTAAGTCTTTGAAATCCGAATTGAAAATTAAACCAATTAGTGGTGAAACAATTCCGCCCGTAAACGAGGCCACTACTTTGTTAAAGGCGGCGCCCATTACAAAACCTACTGCAATGTCCACAAGGTTGCCCTTCATTGCAAATTCTTTAAATTCTTTAAGCATAATTTTAAGTTTTTAGTGTTAGAAAAAGCGAAAATAGCTAAAAATAAATTGAGTGCTAAAATTTT
>JBKEDS010000038.1:0-8129 GCA_047975545.1 Flavobacteriaceae bacterium | reverse complement strand
GCCAGAACTAGACCATGCATAAATATGCCCATCTTTAGGGTTAAAAGCTAAATCAGCTATTTGATACCCATTTAAACTTCTTATGCGAGTTGCTACTTTAGTGCTAATGTTTACTTTAAATAAATTTCCATTGAGCCCCCCCCCGACATAATAATTACCTGCCGAGTCAAAATCACCCGCATTATTGGAACCTGTTAAACCTGAAATGGTTCCCAAATCTTGAATTTGCCCAATGCTGTTAATTCTATACAAATGATTAGGGCTATTCGCCTCGATACCATAAATAAACCTGGTTACTACATCATACCCAATAGAGTTTATCCCTGTACTTAACCCATTAGCCGTTAAGTTTGAAATTTGTGTAAATGCAACGTTTTGAAGATTAATTTTAACAAAACGATAACTAGAACCGGTAGTGCTGTAATTTATGGTTTGGTAAAAATCGGACTCGTCACAAGCAATTGTTTTAGTTGCATCGAACGTTTGGGCAATTGCCAACCCCGCAGATAGCATCATCAAAATTGAGAAAAAATACTTTTTGAATTGAAAAACCGTAGAAGTTGCTACACTATTTCTTAAATTAGGGAAAACATTTAGCATAATATATTGTTTTAACTTATTATATTTTAACACTTTTACTATAAAAAGTGATATCTGTATCTATGAAAAATTTACTATCAGTAATTAATTTTACCTACTAAATAGTAATTAATTGAACGAAAGTAATATCTAATTCTGTTACTACTCGATTTTAATCGATGAAATACAAAAATTTTTGTTAATCTTTCCTTAAAATTCAATATTATTATCCCCGCAACAGCTATAGTATATTTATACGAAAGAATAGCATCAATATTATTATACTTTAAACTATCGAAATGGCGAATGGTATCACAATCAATTACATTTTGAAAACTTTGTGTTCCAGTACCCGATGTAACAAGAATATACTCCCCAGGACTATCAGCAAGCGTAACCCCTGACGTCAAAATGTCATTACACTCATCTCATAAGCGCACACTAAGTGATTTTTGAGATTTAAAAGAATTTAATTTAAAAAACAAGAGAAGTACATTCTAAAAAAATAAGCCCTTAAAAAAAGCCTTATTTTAATTTGTTTTTGATAAATAGTTTTTATCGTATTTTTAATACATATGAATTATTTTTTAATGGCATTATTAAAATATGCCTATGAAGTAAAAAGTATAATTTTAAAAGCCCAAAAAGGACATCGCTTCTACGGAGCTCCAAGAGTCCCTTTCATTTATTAAAGGGATTGCTTTACTATATTCGTAATGATGCTTATGGAAAATCTAAAATAGTTGTTTTCCCAAAAGCATATAGGCTATAAGACGGTTTGGATAAGATATTCTCATAAGCATCATCCAAATTCGTCCTCTCGAGAATACCACCGTACAGACAAAAACACCACCCTTCCCACCGATGACATTGCACAAAAGATCTTCGATGTTTATAAAAACAAAAAGCCCCACAAAAATGTGGGGCTTCATTATATTGAAATATATATTTCCTAACTATTAAGGGCTTCGGCACCGCCAACGATTTCAAGAATTTCGTTGGTAATGGCCGCTTGCCGTGCTTTGTTATAGGTTAATTTAAGCTGGTTGCGCAACTCGGTGGCGTTATCGGTTGCTTTGTGCATGGCCGTCATACGGGCGCCGTGCTCGCTGGCAAACGAATCCCTAATGCCTTTGTACAATTGCGTTTTTAACGATTTTGGTATTAGCTGTTCAACGATTTCAACTTTTGAAGGCTCGAAAATATAATCGGCATTAACCGTTGTATCCGACGCTACCGGAACAATAGGCAAAAACTGCTCGACCGTTACAATTTGCGTTGCGGCGTTTTTAAATTTGTTGTATACAATTTCGATAACATCGAACTCGCCACCTACAAACTTATCCATAAGTATTTGTGCTACCTCGGCAACGTTATCGAAAGTTAAATCATCCAAAACGTTACTTTTGTTTGCAATTACCTTATTTGTTTTTTTAAAGGCATCGTTGGCTTTTTTCCCTATTGTTAAATACGATACGTCCTTCCCGGCGTATTTTTGTGCTGCCATATTGCTAACTTCCTTGATAATATTGGCATTAAAGGCACCTGCCAACCCCCTGTTGGAGGTAACAGCAACAAGGAGTACTTTTTTAACTTCTCTTTGGGCTGAGTACTTGCTTCCGGAGTCGTCGTCCAAAGTAGCGCTAAGGCTTTGTAAAAGCTCGGTTAGCTTATCGGCATACGGGCGCATTGCCGTAATAGCATCTTGGGCTTTTTTCAACTTTGCGGCCGATACCATTTTCATGGCACTGGTAATTTGCATGGTTGACGATACCGATGATATTCTGCTACGTATTTCTTTTAAATTTGCCATTCTTTCGAGTTGTGAGTTATGAGCGCAGAGTTATGAGTTTTTAACAATAGCTACTAAAATCTTGATTAACTCTTCACACTTATTCATCATTTCAATTGGTACTTTTCTGCCAGTAGCTTCAAGTATTTCTAACCAATACTTTGTTTCATCGGCTTCCTTTAGCGCAATACCAAACTTGTTTTTAAAATCTTTTTTGCTAACAGCTCGTTGGGCTTCACGAGTATTCGCTCCAATACTTGTTCCGCTTTTTAATAGTTGAGAAGCTAACTCAAAATCTTTGTTTTCTTTAAGTATGTCTGTATAGCGAACAATATAACAGCAAATTGAAAACTTTTAATTCGTATTATATTGTTATCTAACGACATAACCTATATTAAATTTAGAACCCTAAATTTGTAAAACAACTTAGAACTCTAAACTCAAAAAACTTTTAACTATTGTACTTGCTTGATAAATCCTTAGCCACAGCAGCCAAGGTATCGGTAACCTCATCGGTTAGTTTTCCGGCTTTTAAGGTATCCAAAACGCCTCTGTGCTTAGCGTTTAGGAACTCGATATAATCGCGTTCGAACTCTTTTACTTTTTCAACAGGAACGTTTCGCAACAAGTTTTTGGATCCGGCGTAAATAATTGCAATTTGATCCTCGACCGTAAATGGGTCGTTTTGCGCTTGTTTTAAAATTTCAACGTTACGCTTTCCTTTTTCGATTACGTTTAGGGTTGCGGCATCCAAATCGGAACCAAACTTGGCAAAGGCTTCCAACTCACGGAACTGGGCTTGGTCCAGTTTTAATGTTCCGGCTACCTTTTTCATGGATTTAATTTGGGCGTTACCCCCCACGCGCGATACCGAAATACCTACGTTAATAGCGGGGCGTACACCGGAGTTGAATAAATCGGACTCCAAGAATATTTGTCCGTCGGTAATCGAGATTACGTTTGTTGGGATGTATGCCGAAACGTCGCCCGCTTGGGTTTCGATAATGGGCAGTGCCGTTAACGAACCGCCACCTTTAACGATTGGTTTTAACGATTCGGGCAGGTCGTTCATGTTTTTGGCAATGGTATCGTCGTTAATTACTTTTGCCGAACGCTCCAACAAGCGCGAGTGCAAGTAAAATACGTCGCCAGGGTAAGCCTCGCGTCCCGGTGGGCGACGTAACAATAGCGACACCTCACGGTAAGCTACCGCTTGTTTTGATAAATCGTCGTAAATAATTAATGCCGGACGGCCTGTATCCCTAAAATACTCGCCAATAGCTGCTCCTGCCATAGGTGCGTATACTTGCATTGGCGATGGGTCCGAAGCATTGGCCGCAACAATAGTGGTGTAAGCAAGAGCGCCCCTGTCCTCTAAGGTTTTGGCAATGTTTGCAACGGTAGAGGCTTTTTGCCCTACAGCCACATATATACAGTATACGGGATTGCCCGCATCGAAAAATTCTTTTTGGTTTAATATGGTATCGATACAAACGGTTGTTTTGCCCGTTTGGCGGTCGCCAATTACCAACTCACGCTGGCCACGGCCCACGGGAATCATGGCATCGATAGATTTTATTCCGGTTTGTAAAGGCTCGGTTACCGGTTCGCGGAAAATAACACCGGGCGCTTTACGCTCCAATGGCATTTGGTAGGTTTTACCAGCAATTGGGCCTTTACCGTCTATGGGGTTGCCCAAAGTATCTACCACACGGCCAACAATACCTTCGCCAACGTTAATAGAAGCAATACGTCCGGTACGTTTTACGGTGGAGCCTTCTTTTATTCCTGTTGAAGGGCCTAATAGTACCACACCAATATTGTCTTCCTCAAGGTTAAGTACGATACCTTCCAGACCGCCATCGAATTCAACCAACTCACCGTATTGTGCGTTGGCCAAACCGTAGGCGCGCACAATACCGTCGCCCACTGTTAATACCGTTCCAACTTCGTCCAAGGAAGCGCTAGCTTCGAAACCTGCGAGTTGTTGCTTTAAGATTGCTGATATTTCAGCTGGTTTTACTTCTGCCATCTTTTATTTAGATATTAGATATTGGATTGTTAGATGTTAGACATCTGCCAAGCCAACATTTTTAATTTATTGAAAATTCTCGTTTTAACTTGTTTAATTGGTTTGCTATACTGGCGTTGTACTGCATATCGCCTATGCGCAGGATAAAACCGCCTATAATGCTTTCGTCTATAATGTTTTTAACTTCTACGTCCTTACCGGTAAGGGCTTTGGCTTTTGCCAGTACTTGGGCTTTTAGGCTATCGGTTAAGGCTACTGCCGTTGTAACGGTTGCTATTTCAATGCCTTTGGACTGGTCGTACAGCTCGGTGTATTTTTTGGCAACATCCTCTATAATAGCCACCCGGTTATTGGCTACCAGAGTGTTTATTAAACTTATGGTTTCTTTATTGGTGCCTTTAAAAATTTCGAGAAGTACCGTTTTTTTTATGGCATTGGTTACCACGGGGCTTAGTAGCGTGCTTTTTAGGTCGTTATTGTCCGCAATGGTTTTTGCAATTAATTTCATATCGCTGTTTATGGCGGTTTCGGATTTGTTGTCCGAAGCCAAGCTTAAAACGGCTTTTGCGTAACGTATTGCTGCTCGTGTTCCTGCCATGGTTAGTTTAATTTAGCATCGTCAATCATCGATTCTACCAAGTTTAATTGCTTGTCCTTGTTGGATAGTTCGCCGTGTAGTACTTTTTCGGCTATTTCCAATGACAATCCGGCTACTTGGCTTTTTAGCTCGGCTATGGCGGCTTTCTTTTCGCTTTCGATACTGGCTTGGGCTTGGGCAATAAGCTTATTGGCTTGCTCTTGGGCTTCGCCTTTGGCATCGTCTATCATTTTAGCCTTTATATCGCGGGCGCCCTTTAACATGGCTTCGCGCTCGGCACGGGCTTCTTTTAACAGTTTTTCGTTATCGGCTTGCAGGTTTTGCATGTCCAATTTTGCTTTTTCGGCCGACTCTAAAGCATCCTTTATACCATTTTCGCGTTTTTCAACGGCTTCAAGAATGGGTTTCCATGCAAATTTTTTCAACAAAAACAATAAGGCAACAAATAATACTAATTGCCAAAAAAATAGGCCTATTGAAAATTGTTCTATTAACTTTTCCATGTTATTTTTTTTAAAATACTATTGTTAATTTTTAATTTTAAAAAAACAGCTATAACCAACCGTTATAGCTGTTTTTTGTGTTTTTAGGCTGCAAATAGGGCAGCAAATCCAATACCTTCGATAAGGGCAGCCGCAATAAGCATGGCTGTTTGGATTTTTCCAGAGGCTTCCGGTTGGCGTGCAATAGCTTCCATAGCTTGTCCACCAATTCTACCAATACCTACACCGGCACCGATAACAATTAAACCAGCTCCTACAATGTTTGGAATAGTCATAATATATATTAATTAAAAATTAAACATTCAATATTAAATTTCCGCTTAAATTAAACGGACTCCCGTTTTCACGGAAAAAATTAGTGGTCGTCGTGGTGTTCTTCTACCGCCGAACCAAAATACAGGGCCGATAGCATGGTAAAAATATAAGCCTGTAATGCCGCTACCAAAAGCTCCAACAGCGACAATACGAAAGCCAAGCCGAACGACAACGAACTGCCCAACCAGTTTTTAAATATAAACATTAACCCGATAATGCTCATTAACACGATGTGCCCCGCCGTAATGTTGGCGTACAAACGTATTAATAAGGAAAAGGGCTTGATAAATGTACCTAATAATTCTATTGGGGCCAAAATAATTTTCATGGGTACAGGAACGCCGGGCATCCAAAAAATGTGCTTCCAGTAGTTTTTATTGGCCGTAAAGGTGGTAATTAAATAGGTTAACAAGGCCAAGGCCAAGGTTACGGCTATATTATTGGTAACGTTTACCCCAAGTGGTGTTAAGCCCAATAGGTTTATAATCCAGATAAAGAAAAATACGGTTAGTAAAAACGGCATATAGCGTTTGTACTTTTTAATACCGATGTTCGGGATTGCAATATCGTCGCGAATGTACAGCACGATAGGCTCCAAAAAGCGCCCAATGCCTTTTGGCAAGTGGCCGTTTTTGTAGGCTTTGGCCATACGACCAAACATAAACAGCATTAACAAGCCTACCAAAAAGATAACAAATACGTTTTTGGTGATTGAAAAATTAAGGGGTTTTTCGTTTATGGCGTGGTGGTGCTCGTCGTGCTCAATAGTACCTTCGGCATTGGTTTTGTATATTTTTTCGTGATATAATTTGTAATAATTGCCGTTATGTTCGGCTACATCGTTACCGTGGTGCAATTTTGAAGAAGAGAATATTTGCAGGCCGTTATCCCATAAAATTACGGGTAGCGGAAACCCGATGTGCTTTTCCTCACCTTCGTCGGTTGTATACGAAAACAAACCGAAATCGTGGGTATCCAACAAGTGGTGGTTTATGTATTCTTTTATCTCACTTTTAATATCGCCTTCTTCTTGTTTAGGCTCTTCTGCGGCAAACATAACGTTTGATACAAGCAGCAGTAACAAACAGATGGTTTTTAATGAAAAAATATTTTGCATATCACGTGTTGATAATAGTGGGCTAAAAATCGGTGCAAAGGTAATTTTTTATTTTAAAATTGAAAAACAAAATTTCGGAATATTTAACTACCTCACACATAGGGTTAATAGGCATCTATTTTATTAAGAAACCGTATAGCGGTAATTGTTTCGGAAACGAGGCAAACTGCATAAGGTATAAAGAACGAAAAAAACTCGGTTTTACTAATTTGCCCATCTTGGTTGAATGCCGGGTAGAAGAATATGAAAAAACAGGCAAATTTTAAAAAACTACCTCCCATAAACACATAAGCCAATTGGTCCTTAATGCGTTTTTTTAGCACAACCATTGCAGCAACAATAAGTATGGCCAATACTGTATTTAAAATAAAGGCCAATTGTATTTTACCCCATAGCACTTCAATATTTAATTGTTGCAATACCCATATAAAAACCCCATAGGACACCACCGAAATGCACAGCATGATAAAACTATTGGTTAGTATTATTTTTTGCATTAATTGTTAAACTTTTTAAGCTGTTTTAGCACAACGTACAACGAAATACCAACACCAAGTAGTGTTGCTATAATTAAAAAGAGCTTGCTTTCGGGAGCATATTTGCCATCTAACCATTTGCCCAAAACCACAAATAGGTAAATAGTAACCCCCATTTGAATGGTAACTCCTGTAAGGGCTATCGCATTTTTAAGCGGATTGTTTGGTTTTTGTGCCACCGTTGCTTAGTTCGTTTGCTGCTGCTTTCATTGTGCACGATACATTAAAACTGGCTCCGGGATCGACTGCCAATTTTTTAACCAGTACTTCGCCTTCAACTTTTGCCGACGACTTTAGTGTTAAGGTGCCGGACAATAGTAGCTTGCCCGAAAATAGGCCTTCAAAATAGGCATCGACAGCCTCTAAGGTTCCTGTTATACGTCCCGTTTTACCCAAAACTACTTTCCCTTTTGTTTTTATGGTGCCTTCCACATTGCCATCTATTCTAAAATCGCCTTCGCTATTTAAATCGCCCATAAGGGTAGTGCCTTGGGCAACAATGTTTTGGGAAGAAGAGTACTCGGTTGCTTTTTTGTTCTTTTGGGAGTCGGAAAACATATTGATTTGCTTTATTTAGTATTACGGGTTAAGTATATATCTAAATTTTTGTGTACTTGAATAATTTGATAATTTGGGGATGCTACAACAAAATAAGGT
>JBKEDS010000032.1:0-107330 GCA_047975545.1 Flavobacteriaceae bacterium | reverse complement strand
ATTTTAAAATCGGAATCGCTATAATCGGTTTCTATGGTTAGCACGCCCTTTTTCATGTGCTTAATTTCACCAATTATCTTATCCTTGTTTTTTAGCATTAGGGTGTCGGTTTGCGCCGTACTGTTAATGCTTGTTGCTAATATTATTATGGAAAATAAAATTTTAACTATACTATTCATTCAGCATACTTTTTTCGCCTTAAAACTAATTTATTTCACCTTAAAACACAACGGTTAGGGTAAAAGTGTTGCCGTCCTTTGTATCGGGTTGGTACTCTTTATTAAATTTTTCCTTGGTGTATTTTAGGCTAAAGCTATACTTTTTTATTTTTTTGGTAATGCCCGCACTCCATTCGTTCGAGTTTATAAACCGGGTAGCCAAATTTTTATTGGGTAAAATATACCACTCGTAACCCGTAAAAATGCTCCAGTTTTTTTTAAAATCGTATTTGGGTTTTATTAGGTAGCGGTAGCGCGTGGTTACTTTGTTAAAATCCTTATTGGAAAAAACAAGGTTTCGCCATTCAAATTTAAACAATTGGCTAAAACTTAGGGATTTGTAAACCGCATTATCTAACCCAAGCCCAAGCCATGGCCTAAACTCCCAGTAATTGGCCGCTTTTTTGTCGAACGTAATATTGGAATTAAGCCCGCCGTACACGCTCCATTGGTTGTAGCTTCGCTTTACTGTGGCATTTAGCCCAACCCGTGTCCATCCTTCTTGGTGGTAAAACTGTTTCCAACTGCCAAGCACGGCATAGTCCCATTTGGTTGAAAGGTTTAGGTTTTTTTTTACCTCGACCTCGGCAAAATAATTATCCTGAGCTACCGTATTACAAAACCATAGCAATACAGCTATTAATAAAAATCTGCTTTTAGTTTTTGGTATAAGGCCTCCCATAATTACGTTTTAGTTATAAACCTACAAGGCTTTAAAAACCTTGCGGGTTACTGATTTTGCTGTGGAAACACAGTTTTCCAATCGGTTTTCATATCAATAACCGTCCAACCTTTTTCCTTGGCAACGGTTTCGCCCTTTTTTAAGGCTCCGGCAATAACACCTTTGGAATAATCGAATTCCCGATTGCCATCGGTATGTTTTACGTATAGCAAGAAATGCGGAAGCGGATTGTTGGTTGCGCAATATTCCATCATATCCAAATCGCCATCGGAATTGCCCACTACCATAATGGGTTTTTTGCCAATGTATTTGTTTATGGAAATAATCTTGCCCTCGTGGTCGTCGTTAAAATCGAAGTTTGGGGTCTGTGCTATTGAAATGGAATCACCATTTACCACTACCTCCCTTTTAAAAGTAGAACCGATAATGTTTTCTTCGGGAATATTATAACTTTTTGGCGCCCAAGCCCGCATAAATTCCTGGCTTCCGCCGGAAACGATATATATTTTAAATTGGTTGCTTCTCAAATAATCCAATAACTCCAGCATAGGTTGATATACCAACTGGGTGTAGGGTTTTTTAAGTACCGGATGCTGGGCAGTTTTCAGCCATTCCTGAAGCTCTTTATTAAACCCATCTACATTTTGCGTGGCATGTGCCGCACCCACGAGTTTTAAAACGTCGGCGGTATGAAAGGTTTTCATGGCTTCCAAATCGTTTTCAACAATGGCTTTAAACGGCATTTCGGTTTTCCATTCGGGATGGTCCGCAGCCATGGTTTTAATTTTATCGAAGGCAAAAAACAATTGCGAGGGCAAGGGCTGTTCCACCCACAGTGTGCCATCGTTATCGAAACAGGCAATGCGGTCTTCGGGGTTTACAAATTCGGCATTTGTCGAATCGGTTATTTTTTCAACAAAGGCGATAATATTTGTTTTTGAAGCTACTTCGTTAAATGATGGCAACGGATCTGCGGTTGCTTTTTCGGCTTCTTTTGAATGTTGCTTACAGGCTATTACAGATAAGCAACTTATAAGTAATGTTAGGGTTTTAAACTTCATCTATTTAAATTTTCGTATTAAACTTATTATTAGCAATTTAATTATGTCGGTTGATACTGGTCTTTGCCTTGCTAAATGCCCATTATGGGCTTTCATGGTTAATTGTTTTATTCTACATTTTTTAATATCTCTATGTATTGGGTGCATTATACACCTTTTTAGATGGTAATGCAAGTACAATGCCTTCTTTTTCGGAAAGACCAAGAACTTGGGTTAGTATTTCGTGGCGCGATTTGAGTTCGCTCTCATAAGTATTGGTCTTAAAAAAACAATAAAACAAAATGCTTGGCAAACCGTCCTCGATAGCGTTCAGGCGCACTTCAAACCTATCCTTTAAAGTATCTGGATGGTCCACGATTATTTTTTTAAGTTGTTCGATAAAATGGTTTAGTTTTTCAACGGGAAGGTTATTTTCAACTTTAAATTTGGTTTTGAAGCTCCGGTTTTTCCGAAGCCCCATATTGTTTACCACGTGGTCTGCCAGAATACTATTTGGCACATAAATCAAGGAATCCTCAAAAGTCCGAATGCGGGTGGAGCGCACGCCTATTTCCTCGACCTCGCCTTCCATATCGTTAAATTTTACCCAATCGCCTATCTTGAAGGGCCTGTCAATAAAAATCATTACCGAGCCAATCAGGTTTTTTACGGTGTCCTGCGCTGCCAAGGCCAACACAAGCCCTCCAATGGATAGCCCCGTTAATAGGGTAATCACGTTTACACCCATATACTGGAGAATGTAAACAATGCCAATAATCCAGATGGACACCTTTAAAATCCTGTTTACGATGGGAAGCACTTGATTGTCCTTGCCCGAAGCCGATTTTATTTTATAGTAGGCAAAAAGGGCATCGATAGTTTTGCTAATGAGTGCAATTAAAATCAATGTAGAAGCAATGCCCACGGTACGCAACAGAAAAGCGTTCCAAGCCACCGGGAGTTGTATTTGGGGCAGCAATGCGTTGAAAAGTTTTGTGCCTACGAACAGCCCCAACAGTTTTGATGATTTTTTTAGTTCGTCCTTTACCTCCTGCGTAATTTCAAACTTTTTGCCCACATATCTTTTTACAAGGAAATAGTAAATGGATTTGCTAATAATATACGCCAAAAAACACAATGGGGTGAGCAACAAAATACCAAGCCATTTAATGAAGGTAATGCCAAAGAGTTTTTTGTACCAAAATGAAGCGGGGAAATACTGCTTGAAGTTAATATCCAGGATATAAATTTCACTGTACATCTGGTCCAGTTGTGCAATGGTTTCCTTGGAATAGTACCACTTGCCCTTTTCCTTTTCAACATAAATACGGCGTTCCAGCGGGTACAGGAAATACACTTCCCGTTGGCTGAGGGAATCGATATAATTGGCATCTTTAGGAATTCGAAGCAGTCCTACGTTTATGCCCATTCCGTCCAGGACCTTTTTCAGTTTTACGGCCACATCGGCCCTATTTTTTGTCGATTTTGGAATGGCAATGGCGGCCTTTTGCGGTTCGTAAGTGTTTTCCCGAAGGTAATACGAATGCCCCTGTATTACGTTGTAGGGCGAATCGTTGATGCGCCAGGTGTCAATTTGGGCATTGGCGGACAAGCAGAGGGTAAAAAGTAAAATCCCAAGAATGTTGTGTGCTATGCTTTGCATTTGTATTGTATTCATTTCAACTCGCTACGAATTTAAAACCCTTTTGCCATTCCCACGCCAAGCTGAAAGGAATCATAACCGCCAAAGCGCATATCGTAACCCAGAGCGGCAATAAATTCCCAGCCTTTGGTAATTTCAAGGCCGTATTCCACATCCATCCTAACAAGCCCCAAAGTTTCCTCTGCATCAATATCCACACCGCCGCCCACCAAAAAGGTAAAATGTTTCCCTGGTTTAAACCCCAGCATTATGGCCGGTGCCACGGGACGTTCGCGCTCAATGGCATCGCCTTCGCCATCGATGGACTGCGCCACGAACTGCTCGGCAACAAAATCGGTGTGAAGCCCCAACGACCAGGTTTCGTTAAACCGATAGTTGTAAAAGAGCGTAAACGACGGTACCGACAGCCTGTTTTTTGAGGCGTTTACCTCGCCCGCCCGCATATGGGTATGTGCCAAAAGCACTCCGATTTGATGATGGCCAAACGCCTCTGTTAATGTTTCGGTTTCCTGTGCAAATCCTATTGTTGAAACAAACATAAATAGGCATACAAGTAATTGAAAGAACCGTTGACTTTTTTTATTTATGAGCGCCTTCATTTTAACCGTTTTTAAATTTACAAAATGTATTTAGCTTCCGGAATCCATTAGCGTAAAATCGCCTTCAATAATATGCGAGGTCCAGTTGGGGTGTTTTTCGGCCCGTTCTATCATTCCTTTAATTGCCGAATAAGCCCGTTCCAATTTAATGTAGGGGTCGCCGCCATCTTCCCACATCATTGCCCCGAATTTGCCTTGGTAGCCTAAATTTTTCAGCGTACCGATAATGGCAAAATTGTCCAACTCGCCACTATCGGCGGGTTCGCAAGTGGCAATTCCGCCCCAGCCAAGCGGTGTTCTTCTGCTTCCGGCAATATGCACTTTTTTGGTGTAAGGATAGGTTTCCTTAAGAAAAGCTCCGGCATTGGCGCCGCTTTCGGCAAACCAGTGGATAACGGTCATCACGATTCCCAAATTGGGGTGGTTGATGTTGTTGCACAAACGAACGGCATCCTTGTGGTTGTCCATCCAAAACTGGATGTGCGGATACAGCAATAGTTCTAAATTGCGTTCCTTACATATTTTTAGGGCTTGGCTTAAAAATTTATACGCCGGGCCATCGCCAATAGGCGATGATTTTGGGATGCCCCGCCCCGCACTTTGTATGGCCAAATCTATTTGTTTACAGCCTTCAATATTTTTTAACATTGTTAGTATTCCTGCGTTGTGGGGGTGGTCTTCGGGATAATCCAAATTAAGGACCACATACGTTCCGGCAACCTCTAAATCGTATTTTTCTTGCACTTTGGCATATTGCAAACATTCTTTCCAGCGCAAACCGTTCCAAATAGAAAAGTTGATGCCGTCGTACCCGATGTCCTTTACCATTTCGCACCGGGCTTCAAAATCATAAAGCCCCAAACTGTTGTAAAAGGCGAAATCCATTGCGTAAATTTTGTTTTTCATTGTGTTTATTTTTAATGGAAATGAGGAAGTATTTTTTGACTTATTTTTTTCATTGTTTCCGTTACGTCCTCTGTATTGAAACGCAACGAAATGCCTATGTGGTTGATACCTATTTCCTTCATTGTGTTGAAATACGCAATCAAATAATTGGCACCTATGCGGAATCCCAACGGAATTGGAGTGGGCTGAAAATTATCGTCGGGATGCAAGTCAATCAATAACGATTGCATATAGGGTTTGTTATATTTGAATTGCTCGGCGATGATTCCGCGCCACTGCTTGATGTTCATTTCCTGCTGGTAATTTCCCATTGGGTAATTCATCCAGCCATCGGAATGTTCGGCGTTCCATTCTACGGATTGTTGGCTGTAACCCGTAACCAACATCGGGATTTTTGTTCCGCAAGGTTTGGGAAGCATATCGATGCTACCATCCAAAGTGCCGTAGTTTTTGGTTGAAAATTTGGGGTACTCCTTTGCCATTTCCCGAATGTATTGGAAGGATTCCCGAAACAATTCGCCCCGATTTTCGTGCGGGAGGTTCATTGCCGGATATTCAATGGGGCGATCGCCGGAAGCCACGCCGAGAAGTAATCTTCCACCGGAAAGTTGGTCAACCGTGGCCGCTGCTTTGGCTATATTGGCAGGATGGTGCAACGGCAGGGCAATACTGGCCGTGCCCAAGGCTATTTCGTTGGTTCTTCCTGCCAAGAAACTGAGGTAGGACAAGGGTTCGTAAACTTGCCCGGCATCGCCAAAGGATGGCACAAAAAAAGGAATGTCCCGTACCCAAAGGGCTTTAAACCCCAATTGCTCCGCCAATACTGCTTTTTCCAGATGATTTTGCATCGTGGCAATGGGGTTCATCCGGTTGTTTTCTATTGGAATACCAATTCCTACGGATAATTTTCCGGGAACAAAAACGGTATTGAAGGCTTTGTTTATGGATTCAAAAGGTTTCATTACACGATATATTTAGGCTTCATTTTTTAATTTTTCATAAACTGCTTTCATTCCCTGCACGGCATTTTCAGCAATGTGTTCTATTTTGTTGGCTGTTGCCAAATTAGGTTTTACGGGATTGACCACATATATTTTGCAGTTTTTTGGGGCAAAGGTGTACAAAATGGCCGCCGGATACACTTGCATTGCCGAGCCTACAATTATCATTACATCGGCTTGGCTACAAATTTTTACCGCAGGTTCTATGGTAGGCATTGTTTCGCCAAAAAACACCACGTTGGGCCTTAACTGATGGCCGTTTTCGTCCACATCGCCAAGTTTTAAATCCTCATTCCAGTCATAAATTAATTTCGGATTTTTTTCCGATTGTACTTTTGTAATGTTGCCGTGCAGATGGATAACGTTTTTGGAACCCGCCTTTTCGTGCAGATTATCCACATTGGTGGTAATTACATAAACCTTGTACTGCAATTCGAGTTCCTTTATTATTTTATGGGCATCGTTGGGCAGGATAGGAGCAAATTCCCGTCGGCGCTCATTATAAAAATCAATTAGCAACTGAGGCTCGTTGTCCCACTTTTCTTGGGAAGCCACTTCGTGGATTTGATACCCGCGCCAAGTGGTGGCATTGGTCATTACGGGTATTCCGCTTTCGGCACTTACGCCGGCTCCTGATAATACAACAAGTGTTTTCATCTGTTACTGTTTATTTTGTGCGTCCCAAAAGGCATTTTTAAAATTTAGGGCGTAATCCACGATTTGTTTGCCTGTGCCGATGTTGCTCGTTTTATATGTTCCAAATACTGTTTTCGTATTAAACTAACCTGTTTAATGTTTGGTGGTTTGTTTTCTTCAAAATGTATTTCGGTTGACGTGTTTTTATCCAAACCACTACGTTTCAATAACGCCCCTACTGTTGGGCGGTCCAAATCCAAGGCATCAATCCACCGATATAGTGCATTGGTGGTTTGCTTTGTATTGCCTTTTCGTATCGCTTTTTTTAATTGGCTGAAAAAATAAGTTTCTGAATTTTCATAGGCGAGCCGTTTTTCCTTGGCATTCTGCCACATCTTTTTAAGGATTTTTATAAGAAGCACCAAAAGCGTTACCAAAACCAAGACTGCCAAAACAAAATCCCGAACGGAAAGCCCCAAAATAGTCCTCGGTTTTTTCTCGCCCGAAGCTGCTTTTACATCCGCTTGTTGCAATTGCAACGAATCGCGTACCGTGGCCAACATTCCCAAATCGGGATTGGGCAATACCTTAATTTCCAAGGCATCCAAGGTGCGCTTGTACAATTTTTTCTGGTGCGGATTGTACCACGTATAAACCCGTTCGGGAATAATAACCGTACCTTCTTTTTCAAACAAATACTGAATGGACTCGCTACGTTGGGCACTTATGGCGGTTTTCGAGCGGAAATTTTCCACGCTTCCTTTTCCGGGGTAGCTGCTTACCAAGGCAATGTTGTCCCAAACCGAGGGCGGAATAAGTTCCGCAACCGTACCCGAAGCCCTTCGGGTAATGGTTCGAGACAGTACATCGCCTACTTTTACTTGCGTTTTGTTGCCCGACCAATGTTCCTCAACGGTAAGGTTACTGGCCACCAACCAGCCTGTTTTATCAAAATCGGGCGGTACGGGTTTTACCTTTATTTTTCTTTCGGAAGAATTTACTGTACGCTTTGCACCTTTGTAACCGCCAACGGGAGGCGTTTCAACTTCTATTTTTAATGAAGGAAATACAATATCGTTTTCGGAATACGGAAACACGTTGTAAATAAGTTTTACGCCCGAAAAGTTTTTGCCGTTTCGCACTACCGAGGTGCTTACCGGACGGAAATACGTGGTAAAAGCCCCTTGTACGTTAATATTGCCCAAATCCAACCCACGGGTAAACCAAGTTTCGGTATAAACCGTAATGCTTACCTCAACGGGTTCGCCCACAAACACGCTGGATTTGTTCAACTGGACTTCTGCCCATAGTTGTTGCGCCCTAACTGTTCCAATAGTTGTTAAGAACAGTAGGATGGCTACAAAAACCGTTTTTATATTACCATTTTTTAACATCGGCGGGCGGTTTCATATTGTACTTCTTGGCTTGGTAATGGAACTTGCGTTGTAGGAATAGCGATGGGTCGTCGTCCACCTTTCGCATTAAAATATTGCTGTTTTGTTGTTTGCTTATGTTTAGGTCCTCATCGCTGGGGACTTCGTCCAACTCCTTACCAAAATGGATTTTGCTTTCGGTGGTTTCTTCCTGCCGCTGTTTTTTCATTTGCTCCTCGGTAGCTTCCTGTCCGCCACCACTTAAATCCTCGCCCTTATTTTGGATATTTTTGGCGTGTTCGGTTTTCTGGGCTTCTTCGGCATTGCCTAACGATAGTTCGTCCACCTGCGGCAATACCTGGGTTAAAGCGTTTTTGTTGGCTTGTGCGGCGGCAAACTCGGGGTCGCGTTCAATGGCTTGGTTAAAGGCGTATTGGGCAGCCTGTAAATCGCCATTTTGGTAATAGGCCAGACCCAGATTGTACGCGCCCTGCGCCGTGGTATCTTTTGAAAAGGCTGCTATGGCGGCTTCGTAATTGCCCGATTTGTAATAGGCCACACCTTTTCGAAGTTCGGAGGTGTAGGTTTCGGCGGCCGATTGAAAATCCTGTTTATCGCTTAAACGCTGCCCTTGGTAATCCTTGGTGTACCACAAATCGGCAAAGGTTTCGTTTTTTTTACAAGATGAAAATGAAAGCACAAAAAGAAGCCCATACAGCACCCAACCTTTGCGAAACCAAAACAGCAGTATGAAGGCTGCGGGAATAACCAACAGCAGGCCAGCATCGCGCCAATCGTTATCTTTTTCCTCGGCTTTTTCGGTAAATTTTAAATTATCGCTTATTTGCTTGGCAATGCGTTCCACATCGCTATCGTCCAAAGTAAGCCGCTGCACGGTAATGCCTTCAATATTGCTTAATCCGTTCAGGGTGGTTTCATCTAAAAAAGAGCGTTCGTTATTGGGCATTTCGGCACCCGATGGTGTGTTTACGGGCAGGATGATGAGGCTGTTTTTGCTGTTCTTTTTAAAATTGTCCAAAATTTGGCGTTCGGTTCCGTAAAAATCATCCGAAATTAACACAACGGTTCCGGGGGCTTTGGTTACTTGGGTAAGCGAATCGGCCAAGGCCATGGCATCCTTTAAATTTGCGCCTTGAAACGGCATTGTTTTGGGCGAAATGGTTTCAATATGACTGTTGATAATCTCGTAATCCTTGGTAAGCGGTACAATGGTATGTGCCGTTCCGCCAAAGCCCACCAAGGCCATCCGCGCTCGGGGATTGTATTTTATTAAATCCTTTATTTTGAATTTGGCACGTTCCAAGCGGTTGGGTTGGATGTCTTCGGAAAGCATACTGGGCGACAAATCGAGGATTACCACCATTGGGGTTTCCAATTCCTGTCCGGGGACTTCTATTTTTTTCCACGTTGGGCCGGCCAATCCCAAAATGGCGCAGGAAAAGCCCAAAAGCATTAAAATGTGCATAACAACTTTTGTCCTGTTGCTTCCCTTGGCAATTACGTAGGGGCGTAAATGGGGCGCAATCATTTTTTTCCAACGCACATCCTGACGCATTAGCAACAAACTGAGCAGCCACAACACGGCAACGGGAAGCAACAACCACAGTAATTGTGGCCTTAAAAAGTGGAACTCGTTCCACGCTATGGGAAACAAATCCTTAAACATCCTGCTCTTTGTTTTGTGTTAGGCGTTGTATTAGTTTTGTAATAACCTGAAGGGTCATTATAAGTAACATCAATCCCACTGCAACCGCCAGTGGATAGGCGTACAGCAAGGTTACGGGTTTGTTTTGTTCTTCTTCGTACTCGATGGGTTCTAATTTGTCCAGTTCCACATAAATGTCCTCCAATCGCTTTTGGTCTTGCGCCCTAAAATATTGGCCACTGGTCATATCGGCAATTTCCTGAAGGGTAGGTTCGTCCAAATCGCTTCCTGCCGTTCCGGGATTGCCAATACCAACGGTGTAAATTTTTACGGTGTCCTTTCTGGCCAAATCGGCGGCATCGAACGGCAAAATATCGGTTCCGGCGTCGATGCCGTCGGTAAGCAGGAGCATTACCTTGGTTTTTATGGTGTCTTTTTCAAACAGGCCAATGCCCTTGGTTATGGCCTTGCCAATGTGGGTCATTTGGCCCGCCATACCAATATCGGCTTCTTCCAGCATTTGGTCCACCACAGCCAAATCGGGCGTAAATGGTGCTTGTATGTAGGCACTGGAGCCAAAAAAGATAAGCCCCATACGGTCGCCCTGGCGTTTTTTTATAAAATCGTGCATAACGCCCTTAACGCCGTCCCATCGGCGGATGCGTTTGCCGTTGACCGCCCAATCGGTTTTTGCCATACTGAACGAAATATCGGCCACCACCAAAAAGTTGCGGGAGGTTTTTACCTTCATTTCGGGCTTGCCCACTAATTGTGGATTGCTCAAGGCCACTAACAATAATACCCAACACAGAAAAAGCCCCAGCCAAACCAAGGCATTTTTGCGTTTTACCAAAGCCGACTTCTTGGGTTTTTGCCCCGTATAATCCACTGCTTTTTTATAGGTAGGCAAAAACAACGAGGCACTTCGTAGCTTTAACGCAGGAAAAAGAGCGTAAACCAAAAAGGGCAAGGGTATTAAAAGGAATACCCATTTGTATGCTATTTCAAAATTATCGGGCATAGGTTTTAATCCATTGTATGGCGTTTTGTTGTACTTGTTTTTTTATAGTGTCGCTTGCGGTTTCATTTTTATAAACCAAAGCGTGAATGTCGGTTTCCAAATTTGAAAAATGCACGCCCTTTCCTGTTTCATCTAAAAAACCCAACCATTGCTTGCCGTATAGAGTGCTTACCTGTTTGCGTCCGTAAGCCTCTATGGCCAATTGTTTCAGCAATACGAAAATGGTTTGTGGTGCGGGCGATTGTTGCATTAAGGCCAAAGCCTTTCGGCGGTTGGCATTTTTTATGTAGTTTTTTACGGCTTTGTAAAGCAGCATCAAAAATAAAATTGCCATTACAACCCCAAGGATTTTCCAACCTACCGTACTGAAAGTAAACTTTACCGCTTCGGGTTCGTACAAGGGTTGTAGCGTTACCTCGGGTTGGGTGTTGGCTATGCTGTCTTGTATGTTTCTTAAATATATCACTGTTACATATTTAATTATGAATGTTCTCTATTCAATTTAAAACTCTTCATTTGACATTTCTAATTCGTTATTCATCGTTTTTAAATCCAATTCTTTTTCTATTTTCATCTATTTAATTTTACCAAGAACTTGTGGTTCAGTTATTTAATTATTTCGGTGGGTATCGAATTTTGCCCTGCCAAATGCCCATTATGGGCTTTCATATGTTTTTTGTAGGTTATCTTTTTTAAGCAGATAGTTTAAAGCATCCGCTATATCTTTAAATTTTGTGTCGAATCGGGTTTCTAATTTTTCTAGTTTTTTTGACAAATCCTCGTGTGTCAAGGCATACTGACGGATATAAACAAAGGCACGCATAATAGCGATGTTTACTTCAATGGCTTTTTTACTACGAATACACTGGATAGCATAGCCACTCCTTGTTCGGTAAATGCCATGGGAAAAGCCCCGCCAAAGATACTTTTAGAGGGTATCACATTTTGTGATACCATATTGTCTATCTCTATTTCAGTAAGTGAAAACATAAAATCTTCTGGAAATCGTTCTTGATTTCTGCGCACAGCTTGTTTAAGCACTCGGGTTTCTACTTCATAAAGCTCTGCTAAATCCCTGTCAAGTATTACTTTCTGTTTTCTTATGTGATAAATTTTACTTTCAATTCGGGTTAATCTCATTTCCATTATTTTAATTATGACTGTTTAATATTCAACTTAAAAATTCTTCATTATTTCAGTTGTTTAAACATGTTTTTTAATTGCTCGTCTAAGCCATCCACCGTGTTGATAGGCAATACGGGAATGCCCTGTTTTTTCATATCGTTTTGAAATTGGTAAAAATCGCCATCGAAACCTTGGGTATATTTTTCCCTTAGGGCTTTGCTTTTGCCATCTATCGCTATTTGATGCGAACGGTTTCCTGCAATGAATTTTGTTTTGGGAAGCTGTTGTTCCAAAGGGTCGAACACCTTAAACAGCATCACGTTATTATGGCGTGCGATGTAGGCAATGGATTTAATGACCTTAGGCGAATAACGGTGAAAATCGCTAATAATTATCACGGTATAATCGTGGGTGGCTATGTTTTTTACCCGCTGTATGGTTTCTGCCAAACTGTTTTCAAAAACTATGGGGGTCGAGGTTTCCAATTCTTGATTGCGACGTACCAGTTTTTCAAAAAACAACAGGCTGTTTTTTCGGTTGCGTTTGGGGGCAATAACATCAATGCCGTTATCGGCAAACACTACGCCGCCTACACGGTCGCCTTCATTTAAAACCTTAAAGGCCACAATAGCCGCCAGTTGTGCCGCCACGACAGATTTGGTGCACTTTACGCTTCCAAAGAACATCGATTTGGTTTGATCCACAATAACAAGGGCTGGTTTTTCCTTTTCTTCGGTATAAACCCGTGTATGCGTTTTTTGGGTGCGTGCGGTAACTTTCCAGTCGATATTCCTAATGTCGTCGCCTTTTACGTAGAGGCGTACCTCTTCAAAATCCAAACCGCGTCCGCGCATTTTTGAGGTATGCGTTCCGGACAGGATGCTGTTTACCCTGTGCCGTTTGGGTTTGTAGTTGAAATGGATGGCCAGTGGCTCCAGTTTCAACAAGTCTTCCAAGGACACAAAAATATCGGGATTATGTTGTTTGGAATCGGCCATTTTTTTTTGAATTACGCCAATACAGCTACCTGTTTTAAAATTTCATCTAAAATAGTATTGGGCGTAACGCCTTCGGCATTGGCTTCGTAGCTTAAAATAATGCGGTGGCGCAGGCAATCGTGTACCACTTCCCTAATATCGTCGGGCGTTACGTGGTCGCGACCTTGTAGCCACGCTTGGGTGCGCGATGCCCTATCCAAGGCTATTGAGCCTCTTGGGCTTGCGCCAAAATCTATCCAATTATCCAATTTTTCGCTGTACTTTTTAGGATGCCGTGTTGCCGAAATTAAATCGACAATATACCGTTCCATAGGTTCGGCAATGGTAACTTTTGAAATTTCTTCCCGAGCCTTAAAAACAACGCTTGGTTCTAACGGGTTTTCCTCTTTTGTTTCGGGCTTGGATTGCTCGTTTCGGTTTAGGCGCATAATGCCGAGTTCGGAGGTATCGTCGGGATAATCGATAAAAACGTGCATTAAAAAACGGTCCATTTGTGCTTCGGGCAAAGGATAGGTGCCTTCCTGCTCCACTGGGTTTTGGGTAGCCATAACCATAAACAGCGGTTCCATTTTATAGGTTTTTCCGGCTACCGATACCTGACGCTCTTCCATAGCCTCAAGTAAAGCCGATTGTACTTTGGCGGGCGAGCGGTTTATCTCGTCGGCCAAAATAAGGTTGCTGAAAATAGGACCTTTTTGGAACACGAACTTTTCCTTGGATTCGGGTTGGTAAATTTCGGTGCCTGTTACATCGGAAGGCAATAAATCGGGCGTAAACTGAATACGGCTCAAGTGGCATTTTAGCTCCTTGGCCAAGGTTTTTATAGCCCTTGTTTTTGCCAAACCCGGAAGCCCTTCCAAAAGCATATTGCCGTTGGCGAGCAAGACCAAAATAAGCCTGTCGATGAGCTTGTCCTGCCCAATGATGGCCTTTTGCATTTGCACTTTTAAGTGCTGAATGGCTTGGTGCGTAGTCATAATATCAGGGTTTAATTAAGAAAATACGGGTACGTTTATAATCCAAAACAAAAATTAGCTTGATGTTCATTACGAGGAAGTAACGACGAAATAATCCCATAAAATCAAATCGATATATTAAGAAGATTGCTTCACGTTGTTCGCAATGACGACTTAAATAATCATACTTTTCATTATCAATTAATTACGGAATATTATTCGCTTTTCAATTATTTACATCAAAACAACAAACAAGCAGTACAGCCAAGGCGTACCGCTTGTTTGCAGATAAACACTTTGGCTAATTTCCTTTTTTTATAAAGGATTCCATAATGGCATCCAAATTAAAGGAGGCCGGTTTTTGTCTGGGCGGATAATCCTTGAAGGTTTTTAGCATTTCTCCCGCAATTACTTGGCTGGCAGGCATTAGGAACTCGCCACGCTCTTCCATCCAATGGTAATAGGTATTGGAGTTTTCCTGGGCCCTTTCAAAGGGATCCATTCTTAAATCGAACACCAAGGGCATACGCATATCAATAAACGGGTACATCCAAACGCCGTATTGTTTGGCGGTTTGTTGTTTAAACACCAATTTCCAGCGGTCGTAACGCATGGCTACCAACTCGCCATCGTCGTTCCAGTAATAAAACTCGCGCCTTGGCCAATTGGTTTCGCCATATTGATTTTTGCTTATTTGTTTTTCGCCCGTTAAAAAAGGGAGTAGGTTATAGCCATCAAGGTGTACATTAAAGGTTCTGTTGGTGCCTTTATAGCCATTAAGTAGTTTTTGCTTAACGTCCGGAACACCGGCTGCGGCCATTATGGTAGGAATCCAGTCGTTACTACCCACTATTTCGTTAACCACTTTATCGGCAGTAACTTTCCCAGGCCAACGGATAATGGCAGGTACTCGGTAGCCTGCTTCCCAGTTGGTGTTTTTTTCGCCCCTGAACGGCGAAATAGCACCATCGGGCCACATGTTTAGGTGGTTGCCGTTGTCGGTAGTGTAAATAACAATGGTGTTGTCGGCAATGCCCAAATCGTCCAATTGTTTAAGTAGCATCCCGATTTGGTCGTCGTGTTGCATCATGCCATCGGCATAAAAGTTTAAACCTGATTTGCCCAAATAGGTGTCGGGCACATGGGTAAAGTAGTGCATACGGGTGGTGTTCATCCACACGAAAAAGGGTTTGTTTGCCTTGGCGTTAGTTTCAATAAAACTCATAGCGCCATCCAAAAATTCTTGATCGACGGTTTCCATACGTTTTTTGTTCAATGGCCCCGTATCTTCTATTTTGCCATCGGCCGTACTGCGGATAACCCCTCTTGGCCCCAGTTTTTTTCTGAACTCGGGGTTTTTGGGGTAATCTGTACTTTCGGGTATTTCCTCGGCGTTTAGGTGGTAAAGATTTCCGAAGAATTCATCAAAACCGTGGTTGGTAGGCAAAAACTCGTCCCTGTCGCCCAAGTGGTTTTTGCCGTATTGTCCCGTGGCATAACCAAGTGGTTTTAATAGTTCGGCCAATGTTGGGTCTTCGGGCTGGATACCCAGTTTGGAACCGGGAACGCCCACTTTGGTCATTCCTGTTCTAACGGGCATTTGCCCCGTAATAAATGCGGCCCTTCCTGCGGTACAGGATTGCTCGGCATAGTAATCGGTAAAGCTGGTGCCTTCCTTGGCCAAGCGGTCTATGTTTGGGGTTTGGTACCCCATCATCCCGCGGTTGTTGTGGCTAAGGTTCCAATACCCGATATCGTCGCCAAAGATGACGAGGATATTGGGCTTGTCGTTTTTCTGCGCCCAGAGCATGCTACATACAAGTAGCATGGTAAATAGGCTAATACTCTTGTGCTTCATAATTTTTGGGTTTTAGTTATTGATTACATTTTATTGTTTGGGAACAAAACTTCCCGGTGTCATTCTTGGGGGATATTCTTTGAACGATTGTGCAAAGTCCTTTGTTAATTCTTTGATTGGTGCAAATAAAAACATGTGGTTTATTAAATAATCCTCGTAATAGGCCGAGGTTTCGGGCGCTTCTTCAAAAGGGTCTGTTCTTAAATTTATCAAAATCGGGGCTTTTGATACGTGCTGGGTATTTAGCCACGAGCCAAATCCATCGGATTCCTGCATGGAAAAATTGGCTTTAAATTCGTTATAGCGAATGGCGCCCAGCGAGCCATCGTCCACAAAATAGTACATGGAGTTTCGTGGTGCTTTTTTGCTTTCCCCTGTTAAATAGGGCAGATAGTTGTAGCCGTCCAAATGCACCTTAAAGGTTTTTGAACCCGCCTTATAGCCATCTAACAATTGGGTTTTTATGTTACTGTTACCCGCTGCGGCCACGAGTGTAGGGAAACAATCTTCAAGTGAAAGTATTTCGTTGGATATTTGTCCAGCCTTTATTTTTTCGGGCCAGCGTATCATAAACGGCACCCGGAAACCGCCTTCCCAAGTTGAGGCTTTTTCACCTTTAAATGGCGAAATACCGCCATCGGGCCAAGAAAATTTTTCGGCGCCATTGTCGGTGGTGTAAATAACAATGGTGTTTTCGGATAGCCCTAATTGGTCCAGTTTATCCAACAATTGGCCTACCTGCCCATCGTGTTCCACCATACCATCGGCGTGTACGCCCAGGCCTGTAACGCCTTGCGATTCTTCTTTTAAATGGGTGTAAATGTGCATACGGGTAGTGTTGAACCACACAAAAAACGGTTTGTTGTTGTTCTTTGCATTTTCAATGAAATCGATAGTGGCTTCTAAAAATTCGCTATCTATGGTTTCCATTCGTTTAGGGTTCAATGGCCCGGTATCTTCCACTTTTCCATCGGCAGTTGCCCGCAATACGCCCCTTGGTCCATATTTTTTTCTAAATTCGGGGTCTTTGGGGTAGTCTTCCCTAAAGGGTTCTTCTTCGGAATTTAAATGATAGAGATTACCGAAAAACTCATCGAAACCGTGCCGGGTTGGTAAGTGCTTGTCGCGGTCGCCAAGATGGTTTTTTCCGAACTGCCCCGTGGTGTAGCCCATAGGCCTTAAAATTTCGGCAATGGTTGGGTCTCTATCATCTATACCGTCGTCATCGCCCGGCATTCCTATTTTGAGCAATCCGGTGCGTTTGGGCGATTGCCCCAATATAAAGGCGGCTCGTCCTGCCGTACAGCTTTGCTGCGCATAGGCATCGGTAAACATAATGCCTTCTTTGGCCACACGGTCTATATTGGGGGTTTGGTAACCGGCCATACCGTGGTTGTAGACACTGGTGTTCCACCAGCCTATGTCGTCGCCCATGATAATAAGGATGTTGGGCTTATCCTGCGCCATGGCTATTGCTGCTGCCAGGAAAAACGTGAAAAATAAGATGTGTTTTTGTTTCATGGTTTGAGATTTTTATTGTTGAATTTGTTTGAACGGGTCACATGGAACACCCAAATTAACATTCCTCTGTGTGATTTAGGCTTAATCATGGGTGTTTCATTGGTCTCAGTCATTAGTTGAAACCCTGCCTACCACAGGCAAGTATGCACTTTTAATACAAGACTTTCAGTCCGTTACCAAACCTATGGATTTCCAGTCATAGTGGTTTTGTTTTCTTGTTTTGTTTGTTGAACAAAAATACGGCTTGCACCATGCAATAACCACTCCAAAAGGGTTATTTACTGCCCTTAAAAGTTTAATTAAAACGCCTCGCCAATCCTAAAGTAGATGCCCCAATCGTCCTTACCAACACCTGCGTCGATGCCCACGTTCATGTGGTTGCTCTTTAGGGCCGTCCACCGTATGCCGCCACCTATACTGGGGTATAGTTTCCAATTAAAATCGTCGGTATCGGCCCCATATAGGGTTCCTAATCCTGCAAAACCTACCGCACTAAACCGTAGTTTGTTTTTAAAATTCCATCGGTATTCGCCTTGCACGTCCATAACGCCATCGCCCCGATACTTGCCTTCGGAATAGCCCCTTAAATCCACTCCCCGAAGCATGGGCTGTTGCTGAAAGGTAAGGTCGCTAAGCCCTGCTTTAATATGGAAACGCATGGCCACTACGTCGCGATTATCGGTAACGGCCAAATAACGGTTATAGTTGGCTATAATTACATTAGAGGCTTCGTCGTTCCCCAGCCATTCGGGAATATTGTTCCAACGGATTAAAACTTGGTTTCCCTTTGTGGGGTAGTACACGCTGTTTCTGTCATCAAAGAACAATTCCAACATAAGGATATTGAGCTTGGTGGTGTCGTCCGGGATATTGGCATCGAAAGTGGTTTTCGATTTTTGGTGCACAAAACCCAGTCCGCCGTAAAGCCGATTGAAAATTCGACGCCGTACATCAAGAGCGAACATATTGGTATCGGTACCATAGTCAACAAAAGCGCCTTCGCCGCCACCAGAATCTATAAAGGTTTGAAAATTATAAGTACCCGTACCCAGGGCAAACATAACCCGCCAATTGTCCTGCGCTAAGTAAAAATTGCCAAAGGTGGCTACGGAAAACGACTTTTTGGTATTATAATATCCCAAAAGCCCGATTGTTGAACGGGGCGACACCTCATCTTCCTTGTCCATATAAAACGACAACATGGGCAACAGGCCAAAACCCGCACCGCTGGTGGTGTTATAATTGAAATAAGGCGCTACGTTAAACTCGGCTTTTTGGGTTTTAAGCGAATCGGTTTGGGCATGCGAACTTACCCCCGATACTATTAACATGAACAGGAATATAATTTTTGTTAGGCTTTTCATGATTTCGGTTTTTTTTTAGAACACTTCGTTTACGCTAAGATAAAATCCGTGTGCCCCGTAATTCCCAAAGGCATAATCGAGGCAGAGGTTGGTTCGTGCCTTGGGGTCTATCATAAACCGAACGCCCGCGCCAAAGCCCGTATTTAAATAATCGAGCATTTTTATGTTGGCGTCTTTATTGGTTGCCGAATTGGCGTTAAGAAAAAGCACGCCGCCCCACTTGTCTTTTTCCTTTTGAAGGGGAAAGCGCCACTCAACTTCGGAATATACAATAGATTGCCCCCTAAACCGTCCTTGTGGGTACGCCCTACCCGAACGCCCATATTGGTCCCAGCCCAAGGCGGGCAAGTCCATATAGGGCAAGTGGCCGCCGCCAAGTTCGAAATTGCCATACAGCCATAATCCCAAAAGGTTTCTTGGGCGTGCGTGGTTAAGCGTAAAATAATCGCGGTATTCGGTCCATAACGAACCTGATTCTTGGTCACTGCCCAACCATTCGGGGTTGTATTTTAGGGTTACAAGCGCATATCGGCCATCATACGGGTTTACGGTATTGTCGCGGGTGTCGTACATGAAGTTTCCCGATATACCGGAAAGTGCGTATTTTTTAGGGCTAAAGCCGTAATTGGTACTATATTCGTAGTGGCTTGTGTATACGGGCGTGTCGGCCTCTACGTCCAATAAATCATCTTCTATATTACTATGTATATCTAAGTGATAGCCCAAGCCGGCATAAAATCCGTTTTCGTTTAATTTTTTGAAATAGGTGGCGTACATCCGGAAAAAATTAAACTTCATCATTTGGGCTTCATCTATACCCTTGGAGTAATTTCCATCTTCGTACTCGAAACCGCTACTGGCCAATTTGGACGAATTTGGCCCCGTACCCAAGCCGTAGGTAGGCTGCGAGGTTTTAAAGTAACGGGTATCGAGCATAATCATACTCGTGTTTTCGGGAAAATAAATATTTCCTTTTAAGGTGAAGAGGAACTGCTTTTTTGTAGTGTAAACCAACGAACCCAAAAGGGAGGAGTAACTGGTTGCTTCGGATTCGCCCATTTTCCAGTTTAAGGCCGGGGCTACGCCAAACATAAACCCATTTGCCGGGCTGGATGCCAAAACGGGAATCCAAATAATTTTGGCTTTCTTTTTGGTTGTTGTGGTTGTGGTTTCTGTTTTCTCGATTTTAGTAGAATCTTGGGCGTAAAAGGATAGTGTACTAAAACCAAGAATTACCAGGATTAGTAATTTTAGTTTCATAGTGGATTAATTTTAGTTGTATGTGGATTAACATTGTTGAGAACTTTATTTAAATTAAAATTGAAAAAACATCGATGAAATTCTGTTTTTTATTGAAATTGTATTTAAATTATAAGAAAATTCTAAAATTTCTTAAAAAAACATAAAATTTTAACAAAAAACATCTATTTGTCTCATTTCATTGTTTTTAACGATTAAAAGTAATAAAAAAAAATAGATTAAATACATTTTTTTTCGATTAAATTAATAATAATTTAAAATGAGAATCATTAATAATAGTTGTTTTTTTCGCACTAAAGGCAGTAAATACAAATGAAGATAGAAGTTTTCATCCTATTTCTATTTAAAGGAAAATAAATAAAATAAGGTCTTAAAAAAACCCAATTACATTTGGGACAAGGAACGGGGGTTCGACTTAACTTTCGTTTTTATTTAGCAGTACATTTCTATAAATGGATACTAAAGACATAAGCAATCCGGCAATAAGCGGCCCGATAACAATACCCGAAATACCAAATAAGCCTATACCGCCAAGAGTTGTAACCAGTATTAAAACATCTGGCATTTGCACGTCCTTTCCAACCAACGCAGGGCGTAAAAAATTGTCGACCGTGCTTACCACACCAAAGCCCCAAACAAGCAGGCCAATACCGTAGCCTACATTGCCCACCATAATTAGGTACAAACCGGCCGGCACGTAAACAACGGCCGTGCCCACACTGGGAATAACCGATATAACCGCCGCAACGGAGCCCCAAAACACAAAAGCGGGAATACCGCAAACCCAAAAGCCCAAGCCCACCAAAACACCTTGGATAATCCCTATTAAAAAAGCGCCTTTTATAGTGGCCCGCGAGATGGAGGCCACCTGATTGGCCAATAGGTTAAACTCGGTATTTGTTAAGGGTAGGTAATTGTGGGCTTTGTTTAAAATACTTTTTCCCGAAACCAAAAAATAATACAGGGCGTACAGCATTACAAAAGTACTTAAAAAGAAACTGAACGTACCCTGGGTCAGGGCGCTTAGCCCGCCAATTATTAAATTGCTAAGGCTGCCTATGAGTTCGGATACTTTATCGAAAATCTGTTCCCGATAAGGCTCCAGTTCTTCCTTAAACGGCATCCAATCGGGTAAATTGGGCTGGGTTGCCGCCGAGTTGGTTAGTTGTTTTTCCAAAACAGGAAATATTTGTTTGGACACCAAGCCCGCCTGCTCGACTATTTCCCATAACAAGAAAACCGACGGGATAACTATAAGCATTAAAAACAAAACCAAAGTTGTTACCGATGCCAGTGTTTTTTTTCCTTTAAACCGTTTTAATAATTTAGAATAAAACGGATGCAGCAGCCCCGTAAATATAACGGCCAAGACCAGTGGTATAATGTAGTCCTTTATTAATATGAAAAACAAGATTAATGCAATAATAAGCAAGATGCGAATAAATTGTCGCCGGTTTTCATTGTTATATCCTTTTGTGTTCATTTATGGTATTTGTTAGGAGGTTGTATTTCGTTTAATTTCCTTAATGGCTTCTTGGTAGCCCGTATTAACAATATCGTCGAACACCTTAAAGTTTAGTACGTCGAACTCGCCACATTCCTTGGGGTCAATATAAAGGTCGCATAAGTTAATTTCGGGCATGATGGTATTGTGTATCGAAATCCTAATGGCACGGTCTATCAATTGCCCCGTTGTTTTTAGGTTAAAATTATCGGGAATGTAATTAACATGCGAACCGACCAAATAATCGCATTTGTTGCGTATGGACGAGGCGGGCAGGTTTTTTACCAAGCCGCCATCGGCATAAAACTGTCCGTTTATATTTACAGGCTTAAACACCAGCGGAATGGAAATGGACGCTAAAACGGCATCGATTAAATTGCCCGACGAAAACACCTCGTGCTGTGCCGTATTTAAGTTTGTGGCCGATAGGTATAAAGGCATTTTAAGTTCGGAAAACGTTTCGGGCAATAATTTATTCAATGTTTTTCTAACGTAATTGTGCGTAGACAAGCCCAACTTTAACCCCCTTACATTAAAAATTTTTAGGTTGGCTTTGTCCAGCGCCATATTTTCAATATCGGCGGACGAATACCCGGCGGCAATTAAGGCCCCGATAATAGCCCCCATGCTTGTGCCCGATATAACTTTGGGAACCAAATGGTTTTCCTCAAGCGCTTTTAAAACCCCAACATGGGCAAACCCACGGGCGCCGCCGCCGCTTAAAGCCAAGCCTATTTGTTTTGGTTCCATTTAGTTGCTATTTAAGTACTAAAGTTAACACAAAATAAATAGTTTGCCGCCTTTTAGGTTGGAATTTATATTTTAAGGGGATCAAAAAAATTACACGTCTACCCGAAGCATACTGTAATACCTGTTGTTTTTTACTTCATTGGTATATTCAAAGTAATCCTTATACAGTAATTGAAGCCGCTTTTTAAGGTTTTCAACACCAATACCCGAGCCGCTTTTATCTTGGTCGGTTTTAGGGAAATTAGTATTCTCGCTTAAAAACGTAATACGGTTGCCGTCTACTTTTAAAGCAAAGATTAATTCGGAAGGTTGTGTGGCCGAAACACCGTGCTTAAAGGCATTTTCAACAATAGAGATAAAAAGCAGGGGGGCAATTTTTAAGTTGGGAATATGGTTGGGGAAATCCATTTTCACATTCGTGTTTTTTCGCATACGCAACTGCATAAGCGCAATGTACTGTTTTGTAAATTCCACTTCCTCACTTAAATCTACCTTTGCGGCATCGGTGCGATACAGCATGTAACGCATAAGTTTGCCCAGGTTGTGTACGGTTTCCTTGGCCTTTTCGCTATCTAAATCGATAAGCGAATAAATGTTATTAAGCGAGTTGAAGAAAAAATGCGGCTGCAATTGGTATTTTAAATACTGAAGTTCGTATTGCAGCATGTTTTTTTCGTCCTTGGCCTGCTTTATTCTAATGTCCGATAGCCTGCGGGTTGTTTTAAGGGTAATGGCAAAGGCAACGGGAATTATGTAAAGCAAAAAATCCATATACACCCGAAAGCCGGAGTCCTTGGGGGCGGGCCCATTATCCCGCATTTCCGGTGGCGGCGGGCCCATTTCCACAAAGTTCAGGTCCTTTACCCACAACAGGAGCACGATAAAAATTAAATTTATTAATATGAAGGCGAACGTTTTCTTTTTACTGAAATAATTATCGATAAGCCATAAGTAATTAAAGTAGAAAATAGCGGCAAACGATAGGGTTCGCATAACCGAATGCTCAAGCGTCCTGGAAAAGTCCATGTTCATGTCGCCGGCCAGCCCCATGGGGATTAAGGTAAACAATAACCAAAATAAAACATGGATAATAGCCTTAAAATAGGTTTGGTTTAGCAAATTGCCCATTCGTTTTGCATTAATTCAAGATTAAAAATAGCGATAATTATCAATTTATTTTTGTTTAATGTGAAGGAATTCTTTATTGCCGCACGTTAATTTTCCTGTTTTATTTCTTTTTTTACCTTTTAAAAATCGAAAAAACTACTCATATCGCAATGCCGTAATGGGGTCCGATGCTGATGCCTTTCTGGCCGGGTACCAGCCAAAAAATATGCCCGTAAGGGTGCAAACCAAAAACGATATTACAATGGATAAACTGGTTATGCTTACCGGCCAGCCCATAACCGTTTTAATAACATAGGTACTAACCAACCCAAGCACAACGCCAAGTAATCCGCCCGAAATACTAATAAGTACCGATTCTATTAAAAACTGCATTAAAATATCCTTACCCTTGGCGCCTATGGCCATGCGCAGCCCGATTTCCTTGGTACGCTCCTTAACCGATACGTACATAATATTCATAATACCAATACCACCAACCAAAAGCGATATGCTGGCAATGGCAACCAGTAAATAGGTTAACATTTCGCTTGTCGAGCTAAAGGTTGAAATAAGTTCTTGCTGCGAGCGCACCTCGAAATCGTTGTCCTCGTCGGCGGCAATTTGGTGGACGTTTTCCAGTATGGCGGTAATTTCCTCAACGGCAGCTTCGGCTTGGTCTTCGTTTACGGCGCTTGCCACAATAGATTGCAAATAGGTTTGCGCCAAAATACGTTTTTGAACCGTGGAGTAGGGTGAAATAACAATATCGTCCTGGTCCTGGCCAAAGGTGTTTTCGCCTTTTTCTTCTAAAACACCAATAATCAAGAACGGAATGTTTTTAAACCGAATGGTTTGCCCAATGGGATTACTACCGTCGGGAAACAGGTTTTCCTTTACGGTTTTTCCAATTACGGCAACCTTGGCATAGGTTTTTACTTCTTGTTCGGTAAACATACTACCGTCTTCCACGCTCCATTCCCTTATATTTAAATATTTTGGGTTTACGCCATAAATAGAGGTTGGCCAATTGTTGGCGCCAAAAACCGCTTGGCCGCCACTATTAACAACGGGCGAAATATCTTTAACCAAGGTGACCTTGCTTTCCAAGGCTTGAAAATCGGATAATTTAAGCGATTGCATATCCTCGCCGCCCATTCTAACGCCGCCCGACATGCCGGAGCCGGGTCTGATGTTAATTAAATTGGCGCCCATGCTGGAAATACTTTCCTTTATGCTTTCCTTGGAGCCTTCGCCAATGGCCAACATAGCAATTACCGACCCCACCCCGATGATAATGCCCAACATGGTAAGGACAGTTCTTGTTTTGTTAAGAACAATGGCTTTCCAAGCAATTTTTATTAAGTTAACGTAATTCATATTAAAGTTCTGTTTCATTTAAAACTGAAAGTTTGTTAAGCGCTTCGGTAGCCGATAAACGGTTTGTTACGGGTTGGTCCTTAATTATGCGGCCGTCCCTTAACACTATGGTTCGTGTGCTAAATCGGGCAATGTCGTCTTCGTGGGTTACAAACCCGATAGTAACGCCTTGCGTGTTTAGCTCTTGGAACAGTTCCATGATTTCGTACGAGGTTTTGGTGTCCAAGTTTCCGGTAGCTTCGTCGGCCAGTAAAATAACGGGGTTGTTAACCAACGATCTGGCAATAGCCACGCGTTGCTGTTGCCCACCCGACATTTCGTTTGGGGTGTGGTTTAGGCGGTCGGCCAATCCCACTCGCTTTAAAGCTGCCAAAGCCCGTTCTTGGCGTTCTTTTGCCAATATTTTTGGGTTGTATAAAAGGGGAAGCTCTACATTTTCCAAAGCCGTTGTTCTGGCCAAAAGGTTGTACGATTGAAATACAAATCCAATTTTATGGTTCCGTATTTCGGCCAATTGGTTTTGGTTAAGCGTTTTAACATCGCTACCATCCAAAGTGTATGTCCCTGAAGTAGGCTGGTCCAAGCATCCTAAAATATTAAGCAATGTAGACTTGCCCGAACCACTGGTACCCATAATGCTGACAAACTCGCCCTGTTTTACGTTTAAGCTAATGCCTTTTAGAGCCTGTACTACCTCGTTGCCCATTTTAAATTCGCGCTTTAGGTTTTCAATATGTATTATGGTTTTCATGTGTTGAATATCAATTGGTCTTTCATCACTGCGAGGCAACGAAGCGGTTTGTTATTTTTATTGCGAAATTGCGATATCCACATTTTCTTTTTAAAAAGAAATAATCAAATGATTTTGTTTGTGTTTTTTCAAAATCATCCCTGTGGAGGAGGAGCTTGCTGGCTGCTGGTCGATTTTTGGCTGCCCCGTTTTGGTGGCGTTGGCATAAACGGGCTGCTGCCACCGCCGGAATTGTCGGCTTCGGCTATGGTAGCTTCTTTTAATGCTGTAACAATTTGGTCGTTGTTGTTAAGCCCCGATTTTATTTGAACGTTAATACCATCCGATTCGCCAATGGTTATTTCTTTCTGCTGCAAAATTTTTGAGGCATCTTGTACCCAAACATAGGTTTTTCCAGGATTGGTGGTTTGCTGTGCCAATGGTGTTGTTATATCGTTTTGATCGTAATACGATTGCAACACGGACTGATCGGGCGAAAAATTAAGGGCTGCAGCCGATAGTAATGGAATGTTGTTAAGCTCTTTCGTAAAAATAGTTACCGTTGCCGTAAGCCCTGGTTTTAATTTTAGCTCGGGGTTGTTAGCACTTATAATAACAGTGTAGGTTACCACGTTCGAGGTTACGGTTGGGTTAAGCCGTATTTGGGTAACTTGCCCGCTAAAGGATTCACCGGGGAAGGCATCGACGGTAAACGCAACGCGCTGGTTGGTGGCCACGTTGCCTATATCGGCTTCGTCTACATTGGCCTCGACCTGCATTTTGGTTAAATCCTTGGCTATGGTAAATAGTTCGGGGGTGCTCATACTGGCGGCTACGGTTTGGCCTTCGTCTACTTCCCTTGAAATTACAACGCCATCGATAGGCGAATAAATATTGGCGTACCCCAGATTGGTTTGTGCTTGCGACAGGGTTGTTTTGCGCTGTAAAACCGTATTTTTGGCGTTTATTAATTGGTAGTCGGCTTGCTCTAAATCGGCTTTGCTAATAACTTCGGCATCGTACATATTTTTTTGACGGTTGTAGTTTTGCTTGTAGTAATTAAGCTCATTTAGGGCGGCATTATATTGTGCCTTGGCATTGGATACGTTTTCGGTTAGGGTTGTTTTATCGATTTCGGCCAATAATTGTCCTTTTGCAACAACGCTGTTGTAATCTACATAAATCTTGTTTATTAATCCTGAAACCTGTGTACCCACACTTATTTGGTCCACAGGTTCCAGAGTTCCGGTGGCTGTTACGTTATTACTAATATTCCCTGTGGTTAATTGGGTAGTTTTCACTTGGATTACCGTTGAAGGTTGTGCGTATACAAAGGCGTAAATAAGATATATTGCCGTTATGAGCAATACAATAATTACTGCTGTTTTAACTTGTTTTTGTACTGTTGTTTTCATTGATATTGTTTTAATAATTCAATTTTAAAGATGTTTGTTGTTGTTTTTTAAAAGCTTTTTAACTTATATTAAATCTGCAACATTTTCACCTTGATAGTATTTTAGCAGTTGTTGGTACAAAAGGGCCATATACTTGTTTTGCAAATAGTTTTGTTCGGCATTTAAATAGGCGTTTCGGCTTACCAATAAATCGGCCGGGGTTAGGCCACCAAACTCGTATTTTTTTATAGCCAGTTCGTAGGCGGTTTTGGCATTATTGCGCGCAATTTCGCTGGCTTGTTGTTGGGCTTGGCTGGAAATGGCGTTTTGCCAAACGGTTTCTATATTGGCATAAAGGCTTTTGCCAGCTTGTATTTTATTTAAATCGCTTTGTTCCAAATCGATTTTAGCCACGGCAACATTGGTTTTGTTTTGGTTTTTGGAAAAAATAGGAATACTTATACCAATACCCACATTTTGGCCAACGTTATTGCTTAATTGGTTGGCATAGCTGTAGTTTATATTGTCGGTATAACCAGTATTAACACCTGCACTTAGTGAAACTGTTGGCAAAAAACCTGTTTTGGAAATGGCCAAATCTTTTTCGGCCTGCTCCTTTAAGTTGTCGTAAACTTTTAGGGTTGGCAGGACTTCAACTGCTTTAGCAAAAACGATTTCCTTATTGGGTATTATGTGTTGCGTAGTTGCTGTTATAATTTCAATGTTGAAATCGACTTCGGGCTCCAGTTCCAATAATTGTTTAAGGGCCAATACTTTTAACTGGTAATTTTGTTGGGCACTAACGGCTTCTGCTTGGTTCGTGGCATGCTGGGTTTCTATATCGGCCAAATCGCTTTTTGGAATATCGCCACTATTGAACTTTACTTGTGCCTGTTTTAGTTGTGAAGCAGACGAGGTTAAAGTGTTTTCGGAAACGGTTATGGCCTCATGGGCGTAAATGGCGTTTATATAGGCCTCTAATACGCTTAGCGAAATATTGTTTTTGGCTTCTTCTACATACAATTCGTTTTCCTGTAATTGCAGTTCGCCTTTATCTTGTCTTAAATTTAACTGGTTGCCCTGGTAAAGTGTCCAATTGGCCGAAACGCCAAAATTGTTGGTATTGGTCATGTTACTGCTCCAACTGTTGGTTATTTGGTCTATGGACGAACCGTTGCTTAACTGGTACGAGGTGGAGCCCGTAATGCTGGGTAATTTGTTGTTTTTGGCTTGTTTATAATTGGCAGTCGTGCTTTTTAAGGTAAGTTCGGACTGCTTGATGCTTATATTGTTTTCTATGGCGTAATCTATCATTTCGGTTAGGGTCCATTTGTGGACATCTTGCGCAAATACGGAAGCGGAGAAAAGCAGAAAGCCTACTAAAAGGTTAAAAACGGATTTCATTATTTATTTTATCATCAAAGCCTATGCTTGGCGTTTTATTTTGGTAACAAAGTTGAAGTTTATATCCGTTAATAAAGAAGGGAATAGACGTTTTAATGGAATTTAGGGATGAAAAGGAAAATTGGGTCGATGGCGGTTTTAAGAATATTATTTTTTTGGATAAAAAAAGAGGCTGAATTTTTAGTTTAAAACCAAATAATTCAACCTCAAGTGTGTGTTTTCGGTTAATATACCTGAATTTAATTCGTTATTCAGATTCCCAACCAGGGTTCTGTGTTAAGTTGGGGTTTAAAACCAAATCTTCAATAGGTATGGGAAACAGGTATTGCCGATCGTTAAATGTTCTTCCGTTGGGCAACGATTGGTGGTACGGTAGCAAATATCCCTCTTCACTTAGGAAAACATCGGCATTCACCACGACTGAAGGAAATTGTGCTTGCACAAATTTTATGCCTTCAATGGGTATTTCCAAAAAGCCTCCCGCTTTCCATCGCATGAGGTCGTCCCATCTAAAATTTTCGAAGGCTAATTCAACTCGTCGTTCCCTACGAATTTCCCTTAAAACGGGTTCTGGCACATAACTGCAGTATTCGGCGTAATTAGCATCTAATATCGGGTCGTTTGGCAAATCTCCAAGGGTTAACGATGGCATGCCAACTCTTTCCCTAATGGTGTTAATGGTTTCGTTTAAAATGGTTTGGTCCAGCTCGCCCAGTTCATACTTAGCTTCGGCATGGTTTAATAAAACCTCGGCATACCTAAACATAGGAGCTGCTTGCATGCCGTTGGTTACCCGATTCCAATCGTCGGGGTCATTTAAAAACCATTTGGCTACCCGGTAACCTGTTGGGCATTTATTGCCGCTTAATCCCGGAAGGTTTGGTACCGGTGCATTATTGGCGCCCTGAACACCTTCTTGCAATGCGTACTCGCCAAAATTACAAATGGTTTGTTTTAGTCTTGGGTCCCTATTTAGCATTTCCTGTTGGATAGAATCTTTTCCTTGAAATAAGGGGCTTTCGCTTATGGGTAATCCGTCTGCACATAAGTATTCGTCTACTAATGATCTAGTAGCTCCATGTCTGTGGCGTAAGTTTTGTGCGTAATATCGGCTAAAGGCTACTCCAAGGTTTTCGTCAGCCGAATATTCTTTCCAAAGGATGATTTCACCATTCCCACTATAAGAGTATTGGGCGAAAAGATTGTTGTAATCGTTGTTTGCATCGCCTGTTGAATATATGCTGTATTCGCCGGACATGAGTTCATTTGAAGCACTAACACTTGCCCTAAGAAACTTATCTGCATTTAAACTTAAATTATGATATTTTCTGTAAGTGCCTTCATAAAGGCCAATTCTGGATTTTAAGTGCAGCGCTACATCTTTGTTTATACGCCCCGCTTTTTCCGAGCCTTTGCTGGGCAAATAAGCAATGGCTTTGTCGAGAATGAACATTATGGAATCCATTACTATTGCCCTGGGTGTTCTTTCTCCCATTAACTCAGGCGAATCGGTTTGGACTACGTGCGATAACCAAGGTACATCTCCAAAG
This sequence comes from Flavobacteriaceae bacterium, assembly GCA_047975545.1. Classification (GTDB taxonomy): domain Bacteria; phylum Bacteroidota; class Bacteroidia; order Flavobacteriales; family Flavobacteriaceae; genus JBKEDS01. The sequence goes on along the minus strand of JBKEDS010000032.1, from coordinate 77,627 downwards.
GTTTTTACCTTTTTAAAATAATCCCATGATTTGAAAAATAATACTTCGCCTAAATAACCATTTTTTATTTCTGGACTCATGTCCCCTCGATTGTAATTATCTAAAAAATAGTTTAATCGCCTCATGTCCGTCCAACTCCAACCGCCACTTCCACTTTCGCCCGTAACGTATCCGTTATATTCGTTTGCGGCAACAGTCGAATATGTTTGTGGGGCAGCATTATCGGTAATAACATCTCCATATGCTATGGCTTCATTATAGCCATAAGGACTTACAGTGCTTGTTCCCCAACCATAACCAAAACCTCTGATGTAAGTGGCGTAAAAATTGTTGCAATACAATTCAAGGTCTTCTTCTGTTCTCCAAAAATTTTCGTCGTTAATTTCGTCAAGAGGGTATCGCTCCATAAAATTGTCGTTACAACTCAGGGTAAATACACTTATAAATACTATTATTATTTTATATGTTTTCATGATTTTTAAAACTCGATTAAAATGTTATTTGTAAACCAAAAGCAATTGACTTTAAAAGCGGGTAATTGGCACTCATGCTTTCCGGATCGAAAATTTCAGGCACTTTGGAATACTCCCATATATTGTAGGCCGAAGCGTAAACCCTTAGTTTATCGATGTTAATTTTATCTGTTACAAAGTTTGGGATAGAGTATCCTAAAGAAATATCCTTAAGCCGTATATAAGAGGCGTCCTGTAAATATCGCGTTTGGGTTAGTATATTTGCGCTTTTAGTTTTATATGCAGGATAAAAGGCGTCTGTGTGTTCGGGAGTCCAAGAATTGTTGTATACTTCCCACGTTCCGGTTCCTCCTGCTATTTTTCCCCAGTACATGGAGCTACCTATCCAGTAATCTCTTTTTGCAACACCTTGAAAAAACACACCAAAGTCAAAAGATTTCCAAACGGCATTAAAGTTAAATCCGAACTGGTATCTTGGCGTGCTGTTTCCTATTATTTTTCTGTCCCCAGAATCTTCAAGGGTATTTGCCCCCGGGCCAATTTCTTCAGCATTGTCGTCAAGGTTTTGGTACCTTATATCACCGGGATACCAGTTGGCATTTAATAGCCTTTGGCTTGGGGCATTGTCTATTTCGTTTTGAGTTTGGAAAATTCCGGCTGTTTCGTACCCCCATATTTCGCCCATTACCTGACCTTCATACAAGCCACTTAATAAGTTATTTGGATTGCCATCGAACGAGGTTATTTTACTTTGGTAGTCAGACAGGGTAAAAGCCATGTTGTATTTAAAACCGCCTTTGGTTTCATCATTCCAATTTATAGATAACTCCCAACCTTTGGTTTCCATTGCTCCAGAGTTTTTGGTTGGGGCGGTAGCTCCCAATACAGCGGGAAACTTATCGCCAGCTACTAATATGTCTGTTGTTTCCCTGTTATACCAATCAAAAGTTAATCCCAATCTATTAAACAGCTTTAAGTCCAAACCAAAATCTATGGTCGTGGCCGTTTCCCAAGTAAGATTCGGGTCTACCAAACCAGGCGGAGTTACCCCCATAGGTCGCTGTCCGCTAAATAAATGGTTTACTTGCAAAATGGTCCCGTAAGAAGGGATGTAAATGTAATTAGCAACATTTTGGTTTCCCAAGCTTCCATATGAAGCTCTAAACTTCAATTCGTTTACGGTAGGTTTTAAAAACTCGGCGAATTTTTCTTCAGATACTCTCCAGCCAGCAGAAAGCGAAGGGAAAAATTTAAATCTGCTATCTTTTGGAAATCTGGAAGTACCATCGTACCTACCATTTGAACCAATAAAGTATTTATTGTTGAAATTATAGGTAATTCTATAAAACCCACCCCTTAATGCCCAATGGGATTCGTTGTCGTACGAATACTCGTTTCCTAATGTTTGGCCTATGGTTGGTATGTTGGGCGACAAAAGCTGTTCGCCCCTTCCGCCCAAATAATCGTAAATGTACCATTCTTGGTTAAAGCCTGCCATAGCGTAAAAATTGTGGTTGCCCAAACTAAACTTGTAATCGCTCCAAAGGTTAAAGGTGTATTGATCTGTATGGGTATTCCATTTTTGAACCGAACTAGGGTCGGTATGGTGGGCAATGGGTTGATCCCACATGGTATCTATCCTCTCCAATATGGGAATTACTTGTTTTCTTCGGTTGTTGTACGATTTATAAGCGAAGCTACTTTTTAGATCCCAGTTTTTAAGTAGATTGATAGTTGGAGCAATAGATAAAATTAATAATTCTTTACGTTCTTTGTTTGATGAGCCGTAATCCATAAAGGAAAGAATATTATCGGTGTACATGCCCGGTGCTGGCGAATAATTTGGTGTTCTAAGCGGCATGTTAATATTTCTAAATGGCTCTTGCGACATGGCTGTCCACCACCCGCCTTTTCCGGCAGGGCTTACGGGTTCTTCAAAAACGGAATTATTGTATTGTACCCCGTAGTCCAAACTTAACCATTTTGTTGGTTTCGAACCTACATTAACCAAGGCGTTGTAACGTTTAAAATTATCTGTGTTAAGTTTGTACAAACCGTCTTGGTCTAAATAGCCAAGGGAAACATAATAGGAATTTTTTTCGGAACCTCCAGTTAGGCTTAGATTGTGTTTTACCATAGGGCTGGCCTTTCTTACTGCCTCGTTGTAAACATCTGTATTTCCTATCCAAATAATATTTCCACCGGGATCCATATAATAAATAGACTCTTCCGAAGGGTTGTTCATGTAAGCCTCTATCCTGTCTAACTTTTCAAGCATATCGGAACCCGGGGTTCTTCCTTCCAGTTCTTCGGCTTTAATATTAGTTAACTGAATGGTGTACGCATCTAATAAATCCGGAGTGGCAGAAGGACTGTTCCATTGGATGGAATTACTGTATGTAATTTGAGTTTTTTCGTTTTTTCTGCCTTTTTTTGTTGTAACCAACATAACGCCATAGGCGCCCCTTGCCCCGTAAATAGCAGCCGATGCTGCATCTTTTAAAACCGTAACACTTTCAATATCATCGGGGTTAAGCAAATTGATATCGCCTTGAACACCGTCAATTAAAATAAGTGGTTCGCCATTATTAAACTCATATTTGTCGTTATTAGAGTTTAAGGCGAAAGAAGTGCCTCCCCGAACGTTAAACGAGGGCGTAGTGTTTAAAGCACCATTGGAAACCGAGATGTTTAAATTTGGTATAACGCCTTGGAGTGCCTGTCCTAAATTTGCTACTGGCCTATTTTCTAATACTTCGGCAGAAATTTGGCTAACAGCACCTGTTAGGCTTTCTTTGGTTTGCGTGCCATACCCAACCACAATAACCTCATCCAATTCATCGGCATTTTCTTGCAACGCTATGGTTATGTTGGTTTGGCCGCTTATGGAAACCTCTTTGGTGTTAAACCCTAGATAAGAAACAACTAAAATAGCATTGGCATTTGAAACTTGTAACGAAAAATTACCGTCGAAATTGGTTTGTGCTCCGTTGGTTGTGCCTTTTTCAATAACATTGGTGCCCGCTAAAGGTTGTCCGTTGGTATCGGTCACCAAACCCTTTACTTCATGTGTCTGGTTTTTTGTGGTTGGCGTAACCACTTTTTGTGGTGTTATTGAAACTGGTAGGCTTTTCTTTTGGAAAAGCAAAATTTGGCGATCGTTTATTTTGTATGCCACATTGGTTTGGTAAAACAACATTTCCAAGATGTCGTTAATTTTCTTTTTCTTGGCCTTTAACGAAACGGTGCGGTTGGTGTCAATTTGGTTGCTTTCGTAAAGAAACCGGAACTCCGAAGCCGATTCTATTTGGTTAAAAACCTCGCCTACGGTAATGTTGTGAGCGTCTATGGATAATTTTGTGGTTTGGGAATAGGTGCTGGCATTAATGTGAAGCAGGGACACTAACAAAAAAAGTGTTGTAAGTTTCATCTTTAATGATGTTTTAGGAAAATACGGGCATACCCATTCCTTCTTAATTAGTTTTTTCATAATTTTGTTTAGTTTTAAATAATTTGATTTGTTGGATTGTTTGAAGCGTTTAATAAATCGGGAAATACTGACACTATTTTCCGATTTTGTTTTTAAATTGAATTCTATTAAAATTAAACGCCATTGTTTTTTACATCATAGGTCTACTTTTTATTGGTTAATTATTATTTTGTTATCTGTTTTTTTGTACGTAAACGGATATATTTGGCTTATAACGGTTAATATATCGTCAATGTTTTCTATGTTTTTGTTAAAATTGGCATTAAACTTTTTAAGGTTTAGCGTTTGATTGTTATTCTCGATTATCACGTTATAGTTGCGTTCTAATTTTTTTATCATTTCGTTAAAGGCTGTGTTCCTAAAAACAATATCGCCCTGCATCCATTCTGTGTACATTTTTACATCTACTTTTTTAAACGACATTTTATTGTTGGATTTATCCCAAGAACCTTTGTGTCCAGGTTGTAAAAGGGATGCGCTATCGGGGTTTTGGTCGTTGGACAGGCTAACTGAGCCCTCAACCAATACAGTGTTAATTTCGGTATCTTCCTTGTACGACGACACGTTGAATTTTGTCCCCAAAACCGTAATACTTACTTGATTGGTGTTTACTATAAACGGATGGACCTTGTCCTCGGCTACTTCAAAATAAGCTTCGCCTTCAAGAAAAATTTCCCTGATTTTGCCTTTAACGAAAGTAGTGGGATATTTTATGTTGGTGCCGGCGTTAAGGAATACTTTTGTACCGTCCGAAAGCGTTAAGTTAAAAGTTCTGCCGTAAGGTACCCTTAATTGGTTATAAACTAATTCCTTGGCAAGGTCTTTCGGGTTGTAGTTAATACTATTTCCGCTTTGCGAGCCAATTATTTTGCCGTTTTGCTTAACAATTTGTTTACTGCTATTTGTATTTAATATTTGCACCTCCCCATTGTCTAGCACAAGCTCAATTTCATTGGCCGGATAGTTTTGAGGCAAGTTTGCCTTGCCTATTTGGCGTTTAATAAAAACCAAGCAGCCTAATGCTACGGCCAATACGGCTGCATATTTGGCAAGGCTTTTCCATAACGGTATTGTTGGCTTTTTTTTAGGGGAGTGTTTGGTTTTAAATGCTTCCCAATTGTTGTTTGGGTTTAAGGTTTTGGCAAAATCAAGAGCATCCTTAATAAGGTTGTTTTTATAGAGGCTGTTTATTAAAGCCGTTTCTTCTTCGGTTAGGTTTTTTGCTAAATCCAAAGGAATGCTATTTGTTTTGGCTATTTTTTCAAGTATCTCTATTATCTTTTTGCTTGTTTCCATGCTAACATAGTATGTTAAACTTATGTTACGTAATTGTTGGTTTAGGGTGACAAAAAAATATTTTTTTCTAAAAAAAAGTTAAAAATTTATATATTTGGTATAGTTCGTTTCATTTTTTGTTAAACATATTGCGGTGCAGATGATGTTTCAGAAAGATTTAAAAAATTTCGAAAAGTTGTACAAAGAACATTTTGTTTTTTTGTGCTTGGTAGCTTTTCATATTACAAAAGACAGAGAATCGGCTAAGGATATCGTGCAGGACTTTTTCATCTATTTATGGGGAAAGAAAGAGTCTTTGGAAATCAACATATCGTTTAACGCTTATGCAACAAAGGCTGTTAAAAACTTAAGTTTGAAGTTTGTCGAGACAAATGAAAAAATAGATTTAACCAAGCAAACATTTTTTATTGAAAGACAACAAGAAGCTACTGTGCTTGAAAAAACAGAGGAAACGGCAACCATAAAAATTAGGGAATTGGTAAACCAAATTCCAGAATCGAGGCGCAATATTTTTATGTCCCATGTGGTCGATGGCCTTAGTTACGTGCAAATTGCCGATGTTTACGGTGTTTCTGTTAATACGGTTAAAACCCAAATGAAACGCGCCTATGCTTTTTTAAGATCTGTTGAAAAAACTGATATTACAGCCATGTTGCTACTGGTGTTATTACAACGGTTTAATGGGTGAAAAATTAAAATAATAGGTTGAAGTAAAATAGTTTTTTGGAATGTTCCCTTGAGCGGGATTGAAAGACCTCTTTTTATAATAAAAACGATATTTTTTTCGATTACATTAATTTTCGCAAAAACATAAAACAAAAAAAGGGCTCAATTTTTTTCTGAACCCTTTTGCTTACTTTTTTTACTCCAAAAAACTATTTCCCAACCCCCGGCGGGTATTGCGCCATAATTTCGTTTACAAATTCGTTAATGCGTTCTTCTTTTTTATTCGTGTTTTGGGTTAAGTAGCCCGTGCCTTTGCCTTGCCAAACCAGTTCCTTTTTATTGGCATCGATAACATCAATAAACAGGATGCCTTCGGTTGAGGTCGATACATTGGGTTGGTTCCATCCCCAGCCCCAGCCCGGACCGTAATAGCCGCCCCAGCCCCAACCACCGTAGCCCCAGTAGTTGTTGTAAACGTCTACGCGTTGGTTCGATTGGGTAAACAAACTAATTAACAAATCGGGGGTTTCGGACTTGGTAAAGCCCTTGGCCAGCATTTCGGCTTCGATAGCACGTAAAATACGGCGTTTGTCCAAATCGTTAATTTCGGCTTTATCAATGCCCGTTTTAAAAAACGCAAAGGTTTTGTAGGCGTTAAAATTGGCGTTTTTATCAAAATCGGTAGCCACTCTTACCGAACTGCACGAAGTTGCCACGAGTAGCAATGCTAACAATGGCAGGGTTTTTAATAATATTTTCATAGCGTTTTGTGTTTAAGTTTTTCTTATATTTAAATTTCATCAAGAACTTGTGGTTCAGTTATTTAATTATTTCGGTGGGTATCGAATTTTGCCCTGCCAAATGCCCATTATGGGCTTTCTTATATTTAAATGTTGAAAAAACAATTTTGTTACCTAAAGTTAAATATCAGCAACAACTATACCAAATCTATTAACCAAAAACGATAAAAACCCACTAAATATTACCTTTGGCGGTTTGTTTTTTTGTTATAGCCATAGGGGCAGTGCCTACAACCGCTTTCGCAACAATAGCCCCGTTTTAGGTGGTATTGCTCGGTAAAACAGCGATAGCCTTGCGGGGTAAGGTAAAAATCGCCTTCTTCAATGGGTATTATTTTTTTCATTTTATACAAAGATAATGTATTATTGGATTGGTTTTTGAATATCCCGTTTTACTTCAAAGCAAGTCAAAACATTTATACTAAAACCGTAAATTGCAAACATGATTTTCACTTCAAAATATATGGTGCCAAAAGGCTATACGGGCATGGCTCTGTTTCCGTTTATCGTTTTAAAAGAAAAACAATTAAAACACGACGCGGTATTGGTTAACCACGAGCGCATTCACCTACGCCAACAGTTGGAATTATTGGTGTTGCCGTTTTACGCCTTTTATATAATTGAATTTTTGTTCCGCCTTGTTTATTGCCGAAATTGGAAAACGGCCTATCGTAGTCTTTCTTTTGAACGGGAAGCCTACGCCAACCAGCAGGATTTAGATTATTTAAAACATCGCCCGTTTTGGTGTTTTTTAAAGTATATTTGTGGGCATGATGTTCCACCCCGAAAAAAGTGTTAACCAAACTATTATCTTTCCCAATAATAAGGGTATCCGGCTCGTTATAAAGCGCGAGGATGCCATCCACCAATTTGTTTCGGGCAACAAGTACCGGAAACTTAAATACAATTTAAAGGAAGCCAAAAAACAAGGTTTCTGCACTTTGCTATCGTTTGGTGGGGCATATTCCAACCATATTGCTGCGGTAGCATCGGCGGGACAGTTGTTCGGCTTAAAAACCATTGGCGTAATTCGGGGCGACGAGCTGGCTTCTTCCACAACCGAAAACCCAACCTTGCGTTTTGCCAAACAATGTGGCATGCGGTTTAAGTTTGTAACCCGAACCGATTACCGAAACAAAACCAATCCCGAATTTTTAGAACAGTTAAAAACCGAATTTGGAAACTGTTATATCGTACCGGAAGGCGGCACCAACACCTTGGCCGTAAAAGGCTGCGAGGAAATTTTAAGCGAAACCGACAAAAATTTCGATTACGTGTGCTGCGCCGTTGGTACGGGCGGTACTATTTCGGGGCTTATCAATAGTTCCGTGCCCAATCAGCAAATTTTAGGATTTCCCGCCCTAAAAGGCCATTTTTTACGGCAGGATATTAGTAAATTTGCAACCAAAACCAATTGGAAACTCATAACCGACTACCACTTTGGGGGCTATGCCAAAATAAATGCTAATTTGGTAACGTTTTTAAATGCGTTCAAACAACAGCAAAATATTCCTTTGGACCCCGTTTATACGGGAAAAATGATGTTTGGGGTTTTCGATTTAATCGAAAAAGGATTTTTTCCAAATGGGTCGAAAATTTTAACCATTCACACAGGTGGATTGCAAGGTATTGAAGGCATGAACACCTATTTAAAAAAGAAAAAATTACCGCAAATTGAACAGTAAAATGACACGATTTTTAATTGCAATATGTTTAGGGTTAATGCTTTTTAGTTGTAAATCTAAAAAAGCAGCCACTTCAAAAAAACACAAAACAAAACATAAAACCGAGCAAGTTGTAGCTAAGCCCGAAACACCTTCGGCAACAACAACGCCCGAAACAAAACCCGAAACCGCCAATTACCCAAGCAGTACCGAAGCCTACATTGCGCTTTACAAAGATATTGCCAAAACCGAAATGCAACTTTATAACATACCCGCCAGTATTACCATGGCACAGGGTATTTTGGAGTCCGGTAGTGGCAAAGGGCGTTTGGCACGCGAGGCCAACAACCATTTTGGCATTAAATGCCACGACTGGACGGGCGATAAAATTTACCACGACGACGATGCCGCCCAAGAATGTTTCAGGAAATACATAGACGCCAAATACTCGTACCGGGACCATTCGCTATTTTTAACCCAACGCAGGCGCTATGCGGAGCTGTTCAAATTACGCAAAGGCGATTATAAAGCCTGGGCAAAGGGCTTAAAAGATGCTGGTTACGCCACCGATAAAAAATACCCGCACAAGCTAATAAGCCTGATTGAACGTTACGATTTACACCAATTGGATAAAGAAGTACTGGGCAGAACGTACCGAAACCCCGAGGCCGAACTGTACGCCAAACCAAAAACTACTACAATAGCCAATACAGTTAACGTTACCAATACAGGCACTCATATAGTTGAAAGGGGCGAAACCCTATATGCCATTTCGCAACGTTACGGACTTTCGGTACAGGAACTTCAAAGGTTAAACCATTTGTCGGGCCCCGAAATTTCCGTAGGGCAGCAACTAAAAGTAGTAAGTGCATTAGAAGAAAACAATATCCATGGCCAAGATGCTGTTGTAATTAAAGTGGAGGAAGTTGCAGAAGATACAGACCCCGCCTTTCATACCGTTCAAAAAGGCGAAACCCTTTATTCATTGGCAAAACAGTACAATACAACGGTTGAAACCCTAAAAACTTTAAACAATTTAAGCGACAACACCCTAAGTATTGGGCAGGAGCTTCAAGTAAGCGGAACAGAACGCTAAAACGCAATAATATTGGTTGTAAAAGAAAAAAATATCCAAACCCCGATTATCGGGTAAAATAATTTAGTTTAACATGATTTATAAACGAAGTAGTGCATTATTTGTACAGGCAGAACACGTTATACCGGGCGGTGTTAATTCGCCCGTTCGGGCATTTAAGGGGGTTGGTGGCACTCCTATTTTTGTAAAAGAAGCAAAAGGCGCTTATTTGTACGATGAGGACGGCAACAAACTTATAGACTACATTAATTCCTGGGGGCCCATGATTCTCGGTCACGCCCACAAACCCGTTGTAAATGCCGTAGTTGAAAAAGCAAAAAAAGGAACCTCCTTCGGGATGCCTACCGAAATAGAAACCCAAATTGCGCAATTAGCGGTTTCCATGGTACCCAATATTGATAAAATTCGATTTGTAAACTCCGGTACCGAAGCCTGTATGAGCGCCGTGCGCTTGGCACGTGGTTATACCGGAAAGGACAAAATAATAAAATTTGCAGGCTGTTACCACGGCCATAGCGATTCGTTTTTAATACAAGCAGGTAGCGGCGCCAGTACATTTGGTACGCCCAATAGTCCCGGCGTTACCCAAGGCACGGCAAAGGATACGCTTTTGGCATGTTATAACGATATTGATAATGTGAAGGAACTAATAGCCGCCAATAAAGGCAATATAGCTTGTGTTATTATCGAGCCCGTTGCCGGAAACATGGGATGCGTACCACCCAAAAACAACTTTTTGCAAAAACTAAGAACCCTATGCAACGCCGAAAATATCCTATTGATTTTCGATGAAGTCATGACGGGCTTCCGGTTGGCAAAAGGCGGCGCGCAAGAACGTTTTAACATTAAGGCCGATATTGTGTGTTTCGGGAAAGTAATTGGTGGCGGACTGCCCGTTGGCGCTTTTGCCGCCAAAGCAAAAATCATGGATTACCTTGCTCCGGTTGGCCCGGTATACCAAGCGGGAACGCTAAGCGGAAACCCCTTGGCCATGGCCGCAGGATTGGCCATGCTAACCGAACTGAACAACGACACCGAAGTTTTTAAGCGCTTAGACGAAAAAACCGAATACCTGCACAAAGGCATGGCCAAAGTTTTAACCAAAAATAATATTACACACACCATAAATCGGGTAGGCTCCATGGTGTCGGTACATTTTAGCAGTGCCGAAGTGGTCGATTTTGAAACCGCAGCAAAAGGCAACAACGACACTTTTAAGGCTTTTTTCCACGGCATGCTCAATGCCGGGGTTTATATTGCCCCAAGTGCTTTTGAAACCTGGTTTATTACCGATGCGCTAACTTATGAAGACTTGGATTTTACCATTGCAGCAGTTAATACGGTGGCTAAAACGCTTTAAAGCCCATTTTATATGGAAAAACATGTGCATTAAAACGCCAACTCATCGGGAATATCCGTTTCGGGGTCACCTTCGGGATTATCTTCGGAAACTTTACTGCAATCTACATTTATAGATAGGTTTTTTGGCGCTCCAAAATTGCCTTTGGACACGTTAAGGGTTTCGTCGTTATAACAATTTTTCATATACATGCCCCAAATAGGCAATGCCATAGAGGCGCCCTGGCCATAGGTAATGCTTTTAAAGTGGGCGGCACGGTCCTCGGCGCCTACCCAAACGCCCGTTACCAAATTAGGCACCATGCCCATAAACCAACCGTCGCTCTGGTTTTGGGTCGTTCCTGTTTTTCCGGCTATGGGGTTGGTAAATTCGTAAGGGTATCCGGTAATAATTTCTTTGTAAACGGGACTCCATTTTTCTGCGCCCTTGGTACGCAAGCGCGTACCGGAACCACCCTGGGTAACGCCCTCCAACAGTTTTACGGTTACGTAGGCAATTTCCTCGCCTATTACGTCACGGGTTTCGGGCTTAAATTGGTACAGAATTGTACCGTTTTTATCTTCAATAGTGGTTACCATTACAGGTTTTGTGTATACGCCCTTGTTGGCAAACGCAGCGTAGGCGCCCACCATTTCGTAAACGCTTAAATCGGCTGTTCCCAAAGCTATTGAAGGCACGGCGGGAATGGTAGACTCCACCCCCAGTTTGGTTGCCAAATCGATAACGGTTTGCGGCCCTACTTTGTCCATTAACCGCGCTGTAATTGTATTTACCGAATTAGCCAAAGCATTTTTTAATGTTCTGGTACCGCCATAAGTACCTCCGGAATTTTTGGGGCACCATTCTTTTAGGTTGCCCCATTTGTTGGCCTCGATACAAAACGGCGTATCGGGAAACTCGTCGCAAGGCGAAAAGTGCAATTGGTCTATGGCAGCCGCATATACAAAAGGCTTAAAGGTAGACCCCACTTGGCGCTTGCCCTGTTTTACCATATCGTACTGAAAATGGCGATAATCCACACCGCCGACCCAGGCTTTTACGTGGCCGGTTTGCGGGTCCATGGACATCATGCCGGTACGCAAAAACGATTTATAGTACCTAATAGAGTCGATGGGTTTCATAATAGTATCTATTTCCGAAGGTTTGCCGTTTATCCATTTAAAAACCGTCATTTCGGCGGGTTTGTAAAAGGATGCTTCTATTTCTTTATTTCCTTTTTTTAAATCGTACTTTAGGTGCCGCCAGCGCTCGGTTTGTTTTATTGAATTTTTAAGTAGCGAATCGATAGCCTTAACCGATAAATCCAAAAACGGAGCTGTTGGGTTTCGGTCGGGCGTGTTTTGGTGGAAAAACTCGGCCTGTAGTTTGTTCATGTGCTGTTGTACGGCATCCTCGGCGTATTGCTGCATGCGCGAATCGATGGTGGTGTATATTTTTAAGCCATCGTTATATAGGTTCCACTTCGAGCCGTCGGGTTTGGGGTTTTGGTCTATCCATTCTTTCATAAACGCATCCAAATAGCCCCTAAAATAAGTAGCAATACCCTCGCGGTGCGATTCGGGCGTGTAGTTAAGTTTTAACTCAATTTGCTGTACCGAATCCTTAACGTGCGGCGTAATATAATTGTATTTGGCCATTTGTGCCAATACCACGTTGCGGCGCTGCTGGGTAAGTTCGGCACGGCGGCGCGGATTGTAAAGCGACGAATTTTTAAACATGCCTACCAACATGGCCGATTCTTTTAAATCCAAATCTTTAGGTTCTTTCCCGAAATAAATACGGGCGGCACTGCGTATGCCGTCGGCATTGTTTAAAAAATCGTAAATGTTGAAATATTGGGCAATAATTTCTTCTTTGGTGTATTGGCGCTCCAAACGTATGGCTATAATCCATTCTTTCACCTTTTGCAAAATACGCTCTACCAAGTTTTTGGAGCCTTCGCCGTGAAACAACTGTTTTGCCAATTGTTGCGAAATGGTACTGGCTCCTCCGCCTTTGCCCATTTTAACAATGGCTCGGCCGGTGCCGTACCAATCGATGCCCGAATGTTCGTAAAATCGGGCGTCTTCGGTGGCTATAAGGGCTTGGACCAAATGTGGGGGCAGTTCGTTGTAGCTTACGGGCGTACGGTTGTCGTTTAAATAGAACTTGCCAAGGGTTTCCCCATTGGACGATACAATTTCGGTTGCCAAATTGGTCCTGGGGTTTTCCAAAACGGTGTGGTCGGGCATTTTGCCAAAGGCATTCCATGAGGCCAGCAAAAATACCAAGGCCACCGAAACGATTGCGCCCAAAAATAATATCCAAAACCAACGGACGTATTTTGAAAAATCTTGCTGTTTTGCTTTGTTTTGTTTTGTTGCCATTTATGTTGTTAGTGTTTACTCCTTAATTTATCGTTTTTTTGTTTTGTGGTGGCTTCGACAGGCTCGGCCACCGGGGAACAGGCTTGGTCGGTATTGTGTCATGTTAGTTGTGGTTGGTTTCGTTATTAAAAAGTTCGTGCAGTTTTTGCTGCAGCAATTTTTTATCTGGTAATTGTGTTTTATATTCTGAAACCGTTGTTGGCGAAAGGCTTCTGCTTAATGCGTATTTAACTACTTGTAGTTTGTATTCTTCACCTATAAACAGGAAATCTTTTCCGAGTTCAAGAATGAATTTTTTTATTTGTTTTACAAGTCCTCGTTGTAATTCGTTTTCATTATAGGGTTCGGGTAAATTTAAAAATTCAAATACATAACTGTCTTTAAAAGTGTTTGTGAAGTCTTGATTTGATTCTCTCAATGTTGTTGAGAGTTTTGAATTTCCAATCATCGTCCGCTCAAAAAGACTGGCAGAAATTTGTCTATCAAGTTCTCTAAAACTATAGTTTTCCTGTTTAGCCAATTTTAAATAAAACCCCCTTTCTTCTTCGGTTTTGCATCTCGAAAATATAGCCAAATTATGCGACCAACTAATTGCCCTCACCAGTGGTGAGAGTTTTGGGGAGTCCTTATATGTTTCATAAAACTGCTTCATTCTCCAGATATTTTTATTGGAAAACCCTTTTATTTCGGGCTCTTGTTGTTGTATGTGTTTTGATAGTTCGGCTACAACCGAATCGCCCCATTCCGATTGTTCAATTTTTTTGCTAATATACGCCCCAATATTCCAATAAAGGTTTATTAGTTCGTTGTTTACGGCTTTAACTGCATTTGCCCGAGATTGTTTAATGAGTTGAATTATACTTTCAAACCGCTTGTCCATTTTGGTTTAATTTGGTTTTTCAATTCGGAACCCAACATCGGTAATGCCCTCAAGTTGGGTAACGCCTTCAACTTTGCCGTTTTCGCGCATGGCTTGTTGAATATTGATTTGATATAGGCCCGATTCGTTAAAAACCACGCCTTCCTTATACCACAGTTTGTTTTCCTTTGTGTCGGTAATTCCGGTACCGAGAAGTTTTCCCGAAGGCTCGGCCATTTTATACTCCAAGGTATCTTTTATGGTTTTGCCGTGTGGAAAAGCCATTTCAACAATTAAAAACAAATTGCTGTATTTGTAGGCGTTGGTATTTCTTAAGTTTATAAACAGATTGTAGGCGTTTGTGGAGTCGGGGGGCGTAAAGTTAAAGCTAACGATAGAATCCTTGTGCCATTGGTTGGGAACGGTTTTATAGTGGTCCAACACCCGCTTGGAATCGCAGGCTACCACGAGTAAAGCGGCGAATAGTAGTAATAATACATTATTCTTTTTTATTCGCATTTTGGTTTCGTCTTTGGTTTCGGTTTCTATTGTTTCTTTTGTTGTTGTTTGCGTTTTTATTTTGGGTATTATCGTTTTTCTTGTTTGGATTCGATGCTGTTTTATTGGCGTTTGCCGCCTTATTGTTGTTGGTTTTATTCCTGTTGTTACGCTTATTTTTACGTTTGTGCTTGGGATTTGGATTATCGAAACGTGTTAAACTGTCTTGCCCAACAACGTTTTCGAACTCGATTTTAGTATCTTCAATCAGGTCCGAGGCATATTCTTCCAAGCTAACAACGGGTTCGTTTTTTTTGTTTCGCTCGATAATTTCATTGGCCTGTACGGTGGTTATTTTGTGCCAGTTGGTCCACTCGCCATCGTAGGCGTACCATAAATGGCCTTTAAAAATATCGACTTTTTGGCAAAGGGCAACGCCTTTTTCGGTTTGTAGTTTTATTTCGGTTTTAGGGAAGGCTTTTAGGGCTTCTAAATACGTGTCCAGTTCGTAATTTAGGCAACATTTTAATTTGCCGCATTGCCCGGCCAGTTTTTGGGGGTTTAGCGATAGTTGCTGGTAGCGCGCCGCCGATGTACTTACCGAACGAAAATCGGTTAACCACGTAGAGCAGCATAGTTCGCGGCCACAGGAGCCTATGCCGCCCAACCTTGAGGCTTCTTGGCGAAACCCGACTTGTTTCATTTCTATTCGGGTACGGAACTCGCGGGCAAATACCTTGATAAGCTCGCGGAAATCGACACGATCCTCGGCGGTGTAATAAAAGGTAGCCTTGCTGGCATCGCCTTGAAACTCGATGTCGGATATTTTCATTTCCAACTTAAGGTCTATGGCAAATTGCCGTGCCTTAACTTTCATGGGTTCTTCGCGGTCGCGGGCTTGTTGCCAAACATCAATATCTTTTTGGTTGGCCTTGCGGTATATTTTGGCACTTCCTTTTTCGGTAACGGCTATGTTTTTACGCTTCATTTGTATGCGCACCAGTTCGCCCGCAAGGGTAACCACACCAATATCGTGTCCCGCTTGGGCCTGTGTTGCCACAACATCGCCCATGCTTAGGGTAATGTTTTCGGAATTTAGGTAATATTCCTTCCTGCCGTTTTTAAAACGGACCTCGACCCAATTAAATGGTTTTTCGCCACTGGGTAGCGACATATTGGAAAGCCAATCGAAAACCGTTAGCTTGTTGCAGCTATCGGTACCGCAGGTGCCATTGTTTTTGCATCCTTTTGGCTGTCCGTCTTTACTTGTCGAACAACTGTTACACGCCATATTGTGTTGTATATTGAATTCGCTAATAGTTAGCCTATTACGAATGATGGTTCATAAAACATTTCAAACCGTAAAGATAGTATTATTTATTAAGAGTGGGTGAAACATTTTAGGGCTGCGGAAAAATAAAGAAAACAGGAACATACAAAAAAGAAAAGTGGGCTACCACAGCCCACTTTACTAACTAAACTAAATAAGACATTAAATTAATTATTAATGAATTTTGTAAACTCCTTGTCATTGGAAATTAACACCAACTTATAGTTGCCTTTTTCTAATCTGTAAACCTTTTCAAGGGATTGGGTGCCTTCTAACTTTTCTGAAAGCAGCAACTCGTACCCATTATTGCCGTCGGCATAAATATGCACCTGTAGGGGTTCCCTGTCCAAAGCTAATTTGGAAACAAATAACATATCGCCCTTTTGCCTTACATAAGGTTTATAGCTAATGTACTCCTTGTTTTTATTAAAAGCTACATTTTTGTTGGTTACGGTAAAGGGAATGATTTTAACCTCCACATCTTTATCTACTTCAAAAAAATAATTGCCATTGGGCAAGGCGGTTAAATCGAATCCTTTTTTGTAAGTACCGGAAACCTTAATATGCTCGGTGTACAATACTTCCCCGTTTTCGTCCTTAATAGACAAAACATCGCCCATTTTAACATTGTTTAAGGTTAATGCTGTTTTGGTATCATCGATAGAATAAGGGCTTGTTTCTGTTGCGCTACTCGTTAGAGCAGTAAAAACAGCAACAATTAGCATGCTGTTTTTTAGTGTTTTAATTACGTGTTTCATAATTTTAAAAATTTATAACGTTCAACAATGCAAATGTATACCGAAACAGAAGGTTAAAAAACAACACACTTAATAAATATATGTTCTATATTACCATTTAATTTATCTTTAACAAATAAACAAATCAATATAGCACATACAAGGGTTAAATATTGATATTTTTTACAAAATTGACCATTGTTGTTTTGTTGAAATTTAACTTTTTGGGGACGAAACAGTCGTAAAGAAAACAGGGCAAAAAAAAAGTGAGCCACCACAGCTCACTTTACCAACTAAACTAAATAAGACATTAAACTAATTATTAATGAATATTGTACACTCCGTTTTTAAGGAGTTTTATGTTTAAGTTTCTTTTTATAAGAAGAAACTGTTTTTACAATAACAAATAGTTAATAACTAACTACGGTGCAAATTTACTGCAGAAAGCCTGTTGTAAAAACATCTAAGTTGACTATTTTATATGCTATATTAACCTTTAACTATTTTTTAACTAATCTTAACGTTAAAATAACACACAATTGAGGTAATAGATAACATGTTGCAATTACAATATGTTGTAATTTTGCCCAAAATAAATTTGTATGATTAATAAAAAGCCAACGTTTAGAAAACTAACCCCCAGTTTTGGCAGCTCCATATTAGTTAAGCAACATGTTGAAACGGTTGATAAGGATGGGGCCTTCTGGCATTTCCATCCCGAGTTGGAACTTATATACATAAACAAAGGACAAGGAAAAACACATATAGGCAACCACTTGTCGTACTTTAATAATAGCCAATTAATCCTTATAGGAGCCAACTTACCGCATAATGGTTTTACCGATAGGCTAACCGCCAACGGCACCGAAACCACCATACAGTTTAAATCGAATTTTTTGGGCAACGATTTTTTAAACGTTCCCGAAATGGCCAATATAGTAGCTTTGTTCGAACGGGCAAAAAAAGGGATTAGGTTTAAAGTTGAAACCAAACAAAAAATTGGTGGCAAAATAGAAAAACTGGCTGAATACCAAGGCTTAAAGCGGGTTTTAAAGTTTTTGGACATATTAAACCATTTGGCCACGACCGATGACTACACCATACTTAATGCCGATGGTTTTGCTTTTGAAACCGAAGCCCAGGACAGTTCCAAGGTCGATATTATTTTTAAGTTTGTGAACAAAAATTTCCAACGCCATATTTCCTTAGATGAAATAGCCGACCAAGTTAGTATGACGGTTCCCGCCTTTTGCCGATATTTTAAAAAAGCCACGGGCAAAACCTTTACGCAAGTGGTAAACGAGTACCGGGTGGTACATGCTACCAAATTGCTAAACGAAAGCCAAATGAGCATTGCCGATATTTGTTACGAATGCGGGTTTAACAATTTTTCGCATTTTAATAAACAGTTTAACGAAATTACCGGAAAAAGCGCCTCGAACTACCGAAAGGAAATTAAAATGATTATTGGTTAGGTTATTCCAGTCCGTCCCATTCGTTATAAAACTGGTTTAAATAGAGCAGCATAAAATCGTGTCTTTGTTGCGCCAAAAGCTTTCCCGTTTTGGTGTTCATCCTGTTTTTTAGCAACAGGAGCTTTTCGTAAAAGTGATTAATACTTGGTGCGGTCGAAGTTTTGTACGCCGCTTTGGTCATGTTTAAGTTGGGCTTTGTTTCGGGGTTGTAAATGGCTCTGTTTTTAAACCCGCCATAATTAAAACAGCGCGCAATGCCAATAGCACCAATAGCATCCAACCTATCGGCATCCTGAACGATATCCAATTCTATGGATTTAAAAGTTTGTGTTTCGTTTCCGCCCTTAAACGAAATATTTTTTATAATACTTACAACGTGGTTTATTGTTAAAACATCGACGTTTAGTTGAAGCAAAAAATCCGTAGCTATTTTAGGCCCTATGGTTTCATTGCCATTATAAAATTTGCTATCGGCTATATCGTGCAATAAAGCACCTAAAGCTATAATTAGGCTATCGGCTTTTTCGGTTTTGGCAATTAACAGGCTGTTTTTGTAAACCCGCTCGATATGAAACCAATCGTGTCCGCCTTCAGCATTTTTAAGGGTTTCTTTCACGAAGTGTATGGTTTTTTCAATAATAGCTTGGTTGTTTTTATTGTTGGTTGTCATAATTTAAAGTCCCGTAATTGTTCATTTGCCCAATAATCCAAATTTTCCGGTTTACTATGTAGGTTGTGGGCGGATTTGCCTTATACTTTAACGGGCTTGGCAGTATGGCGGCAATAGCGGCGGCTTCGTATTGGCTTAATTTCGAAGCCGGTTTTTTAAACCAATATTGGGCGGCGGCTTCGGCACCGTAAATACCGGGGCCCATTTCTATACTGTTAAGGTACACTTCCATAATACGTTCCTTGGACCAAATTAACTCTATTAAAAATGTAAAATACACCTCTAACCCTTTGCGCAACCAACTGCGCTTTGGCCATAAAAATACGTTTTTGGCCGTTTGTTGGCTAATGGTACTGCCACCACGGATGTGCTTTCCTTTTTTGTTGTATTCTATTGCTTTTTCAATAGCTTCCATATCAAAACCGTTGTGGCCTAAAAAATTTTGGTCCTCACTACAAATAACCGCCAATTGTAGGTTTTTGGATATGTTGCCCATAGCTACCCAATCGTGCTTTAATACCTTACTCGTTGCGTTTTCGGTTGGGCTAAAATAGCGAATTACCATTAATGGCGTAACGGGTACCGGCACCCATTTAAACAAAACTACCAAGGCCACGGTTATAATAAAAAACCATATTATTATTTTAAATATAAACCTGAAAAAACGTTTCATATCCAGATTCGCTTAATAATATCTATTACACATCAAAATAGGCCTTGTTCTTTTTTAATTATATACCACTTTAAGCTACAAATATAATACTTCGCGTTTTTTTTAGTGTTTAATCTTTAAAAAGCTTTTCTAATACCTAAGAATAAATTTTTGAAAGGAAAACTTTGTTTTTATGCTTTTTCCTTATATTTGAGAGGATGGTTTCCCTTTGCTCATTCCTGTAATTTACACCTAAATAATTTTAAAATGAATTTTAATCTTAAAGAAAACAATACGATTGACAATATTAGCTGGGCAATAGTAATTATATGCGGAATTGCAGTTTTTGCTCTTTTCTTAGGAAAAATTTTAGGTGGATTTTATTACCATTATACACACTAGTGCAGCAATACAATTTGATTGGCATTAAGTAAGCGCATATTGTTTAAAATTTTAAAGTTTTAGTTTTTCAAGTAGAGTTCAAAATTTTTCAATTTTGCATAAACTTATCGTATATCTTTCACTTGCAACACAGAATATCTATAAACCTAAAACCCACTGGTTTAACACCGACGAAACCCCTCTTATTCGTGTATATTTTACCACTAATACACGGAAATTATGCGTAAAAAGCATGTCTATGACTTAAAAACATTTGCAAAAATTGAAAGCGCATATCTGCCCGCAATAGGCAGGGTTTTCAACTAACGATTGTAACCAATGAAGTCCAAAATCGTAAATCAGATTAATTGTATTTTACCTTCCTAAGAATACGTACGGCATCCTTATAATGCTGGTAAACCGTTTCGCCCTGCGCCTTTAAATAAGGGCGGGCATCGTTAAGTTTATCCACCGCATCGGGAAACAGGTTGAAATAACAGATTAAATAAGTCGTGGGCAGATTTTTTAAATCGGTTTCTTGGGTTTTGGTAAGGGTTGCCCCGTTTTTCAACTTATCTAAAATAGCGTTGTTGTTGTTGTAAATATGGTGCAGTACTTTTTTATCGATTTGGGGTGGTTGGAACAGTAAATTGCTTTCTATGGAATATCCGGCATTGTCCTGAAATTTAATCAGGGTTTCTTCTAACGGATAATATTTATTAAATTCCTGGAATTTCAAATTCACATATTCTACAATTTTAAAACTATCGTCGTCCATAAAAATGGCTACTTCATCTAAAGCCGAAAAAAACAACCGTACTTCTTCGTTTATTAATTTAATATCAACCCGGGAAAAAAAAGTTTCATCCTTCACCACCTTTTTTTGTCCGGCCCAGCACACCACAAAATATTCCTTAAACACTTTGTATTTGGGCGTATAATCCTTTCGGTTTTTCATAAAGTCGAAAACGCCGTTTAGGGTATGCTCGATATTGTTTTGCGAATTGTTTTCAATAGCAGTAACGGTTTTGGAGTTGGTGTCTTTTATCTCAATATCGAACACTTTGGACATGCTCATACTGCCGTCCCTAAAAAACACCGAACCGCCGTAATATTTCCAAATGTTTTTGCGTAGCGAGGTTATGTTTCCGGTAGAACGAATGGTTACCAGGCCCACCACCTTATCGTCCGGCAAGTGCGGAAACGGAATGTTTTCGTACTGCACCAGTGGCGGATTGGTTAAATAGGCGTTAATGAGGTTTTGTATTTTGCTATCGTCAAAAAAGTCGACGCCCACTATTTTATTGTCGCCGTCCTCAACCCCGACAACAATATACGAGTTGTTGTTCGGGTTACTGTTAGCCAAGGCACAAACATGCTTTAAAAATTTGGCCTTGCCTTCCTTTATGCTAATGTTTATTTTACGTTTTTTGTCGTAAAAACTGTTTTCGTCGTTATGGGCCAGTAAATGTTTTACAAGAAGACGTTTGTTAATCATAATTCTTTTTTAACCGTAACACTATTGGCCTGTGCGGTAGGGAACACCAACAAATCGGCAATATTAACATGGGCGGGGCGCGATACCACGAAATAGATAATTTCGGCAATATCCCTGGCTTGAAGCGCCTTAAATCCTTTATAAACGGTATCGGCAACGGCATTACCCTTAAAACGTACTTTCGAAAATTCGGTTTCCACCAGTCCGGGGTTTATAGCGCCAACCTTAATACCGTAGCGGTTTAGGTCTATGCGCATGCCTTCGGTAATGGCCAACACGGCATGTTTACTGCCGCAATATACGTTGCCTTTGGGGTAAACTTCCTTGCCCGCCGAGGAACCAATGTTTATAATATGCCCCGATTGCTGCTGGGTCATTTGCGGTATAACGGCCTTACTAACGTACAACAACCCCTTAACGTTAATGTCCATCATGGCGTCCCAATCGTCAACACTGCCTTGGTCAATGGGGTCCAAGCCATGGGCATTTCCGGCATTGTTAATCAGAATATCAATTTTCCCGAACGGTTTGGGCAAGGTTGTTATAGCATTAAAAACTTCGGTTTTGTGGCGTACGTCAAAATTCAAAATATGTACGTTAACCTGTTGTTTTAATTCGTTTTTAATGGTTTCAAGCCTATCCAATCGCCTTCCGCATAAAATCAAATTAATGCCGCGCTTAGCAAATTCGTAAGCCGTGGCACGGCCTATGCCACTGGTGGATCCCGTAATTAAGGCTGTTTTATTCATTTTTTTTAAAATTGAAAAAGATTCACGATAAATATAACCGCACTTTTACGAAACTAAAAATAAGAATACTTTTTTAACCTATCGTTAACGTGGCCCGAAAATTAATTTAACCAATCATTAACAGGCTTAAAAGAAAAATTTCAACAATTTGCATGGCTCAAATAAGCGTGTTATATTCGGAACTTTTAAAAAAGTATACTAATGGAAGATACCAATACAATCGATATTAAATCGATAAACGAAAAAATAGAACGGGAAAGTGCCTTTGTAGATTTGCTGGTACTGGAAATGAACAAGGTAATCGTGGGCCAAAAACACATGGTCGAGCGCCTGTTAATTGGGTTGCTCGGGCAAGGCCACATTTTATTGGAAGGCGTACCCGGACTGGCCAAAACCTTAGCCATTAACACCCTGTCGCAAGCCGTGGACGGTAGTTTTAGCCGTATACAGTTTACACCCGACTTATTGCCCGCCGACGTTACAGGAACCCTTATTTACAATATGAAGGATAACGATTTTTCCATAAAAAAAGGGCCTATTTTCGCCAACTTTGTATTGGCCGACGAAATTAACCGTGCCCCGGCAAAAGTGCAATCGGCACTACTGGAAGCCATGCAGGAAAAACAAGTTACCATTGGCGACGACACCTTTAAACTGGACAAGCCCTTTTTGGTAATGGCCACGCAAAACCCCGTAGAGCAAGAAGGAACATATCCGCTTCCCGAAGCACAGGTAGACCGTTTTATGCTTAAAACCGTAATAGACTACCCAAAAATTGCCGAGGAACAACTTATTATGCGAGCCAACTTAAAAGGCGCTTGGGATACCGTTAAGCCCGTGGTGTCATTACAACAAATACTTAACGCCCAGCAAGCGGTAAGGGAAGTTTATATGGACGAAAAAATCGAAAAATACATTCTCGATATTATATTCGCCACCCGTTACCCCGAAAAATACAAACTGGCCGACTTAAAACCGCTTATTTCCTTCGGCGCATCGCCCCGTGGCAGTATTAACTTGGCAACGGCGGCAAAATGCTACGCCTTTATTAAACGCCGTGGTTACGTAATTCCCGAGGACGTTCGTGCCGTGGTTTACGATGTATTGCGCCACAGAATAGGCATTACCTACGAAGCCGAGGCCGAAAACGTAACCTCTGTAGACATTATCAACAAAATAGTAAACGAAATAGAAGTACCATAACCGCCCCCTAACCCCCAAAGGGGAAATATTGAAAGAAAAAACAAATTACAAAAAAAAACAATTATCAGTTTAACCGCAAAACAAAGTCCCCTCCGAGGATTTAGGGGAGGATATTTAGGGGAAAATGGATACCAAGGAACTACTTAAAAAAGTACGCAAAATAGAAATAAAAACACGTCGGTTGTCCGACCATATTTTTGGGGGCGAGTACCACTCCACCTTCAAAGGGCGGGGCATGACCTTTAGCGAGGTGCGCCAATACCAATTTGGCGACGATGTACGCAATATCGACTGGAACGTTACCGCGCGCTACAACGAGCCTTTTATAAAAGTTTTTGAAGAAGAACGCGAACTCACCATGATGCTTATGGTAGATGTATCGGGTTCCGAGTTTTTTGGTACCGACCAGCAATTTAAAAGCGAAGTAGTAACCGAAATAGCTGCAACCTTGGCCTTTTCGGCCACCCAAAACAACGACAAAATCGGACTTATCCTGTTTTCCGATAAGGTCGAGCTTTATATTCCGCCGAAAAAAGGGCGTTCGCACGTCCTGCGCATTATTAGGGAGCTTATCGAGTTTAAGCCCGAAAGCAAACAAACCAATTTGGCCGAAGCCCTAAAGTTCATGCAAAATGTTATAAAAAAAAAGGCCATTGTATTTATCCTATCCGATTTTATTGCCGACGATTATTTCCACACCATGAAAATAGCCTCGGGCAAGCACGATGTTACCGGTATTAGGGTGTTCGATAAGCGCGAGGAAAACATCCCCAGCCTTGGCGTAGTACAAATGCAGGACGGGGAAACGGGCGAGCTTATGCTGGTAAACACCACATCAAAAACGGTACGCCGCAATTATGCCAAGTTTTACAACAATAAAGTGGCGTATTATAAAGAAAGTTTTACCAAATCGGGCGCAGGCACCATAGATTGCCGTGTAGACGAAAGCTACGTAAAAAAAATGTTGGGCTATTTTAAAAGAAGAAATTAACAGAATTATGAGTTACGAGTTACGAGTTACGAAATTAAAAACCGTTGCCTTTGGCCGGCCATCTTCGGTCGGTTATTGCCTGTTTTTGTTCTTTTTTCTATATTCTGTTTTCTCAATAAACGCCCAAGTAAAATCTTCAATCGATTCCACCTCAATACAAATTGGCCAGCAAATCACCTATAAAATTGAAGTAGAAACCGACAGCACAAAACTGGTGGTGTTTCCCGAAGGTGCAACCTTCAACCCGCTTGAGGTAATCGAATCGTATCCCGTAGACACCATAGAAAAGCAGGACAAATTCAACCTAATAAAAAAATATGGCCTCACCCAGTTCGATTCGGGCGCTTATACCATTCCGCAACAAAAAATAGTAATTGGCAACAACACCTTTTTTACCGATTCGTTACAAGTTGAAGTTAAAAACGTAGTAATCGACACCACCAAACAAGGCCTTTACAGCATAAAACCCATTATAGAAGTTGAAAAACCCGCCAGTAATTGGTGGAAGTATGTATTATTAACGCTTTTAATTATGGGCTTGGCCGCCTTTTTGTTGTACTGGTTTATCTGGCGCAAAAAACCACTTACCGAAGCCGAAAAAATAGCCCTGCTACCACCTTACGACCGTGCCAAACTGGCCCTAAGGCAATTGGACGAATCAACGTATTTATTAAACGACGAGGTGAAGGAATACTACTCCCAACTCACCTTCATTATTCGAAAATATTTAGACGAAAAAGTATACGACCGTGCCATGGAAAGCACCACGGACGAACTTATAAGCCGATTAAAATTACTCAAGGACGGCAACCAAATCGAGTTGGGCGACAGCGATATTAAAAACTTGGAAAGCATTTTAAAACGTGCCGATTTGGTAAAATTTGCCAAATCCAGCGTCGATGTCGAATTGGCAAAATTAGACCGAAACACCATTGACGTTGAAATAGACCACGTAAAACAAGCCCTGCCCGAACCCACCGAGGAAGAAAAATTGTTGGACGAAAAATACCGCCAAGAACAGGAACGCAAAAAAAAGCGAAACAAAATAATATTAACCGTTGCCATAAGCCTGTTTTTATTAGTAACAACCTTCGTTGGATTTAGCTTAAAATATGGGTTTGGCTACGTAAAAGACACAATTATCGGCCACGAAAGCAAAGAACTTCTCGAAGGCCAATGGGTAACCAGCGCTTACGGTGTACCGCCCATAACCATTACTACGCCCAAAGTACTAAAGCGCCAACAAGTACCTATAAAAGGCACGGATTCGGTTATGCAAAAGCCCAGCCAGCACGATGCCTTTTACTACGGCAGCATGTTGGAGCGTTTTTATTTGTTGGTACGCTCGGTTCCCGCAAACAAGGACGATTTGCTAAAAAGCATGGCCCAAAACCAAGAGCAGTTGGAGGAACTATCCAAAATGGACGAAGCGCAAGCCAAGACCTACATTCTTAGCTATTTGTCCGAGCAGTTTATAAAAACCTTCGAACAATCGGGTGCTAAAAATATAGTAGTTAAAAAAGAAGATTACAACATAAGCGATGCCTCCGGCCTAAAAATTCACGGTAGCTTAACCGCAGAAAATGCCTTAACCAAAAAAGAAATGGATTTTGAATACCAAATCTATCTTTTTGCCGAAAAAAATGCCGTGCAGGCCGTGGTATTCACCTATCAAAACACCGATACTTATGCTCTGCCAATAATACAGCGGGTAGTAAGTTCCATTAGGCTAAACCCCGAAACCAAAAACGAAAAATAATGTTGGAAGGAATAGAATTTGTAAACAAACCCTTTTTTTGGTTGCTATTGCTTTTACCATTGGCAGTGCTTTGGTATGTGCTTAAACACAAAAAACAAACGGCCGAACTAAAAATATCCAGCTTAAAAGGCTTTAAGGCTACGCCTTCGGTATTGCCAAAATTCAAGCACATTTTATTTGTACTGCGTTTGTTGGCACTCGGGCTTTTAATTACGGCATTGGCAAGACCGCAAACCGTAGATGTATCTACCAAAACCAAAACCACCCGTGGTATCGATATTGTTATGGCCATAGACGTATCGGCAAGTATGCTGGCCAAGGATTTAAGGCCTAACAGATTAGAGGCCCTAAAGGAAGTTGCTGCCGAATTTATCCAAGACCGCCCAAACGACCGTATCGGACTTGTGGAATATGCAGGCGAAAGTTACACCAAAACCCCCATTACCAGCGACAAAGCCATTGTGTTGCGCTCATTAAAAAGCATTAAGTACAACAGTATTCTCGAAGGCGGCACGGCCATAGGTATGGGTTTGGCAACTGCCGTAAACCGCTTAAAGGACAGCAAAGCCACCAGCAAGATTATCATTTTGCTTACCGATGGCGTAAACAATTCCGGGTTTATCGACCCTAAAATAGCCAGCGAATTGGCCTTGGAGTACGGTATAAAAGTGTACACCATTGGTTTGGGCACCAACGGTATGGCACTTTCGCCCGTAGCCATAGACCCCAGAACGGGCGAGTTCCAATACGCAAAAATACAAGTTGAAATAGACGAAGCCCTACTAAAGGATATAGCCAAAACCACCGGCGGCAAATATTTTAGGGCAACAAACAATAAAAAATTAGAAGAAATTTACGAAGAAATAAACAAACTGGAAACCACCGAAATAGAAGAATTTAAGTTTTATAACTACGACGAAAAATTCCGCCCGTTGGTTGTTCTGGCCTTAATATTATTAGGATTGGAAGTGTTGTTGCGCAACACCATTTTTAGAAGTTTTGTTTAAGGTGAAGAATATTTTGATGAAAAACTTGGTTATTGCACTTGTCCGGTGGCTGAGCTTGTCGAAGCCACAATTACAAAAAAATAAAAATTTATCATTTCTGAATGTTAGTGTCACGTCAACCTAAAATGGACGGATGAGATTGCTTCCTCCGTTGTCGTCGCAATGCCGGCATTGCGAGAAGGAGGTACGACGACGAAGCAATCTCTGTATTAAATTTCAGAGTTAACATAACACTAATGAAAAATCCCACATAAAATTGGTTTCAAAAAAAATTAAAAAATGTATCAATTAGAAGAAAAAATATGGTTTTGGGTACTGGGCATCATCCCGATAATGGTGGTACTCTTTTTGGTACTTCAATTATGGAAACGCAGCACCCAAAAAAAGTTTGCCGACAAAGCCCTGTTAAAACGCCTAAGCCCAAACACATCGTGGTTTAAATCGGCGTTAAAACTAGTGGTATTAAGCTTGGCATTTGCCTGTTTGGCCATAGCCTTGGTAAATCCAAAAGTAGGCACAAAGCTGGAAACCGTTAAGCGCGAGGGCGTCGATATTGTGTTTGCGGTCGATGTTTCCAAAAGCATGCTTGCCGAGGACATTGCCCCCAACCGACTGGACAAGGCCAAACAACTGGTAACCCAAATTATCAACAACTTAGCAAGCGACCGCATTGGCATAATTGCCTACGCCGGAAAGGCCATTCCTCAGTTGCCCATTACTACCGATTATGCGGCGGCCAAAATGTTCCTCCAAAACCTAAATACCGATATGCTATCCTCGCAAGGTACCGCCATAAACGAAGCCATTAAACTGGCCACCACGTATTTCGATGACGAAGAACAAACCAACCGCGTACTCATTATTATTTCCGATGGCGAGGACCACAGCCAACAAGCCTCCACCGTAGCCCAACAAGCCAGCGAAGCGGGCATTCGCATATTTACCATAGGCGTTGGCGATGTAAAGGGCGGCCCCATTCCCGAAAAGAAAAACGGCGTGGTATTAAATTATAAAAAGGACCGCCAAGGCGAAACCGTTATAACCCGTTTGGACGAACAAACACTAAAAAATATTGCCGCCGAAGCCAATGGCGCCTATATTAATGGTAAAAACACCACCGATGTAGTGGAAAATATTAGGGAAATATTAAACACTATGGACAAAAAAGAATTTGAAAGCAAGCAATTTGCCGACTTTAAGGACCAATTCCAATGGTTTCTCGGCTTTGCTATTTTCTTTCTGTTCTTGGATATTTTCCTGTTAGAACGAAAAACGGCATGGCTTAAAAAACTAAATCTGTTTAATGAAAATTTGTAGCACCATTTTATAACCTATAGTTCAATTAATAATATTCCAATCTAAAAAACTAACTATTAATGTATTATAAATTGTCAGGTCGAGCGGAGTCGAAACCTATGTTCAAAACTATAAAAAATAAAAGACTTCTTGGCTCTACCTCGTCAAGCTCGGCACAGGTTGCTCGAAGTTATATCACATATTTTTATAATCGACCAACTGTTTTTCAAATGTTAAATAATGCAACTCACGTTTAAACCCAAATCTGCAAGACTTCAAAAACTTTGTAAGTTTAGGAGCAAAAACGAAAAACCTTTGATAAATTTCACTTTTATAAAAATTTTAACGCACAAAACAATACTGTTTTATATATTGAAAGCCCTATGAACACAACACTAAAATATATTTTAATAGCACTTGCGGCTCTGATAAGTTACATGGGCTTTGCCCAAGATAACGAAGCGCAAAAGCAAGCCCTATTGGCAGCAAAACAAGCCAATACCTTTGTTTACGAAGGTAATAATTTGGTGGGCGAAAACGATTTTGTTGCGGCCGAAATGGCTTATAGGCAAGCGCTATCCCAACAATCGTCCTCTGCCGTTGGCGCCTACAATCTCGGTAATGCCTATATTAATAACGGTAGTATGGACGAAGCCCTGTTCCGCCTTCAGGAAGCGGCAAAAACAGCAACATCAAAAACCGAAAAGCACAAAGCCTACCACAATATAGGCAACGTTTTAATGCAAAACAAAAAATGCCAGGAAGCTGTTGATGCCTATAAAAACGCCCTCCGGAACAACCCTGCCGACAACGAAACCCGCTACAACCTTGGGCTTGCCAAACAATGTGCCGAGCAACAAAAGGACCAAAACCAAGACGACAAAAACGACCAGAATAAAGACAACAACCAAGACCAAAACCAAGACCAACAAAACAAGGATAACCAAGATAAAAAAGAAGAAGGCAACGACAAGCAGGACGAAAACAAAGACCCCAAGGACGAAGGCGATAAGGATAAAAATGAGGGCGACCAAGATAAAGACGAAGAAGGCAAACCCAAAGACGATAAAAACGACCAAGGCAAGGGCAACGAAAAAGAGCAAGAACAACCCCAACAACCCCAACCCCGACAAGGGCAGTTATCGCCCCAACAAGCCAAAAACCTGTTAGAAGCCATGAACAACCAAGAGCAAAAAGTACAGGAAAAAATGAATGCCGAAAAAGTTCAGGGCGTAATAATGCAAACCGATAAGGATTGGTAGTTATGAGTTATGAGGTTATGAGTTGAGAGTTACGATTTATTGAATAGAAGAAAGTAGAATTAATGAAATTAAAAACAATGAAAATTAAAGAATCGTTCTTATTACTGTTTCTTTTCACTTCATTTTTAAGCATAGCCCAAGTAAAATTCGAGGCCAAAGTAAGCAAAAACAAATTGGGCGTAAACGAGCGTTTGCGTATCGATTTTGAAATGAACCAAGATGGCGACAATTTCAATCCTCCCGATTTTTCGAACTTTACCGTTGTAGGCGGGCCAAACCAAGCTGTAAGCCATTCCTGGACCAATGGTAAGCGCAGTTTTAGCAAAACCTACAGTTATTTTTTATCGCCCAAAAGCCGTGGCACGTTTACCATTGCACAGGCCACAATAGAAATTGATGGCGAAACCTACAAAACCGTTCCCATAAAAATTGAGGTTACCACTGCCGTGGACATCCCGAAGGACCCCAACGACCCCAGTTATATTGCTTCGGAAAACGTACATTTGGTGGCCGAAATTTCTAAGGATAATCCATACTTAAACGAAGCTATTAGGGTTGTATATAAACTTTATGTATCGCCTACGGTTGCTGTAGATAACTGGAACGAAATAGACAGCCCAAGATATAACGATTTTTGGAGCCAAAATATCGATGCGCAGACACAAAAAGTACAAAATGGCACGTATAACGGAAAGGAATACCGCTTTTTGGTATTAAGGGAAACGGTGCTTTATCCCCAAAAAACGGGCAAATTAAATATTGAGCCACTAACCTTGGATATAGCCATAAGAGTTCCTACGAATAGGCGCGATATTTTCGGGCAATCGTTTATGGCACGCACCAATAAAACCGTTTCGGCGGGCAATAAAACCATTACGGTAAAACCCTTGCCCGAAGCCGGAAAACCAGCCGATTTTAGCGGTGCCGTGGGTAGTTTTAGTTTCGATGTGTCCACTACCAAAACAAGCTTGGACGCTTCGGAATCCTTTCAACTAAAAATAGGCGTTCAGGGCAACGGTAATTTAAAACTTTTTAAACTGCCAAAAGTTACTTTGCCCAGCTCGTTGGAGGTTTATGAGCCCGAACATACCGAAAACGTAAAAACCAACGCCTCGGGCATGAGCGGCAGTATATCCGATGCGTATACCGTAGTACCGCAGTATAAAGGCAAATACCCCATATCCAGCATTTCGTTTTCGTATTTCGACCTTAAAACGGAATCCTACAAACGTTTGTCCTCCAACGAAATTGTAATAGATGTTCTCGAAGGCCCTTTAAATACGGCCAATAACAATACCCAAGCCCCAAATGCAACAAAACAATCCGTTGTAACCAGTGGCAACCAATTTGCCTATATAAAAACCAATACGGAACTAAGCAGTACCCAAACCGAATCGTTTTTTAAAACCAACCTGTTTTGGAGCTTGTTATTGTTACCGTTTTTAGCCATTCCGTTAGCTATTGTAATACGTAACAAAAGAGCAATTAGGGCAGCCGATGTCGATGGTAACAGGATTAGAAAAGCCGACAAGCTCGCCCGAAAATATTTGGGGGCGGCAAAAAAATCGCTCGGAAAAAAAGAAGCCTTTTATATTGCTTTGGAAAAAGCCCTGCACAATTACCTTAAAGCCAAACTGCATATTGAAACCAGCGATTTAAGTAAAGATAAAATAAGTGCCTTGTTGTATGAAAAACAGGTGGAGCCAAACGTAACAGAAAGTTTTTTAAGCATTTTAGAACGCTGCGAACTGGCACGCTACACCCCGATAGATATTGCTACCATGCAAGACGATTACGACAAGGCAGCCAAAACCATTTCGTTAATAGATAAACAAGCACGTTAAAATGGGAAAAATAGCATACCTTTTTTTATTGGTTTTAAGTTTAAGCGCAACAGCCCAAAACCAACATCTTTTCGAGCAAGGCAACGCCTTGTACAACGAAGGAAAATATGCCGATGCCATTGATAAGTACGAAACCATTTTGGCTACCAAACAACAATCGGCCGAACTGTACTTTAACTTGGCAAACGCCAATTATAAACTAAACAATGTAGCGCCCAGTATTTACTATTACGAAAAAGCACTACAATTAAGCCCTAACGATACCGATATAAGCAACAACCTGGCCTTTGCCCAAAACATGACCATTGATGTTATCGATGCCGTACCCGAAGGCGCCATAACCAAACTTTTAAAAAACATAACCAATATCCTGACTTTCAATGGCTGGGCAAAACTGGCGGTAGCTTTGGTGTTTTGCTTTGTTATACTGTTTCTAATTTATTATTTTTCATATTCTTCAGTAAAAAAACGATTGGCTTTTATTGCAAGTTTAACCGCATTAGGGCTTATGGTGCTAAGCGTTGCATTGGCATTTCATAATTATAATTTAGAAAAAAACGATAGGCCGGCCATAGTTTTTGCACAGGAAAGCAAGGTTAACAGCGAACCCAATTCCAGGAGCGAAGAGGTGTTTAGGCTTCATGCAGGCACCAAGGTTCAAATTTTGGACACCGTACAGCATTGGAAAAAAATCAAGCTCGCCGACGGTAAATCGGGCTGGATTTCTTCAGAAGATATTAAAGCCCTATAATGTTTTAAATGAATTCAATATCTTTAGCTACCAAAAACAAACACTACCATGGATTTAGAAAAAGTATTTTCCAACAACAAACAATGGATTAAGGACAAGTTAAACGTACAGGATAACTATTTTGAAGAATTAGGCAAAGGGCAAGACCCCGATTTGCTTTACATAGGTTGCAGCGATAGCCGCGTTACGGCCGAAGACCTTATGGGCGCACAGCCCGGCGAGGTATTCGTACACCGCAACATTGCCAATATGGTTATAAGTATCGATTTAAATGTAATGTCGGTTGTAAACTACGCCGTAAACCATTTAAAGGTAAACCACGTCGTGGTATGCGGGCATTATGCCTGTGGCGGCGTAAAAGCGGCCATGCAATCGGCCGATTTGGGGATATTAAACCCTTGGCTGCGCAATATTAGGGATGTTTACCGCCTACACCACAACGAATTAAATGCCATTGAAAACGAAAATAAACGCTACGACCGTTTGGTGGAGCTTAACGTTAAGGAACAATGCGTAAACCTGATAAAAACAGCCGCCGTACAAAAAGCCTTTAGGGAGCGTGGGCTGCAAGTACACGGTTGGGTTTTCGATGTACGTACGGGCGAACTAATTGATTTAAAGATAGATTTTGAAAAATATCTAAGGGATATTATGGAAATTTACCATTTGGATTAAAACGGATTGAGGGCGTTATTAAACCTCGTAATTATCGCTCGGTTGGTTTAAAAGTTTTGGGAAAATTGTTGGCACCAACGATTTAACGGGTTGGTATAGTACGGAACCGTTTAATTGTTCTTCACTGGCAAACGGAATGGTTTTGTTAAACCCATCGAAAACCAAAAGCACGGCACTTAATATAAGCCCCGTTTTTAAAACCCCAAAGGCGGCGCCCAACAGCTTGTTTAAAATACCCAGCGCAGCAAAGTCGGCCAGCTTGGTTAAAGCCTTTCCTGCTAAGCTAATTGCAAACACAATAACAATAAAAGTAATGGCAAATGCCGCAATATTAACGGTATTTTCGTTCCATTCGGTTTTGTTCTGCAAAAAAGCAACCGCATAATTACTAAAATGAATGGCACCATAAATACCGGCAATTAGGGCAATAAGCGACGCCAATTCAACAAAAAGCCCTTTTTTAAAACCACGTATTAAGCCCCAAAGTAGTAATATGGCCAGGACAATATCTATAATTCCCATAAGTCGTAAAATTTTGTCAAATATAAGTTAACTTTGCAACTTTAAAATTTTTAAGGCTAAAAATGGCAAGGGACGAACAATTAAAACAACGCTGGGATACCGTAGTAAACAAACTATCGAAACAATTTGCCGATGGCGAAATACTGGATTTGGATGCCATTATTTACTTAATAGGCGTGCAAGAACTTGGCCAATTGCACCGCGATTTTAAAAAAGACCATAAACTGGATCTCATGCACATTGCCATTTGCCGACTTTTGGAGCCTTACGGTTATTACGAGTTCGATTATTTTGACGCCGATAAATGGCCGCACTACAAGGTAAAGGAACAACTGCCAAACTTAAAAGCAGGCGAACAAAGCGTTTTAATGAAAGAAGCCATTGTAAACTATTTTATGGAAACCGGATACATAGAATAGAAAAAGCTACCGATTAAAAACCGATAGCTTTTTTTGACTAATTTCAAAAAGGGGCAAGTAAAAATTACAAAAAGTTTAACGCTTGTTAAAAGGTGCTTATGCCTTCATTATTTTGATATGCGTAATTAAAGTTGTAATATTGATAATCTGTGGCAGCAAATTCAGCATCTGGCTCACCGTCTTTGTAGTAACTTGTAATTTCAAATTTAGCATATTTTCCATCATGTGTTTTAACTATAATTACATTGCCGGGTTTTGCCATAATGATATGAGTTGTTGCATTGTAATCATACCAACCTGTAATAGCTAAACTTTCGGTACTATCTTGCGTAAATTTGGTAATATCTACGCTTTTAATTTCACTATACACACCAATTGTATTATAAGCGGCTGCATTGCCCGTTCTTTCGGGTTCGTCGATGGCTGTTGTACTGCCACCGTTAACAATAATGGTGGTACCTCTAAATGCAACATCCCAGTCATTATCGGTTGTAATTTCACCAGTTTTAAATGAAAATTTAACGTATTCGCCAGTATTTGTGTTACGGTCGTATGGAGTATACAAGTTTTTTATTGTGCCACTTACGGGCAAATTGGCGTAATATGTGTTCCAACCATGGTTTTCGGCATCATCGGCAGCAGGAACAGGTTCGGCAATTCCGGCTTCAACCGATTCTATTTCCTTTTTATACAAGGTAATTTCGGTATCGGACGTGTTTTTAAAGAAAATAACATAATAGGTTTCGTTGCTGGCCCTGTAACCAATCCATCTATTGTCTGCACTTTCGTAATACGATTTTGTAATATCATAACTGGTTTGCGCAAAGCCGCCAGCCAAATCGTAGGTAATTTTATCTTGTGCTATGGTGTAGGTGGCACGTTGCGTGGTGGTTTCTACTTCAAAATCGCGACTAAAGGAACCTTCAAACGAAATGGTATCGTTCCCCGAGGTGTTATCGTCATCGTTGTCGCTACATGAGGTAAAGCCAATAAATAAGGCCAGTAATGCTAAAATTTTAAGTGTTTTCATAGTGTTGTTTTTATTGATTGTTAATATTAAAAGTTTACGTTTATTTTAAAATAGGTTATCCGCCTGGATATGTTCGATACGTTTTGCGGGTCGGTAAAGTCGAAAAGATTTTCTATACCAACACCCAAAACAAAGTGTTTGCCCAAGGTTTTGTTTACGGCTATATCCCAAAGGGAGTACGCTTTGGCAAAGGTGTCGTACTTATCTAAATAGTTGTTGCCGTTGGAATCGTACACGCCATATTTGCTACGGTACGTACCCCGTATATTGGCATTCATTTTTAATTGGTGAAAGACATAGAATACTTTAAAATTTGCCATGTGTCGCGAACGGTTATAAAGCCCAAAATAATCGGATTCCTTTAGCCTGAACGTTGTTCCGCTTTCGCTTCTTGCATATACGTTACCGTCTTTAAAAGCTGTTTCGGCTGCTTTATCCTTAGCATACAGGAGCTGGTAGCCCCCCGAAATTTTTAATTGGGCGGTGGCGTTCCAAGTGGTGTTAAATTCTACCCCTTGTGTATAAACTTTATGGATATTTTGGTAACTAAAAATATTCTGCCCGTTTGTTTTGCTTGCAATGGTTTGGGTGTCTATTAAATCGTTTATCGTATTTCTAAAAAAATTCAGGTTCAATTTTATGTTAGAAATGGGTGTATAATCCATACCAAAGTTATAAGCAATGGAATTTTCGGAATTAAGATTGTCCTCAAACGCCGAAACGGGAACAATAATGGTATTTATTTCGCCATTGGCCTGCATTTGCGGAATAACTTCCGGTACGGCATTGTAGCCCAAAACGGTATAGCCAACAGCCGAATTTGTAAAATTGAAATACAATTGCCTAAAATCGGGGGCTTTAAATCCGTAACCCACAGAACCTTTTGCCGCAACTTTATTGGTTATTTCGTAGCGTAATGCAATTTTAGGGCTAAACTGGGCCTTATACTCGCTATGGTTATCGTACCGGGCGCCCAAAATTATATTAAGCCGTTTTAATGGTTGTGCATCGTATTGGGCGTAAACATACGGGGCATTAAACTGTTCCTCCCCATTAAAATAAGTACGATCCAAAGATTCATGGGTGTAGCCCAGCCCCAGGACAATATTGTTTTTGGTATTAGGATTGTACGATAATTGCAGCTCCGGCCTAACCATAAGCTGGTTAAAATACGAATTGCTATCCGGGCTTCCATCGCTATTATTTAAGTATTCATTAGTTTTATAGCGAGAAGCATAAAACTCGAAATAACTACGCCATTTATCGTTAAAATTGTGGTTAACTTTTAATTGGCTGTTCCACTCGTTAATCTCGCTTTCGCCCTTTAACGTTTCGGAAGGGATATAATCCTGCTTTTGGTTAAAATACCGCCCCGATAATTTCAAATCGGTATTTTCCGTAAAATCATAGGTTAACTTTGCGTTAAATGTGTGGTTGGCAAAGGGGTCAACGGTTTTTAGTTCGGTTGCCTTATCCAAATCGTATCCATCTGTACTATATCTGTTGGCAAAAGCGCTTAACGCTACTTTGTTTTTTTTATACCCAAGACTCAACCCTGTATCAAACGTATTAAACGTGCCATAACGATTGCTCGCATTTCCTTGAAAGCCACCTTTCGGGTTTTCGGTAATAATGTTTATTACCCCGCCAAGCGCCTCACTGCCATATAAGCTGGACGATGCCCCTTTTACAATTTCAATTTGCTTTATGTTTCCAACAGCAATTCTGCTTAAATCCAATGTACCCGCCGAGCGTCCGATTAACGGTACGCCGTCTATTAATATCAAGGTGTATTGCGAATCTAATCCTTGCATTTGCAACCCCTCGCCACCGCCAAAATCAGGAACGGTTATTAATCCGGTTTGTTCGTTTATTAAATCGCTTAAGCGCATGGCGTTTATTTGCTGTATGTCTTGTTTCGATATTATTTGCGCCGGAAGCGGCAACGACGATAGCTGCCGTTCTGTTCGTGTTGCGGTTACAACAATTTCATCTATTATCTCAATATGGGTCGAATCCTTCTTTGTTATTTGCGAAAAGGCAAACACTTGAAAAAAAATCAAAAAATAAAACGATATTTTATTTTTGTTTAGAATCATTCTTGATTATATTTGTCACAAATATATTATTTTTATTTAGAATGATTAAAAATAAAGTAAAAATTAAACCGTTCAAGATGAAATGAGCCATAACAAGAAGTTGATACCAATCGAAATGATTATTGGCGAATTCCATCTGACTAATTAAAAACAAATAAACATAAACAGATGAAATATTTAAAAATTTCCTTGTTGTTACTGGTATTAACGGGCATAACCGCCCATGCCCAATCGAAGAAAAAACAAGACCAAGACGCCATAAAAAGCATGTGCGGCTGCTACGAGGTAACCTTTAATTTTGCCGAAACCTTCGAGTATGTAAACGATTCGGCATACGTGGCTTCCGAAGTAAAACACGATAAAGCGTTAGAGTGGGTGCAACTAGTAGAAGACGATAAGGATAAAATTTCACTGCAACACCTATTAATAGTAGGCAGCCAAGATGCGCCCCATATTGTAAAACACTGGCGGCAAGATTGGGAATACCAAAACACCAATTTGTACCTATACGATTATAACGATAAATGGAATTTTGTAGCGCTGCCAAACGATAAGGTTAAAGGCCAATGGAGCCAAAAGGTATTTCAGGTAGACGACAGCCCACGCTACCAAGGCACGGCAACTTGGGTGCACGTAGACGGGAAAAGCTACTGGGAAAACGAAACCCCGGCACCACTGCCCCGCCGCGAGTACACCAAACGCAGCGATTACAATGTTACATTACGCCGAAACCGCCAAGAAATAACCAATTTTGGATGGATACACAACCAGGACAACGATAAAGTTTTACGTGAAAGCGGTAAAACCAACGTTGTTATTGCCCAAGAAAAAGGCTATAATACCTATACCAAGGTAGCCGACAGTAAATGCCAAGCCGCCCAAGATTACTGGAGTAAAAATCAAGCAAAATGGGCTTTGGTTAGGAGTAAATGGGATGAAGTATTTGATCGCCATAAAAACTTAAAACTGGCCGAAAAAGTAAATAACAAACAACTGTACAAGTATTTATTTGATGATGAATACAATACTGCCGAAAAAATCAATACCATAATAGATACTTTTGTACAAAAATAATAAACAGTAACACAATAACCGATTTGTATTTATTTTGAAAGCAAATCACAATTTAAAAACACATGAAATCCATTAAATTAATCCTATTACTATGCGTTGCGTTTCAGGTTAAGGCCCAAGACAACGTATTTTTAAGCCGCGACTTTTGGGCAGCAAAACCCTCGGTAGCCGAAATAAACCAAAAAATAAGCGAGGGCAACGACCCCGCCGAGGCCAATCCCGCCCTTTTCGATGGCGTAACCATAGCCATTAACAGCGATGCGCCAAACGAGTCCATTATACACTTAATACAACAAAAAGGCAACGACGTAAACAAGTTAACCCACGACGGGCGCACCTATATTTTTTGGGCGGCGTACAGAGGAAATTCCGATTTAATGGAATACCTATTAAAAAACGGCGCCAGAACCAACTTTTTGGATAACCACGGTTACAGCGTGCTTAACTTTGCCGCCAATGCCGGAACCAAAAACACCAAGGTTTACGATTTATGCTTGGCCAACGGTGCCAACTTAAAAACCGACCTAAACCTTGAAGGTGCCAACGCCCTACTGCTTGCAGCGCCCAAGGACAACGATTTTGAAATTACAAAATACTTCACCTCGAAAGGCCTAAGCGAAAACAGTACCGACTACAAAGGCAACGGTATTTTTAACTACGTGGCACGCACGGGCAACACCCAACTTATGGACAAACTTTTGGCCAAGGGCATTAAAGGCAACGACCAAGCCTTTTTATTTGCCTCGTTCGGTGGCGGCAGGGGAAGCGCCAACGGTTTAGAAGTTTATAAATACTTGGAAAGCAAAGGCCTAAACCCAAAAAACGCCAACCAAGATGGTCAAACGCCCTTGCATATCGTAGCTGGAAGAAGTAAGGATTTACCCGTTATTAATTACTTATTGGATAAAGGTTTAACGGTCGATACAGAAGACAATAACGGCAACACCCCCTTTACAAACGCCGCATCGCGAAACAGTTTGGAAATCGTGCAGCTCTTGGCCAACAAAACCAAGCAGCTTAACCATGCCAACAAAAAAGGACAAACCGCTTTAACCAATGCCGTTCAGTTTAATACCGAAGAAGTTGTTGCGTTTTTAATTGAAAAAGGCGCAAAAACCAACGTTGCCGATGCCTCAGGAAACAATTTGGGTTATTATTTAATTGAAGGATTTTCGCCAAGAAGCAAAGACCAATTTTCAACTAAGTTCAAATTATTGAATGCTAATAAGAAAATAAACCTATTTGAACCCCAAGGCAACGGAAGCACATGGTACCACCTTGCTACCGAAAAAAACAATTTAGATCTTTTAAAATTGGCCGATGGCACGAAAGTTGACATCAATGCCAAAAACACCGATGGCAATACGGCATTAATACTGGCCGCCATGAAAGCACAGGACGATACCATACTAAAATATTTATTGCAACAAGGCGCCAATAAAAGCCTAACCACCGAATTTGGCGAAACCGCTTTCGATTTGGCTCAGGAAAACGAACTTTTAACAAAAAACAAGGTTTCGATAGACTTTTTAAAATAAAAAATGAAAATGAAAAAATCAGGAATAATTACATTGGTTTTAGCAGTAGCACTGGGCTTTATGTCCTTTGCTACTTTTACCGAATCTACAAAATACAAGTGCATGATTCAGTTAACCAATTACACGGGCGAAGGCGCCTATATTGTTATATCGCTAATAAACCCGAAAGGCGAATACGACGAAACCCTGTTTATGGTTGGCGACGACTACGAGTGGTACAACACCTTGGAGGAATGGTGGAAATTCTACGGAAAAAAACGCAACAACATCGATGCCATTACG
The DNA here is from genome assembly GCA_047975545.1 of Flavobacteriaceae bacterium. GTDB lineage: Bacteria > Bacteroidota > Bacteroidia > Flavobacteriales > Flavobacteriaceae > JBKEDS01. The sequence goes on along the minus strand of JBKEDS010000032.1, from coordinate 37,815 downwards.
GGCGAAACCATTGCCGGTGGCGAGCGCACCATTGAAGTAATAGCCATAGACAAGGCCAAGATAGATGCCGGTTACCGCATACGTTTTGAAACCGCCGTGGAAGACGACAAGTACCACGTGGGCGATGTCGAGTTCGAATTAACCACCGAAAACATAAAGGCCAAGCACGAAGGTACAGGGTTTATCCGTTATGTACGCATGATGCCTAATTAAAAAAGAAATCAATTACACAAACGAAGTGAAGTAATCCGTGTAATGAAATATAAAGATTACCCCGTCATTACGAGGGAGGAACGACTGAAGTAATCCGTATAATACAAGCGACAACCGCAATGAACAGACTGCTTCGTGCCTCGCAGTAACGTACCCTTCCTGCAAGGCTTTTAAAACCTTGCAGGAATTAGCTATTGAACAACAACGGTTTTTGAACCAAGAAGAATCCGTAAACCATGACCATTTCAATATGGAGGTACAGCCACTTAGCTTTGGCCGTATCTTCTTTTGTTTTTATTATTCTAACTTCGGTTACCGGAATTATTTTGGCGTTCCAGCCCATTTCGGAACAATTGGAGCCTTATAAAAAAGTTAATTTAAACACCGTTACGCTTGCCGAAACGGTTTTGGCCTTCAAAAAAAAATACCCCGAAGTAATAGACATTAAAGTCGATGCCAACCATTTTGTACAGGCCTCGGTTTTTACCGAGGATGGCGAAGATTTAAGCGGTTATTTTAACCCCAAAACCGCCGAATACTTGGGCGAAACCCTAAAACCATCGTCGTTTTTCCAATGGGTTACCAATTTTCATAGGTCGCTGTTTTTAAAAGGTATCGGGCGTTTTTTTGTTGGGCTGTGCTCGTTTTTTCTGTTTTTAATCGCCGTAAGCGGAACGGCCTTAATTATAAAGCGCCAGCAAGGTTTCAAACGCTTTTTTTCCAGAATTGTAAACGATAATTTTAGCCAATATTGGCATGTGGTCTTGGGGCGGTTATCGTTAATACCCATAATTATTATAACCATAACGGGCGTGTATTTGTCGTTGGAAAAATTCAATGTATTGCCAAACGAAAAAATAGCGCACCAAATAAATTTCGATAATTTAATCGAAACGCCAAAGAAGGACGTTTCGGCATTCAAAATTTTTCAAAACACACCGTTATCGCAAGTAAAAACCTTGGAATTTCCATTTTCCGAAGATGTCGAGGACTATTTCACCTTAAAACTTAAAACGAAGGAAATACTTGTAAACCAATTTACGGGCAATATTTTAAGTGAAGAAAACATGCCCAATACGGCCGTGTTTTCGGTATTAAGCACCAATTTGCATACCGGAAAGGGCAGTATTTTATGGTCGGTTATTTTGGCCATTGCAACGGCCAATATTTTGTTTTTTGTGTATTCGGGCTTTGCCATGACCTTTAAACGACTAAAAACAAAACTGAAAAATAAATTTAAGCCCGAAGATGCCGAAGTGGTGGTTTTGGTAGGTTCCGAAAACGGTAGTACCACAACCTATGCCAATGCGTTTTACAAACAATTGTTGCAACAGGGCAAAAAGGCTTTTATTACCGAAATGAACAACCTTTCCGCCTACCCCCAAGCAAGCCAATTGGCGGTAATAACGGCCACTTACGGGCAAGGCGATGCACCAACGAACGCCAATAGGTTTCTTCAGAAATTAAGTTTGGAACCTTTAAATGCGCATTTAAGGTTTTCGGTGGTTGGCTTTGGCTCCTTGGCCTACCCCGACTTTTGCAAGTTTGCGTATCAAACCGAAAACCACCTAAAACAAAAAGCAAAAGCCTTATTGCCCATAAGTACCATAAACGACAAATCGGTTGAGGATTTTGCCAAATGGGCCAAACAATGGGGCAAGGCGGCCAATATTCCCATAGAAATTAACGAAAACGAACTGGCCGAAAAACCAAAACGCTTAAAATCGTTCGAAGTTATTACCCGGACAAAAACAGGGGGCAATCCCGATAGCACCTTTTTACTAACATTAAAACCCAAAACACGGCAAGCCTGTACCTCGGGCGATTTGCTGGCCATACACCCAAAAAACGATTATAGGGAACGCCTGTATTCCATAGGAAAAGTGGGTAACCGCGTTCAGTTAAGCGTAAAATTGCACGAAAACGGCATGGGTTCGGGATTTTTAAATGCTGCGGAAATTGGTAAAACCCTTAAAGCCCGTTTGGTTGAAAACACGGGATTTCATTTGCCTAAAAAGGCTTCAAGAATTATATTAATTGCCAACGGAACGGGAATAGCACCGTTTTTGGGCATGATTAGCCAAAACAAAAAACAGGAACTGCACCTATACCTGGGGCTGCGTACACGGCAATCCTTCAACTTATACAAAACCCAAGTTGAAGCCTTTATTTCCGGGGAAAAGCTCAAGCAGTTTCAATTGGCTTTATCGCAAGACGGTAAAAAACAATACGTACAGCACAAACTTGCCGAAAATGCGCCTTTTATAGCCGAAACGCTGCAAAACAAGGGCGTAGTAATGGTTTGCGGCTCGTTGGCCATGCAAACCGATGTGTTTAAGCAGTTGGATGCCATTTGTTTGCGGCACAACAACAAGCCCCTGCAATTTTATGTAGACAATAAGCAGGTTAAAACCGATTGCTATTAACCTTAAAACCCAAAAAATTATGTGCCACGACCTTAAAATATTAGCAAAAAGCAATAGGGGCGAACTGTCCATTTGCCTATCCTGCAACATATACCATTTGGAGTTTAACAATTTGTATTTTGAATTTAGCACCGAAGAGTTTGTGCATTTTAAAACCTACATCCTGTCGGTAGACTGCATGTATTGGGAGTGCGCCTATGCCGAAACCTGCTTTAAGCGCAAAATACCCATTCCCTCGGTACAGAAAAATTTAATCCTCTTGTTTAGCCGTCAGGAAATAGAAGAGCTAAAAGCGCTCGTTATGGAAAAAGATGACAACCATTACTTAGAATTAGACGACATAGAATACACGTATTGCTTGAATTAGTACCGTTGGCAGTTTTCGCTTCTGCAATCTACCCTATCTAACAAAAAAACAGTAAATTTGCCACTCATTTTTTTGTGTTATGATAGAAAAAATAAAAGCCTTAATAGCCGAAGCCGAGGCCTATACCGCCCAAACCAAAGCCGAAGTTGAAGATTTCAGAATTAAGTACTTGGGAAAAAAAGGGCTGCTAAACGATTTTTTTGCCGAGTTTAAAAACGTGGCCAACGACCAGAAAAAAGAATTCGGCCAAGCTGTTAACGCCCTAAAACAAACCGCCGAGGCCAAAGTAAACACCCTTAAGGAACAGCTTGAAAGCAAGGAAGAAGTAAAAGGCGTTTATGGCGATTTAACCCGCCCCGCCGAACCCGTGGTTTTGGGCGCCCGCCACCCTATTTCTATTGTAAAAAACCAAATAATCGATATTTTTTCGAACATAGGCTTTAACGTAAGCGAAGGCCCCGAAATTGAGGACGATTGGCACAACTTTACGGCATTAAACCTGCCCGAGTACCATCCGGCCCGCGATATGCAGGACACCTTTTTTATACAAACCAACCCCGATATTTTGTTGCGTACCCATACCAGTTCGGTACAAGTGCGCTATATGGAAAACAACCAACCGCCCATTCGTACCATTTCGCCGGGCCGCGTGTACCGCAACGAAGCCATTTCGGCGCGTTCGCATTGTTTTTTCCACCAAGTGGAAGGCTTGTACATAGATAAAGACGTAAGTTTTGCCGATTTAAAACAAACCCTTCAGTATTTTACAACGCAGTTATTCGGGAAAAGTAAAATCCGTTTGCGTCCATCGTACTTCCCCTTTACCGAGCCAAGTGCCGAAATTGATGTGTATTGGGGCTTGGAAACCGAATCGGATTACCGCATAACCAAAGGTACCGGCTGGCTGGAAATTGGCGGTTGCGGTATGGTGGACCCCAATGTTTTGGATAACTGTAAAATCGACCCCAAAACCCACTCGGGCTTTGCCTTTGGTGTGGGCATAGACCGTATTGCCATGCTGCTATACCAAATAAACGATATTCGCTTGCTTAGCGAAAACGACGTTAGGTTTTTAGAGCAGTTTAAGTCGGCTTTTTAAACTTTTTAAACAAAACCCATAAAGGCTTGCTCGTCTTGTCGTTTTTTGGTTTCTTTCTTTTTGAAGTTAAAACACTAAAGTTTAACTTTAGGGTTAAAATGTTTTACGCATGGTTACTCGTCGCTTATTTTTTTCCATTGTTACCGTATTGTGCTTTAGCACATTTTTATCCTGCACCCAAAAAGAAAAAAAGAGGCTGCCCAACGTTATTTTAATTATGGCCGACGATATGGGCGTTGAAACCCTAAATTGCTACGGAAATACCCAAAACAGTACGCCAAATATAGACAAAATGGCTGCGGAAGGTGTTTTGTTCAACAATTGCGTATCGCAGCCCTTGTGCACGCCGTCGCGGGTAAAAATCATGACAGGCCAATACAATTACCGAAATTATGAGTATTTTGGGTATTTAAGCACCAACCAACACACATTTGGCAACTTGTTTAAGGAACAAGGCTACGCCACCTGCATCGCCGGAAAATGGCAACTAAACGGCCTGGCCTACAAGGATAGTATTGCGGATTGGAACACGATGTCGCGCCCCATCGATTTTGGTTTCGACCAATATTGCCTGTGGCAATTAACCAAAACCGCCGCCGAGGGCGAACGCTACGCCAACCCGCTAATAGAGCAAAACGGCAAAACCCTGCCCCAAAACGCAAATTTATATGGCCCCGATGTTTTTAGCGATTTTATTATAAATTTTATTGAACAGAATAAAAATCAGCCTTTTTTTGCCTACTATCCCATGGTTTTGGTACACGACCCCTTTGTGCCAACGCCAGACTCGAAAGATTGGAACAATGTATCGAAACGCTATAAAAACGACACCCTTTACTTTAAGGATATGGTGGCCTATACCGATAAAATTGTTGGAAAAATTAAAGCCAAGATAAAAGCACTTAACCTTGAGGACGATACCATTATAATTTTTACCGCCGACAATGGCACGCACCCTACCATATTTTCGGCAACAAAAAACGGCGTTGTACAAGGCGCCAAAGGCAACACCATAACCGCAGGAACACACGTACCCCTAATAGTAAATTGGGGCAGTAAAACCCAAGCACCTTTTAAATACGATGGCCTTATAGAATTTAGCGATTTTTACGCCACCTTTGCCCATTTACTGGAAAACCACACCGTTAAAACCGATGGCAAAAGTTTTCTTAATACCATAAAGAACGGCAAAAAAGAAAACATTAGGGAAACCGCATTTGTACATTACGACCCCCGCTGGGGCAAAAACGTTAGCCAATACCGAAACCGGTTTGTGCGTACCAAACACTATAAACTGTACCTCGACGGTAAATTTTACAACCTCGATACCGACAAATTGGAACAGCACCCACTATTGGATGATTCGCTTTCCCAAGAACAACTAAGCGTTAAAAAAATACTGGAACAAGAGCTTTCCAAACATCCAAAGTTTAAGTAAAAACCATCCCATTCACTTTAAATTTTATTTAACAATTTTTTAACTTCGGTTGGTTCGGTTTGTTCCGAACTAAACTATATTTTTGCGCAGAAATTTTAATGAAGATGGATAATTTAGATAAAACAAAATGCAAATTGGTAGAAAAAGTAGGCATTTCTATTGAAAAGAAAAACCACTTGGCACCCGTTGCCGCCAGAATATTGGCCCATGTTATCCTAACGGGAAAACAGGGTACAACTTTCGAGGATTTGGTAGATAATCTTTGTGCCAGCAAAAGCACGATTTCCACCCATTTAAACCATTTACAGGATTTAAAAAAAATAGATTACTTTACCAAAACAGGCGACCGAAAAAAGTATTTCGTCATCAACCGCGACACCATGTTGCAGGATATAAGCAATATGGTTGAAGAGTGGAAAGAACAAGAGCAGCTTCACTTAGAAATTATAGACTATAAAAAAGAAGTGAATAAAAATTTAAACGAAGAAGAACAGTTCGACTTTCATTTCCACAAAAGTTTTATCCAATTTTTAGAAGAAGCCATAAAAGCCGTAACAAAATTAAAAGAAACCATTATAGAACAACAAGCGTTAACAGAAAAACAGTAACAACAAACACATGAAACAAATAATTAAAACCCAAGTATTAACCATAGGCGTTTTGGCCTTACTTTTTACAAGTTGCAAAAACGAGCAACAACAAGGAACACAACAACAGCAAGCCTTGCCGTTTGCCGTAACCACGGTACCACAAAAAAACGTAACCTCATTTATTAAATACCCGACAAATATCGAAGGCATTATTAATAGCGATGTTCGCGCCAAAGTATCGGGCTATATCCAAAATGTTTTGGTGGACGAGGGTCAAAAAGTAAAAAAAGGACAACCTTTGTTCAGGTTAGAAACCCAATCGTTAAGCCAACAGGCCGAAGCGGCCAAAGCAGCTGTAAACGTTGCCCAAGTTGAAGTTGAAAAATTAAAACCGTTGGTAGAAAAAAACATTATTAGCGCCGTACAATTAGAAACCGCCAAGGCTAATTTGGCCCAGGCAAAAAGTAGCTACAACAGCGTGGTGGCCGATATTGCTTATGCCAACGTAACAAGCCCTGTCGATGGGTATGTAGGGGCTATTCCCTATCGCGAAGGTACTTTGGTAAGTGCATCCAGCGTTAAACCATTAACAACGGTTGCCAGCATAGACAAGGTATATGCTTATTTTTCGATGAATGAAACCGAGTATTTAAACTTTCTTCAAAAAACTGAAGGCCAAAATCTTCAAGAAAAAATAAACAACTTCCCTAAGGTGTCGCTAATACTGGCCAATGGGCAAACTTATAACCAAGAGGGAACCATACAAACCGTAACGGGACAAATCGATGCCAATACCGGAACGGTAAGTTTTAGGGCCATGTTCAATAACCCCGATGTATTGCTAACCAATGGTAATAGTGGTACTATCGAGGTTCCTACCGATTATAAAAATGTTTTGGTAGTGCCGCAATCGGCCACTTTCGAACAACAAGGACAAATATTCATATACACGGTAAAAGACGATAATACAGTGGCTGCAACATTAATTACCGTTAAGGACAAAACCGATTTACTGTACATTGTAAGCTCAGGTGTTAACGCGGGCGACAAAATCGTGGTAAAAGGCGTGGGCAAGCTACGAAACGGTATGCCCATTGTACCGCAACAAGCCGCTTTCGATAGTATTGTTAAGCCCATTACACCCTTATTTTAAAAACACTAACAACAAGCAATTATGTTAAAAACATTTATAGAAAGACCCGTGCTTTCTACCGTAATATCCATAATAATAGTTATATTGGGTATTTTAGGGTACACGGCATTGCCGGTCGAGCAATATCCCGATATTGCACCGCCAACCATCCAAGTATCAACATCGTACCCGGGGGCCAGCGCCGAAACGGTACTGGAAAGCGTTATTATTCCTATTGAAGAACAAATAAACGGTGTAGAGGGCATGACCTACATGACCTCCAGTGCTGATAATAATGGTACAGCAAATATTACCGTATATTTCGACCAAAGCTACGACCCCGATATTGCAGCCGTAAACGTACAGAACCGCGTGGCGCGTGCTAATGCGCTTTTACCACAAGAAGTTAAGCAAATTGGGGTAATTACCCAAAAGCAACAAACATCAGCATTAATGTTTATGTCGGTATATTCCGAAAACCCCGATTACGATGCCAAGTATGTACAAAACTATTTAAAAATTAATGTACTCCCTGCCATACAAAGGGTAAAAGGTGTGGGTAACGTACAGGTGTTTGGTAGCCAAGATTATGCCATGCGAATTTGGTTAAATCCGGAAAAACTGGCTGCCTATAAATTGATGCCGGCCGAAGTTATGGCCGCATTAAACGAGCAAAGTTTAGAGGCATCGGCAGGGGCTTTGGGGCAAAACGACGGGCAAGCATTTACCTATGCCATAAAATATAGTGGCCGTTTTAAAACCGAAGACCAATACAAAGACATTGTAATAAAAGCGCTGGATAACGGCGAATACTTACGGCTAAAGGATGTAGCCGAGGTCGAGTTAGACGCCCAAGGTTATACCTCCTATGGCTTTACAAATGGTTTCCCATCTGTAAATATGGGGGTTTTCCAAACGGCAGGCTCCAATGCGCAGGATATTATTAACGAAATAAAGTTGGAACTTACCCGTTTATCGGAAAATTTCCCCGATGGCGTTAAATACGAAATTAATTACGACACCAACGAATTCCTTACGGCATCTATGGGCAAGGTAAGAAGCACCCTTATCGAAGCTTTCTTATTGGTATTTTTAGTTGTTTTTATTTTCCTTCAGGATTTCCGCTCAACATTAATCCCCGCTATTGCAGTTCCGGTGGCCATTGTTGGTACCTTCTTCTTTTTAAATTTATTTGGCTATTCGATAAACCTATTAACCCTGTTTGCATTGGTATTGGCCATTGGTATTGTGGTAGACGATGCCATTGTGGTTGTAGAGGCGGTACACGCCAAGATAGACCAAGGTGCCAATAACGCCAAAACGGCAACCTTGGATGCCATGCACGAAATATCAGGAGCCATTATATCCATTACCTTGGTAATGGCAGCGGTATTTGTTCCGGTAACCTTTATTCAAGGGCCTTCGGGCGTATTTTACGAACAGTTCGGTATTACCTTAATTGTGGCCATTTTAATTTCGGCAGTAAATGCCTTGACCCTTAGTCCCGCTTTATGCGCCTTATTGTTAAAAGGCCACGACGAACACGAAAAAGAAAAGAAAAGCTTTTTGCAACGTTTTTACGACCGCTTTAATGCCGGGTTTAATGCTACAACACAACGTTATGGCAAATCGTTACGGTTTTTATATAAAAACAAATGGGTATCGGCTGTTCTTTTAATCCTTGCCGGAGTAGGTATTTGGTGGGCTTCCAGTACAATGCCAACAGGCTTCGTGCCTACCGAAGATAGGGGTATCGTGTTTATGAACGTTGAGCTACCGGCGGGTGCCTCCATAGACCGCACCAATGCCGTAACTCAAGAAATTTCGCAAAAAGCGAGCCATATTCCTGGGGTAAGGGGCGTAACCGTTGTTAATGGTTATAGTTTATTAAGTGGCTCGGGTAGTAACTACGCACTGGGATTTGTTAAGTTGAAAAATTGGAGCGAACGCGAGGCCGACGACGAATCTGCCAATGCTATCGTAGGAAAATTATTTGGTCTGGCAGCCACTATCCCAGATGCCAATGCCATATTCTTTTCGCCACCGAGTATTCCCGGTTTTGGTATGTCCGGTGGATTTGAGGTGAATTTATTAGATAAGTCGGGAGGCAATTTTGAAGATTTGGATAAAACCACCCAAGAATTTATCGGTAGTTTAATGAAACACCCTGCCATTCAGTACGGGCAAACGTCTTTCAACACAAAATACCCACAATACGAATTGGAAATAAATGTGCCTTTGGCAAAACGTTACGGCGTATCTGTTAGTAGTATTTTTGCAACTCTGCAAGGCTATATCGGTAGTATATATGCCGCCGATTTTGCCCGATTTGGAAAACAATACCGTGTTTATATCCAAGCTAAGCCAGAAGATCGCGCAAATGCGGAAGACTTGAATAAATTATATGTAAAAACAAGTAGTGGCGAAATGGCGCCTATTACCCAGTTTGCCAGTTTAAAACGGGTGTACGGGCCACAATCGGTAACACGTTTCAACCTATACAACTCAACCAAGGTAAGTGGTGCTTCAAACCCCGGATTTAGTACTGGTGATGCCATTGCGGTAGTTAACGAAGAGGTAAAAAACCTACCAAGCAATTACGAAGTAGCCTATTCTGGGTTAACCCGTGAAGAGGTAAGTTCAGGAAACCAAACGGCAGTTATATTTTTACTTGTTATTGTATTTGTATATTTCTTGCTGTCGGCACAGTACGAAAGTTATTTACTGCCCTTTGCCGTATTATTATCGTTACCGCTCGGGGTATTCGGGGCGTATTTTTCGAGTAAAATACTGGGCTTGGAAAACAATATTTATTTCCAAATTGCTTTGGTAATGCTTATTGGCTTGTTGGCCAAAAACGCCATATTAATCGTAGAGTTTGCCCTGCAACGCCGCAAACATGGCGAAAGTTTGGTCGATGCTGCTATCGATGGCGCAAAAGCCCGTTTACGCCCTATTTTAATGACATCGTTTGCCTTTATCCTCGGCTTAATGCCCTTGGTGTTGGCAAAAGGCGTAGGGGCCGAGGGCAACAACTCCATTGGTACGGGTGCTGCCGGAGGCATGTTAATAGGAACCCTTCTCGGGGTGTTTGTTATTCCCATCCTGTTTATATTATTCCAATGGTTACAGGAAAAAGTATCGGGCAAACCAGCCGTTATAGAACAACATAAAGACAATTAATTATGACATCGATTATAAAGCAATCTATTTTAAATAAATCCCTGGCAATAGCCCTTATGGCCATTACCTTGCAAGGCTGTTTTGTGGCAAAGGACTATACAAGACCTGAATTTGCGGAAACCGAAAGCCTGTACAGAACCAATAACTTGCCCACCGACAGCCTATCGATGGCCGATGTGTCGTGGCGCGATATGTTTACCGACACGTATTTAAGGCAATATATTGAAGAAGGCCTTGAAAACAACCTCGATATCCGTATAGCCCTGCAACAAATGGCTGCTGCCGAGGCTTATATGAAACAAGGTAAAGCGGGCTACCTACCTACGCTTACAGGGAACGCCTCGGCAACCCGTTCGTATATTTCCGAAAACGGCCAACAAGGCGCTATGCTAAGTGCTTTGGGTGCCGACCACATCGACCAGTTCGAGCTTTCCGGAAGCCTATCGTGGGAAGCCGATATTTGGGGCAAAATACGCAGCAACAAACGTGCGGGCGAAGCAAGCTACCTACAAAGCGTAGCTGCCCACCAAGCGGTAAAAACGCAATTGGTATCGGTTATTGCCTCTACGTATTACCAGCTATTGGCCTTGGATTCGCAACTTGAAGTTACCAACGAAACCATTGAAGCCAGAAAAAGTAGTGTAGAAACCATTATAGCTTTAAAGGAAGCAGGCCAAGTAACCCAAGTAGCGGTGGACCAAAACGTGGCGCAGTATAACAGTGCCAAGGCTTTGAAAGTAGATTTAGAAACCGCCATTTTTAAAACCGAGAATGCCTTAAATTTATTATTGGGCAGAACCGCTGTTGTAATAGAACGCGGCACTTTAACCAATCAAAATTTAAATTCCGATATAAAATTGGGCGTTCCCGCAACCCTATTGCGCAACCGCCCCGATGTGGTTGCCAGTGAGTACGGCTTGATTAATGCTTTTGAAATGACCAATGTGGCCAATAGTAGTTTTTACCCGTCGTTAACCATATCGGCTTCGGGAGGCTTACAGAGTTTGGAGTTGGATGAACTGTTTAATGCCAATTCGCTTTTTGCTAATATCGTTGGCGGCCTAACCCAGCCTATTTTAAACCAAAGAAGGCTCAGGACACAAAAAGAAGTAGCCGTAGCCCAACAGGAACAAGCCTTAATTAACTTTAAAAAAGCCTTGCTAACGGCAGGTAACGAGGTGTCCAACGCCCTTTATGATTATAATGCCGAAACCGAAAAGTTCGAGTACCGACAAAAAGAAGTCGAAGCCCTGCGCCAAGCCGAAACCAATTCGGAATATTTATTGAACAACGGTTACGCCAGTTATCTGGATTTATTAACCGCAAGACAAAGCGCACTTAATGCCGAGCTTAACGTTATTGACAACAAGCTTAACCAATTGTTAAGTGTTGTAAATATTTACGAAGCCCTCGGTGGTGGTTGGAAATAAACAATTAGAATTATTGAAAAACAAAAAAGACCCACAAAGGTTTAAACCTTTGTGGGTCTTTTTTGTTTGCATTAATGCACTAATGTTATTAAGGTAAAATACGCGCGAATTGCCCCAGACTTTCTATCCATGTTTGGATGAGCTTACATCAACATCATCTGGGCTTTTTTAACGCCTTGTACCAAAACATCAATTTCTTCCTTGGTGTTGTAAAAAGCAAACGAAGCCCGAACCGTACCGGGAATACTGTAAAAATCCATAATGGGTTGGGCGCAATGGTGGCCGGTACGTACGGCAATGCCCAGTTTATCTAAAATAGTGCCAACGTCGTAAGGGTGAATACCTTTTAAGTTAAACGAAATAACGGCTGTTTTGTGCTTGGAAGTGCCATAAATTTTCAAGCCTTCAATTTGTAATAGCTGCTCGGTGGCATATTCCAATAAGTCGTGTTCGTAAGCGGCTATGGTATCAAAGCCTATGGTGTTCATGTAATCCAGGGCAGCACCAAAGGCTATACCACCGCAAATGTTGGGGGTACCGGCCTCGAACTTATGGGGTAGGGCGGCGTATGTGGTTTTTTTAAAGGTTACTTCGGCAATCATTTCGCCTCCGCCTTGGTAGGGCGGTAGGGCGTTGAGCCATTTTTCTTTTCCGTAGAGCATGCCCTGCCCCGTGGGGCCGCACATTTTGTGCGCCGAAGCCACGTAAAAATCGGCATCAAGGGCTTGTACGTCGGGTTTTATGTGGGGTGTGGCTTGGGCGCCATCGACCAAAACGGCCGCACCTACCCCGTGGGCTTTGTTTATAATATATTCTATGGGGTTAATGGTACCCAAAGCATTGGATACGTGGGCTACAAACACCAATTTTGTATTGCCGTTTAGTAGTTTTTCGTATTCGGTTAGTATAAGTTCGCCCTCTTGGTTCATGGGTATTACTTGCAGGTTTGCGCCCGTGCGCTCGCAAAGCATTTGCCAGGGTACAATATTGCTGTGGTGTTCCATGGCGGAAACTATAATATTGTCGCCTTTTTTTAATATTGAAGAAAATCCGTTGGCCACCAGGTTTATGCCGTGCGTGGTGCCGGAGGTAAATATAATTTCGTGGGCGTGCTTGGCGTTAAAATGGGCTTGTACTTTTTGCCTTGCCTGTTCGTACTTGTTGGTAGCTTCCTGGCTTAGCGTATGTACGCCGCGATGTATATTGGCGTTGTAATTGGCGTAATAATCGACAATGGTATTGATAACCTGGTTTGGGGTTTGCGAAGTTGCGGCATTGTCCAAGTACACCAAAGGCTTGCCGTTTACGGTGCGGGACAGTATGGGAAAATCGTTTCGTGTGGTGCTTACATTGAACATAGCAAGTGTGTTTAGCCCCGATAGCAGCGGCATCCTTTTTTGAGGCACGAAAAAAAGATATAGCGGATAGCGGGAAATGGCTTCAAAATAAAATTATATTTAAATTTTGGCATGAGAGAGATTGCTTCGTTCGTCGTGCCTCCTTCTCGCAACGACGTCATTGCGAACGCCTGTACTGAGCGAAATCGAAGTAAAGTGAAGCAATCTCTGCTTAGCGTTAGTTTATAGGTCGAACCCAATGTTTACGCCCAGTTTATTGGCTATTATTTTGGTTATGCGCTGTTTTACCTCGGGTATTTTTACCGAGCTTAGCACGTTGTTGCTAAAGGCGTACATTAGCAGGGCGCGGGCTTCTTTTTCGGGTATGCCGCGGGAGCGCATGTAAAACATGGCGCTTTCGTCCAACTGGCCTATGGTACAGCCATGCGAGCATTTTACGTCGTCGGCAAATATTTCCAACTGGGGCTTGGTGTTTATCGTAGCCTTATCGCTTACCAAAATGTTGTTATTGGCTTGGAAGGCGTTGGTTTTTTGGGCTTCTTTTTCGACTACTACCTTGCCGTTGAACACGCCCGTGGCGTTTTGGTCGAAAATACCTTTGTAATCTTGGTGGCTTTCGCAATTGGGGGCAATGTGGTGTACAAGGGTACTATGGTCCACATGTTGTTTGTTGCCTATAATGGTTACGCCTTTTAGGGTGGAGTCTATGCGCTCGCCGTGCTGGTAAAAGTTAAGGTTGTTGCGTGTTAGGTTACCGCCAAAGCTAAAGGTATGTACCGAAACGTGGCTTTCTTGTTTTTGTTTGATAAAGGTTTTGTCGATAAGCGAGGCGTTGGTGTTGTCGTTTTGTATTTTGTAATAGTCCACAATGGCACGTTTGCTGGCAAATATTTCGGTAACGCTGTTGGTTAGCACGGGATTGCCCGTTAGGCTTTGGTGGCGTTCTATAATTTGTACATGCGAGTTTTCGCCCACTACCACTAAGTTTCGGGGCTGTAGCATGATGGCCGATTCGTTTCCTGTTGAAAAATGCAGGATTTGGATTGGCTTTTGCACGATTTTGCCCTTGGGTATGTTTATAAAAGCGCCTTCGTGGGCAAATGCCGTGTTTAGGGCAATTAGGCTGTCGGTATTGGCGGCTTTGTTAAAATGGTTTTCGATAACCAAGCGGTACTTCGGCTTGGTTAGGGCCGAGGACATTAGGCATATATCCATGCCCTCGTGCGTGGTTTGCGAGAGGTGCGAGGAATACTTGCCGTCGATAAACACGATTTTGTACGAGTCTATATCGTGGATAAAATAGTTTTTTATGTCCTTATATTCCAAGGCGTTTTCCTGCTTGGGAAATACGCTGTAATCGTGCTTTAAAAGGGCGTTTAGCGAGGTGTATTTCCAGGCTTCGTCCTTTTTTGTGGGGAAGCCTTTTTCCTCGAAAACCTTTATGGCATTGTTGCGCAGGTTATGCACGTAGGTATCGGTATCGATATGGTTTTCGAATGCGAGGAATGACGATATTAGTTTTTCTTTTAAATCCATTTGTTTTTTGGGTTGGCGGGTTTTCGGGTTTCGGGTGAACGGGTGGTTTCAGGCTTTTAAATAAGAAATGAAATGGTTTAATTATTCCCCTTTAATCCAATCGTATCCTTTTTCTTCTAACTCCAAAGCCAGTTCCTTGCCGCCGGATTTTACAATGCGCCCGTTGTAGAGTACGTGTACAAAATCGGGTACGATATAGTCCAACAAGCGTTGATAGTGGGTAATAACCAAAACGGCATTATCCTTGCTTTTTAGTTTGTTAACACCGTTGGCCACGATGCGCAGGGCGTCGATGTCGAGTCCGGAATCGGTTTCGTCCAGTATGGCCAATTGGGGTTCCAACATGGCCATTTGGAAAATTTCGTTACGTTTTTTTTCGCCTCCGGAAAAGCCTTCGTTAAGCGAACGGGACAGGAACTTGCGGTCTATTTCCAAGAGTTCGGCCTTTTCGCGTATAAGTTTTAGCATGTCCTTGGCGGGCATTTCGTCCAAGCCTTGTGCCTTGCGGGTTTCGTTAATGGCGGTTTTCATAAAGTTGGTAACCGAAACACCGGGGATTTCCACCGGGTATTGAAACGATAGGAAAATGCCTTTGTGGGCACGTTCCTCGGGAGCCAATTCGTCTATATCCTCGCCGTTAAATATGATGTTGCCTTCGGTAACCTCGTAGTCTTCCTTTCCGGCAATTACCGACGACAGGGTGCTTTTTCCCGAGCCATTTGGCCCCATTATGGCGTGTACCTCGCCCGGTTTTATTTCTAAATTAATGCCCCGTAATATGGCTTTGTCTTCTACGCTGGCGTGTAAATTTTCAATTTTTAGCATTCTTGATTTTATTCTGGTTGATAAAATGGTGTTTTAAAAAGAGATTTCTCGACTCCGCTCGAAATGACAACGTCAAGCTAAACGGAGCGAAGTATCTTGGTTTTTATGGTTTAGTTTTTTTCGGGCGAAACGTGTAATATTTCGGTAATTTCCAACTTTTTGGGCCAATGGATTTTTTCGTGGCTTTGGGTGGATATTGTTCCTTTTACTTCGGCATGGACCATATCGGTTGGCAGGGCTTTGTATTGTTCGGCCTGTTTGTTTAGTTCGTAGGCCTTATCGGTTAACAGCACGCCGTAAATTTCATTTTCGGTTTGAAAAACAGCGGCGCCATCGTACAGTACAAAACTGCCTTTTAGTATTCCTGTACCATCGTTATTGGTTACGGAATCCTGTGCCGTTGTTGTGTCCGTTCCGTTGGTTTTGTTTTCATTTTTGCAGGATACAACCGTTAAACATACGGTTAGGATTAAAATAATGGCTTTTTTCATCGGTTTTTAGTTTTAGTTTGTTTGAAGTTGAATCGTTTTTATGCTATCCTACCGAGCCTTCCAAACTTATTTCCAATAGCTTTTGGGCTTCTACGGCAAATTCCATGGGTAGTTTGTTTAGCACATCTTTACTAAAACCGTTAACGATTAGGGCAATGGCTTTTTCGGTGTCGATGCCCCGTTGGTTGCAGTAAAAAATTTGGTCCTCGCCAATTTTGCTGGTAGTAGCTTCGTGTTCTATTTTAGCGGTTTTGTTTTTGGCCTCGATATAGGGGAAGGTATGCGCCCCGCAGGCGTTGCCCATTAGCAAACTATCGCATTGCGAAAAGTTACGGGCGTTATCGGCATTGGGGCTTATTTTTACCAAGCCCCGGTAGCTATTTTGCGATTTGCCCGCCGAAATACCCTTGGAAATAATGGTGGATTTGGTGTTTTTGCCCAAATGCAACATTTTGGTTCCGGTGTCGGCCTGTTGGAAATTGTTGGTAACGGCAATGGAATAAAATTCGCCTACCGAGTTATCGCCTTTTAATACGCACGAGGGGTATTTCCAAGTTACGGCACTGCCCGTTTCTACCTGTGTCCACGATATTTTGGCATTTTTTTCGCAAAGCCCCCGTTTGGTTACAAAATTGTAAACCCCGCCTTTGCCTTCGGCATTACCGGGAAACCAGTTTTGTACGGTACTGTATTTTATTTCGGCATTGTCCAAGGCAATAAGCTCCACCACGGCGGCGTGCAATTGGTTTTCGTCGCGGCTTGGGGCGGTACAGCCTTCTAAGTAACTAACGTAGCTACCCTGGTCGGCAATAACCAAAGTGCGCTCGAACTGCCCCGTTCCGGCTTGGTTTATACGAAAATAGGTCGAGAGTTCCATTGGGCATTTTACGCCTTTTGGTATGTAGCAAAAACTGCCGTCGCTAAATACGGCACTGTTAAGGGCGGCATAAAAATTATCCTTTTGCGGTACTACGGTACCGATGTATTGTTTTACCAAATCGGGATGCTCGCGCAGGGCTTCGGACATGGAGCAGAATATAATGCCCTTTTCGGCCAAGGTTTTTTTAAAGGTGGTGGCAACCGAAACCGAATCGACCACCACGTCCATGGCTACACCGGCCAGTTTTTTTTGTTCGTCCAACGAAATGCCCAGTTTGTTAAAAGTGTCCAACAGTTCGGGGTCTACCTCGTCTATGCTGTTGTACTTGGGTTTTTTATTGGGTGCCGAATAGTAGGAAATAGCTTGAAAATCGGGTTTTTCGTAATGCACGTTGGCCCATTCGGGTTCGGCCATTTGCTGCCAGGCGCGAAAGGCTTCCAGGCGCCACTCGGTCATCCATTGGGGTTCTTCTTTTTTCGTTGAAATGGCCCGGATTATGGCTTCGTTTAAACCAACGGGAAAGGTTTCGGACTCAATATCGGTATAAAAACCATACTCGTACTCTTTGGTTTTTAGTTCTTCTCTTAAATCGTCTTCGGTATATTTGCTCATGTTTACCCCCTATTCCCCCGAAAGGGAAATTCCTATTAAGGGAAAATAGGATTTTTTAGTTTGTTTTATGTTTTTTAAAGCCCTTATTTTAGAGGGCTTGGAGGACTACTTTACAACGAAAAGCTCTCGCCACAGCCACAAGTGCGGTTGGCATTGGGGTTGTTAAAAACGAAGCCCGTGCCGTTTAGCCCCCCGGAATATTCCAGGGTTGTGCCTACCAAGTACAAAAAGCTTTTTTTATCGACTATAATCCTAACATCGTTATCCTCGAAAACCTTATCGCCTTCGTTATTGTTTTTATCAAACTTTAAATCGTACGACAGCCCGGAACAACCACCGCTTTTTACCCCAACACGAATGTAATCGGTAGCGGGGTTAAAGCCATCGTCCTTCATAAGCTCGACCACTTTTTTCTTAGCTGTTTCAGAAACTTTTATCATAATGGTTTAAATAGATTTTGTCTAAATAGGTGGCAAATATACAATATAAGTCACGCATTACCACATAACCTAACATGATATTAGCAAATAGTAGGATAGTTTTTTTTATTTGATGACAAAAATCAGATTATTTTAGGTATTATTTGACTAACGGAGGTTTAGGTGTAAAATTTACAAAAAGGCTTCTTACCTTTGCAGTATGATAGAAGATAAAAACCAGCAACGCACCCCATTAAGCCAATTGGGCGAATTTGGGTTGATTGACCACCTGACCCAAAATTTCAAAATACAACAAAAATCCACCGTAAAAGGCATTGGCGACGATGCCGCCGTGCTGCAATTTAACAAAAAAATAGTGGTAACCACCGATTTGTTGGTCGAAGGCGTGCATTTCGACCTAAGTTACATGCCGCTAAAACATTTGGGCTATAAAGCGGTTATGGTAAATTTATCCGATGTATACGCCATGAACGCCACGGCTACCCAAATAACGGTGTCCATTGCCGTATCCAGCCGATTTCCTTTAGAAGCTTTGGAAGCACTGTATGCCGGTATTGAATCCGCTGCCCGCATATACAATATAGATGTAGTTGGTGGCGATACCGCATCGTCCAACAAAGGCCTTATTATTTCGGTTACGGCTATTGGCGAAGTTGAAAACGAAGTTTACCGCAACGGCGCCAAACCTAACGATTTGCTCGTGGTTACGGGCGATTTGGGCGCTGCCTATATGGGGCTTCAAATTTTAGAACGCGAAAAAGAAGTTTATAAAGTAAACCCCAACAACCAGCCCGACCTTGAGCCATATTCCTATATTATCGAACGCCAATTAAAGCCCGAAGCAAGACTGGACGTTATAAAACTTTTCCGCGATTTGGAACTAACACCAACGGCCATGATTGATATTAGCGATGGCTTATCGTCTGAAATTATGCACCTATGCAAGCAAAGCCATGTAGGCTGCGATTTGTACGAGGACAAAATACCCCTGGATCCCCAAGTTATTGCCACCTGCGAGGAGTTCAATATCGATAGTACCACGGTAGCCCTTAACGGCGGCGAGGATTACGAATTGTTGCTTACCGTTTCGCAACACGATTACCCAAAAATTAAAGGCAACCCCAACCTAACCATAATTGGTTATATAAAAGAAGAAAAAGAAGGCATGCACTTAGTAACAAGAGCTAACACAAAAATACCTATAAAGGCACAGGGTTGGAAAAATGTTGACAGCTAAACGGAGTATAATTTAGAAACGTTACTTTTAATCGTTTTTTTTTCCAAGCGGTGTTGGTAAATGCGGTGCAGCACGTCGTTTATTTCTTTAAATTTGGGCGTAAGCTCTACCTGTTGCCCTTTGTCGTTTGTGGTAAGCTGTTTTTTGCAATTTACGCAGGTGTATTCCTTAACATGATTGGTAACATGCCTTGAAACCAGGTAATCGTGGCCAAACAACTTGCAGTTTAATCTTTTCATTTTTGCTATTAATCTGAAAGAGAGGTTTTAAAATTAACGCAAAATTTCGCAAGTCTTTGTTTGTTAAAGGAATATTCGATAAAAGTGAGGGTTTTCCCTATAAAACTAATAGTTTTTTACCCGAAAGGTAGTCATTATACTATTTCTGTTTTAAAATATCCAAAAAAAGTATCCCGTAGAAACGCTGAGTATCGCAGAATTCGGTTTAATATAATTTCGGCGAGAAAGTAAAATTTAAAAGAGCAAATTTAATGGGTAATTTTAAGGCAAAAACACATAACTATTCGAAAGTTTGCCCAAAGACCTCATTAATTGATTAGAATTGATAATATGTATTTTGCTTTTTTTTTCGATATGCTATGTGTTTTTCCTTATTGAGAAGGGCGCTTTTCTAACAAAAAGATAAATCCTTAAAAAAAGAAAGGCTATGTATGTCAAAAAAAAAAAAAAAACATCTGTCTTTCAGGGGGCTATTTTCTATAATCTATACAGTGAAACGGTCTATCTTCTAAAGTTTAGGATGCTTATGGCAAAATCGATATTAACTCCAAAAGCGCTTGTTTGTTTTCAATATGGCTCATGTGGCCATCGTTAAAAAGGGTGTACGGGGCTTGGGCGGTTTCGGCTTGTTCTATTAACGATTCGTAATTTAAAACAGGGTCGTTTTTTCCTATTATCATCGTTTTGTTAAAGGATGAATTTTTAAAAACATGCAACCGGTCTTGCCGTATTTTCATGCCTTCCAAAGCAGCAACAATGCCTTGAAGCGGAATTTTCATGGCCTCGGCAATAACTTGCTCTATGTCCTGGGTAAAAAGGCTTCTGTTTTCGGGCATAAATAAATTGTTTATGGAAAGCCGTATAAAGGTTTTGTGGTTTTGTTTTACGGCTTCAATAGCCCTGTCCCTATTTATCTTTTTTTCTTCGGTATCGGGTAGGCATGTCGAGTTCATTAAGCATAAGCTACTAACCATTTCCGGGTTTTTTTCCGCGAAAGCGAGTGCCACGTAACCGCCCATGGAATGCCCTACAAAAGTGGCTTTTTCTATTTTTAAACGGGTTATTACGGCCTTAACAGCTTCGGCCATGGCTTCCATAGTGTGTATGTAGCCCAAGCATTCGGTGTTGCCATGCCCCAATAAATCGACACAAACCACACGATGTGTTTTTGATAAAGTAGGGATAAAAGGTTGCCACATGGTTTTGTTTTCTAAAAAACCGTGAAGTAAAATTAGTGGGGCACCTGTTCCCGCATCGGAATACGAAACGGAAATGCCTTTATATGCTATTGTCATGGCTTAAGTTGTTTTTACTTTTTTAATGGCCGAAAAAGCCTTGTCCACAAATTCGTCTTCTACCAAAATGGTAAACT
The DNA here is from genome assembly GCA_047975545.1 of Flavobacteriaceae bacterium. GTDB lineage: Bacteria > Bacteroidota > Bacteroidia > Flavobacteriales > Flavobacteriaceae > JBKEDS01. The sequence goes on along the minus strand of JBKEDS010000032.1, from coordinate 16,947 downwards.
CATTGGTGGTCGAAATAACCTCGTAAAGCACAATGCCCTCCCAGGCCAAGCGTTTAAAAAAGTGGTAATAAAGCCCCGCTATTTTCGAGTTGTCCTGCGGTAGGTTTACGCTTATGGCCGATAGGCCGTCCTGTACTTCCAAAAACGATTCGTTTTTAAGGCTGCTTAAAACAAATTCCTTTAAACTACTGGAAATTATTATATTACTCTCATGTATGCCCCGGGTAAAGGTATAAAACAATTTCGATTCTTGGTTAATGCGGTCCAGGATTTTGGCATGGTTGTCAATCAAGGTATCCGAATTTTTAACCGTAATATCGGTTAGGTTCGAGCGCACCGTTATATCGCCCAAATTTTGCATGACCTTTTTCATTTTTACCGAATTGGTCAAGGTGGTTGGCGGGTTGTAGCGCCGCAAGGCCATCATAACGGCACCGGGCTTAACGTCCTTTTTTAGCATTTTGCTTATGGGGTCGGTAAGCTCGATAGCCAAAGCGCTAAAGTTTATAATATTTCGCGAAAGGGCTTCTTCCAAGTAAGGTTGTGTTATTAAAATATCCTCAACGCAATTTGACACGGTTTTCACACGAATAAATTTAAGTTAAAATTGATTTAGCTTTTTAACAATACATGGCAAAATAACCAAAATCCTATGACCTACCCTTTTATTCATGTTCTTTTGTTGAGGCAATTCTCTTGGCTATTCTAAATCCCTCCACGAGGGTTTCATGTTAATTATTTAACAATATGTGCAAAAATAAACATTTTTTTTCAAAAATATTTTTATTAACAAAAGGCATGCTAATTTCGCCGTAAAATTATGGCATTACAGATGAAAGTATTAAAATTTGGGGGCACCTCCGTAGGTTCGGTTGAGAACATCAATAACGTTAAAACTATTATTAACGATGGTAAAAAGAAAGTAGTTGTGCTATCGGCCATGTCGGGCACTACTAACAGTTTAGTGGCTATTGCCAAGGATATAGCGGACGAAAAACCAAGCGAAGCCACCGTAAAAATAAAAGCGTTGCGCACCAAATACGCAGCTACCATTAACGATTTGCTTAGCAACCAAGCCCTAAACAAAAACGTTCAGGCTTATGTTGGCCGTATTTTTGAATTGTTAGAAGAACTAACCGAAAGGCCATTCTCCCTAAACTTGGAAAACTTAATATTGGCGCAGGGCGAATTAATATCGACCTATATGGTTAACAGCTTTCTTAAACAAGAAGGTGTAAGCTCAACCTTATTGCCCGCATTGGAGTTTATGAAAATAAACGCCGAAAAAGAGCCGGACATGGACTATATTAAAACCCGTTTAAACGAGGTTTTAAATGCCGCCGAAAACGTGCAAATATACATTACGCAAGGCTTTATTTGCTTGGACGACAACGGCAAGATATCCAACCTGCAACGCGGCGGGAGCGATTATACCGCAACCATCGTGGGAGCAGCCATTACGGCCGATGAGGTACAAATTTGGACCGATATTGACGGCATGCACAACAACGACCCAAGGTATGTGGATAATACCAAGCCTATTTCCAATTTATCGTTCGAAGAAGCGGCCGAGCTGGCCTATTTTGGCGCCAAGATTTTACACCCCCAAACCATTTTGCCCGTTAGGGAAGACGGCATTCCGGTACGCCTAAAAAACACCATGAACCCCAATGCCTACGGCACGCTAATCGATGGGCAGCATACCGAAAGCGGTGTTAAGGCCATTGCCGCAAAGGATGGTATTACGGCCATTAAAATAAAATCGGCACGCATGCTTAACGCTTATGGATTTTTAAAGAAGGTTTTTGAAATTTTTGAACAAAACAAAACGGCAATCGATATGATTACCACTTCGGAAGTAGCCGTATCGCTTACCATAGACGACGATAAAAACTTGGATAATATTTTAACGGAATTAGAAAAAATTGCCACTATAGAAGTAGATAAAAACCAAAGCATTGTGTGCTTGGTAGGGCATTCTATTGCCGACCATAACGACACGCACCATTTGTTTAAAATATTGCAGGACGTTAAAATCAGGATGATTTCCTATGGTGGCAGTAAAAACAATATTTCACTATTAATAAACACCAACGACAAAATACCAACCCTAAGTAAGCTAAACCATTATTTATTTGAATTAGTCACGCTGTAAATTGTTTAGCAAAATTTAAGAGGCTGTCTGAAAAGTGCTTTTTTTGTCATTTCGAGCGGAGTCTAAAAATCTCATTGCATTGAAAATAAGCGATTTATTATTTTGAGATTCTTCACTTTGTTCAGAATGACAATCTTTTCAGACAGCCTCTTTTTGTTGGGTTTCGGTGGCTTCGACAAGCTCAGCCACCAAAAAATGGTATAAGCCCTTTTTCGTTTACGAGTTCATAATAGCCTCAATCTCGTCAGCTTCAATGGGTATATTTTTCATTAGGTTAAAGGGTTCGCCTTTTTCCTGTACCACCACATCGTCCTCAATACGAATACCAAAACCTTCGTCGGGAATGTAAATACCGGGCTCGACCGTAAATACCATATTGGCCTGCATGGGTTCGGTTAAAATACCGTAATCGTGGGTATCCAGCCCCATGTGGTGCGATGTGCCGTGCATAAAATATTTTTTGTAGGCCGGCCATTCGGGGTTTTCGTTTTGTATGTCGGCTTTATCAAGCAGTCCAAGACCAAGAAGTTCCGAGGTCATTATTTTGCCTACCTCAACATGGTAATCGGCCCAAAGCGTACCGGGCGTAAGCATTTTTGTCGCTTCGTTTTTAACACGGTTTACGGCGTTGTAAACGTCTTTTTGGCGTTTGGTGTATTGGCCGGAAACGGGTATGGTACGGGTTAGGTCGCTGGAATAATTGGCATATTCGGCGGCGGTATCCAGTAGTAATAAATCGCCCGCTTGGCAGGGTTTATTGTTTTCAATATAATGCAATACGTTGGCGTTGTTGCCCGAGGCTATAATGGGCGTATAGGCAAAGCCCTTGGAGCGGTTTCGCAAAAATTCGTGCATCAATTCGGCTTCTACCTCGTATTCCCAAACACCGGGTTTTACAAAATTTAAAAGCCTGCGGAAACCTTTTTCGGTAATGTTACAGGCCTGTTGTATCAGGGCTATTTCAATGGGGTCCTTTACCGAGCGCAACCGCTGCAAAATGGGGTTGCTCTTGGCTACCGAGTGTGCTGGGTATTTGGCCTTTAGCCATTTGGTAAAACGGTCCTCGCGGGTTTCGGTTTCCATACTGGCGCGGTAATGCTCGTTGGTATTTATGTACACGGTGTCGCACTGCGTCATAAGCTCGAACATTATTTTTTCCATGTCCTGAAGCCAATACACGGTTTTTATGCCACTGGTTTCAAAAGCGGCTTCCTTGGTTAGTTTTTCGCCTTCCCAAACGGCAATATGCGCATTGGTTTCCCTTAAAAATAAAATTTCACGATGTTTTTCCTTGGGGCAATCGGGAAATAGTACCAAAATGCTTTCCTCTTGGTCCACGCCGCTTAAATAAAAAATATCGCGGTGTTGCTGGAACGGCATGGTGCTATCGGCACTAATGGGGTAAATGTCGTTGGAATTAAAAACCGCCAAGCTGTTGGGTTTCATTTCCTTGGCAAAGTTTTTTCGGTTTTTAATAAAAAGTCGGTTGTCTATTTTAGCATATTTCATGGGAAGGATATTTAGTTTGAAAATAAAGATTCAACAAAGCTAATTAATTTTAAAGGCTTAGACGAAACCTGAATGATATAATTATGTTAAAACAGAAGGATAACCTTATAATTAAAGCCCTTGTATTTAATTTATAATTAATTTAAATAGTAAAAATATGATTATTGTCAGTTGTTAAAAAGCATAGCCCTGCTTACATTTGTAGTTACATACATAAACTTTAAATAATGAGCGGATTTCTAAAATCTTCAATTGGAAGAAAAGTAGCCATGGGGCTGTCGGCCATCTTCCTGATGTTATTCTTATTAATGCACGTTTCCATCAATTTACTTTCCGTTTTTAGCGAAAATGCCTTTAATGCGGCCTCGCACTTTATGGGGGTTAATTGGTTAATCCAGTTTGTAATGCAGCCTATTTTAATGGCGGGCGTTATATTCCATTTTGTTATGGGCTTTGTGCTTGAAATCAGAAATAAAAAAGCAAAAGGCGTGCCTTATGTTAAAAACAACGGCGCTGCCAACTCGTCTTGGATGAGCCGGAACATGATTTTTAGCGGCGTTGTAATTTTAGCCTTTTTGGTGCTGCACTTTGTCGATTTTTGGATTCCCGAAATAAACCACAAATACATTCAGGTATTGCCCGAAGACCCAACTCGCTATTTTGGCGAACTGCAACACAAATTTGCCAGTCCGTTACGTGTTGGCTTTTATGTGCTGGCTTTTATTTTCTTGGCATTACACTTATTGCACGGTGCAACCTCAGCATTTCAATCGTTGGGGTCTACGGCTTGGAAAAAGAAAGTGTTTAAAAACATTGCCCAAGGGTATGCCGTTTTAATTCCGCTTCTATTTATTTTCATAGCTTTATACCACTATTTTAACCATTAATCTTAGCAAAATGGCTTTAAACTCAAAAGTACCAAAGGGTCCAATTAAAGATAAATGGACAACATATAAAGATAAAATCAACCTTGTAAACCCCGCCAATAAGCGCCACATCGATGTTATTGTTGTGGGTACCGGATTGGCAGGCGGTTCGGCTGCTGCTACATTGGCCGAATTGGGTTACAACGTAAAAGCATTTGCTTACCAAGACTCGCCCCGTCGTGCACACTCTATTGCGGCGCAAGGAGGTATTAACGCCGCCAAAAATTATCAAGGCGATGGCGACTCGACCTACCGATTATTTTACGACACCGTTAAAGGGGGCGATTACCGTTCCCGCGAAGCCAACGTGTACCGTTTGGCCGAGGTGTCTGCTAATATTATAGACCAATGTGTGGCGCAAGGCGTGCCTTTTGCCCGCGATTATGGCGGGTTGTTGGATAACCGCTCCTTTGGTGGGGTTTTGGTATCCCGAACCTTTTACGCCAAGGGCCAAACCGGGCAGCAGTTGTTATTGGGCTGTTATTCGGCCATGAACAGGCAAATTGCCCGTGGTAAAATTGATATGTACAACCGCCACGAAATGTTGGATGTTGTTATTGTCAACGGCAAAGCAAGGGGCATTATAGCCCGAAACTTAATTACGGGCGAAATCGAGCGTCATTCGGCACATGCCGTGGTTATTGCTTCCGGCGGTTACGGCAATGTATATTTCCTTTCAACAAACGCTATGGGCTCCAATGCCACGGCGGCTTGGAAGGTTCATAAAAAAGGGGCCTATTTTGCTAATCCTTGTTTTACGCAAATCCATCCGACTTGTATTCCCCGTTCGGGCGATTACCAGTCTAAACTAACCCTAATGTCGGAGTCCTTGCGTAACGATGGCCGTATTTGGGTACCCAAAACCTTGGAAGATGCCAAGGCTATTCGTGAAGGTAAAAAGAAACCTACAGAATTAACCGAAGACCAGCGCGATTACTACTTAGAGCGTCGTTACCCAGCCTTTGGCAACTTGGTGCCCCGTGATGTGGCGTCGCGTGCGGCCAAAGAACGTTGCGATGCCGGATTTGGCGTTAACGCCACGGGCGAAGCGGTTTACTTGGATTTTGCTTCGGCTATTGAACGCTATGGAAAAGAGCAAGCCAAAATCCATAATATTACCAATCCCTCAAAAGAAAAAATAAAGGAAATGGGTGAAAAAATCGTCGAGGCCAAGTACGGAAACCTATTCCAGATGTACGAAAAAATCGTAGACGAAAACCCATACAAAACCCCGATGATGATTTATCCTGCAACCCACTACACTATGGGAGGCGTTTGGGTAGATTATAACTTAATGACCACGGTCGATGGCCTGTACTGTATAGGTGAAGCCAATTTTTCCGACCATGGTGCCAACCGCCTTGGGGCCTCGGCCTTAATGCAAGGTTTGGCCGATGGTTATTTTGTGTTGCCGTATACCATTGGCGATTATTTGTCGCACGACATTAGAACGGGAAAAATACCAACCAACACCAAAGAATTCGACGATGCCGAAAAAGCGGTTAAAGACAGAATCGACTTCTTTATTAACAATAAAGGAAAACACTCCGTTGATTATTTCCACAAAAAACTTGGAAAAATCATGTGGGATAAATGCGGTATGTCCCGCAACGAAAAAGACCTAAAAGAAGCCTTGGTTGAAATTAAAGCCTTACGGGAAGCGTTTTGGAAAGACGTAAAAGTTCCTGGAAACGCCAACGAAATGAACCCCGAACTGGAAAAAGCAGGGCGTGTTGCCGATTTTCTTGAACTGGGCGAGCTGTTTGCCATGGACGCCCTTAACCGAAACGAATCCTGCGGCGGGCATTTTAGAGAAGAATCCGTAGAACTTGAAGGCGAACAAAAAGGCGAGGCTAAGCGTAACGACAAGGATTATGCCTATGTATCGGTTTGGGAATACAAGGGCGAACCCGCAGATTCGGTAATGCACAAAGAGGAATTGGAATTTTTAGATATAGAATTGAAACAACGTAGTTATAAATAGTTGCTGGTTTGTAGTTGATAGTTTAAGGTACAATTTTACAACCTTAAAAAAACTAACAACCAACGGCCAACAACCAACAACTAAAAGATATGAATCTAACACTTAAAATCTGGCGACAAAAAGACTCGAAAACAAAGGGTCAGATGGTCGATTATAAAGTTACCGATATTTCGGAACACATGTCGTTTTTGGAAATGATGGACGTGCTAAACGAACAATTGGTAGATAAAGGCGAAGAACCCGTAGCTTTCGACCACGATTGCCGCGAGGGTATTTGCGGTATGTGCTCGCTTTACATTAATGGCGAAGCGCACGGCCCGGACAGGGGCATTACAACCTGCCAACTACATATGCGCATGTTTAAGGATGGCGATACCATTACCATTGAGCCTTGGCGAGCAGCTGCCTTCCCTGTAATTAAGGATTTGGTTGTCGATAGAACCGCCTTTGAGCGCATACAGCAGGCGGGCGGTTATATATCGGTAAACACCTCGGGTAATACCCAGGACGCCAATAGCATTCCCATTTCCAAGCATGCTGCCGATGAGGCTATGGATGCCGCTACTTGTATTGGTTGCGGGGCTTGCGTGGCCACTTGTAAAAACTCGTCGGCTATGTTGTTCGTGGGTGCCAAGGTAAGTCAGTTTGCCCTGTTGCCGCAAGGCCAAGTAGAGGCTGCCGACCGTGTTAAAAATATGGTGGCGCAAATGGATTTGGAAGGTTTTGGAAATTGCACCAATACCGGAGCATGCGAGGTAGAATGCCCTAAAGGCATTTCGTTGGAAAACATTGCCCGAATGAACCGTGAGTTTTTAAAGGCAGAGTTTTTGTAGTATCAATTTTAATAGATTTTTCATAAAAGAAAGCGTTGGGATTTTACTCAAAATCCCAACGCTTTTTTAGATATATTGAACAACTTGGCCATAGAGCCGGTTTACGGCCTCCCACAAGAACTTCTGGTTTGTGGGTAACGCCCCTCGCTTTCGTAACAAGTGGCATCTACCGTAATCTGGTTTGATATGGAAATATAATCGCTCCAGTGCCTGTATTACAAATCTTGTAAGTAAGAAAATCTTTTGCGCTTTCATAATAACCGAAACTAAAAACCCGTTTTTGTGCCTTTTTCGGGGTTTGTTTTATTCAATAAAAAAAAGGGAGGGTGAAGGCTCCTAAAAGGCCCCCTTTAAAAAAGCCTGTACAAGGGTGTCGGGACAATTTTCACACCCAATAATACGCCAATAAAACCTGCGGCAACAGCCCTACAAAAAAGCCTACAATTATTTCCCTGAAGGTGTGCGCCTTAACATGTAGTCGGGATGTTGCAACAGTTCCTATTACAATACTCGTAAAGGCAAGCGTATTGTTTAAGTTAATACCAAAATGAAACCCCAACACGACAAAAAACATAAAAAGCCCCGAAACGGCAATCATGTGGATACTGGCTTTAAATTTAAACAGAGCCAACACAAGGCAAATAAGGTTGGAAATTAAAATACCAAGAAAAAAGTAATAAAGGGCGGGAATTTGCGATGGCGTAACAACTCGCTCGATAATTATAAAAACAACAATACAATAAATACCAAGCGGCAATATGCGCTCGGTAGTGGTTTCTAAATTACCCGATTTTATTTTGCCCAAGGTTTTTAAAAGAAAACAGATAAGAATCGGCAAAATTAAGGTAAGAATGGAAAGCGACACCAACTTGGCATAAACCATTTGGCTGGGGAAATAGCGGGGCGATTTCCAAAAATAAAACAGCGTGCCAATAATGGGCATCAGCAACGGATGAAAAATAAACGAGATACCCCTTAACAGTTTGTCCATTATATTTTTTTGCGTAAGCGGGCTACGGGCAAGTCCATTTGTTCCCGGTATTTAGCTACGGTGCGCCGTGCAATGGGGTAGCCCTTATCCTTTAAAATAGAAGCCAAATGCTCGTCGGTTAGGGGTTTTCGTTTGTCCTCTTCTTCTATAACGGTTTCCAAGATTTTTTTTATTTCCCTTGTTGAAACATCTTCACCTTGGTCGTTTTTCATGGCTTCCGAAAAGAAATCCTTAATTAATTTCGTGCCGTAGGGCGTGTCGACATACTTACTGTTGGCAACCCTTGAAACAGTGGATACGTCCATGGATATTTCGTCGGCAATATCCTTTAATATCATGGGTTTTAGGTTGCGCTCGTCGCCCGTTAAAAAGTATTCGCTCTGGTAGTGCATAATGGCGCTCATGGTAACAAAAAGCGTTTGCTGGCGTTGTTTTATGGCTTCGATAAACCATTTGGCGGCATCCAACTTTTGCTTTATAAAGGCTACGGCATCTTTTTGGGCTTTCGATTTTTCCTTGGAATCCTTGTAGCCCTTCATCATGTCGTTATATTCACGGGACACGTGCAATTCGGGGGCATTGCGGCCGTTAAGGGTTAGTTCCAGTTCGCCGTCTACAATTTTAATGGCAAAGTCCGGCACGACGTGCTCTACAATCCTGTTGTTGCCCGAATACGAACCGCCGGGCTTTGGGTTAAGGTGTTCTATTTCATGAATGGCATCCTTTAATTGAATTTCGCTAACATCGAATTTTTGAAGCAGTTTTTTATAATGCTTTTTGGTAAATTGCTCAAACGCTTGGTCTATAATATTTATGGCCAGTTCGGTATCGGGTGTTTTTGCTTTTCGGTGTAACTGAATACTTAAACACTCCTGCAAATTTCTAGCGCCTACGCCCGAAGGGTCCAGTTGTTGCACTATTTTTAAAACGCTCTCGATTTTTTCTTCGGTAGTGTATACGTTTTGCGTAAAGGCCAAATCGTCCATAATATCGGTTAACGAGCGGCGTATATAACCGCTTTCGTCTATACTGCCCACGAGGAACTCGGCAATTTCGTATGCTTCTTCATCTAAGCTATACGTATTTAACTGGCTAAGCAAATGCTGGGTAAAACTTGTACCGGCGGCGTAGGGCATTGTTTTTTCCTCGTCGTCGCTACTGTAATTGTTGGCTTGGGTGCGGTAATCGGGTATTTCGTCGTCGCTTAAATACTCGTCTACATTAATATCGTCGTTACCGATGCTTTCGCTATCGTTAAAATCGTCGTCGTTGGAGTTGTCGAATTCGGCATCGAAGTTATCGTCGTAATCGTCCTTTCCGCCTTCCAAGGCCGGGTTTTCCTCTAATTCCTGTTTTATGCGTTGCTCAAAGGCTTGCGTGGGCAACTGTATCAGTTTCATTAACTGGATTTGTTGCGGCGAGAGCTTTTGCGATAGTTTTAGTTGTAAATATTGTTTGAGCATATACTTTTTTAATTTACTTCAAATAGCTTATTTAATGAAATGTAATATTTTTTCCCTTTATGTGTGATTTCATTACTTTCTTCATTTATGTCTATACTGCTTTTATTTAAAGGAATTAAAAATTTATTTGAGTTAAAACTAAATAGTCCATATTTTCCTTCTTGTTCAACTATGATGGCATTTAAGTTTTTATAAAATTTTATTAAATCAAAATCAATTGGCAATTTTAAAGAATTGTCGCTATAAATCCCAACTTTTCCATTTGCAGTTATTTTATAGTAGTTATCTTTAATGTATTGAATTGAACTTGCATTTGCCATAATAAGATTACCTTTTACATTGTACAAATCGAATGCGTTAGAAATAGTAGGTGAATAACCCGCTATGTAATGTTCGTTTTTATCTACAATTTTATATTTTGTAGGCACGATAAGATCTCCCGTATCAATATTTATTACACCTTCCAAATTATTTGTTTTTACAGTTAATCCATCGTAATACGAATTTTTATTTATTTCGTCATATTGTGACACATTAATTCGTTTATTGGATAAAGTATATAGTATTTCTTTGGAGGAATCCTTAGTTAATAGATACACATTAGATTTTAATCTTATAATCTCAGTAAAAGCAGGTTTAACAATAAAAGTATCGGTAATAGGATTAAAAATTCCGGTTTTTCCATTTTGTACTCCAATTATTAATCCATCGTCAAAACTATTTTGAATTGCATCAAAAATAAAAGGGGTTAGTTCTGTATTATGCCCATCTAACAATCCATACTTTCCTTTTTTCTCTACTATAAAAATAGAGTTGTCTATTTCAATAATATCGGTGTATTCGCTTCCAAATAAACTTTTAGCATTAATATCTTTAATAAGTGTTTTTCCGTTTTTTTTTAAATTAAAGTTTTTTGTATAGCTTTTGTAATATATACCGTCATATTCTATAGGAAAAATTTCGTTTCCTTCCATATCTAAAATACCATAAACACCATTGTTTTTTACTCTTATAAAGTTATTCGAAGTATAAACATCTATTGATTCGTAGGCTTTATCGATTATTTTATTACCCATAAGATCAAACATGAAGGTTTTATCGTCCTTTCTCGCTGTATATATCATTAATTTTGTTTATATAATTATATTCAAAAGGTATAATAATGTTTCCTTTATCATCCATTACTCCTGTTTCGCCCCAATTGAAAGAAGCGACTATTCTATTTTTATTAGATTGATAAGTATCAATTGAGTTAAATATAGGATTAACCAATATTGTATTATTTTTATTTTTTAGCCCGTACTTGTCTGTGTTTTCTCCTTTAAAAACCAATAGCGTATTATCGATTTCTCCGGTAATAATCTCGGCAGATTTCTTTTCGTTATATATATTTACATTTGTACTGGCGGGTGCTTCTACATCGTAAATTTCGATAGATTCTATTTCTATTTCCTCTGCTTCGGTGGTTGTTATTACCCCTTCATTTTGAGCAAAAGATTGAATGCATCCAAAAAAGAATAAAATACCAATAATGTTTAGTTTTAATGTTTTCATTTGTTATGCCTTTTTTAATTATTATTTTGGGTTAAGTTGAGACTTAATTGTTTAGAGTATTTTTACTAAAATTCTGCATTCTGTGGCGTTCTTGGGAAAGGTATTACATCGCGAATATTGCCCATTCCGGTAACGAACATCACCAAGCGCTCGAAACCAAGGCCAAATCCGGAATGTACGGCCGTACCGTACTTACGCAAATCCAAATACCACCAAAGGTCGTCCTCGGGTATGTTTATGGCGGCCATTTTTGACTTTAAAACATCCAAACGTTCTTCGCGTTGTGCACCGCCCACGATTTCGCCAATACCGGGAAACAGGATATCCATGGCACGAACGGTTTTGCCATCGTCGTTTAGGCGCATATAAAAGGCTTTTATGTTGGCCGGATAATCGAACAGGATTACGGGGCTTTTAAAATGTTGTTCGACCAAATAGCGTTCGTGTTCGCTTTGCAAATCGGCTCCCCATTGGTTAATAATATATTTAAATTTTTTCTTTTTATTGGGTTTACTATCCCTCAAAATATCGATGGCCTCGGTGTAGCTTACCCGTTTAAAATGGTTTTCGGTAACAAATTTCAGCTTTTCAATTAAGGTCATATCGTTGCGTTCGGCTTGTGGTTTTTGTTTGTCCTCGTCCTGAAGGCGGTTGTCCAAAAACGCTAAATCTTCGGTGTTATGTTCCAGAACGTAATTAATAACCGATTTCATAAAATCTTCGGCCAAGTCCATATTGCCGGCCAAGTCCATAAAGGCCACTTCGGGCTCTATCATCCAAAATTCGGCCAAATGTCGTGATGTGTTTGAGTTTTCGGCCCTAAAGGTGGGGCCAAAAGTGTATATTTTGCCCAATGACATGGCGTAGGTTTCGCCTTCTAATTGCCCCGAAACGGTTAGGTTGGTTTCTTTTCCAAAAAAATCCTTGGAATAATCAATATTGCCGTTTTCCAATCTTGGCGGGTTTTGCGTGTCCATGCTGGTAACCCGGAACATTTCACCGGCGCCTTCGGCATCGCTACCCGTAATAATGGGCGTATGCACGTAATAAAAACCGTTGTCGTTAAAATACTTATGAATGGCGAACGACAGTGCCGAACGCAACCGCATAACGGCACTAAAGGTATTGGTACGGGTACGTAGGTGGGCGTTTTCCCTTAAAAACTCGAACGAGTGTTTTTTGGGTTGAATGGGATAAGTTTCGGGGTCGCATTCGCCCAAAACTTTTAATTCTTTTACCTGGATTTCCACAGATTGCCCCTTGCCTTGGCTTTCTACCAATTCGCCAATAACCTGAATGGCGGCGCCCGTATTTATTTTTTTTAGCAGGGCATCGTCAAACTTCTCAAAATCGACCACGCATTGAATATTGCTTAAGGTGGACCCATCGTTTAAGGCAATAAAGCGGTTGGCGCGAAAGGTACGCACCCAACCTTTTATGTTTACTTCGGTTAGTTTTAAGTCTTGCGACAAGAGTTCGGAAACGGTATAGGGTTTCATGTTTTGAATCGGAATTTAATTTGAAATGTAAAGATAAAAAAGCTACTTGGCTTTAATGGTGTTTTTTGATGTTAAAAATGAATAGCTATCTATTAAGATTTATCGTGCGTAACATTAATACGAATTTACCCTCTGTTTTTGACAAAAAAATCTACCATATTTACACTTGTCCAGCCATAACTTGCAAGAAGATAATTAACAAAAGTAAATTTTAAAAAAATGAACTATCACTTCCTAACAAAAACAAGTATTCCTTTTAATGTTTTCTTACTTTTTATTAATTTAACCTTTGCCCAAACCGTAAATTTACCAGGTAGTATTAATGGTGAATGGCATACCGAGCCTAATACCCAACAAACATTTGGCACGCTAATAAACAACAACTTTATCGAGCATTCTTATCAAGCTTACATATACCAAAGCATTACAAAAGTTAACGACAACACCTACGAGTTTGAAGCCAAAAGCATGGCAAACAAGACCATAAAAGGTAAGTTTGAAATACTGGACAATAACAGATTAAAGTATAATTTGGGCAACAACCTTCCTATTACACTAATAAAAAACGAAAATCCCGTAGGTGGTAAAAAAGTATCGATACAGGATGTACCAAACACACTAAAAAAAGAATGGTTTACAACTGATGAAACAAACAACTTAGAGTTTAATTTAAACGACGATGTTATTGTATTTAAAGGAAAACCATACACTATCGAGGATATTGTTTACTTTAACGAAGGTAGCCCCTTGCAATACCGCTTTGTTGTAAAAAACAACACCGATTATTGGATGTTCTATTTTAAAAACTGGGACGAAAACTATCTGCAAATAGGTTATAACGGTAAAAACGGTGGCTTATACAAAGCCAATAAAAACTATCCTAAAACCGGGCGAATTTATGTTAATAACATTTTTACTGGAAAACAAGACTCCTATTTAATAACTATTAATAACGATGGTAGTTTTTCGGTAAGCTTTCCTTGTTACTTTTTGCAAACGGCATATGTACAACTACCGCATTTTAGGGGGGCGATATACGTTGAACCCAACAAACAAACTTGGCAATTAATTACCCCTGAAAAATCATTTTTTAGCGGCGATTTAGCACAACTAAATACAGACTACCACTATTGCATGCCCAGTTTGCTAAGTACTATTTATAAATACAACGATTTAAGCGAGAACATTAAAGCCCTAACACCCCAAGACTATAAAGAAGAATGCCTTAAAATACGAGATACCGAATTAACGCAGTTAAACAAAATTTCTAAAGCGCAATATATAAGTAAAAAAACCATAGAATTATTAACCATAGAAGCAAACTACCGATGTTACCAAAGAATATTAAGCTACGATATGTATGCAAGAGATAGTAATTTGTCCAAGTTAATGGATAAAAATTACATAACCTTTTTAACCCCCGATATTTTAAACAATAAAAAAGCCTTAAACACGAGCTCATATGGTTCGGTAATCAACCGATTAAGGTTTTTGGGTTTTTTAAGAGAAGGTATTTCGGCAAGTTTGCAAGTTAATGATAATGAGTTGGAAGCCATACTAAAAGCATGCGGTATTATACCAACAACAGAAGAAAAGAACTTGTTGGACAAGCTTAACACCTTTCTGTCAGAAAACAAAGAAATCATGGAACGGAAAGAAAGCTATAACAAACAGTATAGCAATGTTTTAAATAGCCTCTATGCAAAAATTAACATAATATATAAAAAACTAACAGAAGAAGAACGAAAAATTGTATTCCCTAAAAATAGCTTGGTAAGTTTAGAATCTTTAGACAAATTTATCGCCAAGTATAATCTCAACGATGCTACCATTACCAACGAAGAAAAAGAAGTTTTTACCAACCAACAAAACCTTCTGTCCGAAGAAGAAAAAAAGCGAATTGAAAATTTTAACAGCGAAAATAGCAACAAAATAGCAGCAATATACAACAAATACAATAATGAGATTTCCACTTACAAGAAAACCAAGCAATTAGAGCAAGCCACAAAAAAAATCCGGAAACATTTGGGCCACAACCTTACCACAGACATTATGGTCCTGCAAGGAGTATTGGAAAATGTAACTCAAAATTACGTCCCCTTAACAAATATGCAAATAGAAGAAGGCAAAAAGCTAATTGAAAATCCCGAAATAGCACAAATTATAAACATAGAAAACAACAAGCTAAAAGCTACCATAGAAGCCAACAAAACCAAAACCAATTTTACGTACAACGAAACCCCGAAAATCGAAGCCAACAAAATATTTGACGAAATAATTTCAAAATACAAAGGCAAAGTTGTTTTTGTCGATTTTTGGGCTACTTGGTGCGGCCCCTGCCTTAGCGGTATTAAAAGGATGAAATTGCTAAAAGAGGAACTTAAGGGCAAGGACATTGTATTTGTGTACATTTCAAATCCTACTTCACCTGAAACGGCATACAAAAATATGATTCCCAATATAAAAGGCGAACATTACAAAGTATCCGAAGACGAATGGAATTATTTATGTGAAAAATTCAATATCGCAGGAATACCCCATTATTTATTAATCGACAAACAAGGCAATATAGTTGCAAGGAATACGCCCCAGTTGTGGAGCCCCGAAAGCTTAACACCTTTGTTAAATAAATATTTAGTAAAATAATTTCTGTTTTTAAGTAGAAGAAGCCCCTTGCTCTTTGCTTGGGGCTTTTTTTGTACTTACATCAATTTCTCATCAAAATATTTTGAAAAAAATAAAGCTTATTTTGATGTAAAACTGGCACAAAACATTAAAACATACCGAAGACTCTATTCCTCTTCCTCCCCATCCTCCTCAGGAATAATGTTTATGGCGGGTTCCCGAAGCACTTCCTTGTTGGCAATACTGCGTTCCAACGACAATAATAATGAGGGCAGCAATAACAAGTTGGAAAGCATGGCGAATAGTAGCGTTGCCGATACCAAAGCCCCCAAAGCTACCGTGCCGCCAAAGCTGGAAATGGTAAACACCGAAAAGCCAAAAAACAGCACGATTGAAGTATAAAACATACTTACGCCCGTTTCGCGAAGCGCACCGTAAACCGAGGGTTTTATTTTCCAATGATTGGCTTGCAACTCTTGGCGGTATTTTGCAAGGAAGTGAATGGTATCGTCTACCGAAATACCAAAAGCAATACTAAATACCAATATGGTCGATGGCTTTATGGGTACGCCCAAATAGCCCATTAGCCCGGCCGTAATAAGCAGCGGGATAATATTGGGTATTAACGAAATAACAATCATCCGGGCCGACCGGAACATATAAGCCATAAAGGCGGCTATTAACAAAATGGCCAACGATAACGAAATAACCAAGTTTTTCACCAAATACGTTGTGCCTTTTTGAAACACAATGGCTTTGCCCGTCATGGTAACGGTATACTTGTCAGGCGGGAAAAGCTTGTTTATTTTGGTTTGGAGCTGCTCCTCGATACGGGCCATTTTATCGGTGCCAATATCCTTCATAAAGGTTGTAATACGGGCGTATTGGCCGGTACTGTCTACGTAACTGTTTAGTAAATTGTTGTTCGAAGTAGAATTTTTGGCATACGATAAAATAAAGCTGCTTTCCTGCGAGGTGGGCAGTTGGTAATACTTGGTATTGCCGTTGTAATACGCTTGTTTGGAGTATTTAATAAGATTTACAATGGATATGGGTTTCGATAGTTCGGGTATTTCGTTTATAAGTTCTTCTAACTCATCCATGCGCTTTAGGGTGGCCAATTTCATAACGCCTTTTTTGCGCTTGGTGTCTATCATAATTTCCAAAGGCATAATACCGTTAAATTCTTCTTCAAAAAAACGAATATCCCTAAAAAATTCGGTGTTTTTGGGCATGTCCTCGATTAGGCTTCCCGAAATTTTTATTTGGTAAATACCAATAATACTGGTCACCAAAAGCACCAATGCGGTACAGTAAATGGCTATACGATGGTGTTTTACCATGCGTTCCATCCAATTTACAAAGCCCCCGATCCAGCGTTTGTTCAAATGCTCCAAATGGCGCTCCT
>JBKEDS010000053.1:0-38981 GCA_047975545.1 Flavobacteriaceae bacterium | reverse complement strand
TCGCAAAGGCCACCTAGCTTGGACTTTCTTTATTTCGACACACGATAAAATCCAATTCGTATTATTTCTACAAGATAAATAAATGGTAGGAAAACGAATCGATGCTAAATGAATATAATGCCGTGGTTGAAGCCATAACAAATAGCATTAACACTAATAACCCAATAGATTTAAACAATAATATACCTAAATAAGAAGCCCTTTTACTTCAAATAGATTCTAATGACAAAAAGCAGAAAAAACTATATGCTGCTACGCTTGAAAACATATCTTTAAGTCAGTTTTTTGATAAAAATTACGATGGTGCAGTTCAAACGATACAAAAATTACGCGATTTTGAAGACAATAAAAATGCTTTAAAAAAAGTAACAGACCTGATAGAAGAAAAACGCAATAAAAACGAATCTACCACCATCGAGTACAAAACTATTCCCGAAGAATTATATTACACCAAAACAATAATTTCCAAAGAAAAAGGGGAAATAAACAATGTCACGCTATCCAATGCCTACAACAACCATTTGGTTAGCAATATGTTAACGCTTTATGTTATTAATAAGGCTACAGCACCTGCATACACAGAAAAAACAAAAACAGATACCACTGTTGAATTTGGATATAAGTCGTTTGTATACAGTGATATAAAAGGATTAAGAAGCAGCAATACATTCTATAAGAAACAGTTTCCTGATTTCTACAAAACTCTAAAAATTATTAAGAATAGAATGGATGAAATAAAAGATGAAGCCGGAAATCACAATGCTGTTATAAACCAATTTTTCAAGGAATATAGTTTAAATTCATTAAACCAAATTATAGGGAAACCAGATTTTGGCGATTTATCCAAAACCTATAATTTTAACGAGAATGAAACCATAATTTTTAATGCTCTTGCCGAAACTTACGCAAACCTTCATTTAATAAGATATTTCAAAAACGATATTAAAATTGAAGATTTTGAGACAACAAACTCTCAATTTTCCGAAACGTTGAAGAATTATATTAAAGCAAAAAAAATTGAAACACCTTTAGAATCGGAAATTTTAATTGCCTTAGACCTGACAAAAACCCAGGAAGAAACCGCAAAACTGGATTTAAAAACACAATTGAACATTATAAAAATGTTATTAGCTTATTCTTCGGCAATAACCCTGTAATTAGTTTTAAACATTGATTTAACGCTTAAAAATTAGATCTGTTAAGCAAACAAAAGGGAAAAGGACATTGTAATATTTTTAACGATAGCTTTCACGGGCTTATAACAGTGCTGGTAATAATATAAGGAAAATAAACATTGGAGAATTTATAAATCGGGATAAATTCCCCCTCCCCTTGTGTTTTTGTTGTTATCCAAAAATTACGTATAACTACTTATTTTATACTAAACCAATTCGTTATATATTTACACCGCTATTAATTAGTTCTTAGGGAGAATTAAGCTTAGGTTCTGGGTCTTGTACCTGGAACCTTTGTTTTTATTGCCTATGGTTCTTACTGTTTAATGAAATTGTCGAATTCAGGGATTTCTATCGTTAATGCTTCAATAGCCAGCTTGGCCACTTCATTAGCCCCTAATTTAGACAAGTGCGTATTGTCGTGTTTGCCATCCTTGTAGTACAGATTTTCGCCAGGCTCAAAATGGAGATGTAGCCTTTTAGAACCTTCCACGCCATACGATTCTTCTAAGCGTTCGGTTAAGTATTGTAAATCGATAAACGGCACGTTATATTCCAAGGCCACCAAACGGGTTTCCAGCGGGTATTCGCCATGGGTGTCGATAAGTGTGCCGTGTTCGTTAAAATTACGCCTTACAATTGACGAAAATAATACTGGTACGGCCCCTTTTTTACGGGTTTCCCCAATATATTTTATAAGGTTATGGCGGTAAGTGGTATGCGGGTTGGTATATCGGTCGGGAGACTTTTCTTTTTGGTCGTTATGCCCAAATTGAATAAACACATAATCGCCTTTTTTTAATGTTTTTAAAATGGAATCCCAGCGGCCTTCGGTTATAAAGCTTCGGCTGCTTCGGCCATTAACCGCTCTGTTGTCAATTACAACATTGCTTTTAAAATACTGTTGCAGTACTTGCCCCCAACCATGTTCCGGATTGGTTTCGGGGTTGGTTTTGTTAGCCATGGTAGAGTCGCCAATTAAATAAATGGTGGTTTTCTGGGCGGTAGCATATACACTCGAAAACAGCACCAAAGTAAGAATTGTTTTTTTTAAATATTCCATTTTTATTGTTTTAAAACGTTGAGTACCATTTGTTTTTTGAAGTATCGGTATGCGAATTCAAAATATTGGCTTTTGTGTATTTTTTTGCCTCTGTTTTTTTTAGCTGATGCGACCACGTTACCCGCTTTTCGGGTTTATAGCCTTTGCCGTTACAATTGTATTCGGCATAAAATGAAAGGTTTTCGGCTTCGGGTTTGTTCCAATTGTGCCAGCCTTCGGGCTTTATATGGCTGCCCATACTGCAATTTATAAATACGGTTTTAGCGTAACGGCGCCACGGCCTGCCCAAATACGTATAAGTTACATTTTTATCGGCAGTTATTTCGCAATTTTTAAAAACATAGCCGTAGGGCTGCCCCATTGGCGTGGATGCTGCGGTAATGTACGAGTTTGATTTGCTGTTAATTACACAGTTTTCGAACAAAACGGTGGCTTCGCCAAAAATAAAATCGGTTGTTCCTTCAATAAAACAATTTTTAAAGTACTGTTTAAACCCTTCTCCAGCGGTATAAAGTGTATCCTGAAAGCCCAGGAAATTACAATTTTCAAAATAGCACCTATCGGCATTTACCGATAGTGCAATGGCTTGCCCAACAGGTCCCGAGGCATTTTGTATGGTTAGGTTTTTGGCTATAAAATCGTTGCCCTCGACCAAAACCGTCGAGGTGAAAAAGGTGCTGTTCCTACCCAAGTCGATTTTTTTAAAATAATCATTAAAACTAATTATGGTAGCCTCTTTGCTTTCGCCTATTAAGGATACATGGGTATTCCACGAAAATATATGTACTTTTTCGTTATACACACCGTTTTTTACGTAAATTTCAACACGTTGGTACGGAAACGATTTTGCTGAGTAAATGGCTTCTTGAATCGTTGTAAAATCGCCACTGCCGTCTTGGGCCACTATTACGGTGTAATTATCGACTAAACATTCTTCTTTATAATTAGAAGCGAAAACCGCTACCAAAGAAGCCCAACATAAAATGAAAGAAAAAACAAGTTTAAGATTGATATATTTTGTCATTACGCTTAATTGTTAAAAAAACTAATCCATTTGCAATTTAAAAATAATTTGTTACATTTGGGTAATCGATTACAATTTATATTGGTTGATTAATTTCTTCCTAAAAAAATATCAATCGAAAAACAACTAAACTGTAACATAAAACCATTCCAAAACTATTTTTCTATAGTCAATATTTTATCACGCAAACAGTACAGCTAAATTAATTATAAAACCAGTTAACTAATTATTTATGACGAATTTGTTATTTATCAAGCCTCGTGGGATTTGTTTAAAACCCATGAAAGCAAAACAATTTTTAAGTATTCTTTTCTTTGCGATGTTTTGCTTTTTTCAAGCCGTTCAAGCCCAAAACAAAACCGTAACAGGAACCGTAACCGACGGCGACATCGGTGGGCCTTTACCGGGTGTTTCGGTACTTGTAAAAGGAACTGCCAGTGGAACATCTACCGATTTCGATGGCAACTTTACCTTAAACGATGTTTCTTCCAATGCTACGTTGGTGTTTTCATATGTTGGGTTTTTAACCCAGGAAGTAAAAGTTACAACAAAACAGCAAATTAACATTACGCTAATGCCTAATTTAGAATCCTTGGACGAAGTCGTGGTTATTGGCTATGGTACCGCTAAAAAATCCGATTTAACGGGTTCTGTTGTTTCCATTGGTGGCGACGACTTAAAAGAACGCCCTATATCGAGCGTTGCCGAAGCTTTAACCGGGCGAATGGCAGGGGTGCAGATAACGTCTGCCGAAGGGTCGCCCGATGCCGAGGTTAATATTCGTGTTCGTGGTGGCGGTTCGTTAACCCAAGACAGCTCGCCCCTAATTATTGTCGATGGTTTTCCTGTTGGCAGCATGAGCGATGTGTCGCCATCGGATATTGAAAATATTACAATTTTAAAGGATGCCTCCTCAACCGCTATTTACGGTTCTAGGGGCGCCAACGGTGTGGTTATTATCACCACAAAAAGTGGTAAGGATGGTAAAATATCGGCTAATTTCAATATGTTTTACGGTGCTAAAAAAATTGCCGAGACCATAGATGTATTGTCGCCTGACGATTATGTTAAGTGGCAATATGAATACGCCTTGCTTCGAGATGAAGACGATTTAGAGTCCTATGAAAAATATTTTGGATCGTGGCAGGATTACGACCAATACATTGGCATGAAAGGCAATAATTGGCAAAAACAAATTTATGGACGAATGGGGGAAGTGCAAAGCCGCGACTTGGCCGTTAGAGGCGGTTCGGAAAAAATAAACTTCAATTTCAACTATGCCCATTACGACGAAAAAACCATAATGGTAGGTTCGGACTTTGTAAGGGATAATCTATCCTTATCGTTAAAAAGCAAAGCCAGTGACAACATAGATTTGTCGTTTACTTTCCGGTATTCCGATACCGAAATAAACGGCGGTGGCGCAAACGAGCAAAACGAAGTTTCGGCAGCCGATGCGCGTTTGCGGCACAGTGTTGGTTATTCGCCTATTCCCCTGCCGGGATTAACCACGACCGATACCGACGAGGCGCTTTCCAGTTATTTGGTTAATCCTTTTGTTGCCGTAGATGACAATCAACGTCTTCAACGTCGGAAAAATTACAATATGCTTGGTAGTTTTTCATGGAAAATAACCGACAATCTTAAATTTAAAACCGATTTGGGACTCGATAACCGAAACGATTTGGATTACCGATTTTACGGTCGTTCGACCTATTATGCCAGCAATCGCCCTGCTGCAAACTTACAGGGGCTCCCTTCTATTGTTTCAAGTGACGAAAAAAGAGAACGTTTTAGAAATGCCAATACACTCGATTACGATTTTGGAGATGTTTTGGGCGACGACCACAAACTTAAACTTCTTGTAGGTGAAGAAATGATTGTAACGCATAACAACGAAGTAACAAGCGAAATTCAAGGCTATCCAAAACAATTCGATTTCGATACCGCTCGAAAATTAACCTCGCAAGGCACGCCACTATCCGTTAACGATTTTTATAGTCCTGACGATAAACTCCTGTCGTTTTTCGGACGTTTAAATTACGATTTTAAAAACCGATACCTATTAACCGCAACTTTCAGGGCAGATGGTTCGAGCAAATTTTTGGGCGACAACCAATGGGGCTATTTCCCCTCGGCTGCATTTGCTTGGAAAATTTCCGAGGAAAAATTTTTAGAGAATGCCGATTGGATAAACACTTTAAAAATTAGGCTTAGTTACGGCCAGGCCGGAAATAATAATATCCCCTCGGGCCAAACGGTGCAAAGTTTCGAATCGAACACCACAACGTACCTTAACGGAATTTCAAACTATTGGTCGGCTTCAAGTACTTTGGCCAATCCCGATTTAAAATGGGAAACTACGGTAACCCAAAACTTGGGGCTGGATTTCGATTTGTTTAAAGGTCGATTAAGTGGTTCACTTGAAACCTATAAAAATGTTACACAGGATTTATTAATAAACTTCCCTGTTCCCGGTTCTGGTTACACCAGTCAATACCGTAATATGGGCGAAGTACAAAACACAGGGGTCGAGGCATCGTTAAATGCCATAGCCCTTAGTCACAAAGATTATGGACTAAGTGTTTCGTTCAACATAGGGTTTAACAAAACCCGTATAAACTCACTTGGCGTTATGGACGATTTTGGCGTTGCCACAGGTTGGGCTTCAACACAAATAGGGAACGATTTTTTGGTTAATGTTGGCCAGCCCGTAGGTATTATGTACGGATTTAAAAGCGACGGCCGCTATGAAGTATCCGATTTCGATTTCGATACAGCAACGCAAACATATACCTTAAAAAGTGGGGTAGTAGACAATAGTGCGATAATAGGCGATGTTATGCCCGGCGCGATGAAACTAAAAGATATAAGCGGTCCCGATGGAACCCCTGACGGAATTGTGGATATAAACGATAACACCATTATTGGAAATTCCAACCCAAAATATACGGGAGGTTTGGTGCTTAACGCCAATGCCTATGGTTTCGATTTATCGGCAGGCTTTAACTGGAGCGTAGGCAACGATGTTTATAACGCAAACAAAGTGGAGTTTACTACCTCAAACCAAAATGGCCAATACAGGAATTTAAGTTCCATAATGGCCGATGGCACACGATGGACTAACTTAGACCCCTCAACTGGGCAATTAGTTACGGACCCAACCGCTCTTGCATCACTTAATGCCAATACCACAATGTGGTCGCCTTATATGTCGCGTTATGTGTTTAGCGATTGGGCTGTAGAGGACGGTTCGTTTTTACGGTTAAATACACTTACTTTAGGCTATACTTTGCCGGAAGCATTAATGTCGGGAATAGGCGTTTCCAAACTACGCTTTTATCTTACCGCCAATAATGTTTTTATAATAACCAATTATTCGGGGCTTGATCCCGAAGTTTCAACCAGACGTAAAACACCATTAACACCAGGTGTAGACTATTCTCCTTTTCCAAGGAGCAGGTCGCTGGTTTTTGGACTTAACCTAAATTTTTAACACTAAACTACAGTAACACATGAAACGTATAATAATATTAACATACTCGGTAATTGCCATGGGGCTGTTTTGGTCTTGCCAAGAATTGGACGGCGATTTTTTAGAAACCCCTGCGCAATCGACTCTTGAAGAGTCTATCATATTTTCAAATGTAGATTTAGCCCAAGGCGCTATTAACGGTATATTGGAACCCATGGGGCAAACCAATTCCTATCGCGGTAGGTTTATCCCTTACTATGGCTTTAACACCGATACAGAATGGAATTACAGTTCGGAAAGTGCCGGTAACGCAGCAGGCGAACTTTGCATTTATGATGCCAAGCCCAACAACTCGCAAATGAATTCCACCAACAACGCCTGGGCCATGATGTATTCGGGTGTCGAACGTGCCAATATTTGTATTCGGGGCATACGTACGTACGGCAATCCCGAAACCAATGCCGATCTTGCCCAACTGTTAGGTGTTGCCCTTGCTTATCGTGCTATTTATTATGCCGATTTAATAAAAGCATGGGGCGACGTGCCCGCTCGGTTTGAACCCATTACTTCGGAAACCATTTATATTGAAAAATCAAATCGGGATATTATATACAAACAAATCATTGCCGATTTGGCCGAAGCGGCAACACTTGTCCCTTGGCCTAACGAAGATGCTTCAACCACAACGGTTGAAACCATAAACAAGGCGTTTGTTAAAGGGCTTAGGGCACGATTGGCGTTAGTTGCAAGCGGATACCAACGTTATCCCGATGCTTTAAGAAGAAGCACGGACTCAGAACTTTCCGTGCAAAACATGTACAAAATAGCACTTGACGAATGCCGTGACATTATAGAAAGTGGCACGGCACAATTAGATACCGATTTTGAAACACTTTGGAAAAATTATAACGAAGAAAATTTATCGGCAGGCAGCGAATCCCTTTGGCAAATACCCTTTGCCGATGGTCGGGGCCGGGTGCTTTTTTCCTTTGCCGTACGGCATAGAAGCGTAGACCAATACACAGGGCAAGCCCGTGGTGGTATAGCGGGCCCTTTACCAACTGTTTTTTACGATTACGACGAGGAAGACCAACGTAGGGATATTACCTGTGTGCCCTACCAATGGGGCAATGCCGTAAACGGTATCTCTCAACAAGAACTGGTAGGCTTGGACACTTGGTATTTTGGCAAATACCGTTACGAATGGATGAACCGCTTTGTAACCTCCACAAACGACGATGGCGTAAACCTTATGTATATGCGCTATGCCGAAATTCTTTTAATGGCAGCAGAAACAGCAAACGAATTAGAAGGTCCAAGCGCAGCAGCACCATACCTTGAGGAAATTAGAATGCGTGCATTCCCTTCCGGAGCGCAAGCCGATAAGGTAGACAATTATATTGCCGCCCTAACAAGCAAGCAAACCATGTTCGATGCCATTGTAAAAGAACACTCGTATGAGTTCACAGGTGAAATGTTGCGCAAACAAGCATTAATTCGATGGAATTTATTGGACGTAAATCTCGATGAAGCTATTACAAAAATGAATGCTCTTAAAAGTAGAACCGGCGATTATGCAGATGTACCTACAACACTATATTACAAATATGCCGACGACAACGAAACCTTGGAAATATATGGTTTAAATAGAGGGGAAACAACCGACCCGGGTACCGATTACACCTCCAAAAGCTGGGAGTCTTTAGACGATACTATGATTAATTCGCTTTACAAAGAGGGCGTTAACGTAAACGACCGGCAGTTTTGGCCCATATGGCAGGTCTTTATCGATGGCAGCAACGGAAAATTGGTAAACGATTATAACTATTAGTTTTTTAATAACATAAAATATACGTATCATGAAGCATATTAAAAATATAATCGCACTACTGTTCGTGTTGCTTACATTTATAAATTGTGGCTATAACGAACCTTTAGTCGAAGTACTTGATATAAACAGGGAATTTTCGCCAATAAATCTAACAGCTCGGGTAAGGAACCAAACAACGGTTGAATTAAACTGGAACTCGAATGAAGAAGATTATATAAATTATTATGTGGTCGAGTTTAGTGCGGACGACGCCAATTTCGGGGCCATTTCTGAAACGGTAAACGTTAACAGCGAAGAACTTCCCGTGCAAGTTAGGCTTGAAGGCGAAACCGTTTATTATATTAGGGTTAAAGCCGTTAGCAACCGTAACATAGAAGACTCCAAATGGTCCACTACGGAAGTTACAACATTAACCGAACAAATTATGTTAGCCTCGGAAGCGGGCGATATTGAAGCTCTACAAGCCACTTTACGATGGGAAGCTGGGTTAAACGTAACCCACTTCATGCTTCAACCAGGCAATATTAGGCACGATATTACTTCCGAAGAAAAAACAAATGGAGTTGCTGCAATAACAGGATTAACCTCGGAAACAGAGTATACGGCAACCCTATATAACAATACAAAAATTAGGGGGACGGCCGAATTTACAACAGGCATAGACGTTGGCGACAATACGCTTGTTACCGTAAACGACGATTTATTCCAAATGATTGCCGATGCCGAAGACGGCGACATACTCCTACTTGAGCAAGGCGACTATACCGCCCAAACAGGAGATATTACCTTGGATAAATCCATAACAATACAAGGTTTAAGAGCTGATTTTAAACCACAATTGAAAGTAAGTTTTTCTATTGTTGCAGGTGCAGAAGATGTTAACCTAATCGATTTGGATTTAACCGGTGATGTTGCCGGAGGACTATTAGACGTTGTAAAATATTCCGATGTCGGAAATTATAATTCGTTGTTAATTAATGGCTGTGTAATACACGACTACGACAGGTCGTTTTTAACGGGGAATATTACCGATGCCATTGTGCAAAGTATAGAGGTTGAAAACTGTATCATAACCAATATAATGTCTAATAGCGGCGATTTTATAGATTTCAGAAATTCAGACGTCTTTAACATGTCAATTACAAAAAGTACATTTAACAATTGTGCGCCCGGGCGCGACTTTTTTAGAATCGACGATGCGGGAACCTCAACGCAAAGCGGTAATGTTTGCAATGTAACATTGGATAGTTGCACACTATATGGCTGCGCCAATAATTCCAGCAGAAGGCTAATGTACGTTAGGTTTCAAGCCAATAAAATAACCGTTACAAACACCTTAATTGCCGAAACTGTATCCGAAGGTTATTCGGATCAAAGTAGAACCGATCCCGCTCCAACGTTTAGCGACAACAACTATTTTAATGCACCTGGTTTTTACGATCCTGCCCAAGTTGTTTTCGATGGTACCACGTCTTACACAACTTTGGATCCCGGTTTTGCCAATGTTGCTTCCGGTAATTTTACCATAACAAACCAAACATTGTTGGACAATGCCGTTGGCGACCCAAGATGGAGGCAATAAAAATCAAATTTCTTCCTTCTGCAACTTGCGTTTAAATTATAAGGAGGTATGTATTTTGCATACCTCTTTTTGTTAAAAGTCGAAATAACCTTTTAAAGTTTTAAAAATGTTTAAGCATAATTTTTTATTGATAACATTAACCTTACTTGCAACAACCCTAAACAATGCCCAACAATTGGCTTTTCCTGAAGCCGAAGGTTTTGGCCAATACACAACAGGCGGAAGGGGTGGAGGGATTTATACCGTTACCAATTTAAACGACGACGGCGAGGGCAGCCTACGAAAGGGCATTGCAAAAAGCGGTTCCCGAACTATTGTTTTTGCGGTGTCCGGTACCATAGAACTTAAACGGAATTTAGATGTTAATAAAGGTGATTTAAGTATCTTGGGGCAAACCGCACCAGGAGGAGGCATTACCATAAAAGGCTTTCCCGTAACTATAAAAGCCAATAATGTTGTTATTAGGTATTTACGCTTTAGGATGGGCGATATTAACAACGTTGAAGGCGATGCCCTTGGATGCCGCAATACCCAAAACGTTATTATAGATCATTGTTCTATTAGCTGGGCTACCGACGAAAATGCCTCGTTTTATAATAATACCAATTTTACCTTGCAGTGGTGTATTATATCCGAAGCCCTGAACAATTCGGTGCACCATAAAGGCGAACATGGCTTTGGAGGTATATGGGGCGGGGTTAAAGCATCGTTTCATCATAATTTAATTGCCTCAAACAACAGCCGAAACCCCAGGTTTAGCGGATCTTCTACTACCCAAAATTCTGAAAACGAGTTCGTGGATTTTAGGAACAATGTTATTTACAACTGGGGCTATAATAGCATTTATGGTGGCGAAAAAGGTAAGTACAATGTGGTTAATAATTATTTTAAATCGGGACCAGCAACACAAAAATCGAAACAAGGCAGAATCGTAAACCCATCGGAACCTTACGGGAAATTTTTTGTTGAAGGGAATTATGTTGAAGGATTTGATAATATTTCGAAAAACAACTGGGAAGGCGGCGTACAATGCGATAACCCGCAAGCAGCAAAATTAGAAACCGAAATTAATATATCCAACAACATTCAAACCCACAGCGCAACCAACGCTTACACAAAAGTTTTAAAAGAAGCGGGAGCCAGTATTAACCGCGATGCCGTAGATGCCCGAATTGTCCACAATACCATGGAAGGTAGCGCTAACTACAAAAAAGGCATTATCGATTCGCAAAACGATGTTGGCGGATGGCCGGAATTAAAACAAGGACAAGCCAGACCAGATACCGATAACGACGGTATGCCGGACAATTGGGAAAACCAAAACAAACTAAACCCCAACCAAAACGATAGCCACCTAAACACCTTGGACAAAACCTACACCAATATCGAGGTTTATGCCAATGCGCTAATATCATTTTCGCCATTAAAGGAAATTAACGGCGAAACGTTTCATTTTGTGGTAGATGCTCTTGGCACGGGAAATTTTAAAACCGTTCAGGAAGCCATTAATGCTGTTCCCGATTTTAGAAAAAACGAAACCAAAATTTTTATAAAAAATGGGATTTATAAAGAAAAACTGATACTTCCCGCAAGTAAAACCAATGTAACCTTTGTAGGCGAAAATAAATTTGAAACCGTTTTAACCTACAACGACTTTGCCCAAAAGCGCAATATATATGGTGAAGAAATAGGCACAACAGGCTCTACGTCGTTCTTTGTTTTTGCCGATAATTTTAAGGGCAAAAACATAACGTTCGAAAACAGTTCTGGGCCTGTAGGACAGGCCGTGGCCGTAAGGGTCGATGGCGATAAGGTTTCGTTTTACAATTGTCGCTTTATAGGGTATCAAGACACTCTGTACCTACATGGTAAAAACAGTCGTCAATACTATAAGGATTGCTATATTGAAGGTACGGTCGATTTTATTTTTGGCTGGTCCACCGGCTTTTTCGAAAATTGCGAAATTTACTGCAAAAGCAAAGGTTATATAACAGCCGCATCTACCGACGAAAGCACCCAATACGGGTTGGTTTTTAAAAATTGCAAAATTACCGGAAACGCCGAAGAAAATAGTTTTTATTTGGGTCGGCCCTGGCGCGATTACGCCAAAACTGTGTTTATAGATTGTGTTATGGATAAGCACATAAAACCCGAAGGCTGGCATAATTGGAACAAAGCCCACGCCGAAAACACAACATTTTACGCCGAATTCAACTCGTCGGGCGAAGGCGCTTCAAAACAGCGGGTAAAATGGACTAAAAAATTAACCAAACAGGAGGCAGAAAAGTTTAGCCGTGAAAGCGTATTAAAGAGGGCTGATAATTGGATGCCTGAAATTTAAACCCTTAAACATCAGACCTTTCAGGAGAAAAAAGTACATTAATTTATAATTTATTTATGCGAAAACA
Organism: Flavobacteriaceae bacterium; assembly: GCA_047975545.1. Lineage (GTDB taxonomy): Bacteria > Bacteroidota > Bacteroidia > Flavobacteriales > Flavobacteriaceae > JBKEDS01. The sequence continues at coordinate 26,423 of JBKEDS010000053.1, read as the reverse complement.
AGCAACTTTCGTATCTTGGTACAATCGATTACAGTAAAACAGAAAAATTATGAAAGTTAATACCTATTCTACACTATATTTTATTGCGTTTTTCTCATTCTTTGTACTTTCCTTAACCTCGTGCAAAAATAACGAAACCAAGCCCCAGGTACCTGATGTTTTTGCCAAGGCCGATAGTATTGTGGCTTCAATAAAAACACTCGAATTCCCCGATAATACTTTCAGTATTCTGGATTTTGGTGCCGTTGCCGATGGCGTAACCAGTAATACAATGGCTATAAAACAAGCTATTGACAGTTGTAACAGCATAGGTGGAGGAAAGGTAATAATACCCGAGGGGAATTTTTTAACCGGCCCCATAATATTAAAAAGCAACGTTAACCTTCATCTTGAAAAAGGTGCGGCGGTTTTGTTCTCGACCAACCATAACGATTATTTGCCCGTAGTGCATACGTCTTATGAAGGCGTGGAACTTATGAACTACTCGCCACTTATTTATGCTTACAAACAAAGCAATATAGCCGTAACGGGCGCCGGAACATTTAACGGGCAAGCCAGTAACACCAATTGGTGGCCTTGGTGTGGCAAGAATTCTTACGGCTGGGTCGAGGGCGCCCCAAAACAACACGATAGTATTAACTTGCCCCGGTTGCGCACCATGAACGAAAACAACACGCCTGTTACCGAACGTGTTTTTGGTGAAGGGCACCACATTCGCCCTACCTTTTTTCAGCCTTTCGAATGCGAAAACGTGTTGCTTCAAGGCGTAACCTTTACCAATGCCCCGTTTTGGGTAATTCACCCGATAAAATCAAATTATGTTAGGGTAGACGGCGTTACCGTTAGCAGCCACGGCCCAAACAATGATGGTTGCGACCCCGAATACGCCAAAAACGTGCACATTGCCAATTGTACCTTCGATACGGGCGACGATTGCATTGCTATTAAGGCCGGACGCAATAACGACGGTAGGCGTGTTAACATTGCGAGCGAAAATATTGTTATTGAAAATTGCAATATGATAGACGGTCATGGTGGTGTTGTTCTCGGTAGCGAAATTTCGGCAGGTGTAAGAAATGTTTTTGCTAGAAACTGTAAAATGGATAGTCCTAATCTTGACCGTGCAGTTCGTATAAAAACCAATACCTTGCGCGGCGGGTTTGTTGAAAACCTTTATGTTAAAAACATTCAGGTAGGCCAGGTTAAGGAAGCAACATTAAAAATAAACCTACACTATGCCATTTACGCCAACCAAGAAGGCCCTTATATACCTAAAATAGAAAATATATATTTAGAAAATATTCAGGTAGAAAACAGTGGAAAATACGGTGTTTTAATAAAAGGAAGAAAAGAAGCCGTTATAAAAAACGTAACACTAAAAAGCGTTACCATTAAGCAGGCCGAAACACCTTTATCGGTTGAAGACTGCGAACCCATAACATTTGAAAACACAACCATTAACGGAACAGCATACTAATGTCGTGTCAACCTAAAATTGTTGTATGAGATTGCTTCCTCCGTTGTTCTCGCAATGGCGTCATGGCGGAAGAGGTACAACGACGAAACAATATCCAGACAAAGTATCAAAGTTGATGAAACACTAAATTATCTTATTTATGAAAGCCCATAATGGGCATTTGGCAAACAATAGCCATTACCCGCCAAAATAATTAAATAACTGAACCATAGGTTCTTGATAAAATTTAAATAGATGAAACCCTCATTGAGGGATTTAGCAAAGCCAAGGTAAAGGCCTTCACAAAAGGTCATGAATAAAAGCAACGGACAGTAAGCTTTTAGGTCTTTTTACCGTGTTGTTTAAAAAACTTAAAATCAAATATTTAACTTAAATTTATTCGTGTGAAAAAAATAGCCTTATTACCCTTTATAGCATTAAGCCTTTTATCATGTAAAAATGATAAAAAAGAAGATGAATTTTCCGCTTCCGAAGCCAAAACAGTTGCCGAAAAAGTAGCCATCCCAAAAATTACGAGCAAAACCTATGCTGAAATTTCGGTTAAGGAAGGTGGCCAATGGCAAGACCGAAAATACGTTAACGGCTCGCACTTTAAAAATGTTACCGAACTGCAACTACCAAAAGAACACACCGACCATTCCTTTTATATTCGTTACGAAGGCCCTGGGTGGGAAAATGCCCAAATAGGTTATCGTCTATATTTAGATTGGAGAAACGCCATAGACATCTTTGGTAAAAAAACCGACTCCATAGTGCTGCCCTACGTTGGCCAAGACGGTTTCGATTCCTACCACGAACCGGCACCCTGGGGATTAGATGTTTTAAAAGCCGGGAAATCCATGGGAATTGGTGGATTTGGGCGTGTTGTTGCCGATACTGTTGTGCATTTTCAAAGTGTTGAAAAAACTTTTGCTAAAGTCGATAACGCCAACGAAAATTCTTCAATCACCATACAATACAACGGCTGGAAATCGGGCAACGAAACCATAAACCTGCAAGCAAGACTCACCATTTTCCCTAACGATCGTTTTACCAAGGCCGAACTTACGCCATCGCAAGAAATAGAAGGCCTATGTACAGGTGTTGTTTTAGCTAAAGACATTCCTCGCTTTAAAAGAACGGGGCAAAAATGGGGCTTAATTGCTTCTTACGGAAAACAAAGTTTGGCTAAACCTTCAGATAACCTTGGCTTAGCTTTATTCTATAAATTAGATGAGGTTTTCGAGCAAAAAGCAGGAAAAGATGATAATTTGGTAATTTTTAAACCTACCACAAAAACTATTACATATTACTTTTTGGGCGCTTGGGAACAAGAGCCTAACGGCATAAAAACCAAAGAAGCCTTTTTGGAATACATCGACGCTAAGTTGGAAGCATTAGAACAAAACGATTTTTTAAATTAAAAATAAATGAGAACCTTCACCACTTTTTTTACAGCACTTACAATAACAGTAGGGTTGTGCTTTACATCGTGTAAAAACAAGGACAGCCAACAACAAGCAACTTCGGATAACACCAATATTACCAAAAAAGCGGTTCCCGAAAACCTAAAATGGTCCGAGCGTATGATGCTGTCGGAAATTTATCGTTTCCCAGAGGCATCTAAGCTTGATTTTGTAGACAAAGCCCGTTGGAGCTATACCAATGGCTTAGTCCTTTCGGCTTGTATACAAGTGTACGAACAAACCAACAACAATGAATTTTACGATTACATTTATGCCTATGCCAATGCGTTAATCGACAGCACGGGTATTATTAAAACGTATTCGCTTGAAAAACACAACTTGGACATGATTAAATCGGGCGACGTTTTACTGTATCTATACCCTAAGACTAAAGAGGAACGCTTCCTAACAGCCATGAAAACCTTGGACGAACAAATGGAAACCCAGCCCAAAACTTCCGATGGCGGCTATTGGCACAAGCGTATTTATCCTTATCAAATGTGGTTGGATGGGCTTTATATGGCCGAGCCCTTCCATATTAAGTATGCCCAAGACTATATTGCGGACGAAGCTAAAAAGGAAGCCATTTACAATCATGTTGTGCTGCAATTCGATTTAATACAAAAACACAGTCGTGACGAAAAATCAGGACTTCTTTATCACGGTTGGGACGAAAGTAAAGAGCAAAAATGGGCCAATAAAACAACTGGAAATTCGCAACATTTCTGGTCTAGGGGCATGGGCTGGTACGGTATGGCCATGGTGGATGTGTTGGACTTCCTGCCCCAAAACCATCCGGGAAGGGAGCGCATCATCAATTATCTAAACCAATACGCCGAAGCCGTAACCAAAGTACAGGACGGAACAACGGGGCTTTGGTGGCAAGTACTGGATCAAGGCAGCAGGGACGGCAATTATCTTGAGGCCACGGGAACCTCTATGTTCACCTACACTTTTGCTAAAGGTGTTCGCAAGGGCTATTTACCCGAAACATATTTAAACGTTGCCAAAAAAGCGTATAACGGACTTTTGGAACGTTTAGTTACGGTTGAAGACAACGGTGTTGTAAACCTAAACCAATGCTGTGCCGTGGCAGGATTGGGAGGCAATCCGTATCGCGATGGCTCTTACGAGTATTATATAGGTGAAAAAATTAGGGCGAACGACCCCAAGGGTACCGGTCCGTTTATTATGGCGAGTATCGAGTTAAATCAATAATAAGAATGCCGTTTGGGAATGAAAAACCGACTTGCAACAATAATATTAATAACATTTACATTTGGTTTATGGGCGCAAAATACACCCTACGTTTCGTCGGTTTGGGTGGCCGATAATGGCGATGGTACTTATAAAAACCCCATTATTTACGCCGATTATTCCGATCCCGATGTTGTGCGCGTTGAAAACGATTATTATATGACAGCCTCCAGTTTCAACGCCACTCCGGGCTTGCCCATTTTGCACTCGAAAGATATGGTAAACTGGACGTTAATAAACCATGCGCTGCCACTTCAGGTACCGTTGGATGTTTTTAATGTGCCGCAGCACGGTAACGGCGTTTGGGCGCCCGCTATTCGGTATCACAAAGGTGAAATATACATATATTGGGGCGATCCCGATTTTGGTATTTATATGGTAAAAACCAAAGACCCTTACGGTAAATGGGACGCACCAGTATTGGTTATGGAAGGCAAAGGGCTGATAGATGCCTGTCCGTTATTCGATGATAACGGCGATGCCTACTTGGTTCATGCTTATGCCGGAAGCCGTGCCGGGGTAAAAAGCCTACTATCGGTAAACAAAATGAATCCCGAAGGTACAAAAGTGCTGGATCCGGGTATTCATGTGTTCGATGGCCACGACAACCACAAAACGGTTGAAGGTTCAAAATTTTACAAGCGCAACGGTTACTATTACATTTTTGCGCCTGCTGGTGGCGTTGCTACCGGTTGGCAGCTTATATTGCGTTCCAAAAATATTTACGGCCCCTATGAAGAAAAAGTAGTTTTAGAGCAAGGCAGTACCAAAATAAACGGCCCACACCAAGGCGCATGGGTCGACACCCCCAATGGCGAGTCGTGGTTTTATCATTTTCAGGATGCTGGTCCTTATGGGCGTATCGTTCACCTACAACCTATGCGTTGGAAAACCGATTGGCCCGTTATGGGCGAGGATTTTGATAAAAATGGTATTGGCGAGCCTGTTGCCAAGCATAAAAAACCAAACGTTGGAAAAATATACCCAATAGTAACCTTAGCCGAAAGCGATAATTTTAAAGGGTTTAACATAGGGCTGCAATGGCAATGGCAGGCAAACCCCAATGTTGTTTGGCATGCCAAACTGCCGGGAAACGATTATTTAAGGTTGTTTTCTATAAAAGTCCCGGAAACGGCAAAAAACCTTTGGTCGGTACCCAACCTGTTGCTTCAAAAATTTCCGGCGCCTAATTTTTCAGCCAAAACAAAAGTTACATTAATTCCAGAAGAGGCCAATAAAGGCAAAACCGCAGGGTTGGTAATTATGGGCATGGATTATGCCACCCTTAGCATATCGCACAATCAAAGCGGTTATTTTATAAAACAAACTGAAGCCGTTAATGCCGTTGATGGAGCCGAAGAAAAAACCATTATGGAAAAACGTATTAAATCGAATACGGTATATTTTAAGGTCGACGTTACCGCTCCAAACGCAATATGCCAGTTTAGCTATTCCGAAAACGGCAAAAATTACAAAAATATAGGAAAACCGTTTAAAGCAAGGGAGGGTAAATGGATAGGCGCAAAACTCGGCCTGTTTAGTATTAGCACACAAGAAGCAAAACGTGGTGGCTATGCCGATTTCGACTTTTTTGAAATAAACAAACCTTAAACATTCCTAAAATGAAACCGTTAGCAATCGTAAAAAAACTAATTTTATTAATCCTTTTTTGCTCCTCGTTATTAAGTGCGCAAAACGATATTACAGAACAGAACATTTATGAGGGCTTAGAATTTTCTATGCCACAAGTAAAACCAACGCAATTCCCGGATTATACTATAAATATTGAAGATTTTGGGGCAATACCCAATGGATTAATAAAAAACACCAAAGCTTTTGAACAAGCTATAAGCCATGTTAATGCAAAAGGAGGCGGTACTGTAACCGTGCCCCGGGGCATTTGGCTTACTGGCCCCATAATATTTAAAAGCAACATCAATCTCCATTTGCAGGCAGGTGCGGTTATTTTTTTTAGTGCCGATTTTAACGACTATCCCATTATAAAAACCAGTTTCGAGGGGCTTAATACCGTACGCTGTACTTCGCCCATTACAGCTAACAATGTGGAAAACATAGCCATAACCGGACAAGGTATTATTGATGGCAATGGCGATGCTTGGCGTCCCGTAAAAGCCTCTAAAATGACCAATAGCCAGTGGAAAAAATTAGTGAATTCCGGAGGAGTGCTTTCAAAAGACAAACGCATTTGGTTCCCTTCGGAGAGTGCAAAAAAAGGTTACGAGAGTACCACTAACTTTAACGTCCCCGATTTAATTAACGAAGGCCAATTGCTTGAGGTAAAAGATTTTTTGCGTCCGGTTATGGTAAGCCTCGTTAACAGCAAACGTATTTTATTGGATGGCCCCACATTTCAAAATTCCCCGGCATGGAACCTTCACCCGTTAATGAGCGAGGATATTGTTATTAGAAACCTAAACGTTAGAAATCCATGGTATTCGCAAAACGGTGATGGATTGGATTTGGAATCCTGTAAAAACGTACTCATTTACAATAACATTTTCGATGTTGGCGACGACGCTATTTGTTTTAAATCAGGAAAGGATAAAGACGGTCGGGATAGGGGTATGCCAACCGAAAACGTAATTGTAAAAAACAATGTGGTGTACCATGCGCACGGCGGATTTGTTATTGGTAGCGAAATGTCCGGTGGGGTTAAAAACGTTCACGTTTCCAACTGCACCTTTTTGGGTACCGATGTGGGGTTAAGGTTTAAAAGTACCCGAGGTCGGGGAGGTATTGTAGAAAATATTTATATTTCCAACATAAATATGATAGATATTCCAACCGAAGCCATTAGGTTTAATATGTTTTACGGAGGCAATTCGCCCGTTTTGGAAGAAGACCAAAATGCCGAAGACGAAAAACGGGACGAAACCTTAATGCCCATAACGGAAGAAACCCCTTCATTTAAAAATATTTTCATGAAAAACATTGCGGTTTCAAACTCCGAAACCGCTGTGTTTTTAATGGGGTTGCCCGAAATGAGCCTAAAAAACGTATCCATAGAAAATGCCGTTTTTGAAACTAAAAAAGGGATTACGGCAATAGATGCAGACGGTATTTCTTTATTGAACGTTAAAATTATTGCCTCAAACGATTATGCCTTAACCATTTATAATAGCAAAAATATTTTGGCTGATGGTTTTTCTTTTTCGGAAAGTAAATTGCCAATAAAAATTTTGGGTGAGAAAAGTAAAAATATCCAATTTAGTAAACGCAATGTTTCTAATATTCGGCAACAAATTACTTTAGGTGAAAAAGTTGGCAAAAAAGCTGTGATAATCAAGTAAGCACAATACAGATAAAGCACAATTCAAAGAAAAGATATTATCCTTAAAAATCATGAAAGCACTTCTGTTTTTAGCCATATCCATTCTTTTCGCAACATCTGTCTTCGCCCAAAAAAGAGGAGATTACAAACCCTACACAATTGCAAGTACTTACGAGAAATTAAAAAAGTATTATCCTGAAATTGTGCCAATCGAACCGTTGGTTTCGGCTAATATTAAATACAACGAAGATGTAGTTTACAAAAGAACCAAAACTTCCAAACTAAAATTAGATATTTACGCACCTAAATCCGAGAACAAAAAAACAACTTATCCGGCCGTACTGCTTATCCATGGCGGTGGTTGGCTGGTTGGCAGTAAGGAAAACGAGCGTGTTATGGGGCAATATTTGGCCTTAAACGGTTATGTGGGTATTTCGGTTGCATACCGCCTTGGTTTTGAGGCCACCTATCCGGCAGCCGTAAACGATTTAAAAGCTGCTGTTATTTGGGTGAAAAAGCATGCCAAAAAGTACAACATAAACCCTGATAAAATTGCTGTTTTAGGAGCTTCGGCAGGTGCCCAACTGGCTACGCTTATTGGCGTAACACCCAATTTACCTTTATATCATATCGACAAAAAAATATCAAATAAAGTTCAGGCCATTGTAAATGTAGATGGTATTGTATCCTTTATCCACCCCGAAGCAAATGCCGAAGGGGTCATGGCGGGCATTTGGCTAAACGGTCCTAAAAAAAGCAATTATAAAAACTGGAAAGAAGCTTCGCCCCTGGAATACGTTAGCAACACCTCGCCGCCAATACTGTTTATAAACAGTTCGAAACCGCGTTTTCATGCCGGGAGGGACGACATGCTTACTATTTTAAACCAGTATGGTATTTATAACGAAACACATACACTTGATGGCAGCCCACATTCGTTTTGGCTTATGCACCCTTGGTTTGAAACAACACTAAAGTACACGGTAGATTTTTTGGATAAGGTTTTGAAAGATGAAAAATAGGGTTATTCCCTTCGTTTGGCAAAATAGGCAACCGTAAACCCAAAATCGCAAATCCGCTTACCAACTACCACCGGCACCACCACCGGAAAAGCCGCCACCGCCGAAACCGCCACCAAAGCCGCCTCCACCCGAAAAACCGCCGCCGCCGGAGCTGCCGCTGCCCCAACCACCCGAACTACCGTAACTGCCGCGCCCCATATTGCTTAAAATAATGGTGTCCCAAATATCGAAATCACGGTTGCCGCCGCTGCCATTATTGTTGCGGTTGTTTCTTGAAATGGATGCTATAATGATAATGAAAACAATAAACAACAGAAATATAACCTCAATGGGAATACCCTGTGTATCGGTTTGCCGAGTACCTTGGTAAGCCCCGTTTAAAACCTGAAAAACGGCATCGACCCCTAAATTTAGCCCTTGGTAGTAATTACCGTTTTTAAATTCGGGAATGATGATGTTTCGGGTAATTTCGCCAACAATTCCGGCGGTTAATCTATCTTCCACGCCATAGCCGGGCGAAATCCAAATTTTTTTGTCGTTTAAGGCCAGTAATATAAAAACGCCATTGTCCTCCTTGGTTTGGCCAACGCCCCATTTTTGGCCCCAACGCGGTGCTAAAAGCCCAATATTTTCGCCATTGGTAGAACCTATTATGGCTACCACGATTTGGGTTGAAGTGGTGTCGGAATATTTTATCAGCTTACGCTCCAAAGTTTCTTTTTGCGACAAGGATAATAAATTCACATAATCGTAAACACTGGTTTGTTCCTGTGGAATATCGGGAATGTTAAATTGCGCAAACGATAGGTTAAGGCAAAGAAGCCCTGCAAGCAAAACAATTATGTTGCGTTTTAGTTTCAGCATTTAACCTTTGGAAATAGTATTGGGTAGTTCGTTAATATCGCCATGTTGCCACGGAAAATAGGTTTCCAGCATTTTTCCGGCTTCCAACACGCTATCGATTAAACCTTGTTTGAAATTTCCGACTTTAAAATGACCCTGCATTAAATCCTTGGTGCTGTTCCAAAATCCTTTTGGAACGGCTTCGTTTATGCCCTTATCGCCATAAATAACAAAAGTTTTATCTTTAACGGCTACATAAATAAGTACACCGTTTTGGGCTTTGGTATTGTCCATTTTTAGGTAATGGAACACTTCAAGGGCGCGCTTATAGGCATCGCCCTTAGAAGTGTTTTCAATATGGATACGGATTTCGCCCGAAGTATTCTTCTCGGCGGTACGTATGGCCGTAATGATGTCGTTTTCTTCTTTTTCGGAAAGAAAGCGTTCTACTTGCGACATCGTTTTTTTATTTAAAGTCGAATTCTACGTCTACCGGTTTTTCGGCGCCTGCTTCGGCATCGAAATATGGCTTTTCATCAAAATTTAAAATGCCCGCCAACAACGAATTGGGGAAGGTTTTTACGTGTATGTTATACGGTTTTATGGCCTCGTTGTAGCGTGTCCGGGCGGTTTGTATGGTGTTTTCGGTACTGGTTAGCTCGTCTTGGAGTTTTAAAAAGTTTTGGTTGGCTTTTAAATCGGGATAGCGTTCAACCGTTACCAACAAGCTTTTTAAGGCGCCGCTTAGGCCGCCCTGTACTTGGTTGTACTGTGCCAATTGTTCGGGCGTAATGTTGTTGGGGTCTATGCTAATGGAGGTGGCTTTGGCGCGGGCCTCGATAACATCGGTAAGGGTTTTGCGCTCGAAATCGGCCGCGCCCTGTACGGTTTTAACCAAATTGCCAATTAAATCGTTTCGGCGTTGGTAGGCGGTTTGTACGTTGCCCCAGGCTTCGCTAACATTTTCGTTTAGGATAACTGCCTTGTTGTTAAAGTTCTTTCCCCAAGAATATAGGGCAAAAGCAAGTACGGCAATAATAATTAACGGTAAAAATTTCTTCATAATAAAAAAGTTAAAGGTGTTGTTTTATGTTTGTAAGTTGTGTTTTTATATATTCTAATTTGCTTATAATATCAAAATTGGTAAGCGTTTCTTTTTTGTTTTCCCGCAAATGTGTTTTGGCACCGTCCAAGGTAAAGCCCCTTTCTTTTACCAAATGGTAAATTAGCTTTAAACTGGTAATATCCTCGGGGGTAAATTTTCGGTTGCCCTTGGCGTTTTTTTTTGGTTTTAGTACATCGAACTCGTTTTCCCAAAAACGGATTAACGAGGTGTTAACGCCAAAAGCCCTGGCTACTTCGCCAATACTGTAATAACGTTTATCGGGCAGTTCTATGTGCATTAATCCAAGGATTGGTTTTCCATGGAAGCGTGTTCCAATAATTTACTGTACTCTTCGGCCGTTAAGCTGCCGTAGTAAAAGTTAATTGGGTCAATACGCTCGCCGTCCTTAAACACTTCGTAGTGTAGGTGCGGTGCTTCTGAGCGTCCCGTGCTGCCAACAAAACCAATTAAATCGCCACGCTTAACTTTTTGGTTTTTTCTAACGTTGTACTTGTATAAATGGGCGTATAAGCTAACATAGCCGTAGCCGTGTTCTATCCTGATATGGTTGCCGTAACCGGCCGAGTTGGAGTCGGCACGCTCTACAATACCATCGCCACTGGCATAAACGGGGGTGCCGCGAGGGGCGGTAAAATCCATGCCCCAGTGCATTTTTCTAACTTTGGTAAAAGGGTCGTTTCGCATACCAAAACCGGAAGCCATACGGGTTAAATCCTTATTGTTAACAGGTTGTATGGCGGGTATGGCGGCCAAAAGGGCTTCTTTTTTTTCGGCAAGTTTGGCCACTTCGTCCAAGGATTTCGACTGTACCACAATTTGTTTTTGTAGCACGTCTATACGTTTATTGCTTTCAATTATTAGTTTCGAATTATCAAAACCTTCCAAATTCTTATAGCGGTTTATACCGCCAAAGCCTATCCGGCGTTGCTCATCGGGAATGGGGTTGGCCTCAAAATAAACACGGTAAATATTGTTGTCGCGTTCGGCCACATTGCCCAATACCGCTTCGGCTTGTTCCATTTTTTTGTTCAACAGTTCAAATTGAAGTTGCATGTTTACCAGTTCGCGTTTAAGCATGCGTTCTTTTGGCGATTCTACATATTGGCCGGCAATAAAAACAAACAAAAACCCAAAAAGTGCCGAAGCCAAGATAAACATGGCAACAACCTTAAAAGTGCGTCTTTTTTTGCGCTCTATTTTTTTATACGAAAGCGTTTCGGAGTCGTAATAATATTTTACCTTACTCATGTCCTAATTTATTCTATTTTTGCACTTAATTTGCCGTACCGTTGTTGCAAACGCCAAAACGCCCAAAATATTATCTTTCAATAATAATATTGAAGTTTTGCGACGTAGTGAACGGGTAAAGATAAAAATTGTTTTTCAATTACGTGTAATTTAACACGACACTAACGTTTTAAGTCGATGAAATCACAAGACATTCGAGCCAAATTTTTAAGTTTTTTTGAAGAAAAGAAACACCTTATCGTGCCCTCGGCGCCCATGGTGCTCAAGGACGACCCAACCCTAATGTTTGTAAACTCCGGTATGGCGCCCTTTAAGGAGTATTTTTTGGGCAATGCAAAACCCAAGAGCAAGCGCATTGCCGATACCCAAAAATGTTTGCGCGTTTCCGGTAAGCATAACGATTTGGAAGAAGTTGGTTACGATACCTACCACCATACCTTATTCGAAATGTTGGGCAACTGGAGTTTTGGCGATTACTTTAAAAAAGAAGCCATTGCTTGGGCTTGGGAACTGTTAACCGATGTGTTTGGCATTGATAAGGATATTTTGTACGTAACGGTTTTTGAAGGCAGTGCCGACGACAGCCTGCCCATGGACACCGAGGCCTACGATATTTGGAAGCAGTACATTGCCGAGGACCGCATACTAAAAGGCAACAAAAAAGACAATTTTTGGGAAATGGGCGACCAAGGTCCTTGCGGCCCATGTAGCGAAATACACGTTGATATTCGCTCGGCCGAGGAAAAAGCCAAAACTCCGGGCAGGGACTTGGTAAACCAGGACCACCCGCAAGTGGTGGAAATTTGGAACTTGGTATTTATGCAGTACAACCGAAAAGCCAATGGCAGTTTGGAGGTTTTGCCCGAAAAACACATCGATACCGGTATGGGTTTCGAGCGTTTGTGCATGGTACTGCAAGGCGTACAGTCCAACTACGATACCGATGTGTTTACGCCCATAATACGGGAAATTGAAACCATAACCCATAAAAAATACGGCAAATCCGAAATGGTCGACGTGGCCATCCGGGTTATTGCCGACCACGTTCGTGCCGTGGCCTTTTCCATTGCCGACGGGCAACTGCCCAGCAATACCGGGGCCGGCTATGTTATCCGCCGTATCTTGCGCCGTGCCGTGCGTTACGGGTTTACGTTCTTGGATAAAAAAGAACCGTTTATTTATAGGTTGGTCGATGTGCTAAGCGAAAAAATGGGCCAGGCCTTCCCCGAAATAAAAGCACAAAAACAATTGGTCGAAAATGTTATAAAAGAAGAAGAACAATCCTTTTTACGAACCCTGGAACAAGGCCTTGTACTGCTAAACGGTATTGTTGAAAGCACTTCGAACGGCGTAGTTTCGGGCGAAAAGGCTTTTGAGCTTTACGATACCTACGGCTTTCCCATAGATTTAACAGCCCTGATTTTAAACGAAAAAGGTTTAAAATTAGATGAAAAAGGCTTCAATATAGAGCTAAACAAACAAAAAGAACGCTCGCGCGCTGCCAGCGAAATGAGTACCGACGACTGGGTAATCCTTGCCGACGACCCTTACGAGGAATTTGTGGGCTACGACACCCTGCAAGCCACTGTACGCATTACCCGCTACCGTAAAGTGGTGTCGAAAAAAGACGGCGAAATGTACCAACTGGTGTTTAACCTAACACCGTTTTATGCCGAGGGCGGCGGACAGGTTGGCGACAAGGGTTATTTGGAAAGCACCAATGGCGACCTTGTTTACATTGTCGATACCAAAAAGGAAAACAACGTTATTATCCATTTCACCAAAAACCTGCCCAAACATATTAACGGTAGCTTTAAAGCGGTGGTCGATAAAAACCAACGCTACCGCACCGAATGCAACCACAGTGCCACCCACTTGCTGCACCAAGCCCTGCGGGAGGTTTTGGGCACGCATGTCGAGCAAAAGGGAAGTGCGGTGCACGCCAATAGCCTGCGTTTCGATTTTTCGCATTTTTCGAAATTAACGGAGGAAGAATTAACCGATGTTGAAAATTTTGTAAACGCCCGAATAGCCGATAAGTTGCCGTTGGAAGAAAAACGAAATACCCCAAAAGAAGATGCCATTGCCGATGGTGCCATGAGCCTGTTTGGCGAAAAGTATGGCGATACGGTGCGCTCCATCCGCTTTGGGAAATCCATTGAACTCTGCGGTGGTACACACGTAAAAAATACGGGCGATATTTGGCACTTTAAAATCCTTTCCGAAGGCGCCGTAGCTGCAGGGATACGCCGTATCGAGGCCATTACAAACGCCGCAACAAGGGATTATTATTTTGATAACAATAAGGCCTACCACGACATGAAAGCCTTGCTTAACAACACCAAAGAACCCGTAAAAGCCCTACAACAATTACAGGATGAAAACACGAGCTTAAAAAAGCAAATTGAAACCTTGCTTAAAGATAAAGCCGCAACTATAAAGGAAACCTTAAAAAGCGAACTAACCCAAACAAACGGCATTACGTTTTTGGCCAAAAAGCTGGATTTAGATGCTGCCGGACTAAAGGATATTGCTTTTGAACTGGGCGGCCAGTACAACAATTTATTTTTACTGTTTGCGGCCGAAAACGAGGGCAAGGCACTTTTAACCTGCTATATTTCCAAGGAACTGGTAGCCGAAAAAGGATTGGATGCCGGAAAAGTAGTGCGCGAATTGGGCAAGTATATCCAAGGCGGCGGTGGCGGACAACCGTTTTTTGCCACGGCAGGCGGTAAAAAACCCGAGGGTATTGCCGAGGCTTTAAGCAAAGCCGAAGGTTATATTAAGTAGGCGAAAAAAACAAGGGAGTGGTACAGCGAACAATTGTTTTAGCCAAGATGGGTTTTAATTGCCATTTTTGAAACGTTCAACTTTAAAACATGAAACTTCAAACCCAAATACCGTTAACAAAACAGCCCGATAATTTAATGGGCTATACCTCTAATATTGTATTGTTGGGGTCGTGTTTTGTAGAGAATATCGGTGAAAAATTAAACTATTTCAAGTTTCAAAATTTTCAAAATCCGTTTGGTGTTTTGTTTCATCCGCAGGCTATTGAAACCCTTGTTTTTAAAGCTGTTAAGGGCGAAGTATACTCGGAAAGCGATGTGTTTTTCCACAACGAGCAATGGCATTGTTTCGATGCGCATTCTAAGTTAAGCAACGTTTCAAAAGAAAGCCTTTTAGAGCATTTAAACATCAACTTAAAAACAACAAACAATGCCTTAAAAAATGCCTCGCATATTGTTGTTACCTTGGGAACGGCTTGGATTTACCGTTTAAAAAAAAGCGGAAAACCTGTTGCCAATTGCCATAAAATGCCCCAAACCGAGTTCGATAAAACATTGCTTTCGGTTTTGGATATTGAGCAATCGCTTCAAAATTTAATTGGAAACATTAAAGCCATAAACCCAAAAGCAATCGTTATTTTTACGGTATCGCCAATACGCCATATTAAGGATGGTTTTGTTGAAAATTCGCAAAGCAAGGCGCATTTAATTACGGCGGTCCATCGGGTTTTAAACAGTGAAAAAAACACGTTTTATTTCCCTTCATACGAAATTATGATGGACGAACTGCGCGACTATCGGTTTTATGCCGAAGATATGCTGCATCCCAACGCAACGGCCATACAGTATATTTGGGAGGCTTTTAAAACGGTTTGGGTATCTTTAACCGCTTTTAAAATTATGGACGAGGTGGATGTTGTTCAAAAAGGACTTCGGCATAAGGCGTTTAACCCGGGTTCGGCATTGCATTTAAAATTTCTTCAAAATCTTGATAAAAAGAAGGAAATACTTCGACTTCAATTTCCGCATATTGAATTTTAAAACTGTTTTTATAATAATTGCTTAACCTTGCAATAACATAAAAACCAATTGCGCAATATACATTTGCCCTGTTTAGAATTGTTAGAGTTAGTTAGTTTGAAATTACATTAGTTAGGCCCTTATGTCGGGGTAAGCTAATGTTTTTTTTGTGTTAAATAAACAACGGAACGAGGGGCTGCTTTGTGCCTTTTAGTAACGTTTGTTAATTACGAATGAGCTAAGAAATTCTTTAAATACACGGATAATACTTAATGCGCCTCCAGCCAATTATTTCCCGTTCCTAAATCGACAACAAGTGGCACGTTTAATTTATAAGCATTTTCCATTTCGGTTTTAACCAATGCTTTTATGGTTTGCATTTCGGGGTTGTACACATCGAACACCAACTCATCGTGTACTTGCAATAGCATTTTGGTTTTAAAATTTCCGGTTTCCAACTTGTTGTAAATATTAATCATGGCTATTTTAATAATATCGGCGGCACTGCCTTGTATGGGGGCGTTTACGGCGTTGCGCTCGGCAGCACCACGCACCACGGCATTGCGGGAGTTAATATCGTTTAAGTAACGGCGGCGGCCCAAAATGGTTTGTACGTAGCCGTGGTCACGGGCAAAATCGACTTGCTCGCCTATAAAACGCTTTAATTTGGGGTAAGTGTCGTAATACGTGTCTATGAGTTCCTTGGCCTCGCTACGGCTTAAATTGGTTTGGTTGCTTAATCCAAAAGAAGAAACGCCGTAAATAATGCCAAAATTAACGGTTTTGGCGTTGCTGCGCTGTTCGCGGGTTACTTTGCTTATAGGAACATTAAAAACTTTGGCGGCGGTCGAGGCGTGAATATCCTCGCCTTTATTAAAGGCCTCGATCATGGTTTCTTCTTCGCTTAAAGCGGCAATAATACGCAGCTCGATTTGGCTGTAATCGGCGGCAAGAAGCGTGTAGTTTTCGTTTCTGGGGATAAAGGCCTTGCGCACTTCCCGACCCCGTTCGGTACGGATGGGTATGTTTTGCAAATTGGGGTTGTTGCTGCTTAAACGCCCTGTGGCGGCAACGGTTTGCATATAATCGGTATGTACTCTGCCCGTTGATGGTTCTACTTGTAGCGGTAAAGCATCGACATAGGTGCTTTTTAGTTTGGATAGCCCCCTAAAGTCCAAAATATGTTGGATAATATCGTGGTCCTTGGCAAGGTAGCTTAAAATATCCTCACTTGTGGCATATTGTCCTGTTTTGGTTTTTTTGGGCTTGTCCACCAGTTTTAGTTTATCGAACAAAATATCGCCCAATTGTTTTGGCGAGACTATGTTGAAGGTTTCGCCCGCTTCTTTATAAATAGTAGTTTCTAAGGTTTTAATATCGTTGTCCAATTCGGTGGATAGCGATTTTAAAAAGCCTTCATCTAAATTAATCCCTTCCAGTTCCATGGCGGCAAGTACCCGAAGCAACCGAATTTCAATGGTGTTGAACAGTTTTTGGGTGTTGGCTTCGGTGAGTTCTTTTTCAAAATGTTCTTTAAGCTGAAGGGTAATATCGGCATCCTCGACGGCATATTCGGTTTGTTTGTCCAGAGGCACGTTGCGCATGGATATTTGGTTTTTTCCCTTGCCAATTAAGGTTTCAATAGCAATGGGCGAATAGTTTAAATAGGTTTCGGCTAAAACGTCCATATTGTGGCGCATATCGGGGTTGATGAGGTAGTGCGCCAACATGGTATCGAACAGTTTGCCTTTTACTTCAACATTATATTTTGCCAAAACTTTAATATCGTATTTTAAGTTCTGGCCGATTTTTTCGATGGATTCGCTTTCAAAAAATGGGCGTAATGCTTCAATTAAATCTTGGGCTTCGGTTTTGTTTTCCGGAAAGGGTAAATAAAAGCCTTTTCCTGTTTGCCACGAAAAGGCAATGCCTACGAGTTGTGCCTTAATGGGGTCGATGTTGGTGGTTTCGGTATCGAAACACACCGAAGTTTGGTTTATTAAGTTTTTAATGAACAGTTTGGTTGCCATGCCCGAGGCCACGCTTTGGTAAAAATGCGGGGTGGTTTCGGCGGTTTTTCTTTTGAATTCTGAACTTGTTTCAGAATCTTCTGTATTAGAATCATCTGTTCCAAACAAAGAAAATTGTCCCGTGCCGGCAGTTCCTTTTTGTCCTTTTTTAGTTTCAGTTGAAGATGATAAAGGCTTCTCGACTTCGCTCGGAGTGACCTTTGCTTCGGCTTCAACCGAAAATGTTTTTAGGAAATTGGTAAGGAGTTGCCTAAACTCCAAATCCTGAAATATTTCGGTTACTTTTTCGGTGTCGGGCTGGCTCATTTCAAAATCTTTTTCGTCAAATTCCACCGGAACATCAAGCATTATGGTGGCGAGTTTTTTTGAAAGTATGCCCAGTTCTTTATTTTCTTCTATTTTTTCCTTCATTTTGCCCTTAAGCTCGTGGGTGTGTGCCAGTAGGTTTTCCATGCTGCCGTATTGGGCAATGAATTTTTTGGCGGTTTTTTCGCCCACGCCGGGCAGTCCGGGAATGTTGTCGCTGGAGTCGCCCATCATGCCGAGAAAATCGATGACTTGAAGCGGGTTTTCAACTTCAAACTTTTGTTTAACTTCGGGAATACCCCAGGTTTCGTAGCCGCCGCCGAAGGATTTTGGGCGGTACATAAAAATATTGTCGCTTACCAATTGGGCAAAATCCTTATCGGGCGTTACCATAAAGGTTTGGTAGCCTTGTTTTTCGGCTTGCTTGGACAGGGTGCCTATAACGTCGTCGGCCTCGTAGCCTTCCTTAACCATAATGGGGATGTGCATGGCCTTTAATATGTCCTGGATGTAGGGTACGGCTACTTTTATGGCTTCGGGGGTTTCGTCGCGGTTGGCCTTGTATTCTTGGTACATTTCAACCCTATCGGCGCTTCCGCCCTTATCGAAACAAACGGCGAGGTGGTCGGGGCGCTCGCGCTTAATAACGTCGAGAAGCGAGTTCATAAAGCCCATAATGGCCGAGGTGTCTATGCCCTTGCTGTTTACCCGTGGGTTTTTTATAAAGGCGTAGTAGCCACGAAATATTAGGGCGTAGGCATCGACAAGGAAAAGGCGTTTTTGTTCAGGCATGGTGTGCTGGTTTTTTAATTTGAAACCAAAACTACGAAAAAAAGTTGCTTTTGTGGGGGTGTTGGTTATCCGTATTTCTTAACAACACGTTAAATACCGTTAACCCATTGAATAATAATTTATAATCCCCGTATCTTTGCCCTCTAAAAACATACTAATGTTACGTTGGATTTTATTTTTTATTCTCTTTATTGTTATAGACCTATATGCCTTTCAGGCCTTTAAAACCGTAGTTAAAAACCCGTGGTTGCAAGGCTTGTACTGGGCGGTGTCTGCACTGGTGGTGGGCAATTTTATATACCAGTATTACGGGTTTAACCGTGCCGAGGGTTTTAACCAAGCCCATGCCTACGCCTTTGGGTTTTTGGTAGCTATTTTAGTGCCTAAAATGGTTATGGTGCTAATCATGTTTGGCGAGGATATTGTTAGGGTACCACAGGCCATTTACCGCTTTTTTGCCGAGGGCAAAGCCGCCCACGGCCACTATTTTGCATCGCGCAGGCAGTTTATAAGCAAAGTGGCGTTGGGCTTGGCGGCCGTTCCGTTTGCGTCTATAATTTACGGTATTTATAAGGGGAAGTACAATTTTAAGGTGTTAAAATATACCTTAACGTTTGAAGATTTGCCCCAAGCCTTCGATGGCTACAAGATAACGCAGATAAGCGACATCCATTCCGGTAGTTTTGATGATAAGAAGAAGGTAGCCTACGCTATCGATTTAATTAACGAACAACAAAGCGATGTTATTTTGTTTACGGGCGATATGGTAAACAACAAATCCGAAGAAATGCTACCCTATGTTGATATGTTTAGCAAGTTGGAAGCAGCCGATGGTAAATACTCGGTGCTGGGCAACCACGATTATGGCGATTATGCGGTTTGGCCTTCCGATGAGGCACAACGCCAAAATTTGGAGGATTTAAAAACCATTCAAAAAACCATGGGTTTCGATTTATTGTTAAACGAAAGCCGATTTTTGAAAAAAGGTGGCGACCGCATTGCCTTGGTAGGTGTTGAAAACTGGGGTACGGGCGGGTTTAAGCAAGCAGGCGACCTAAAAAAAGCAGCCCAAAATATTGACAAAACCGATTTTAAAGTACTCATGAGCCACGACCCCACCCACTGGGAAAAAAAGGTAATAAACGACGATTACCACTACCACCTAACCCTAAGCGGCCATACCCACGGCATGCAGTTTGGTATTGAAATTCCCGGTTGGTTTAAGTGGAGCCCCGTAAAATGGCGCTACAAATATTGGGCGGGCATTTACAAACAAATGGGGCAATATATAAACGTAAACCGTGGGTTTGGGTATTTGGCCTTCCCTGGTCGTGTGGGCATTTGGCCCGAAATAACCGTGATAGAACTTAAAAAGGGTATAGAAAAAACTGCATAATTGTAGTAAAAAGTTGTAGTTATCTATAAATTGTGTATTTTTATGTTGTAACAACCGAGTAATTACGTTGTTTGTGTTTTAAAACTATTTTAGTTGCGTCACTGCGAGGAACGAAGCAGTCTGTATATTGAGGTTGATTGCAAACCAGTCCAGCAAAGACTAAAGCAACAACTAAAAATTAAAAGTTATGAGATTATTTTTTATTCTATCTTTTTTGTCATTTTCATTACTAATAAATACGCAAACCGAACAAATTCAAATCCCGGATTCAGAATCTATTGTTGGAATTTGGAGGCAAACAGGGATAGAAAATCCTTTTACAGGTGAGTTTATTGCGACAATAAGTGGAAATTATAAAGTAATTAGTCCCGATGGCACTTTTTTTACTTTTGTAACTTGGCCGTCAAATGATCCAAAAAAGGGTACCGCAATTGGACAATATGGCAACTATGAAGTTAAGTCAGACAGTATAATGATTGAAAAAATTATTAAACATGTACTAACGCCCAATTTAAGTGGTAAAAACGCAACCATTAAATATAATTTGGTTGATAAAGAAACCCTAATGATGGCTTGGGAAAATGAAAAAGGGTTTTGGATAAATGAAGAGTGGACACGTTTACCTTTATCTCGATAGTGCTAAAAAAACAAAAAACCTTTGAATATGTCTAAATTTGGAGATATTATTGATGTTGAAGTGCCCGTTTTGTTAGAGTTTTTTAACGATTGGGACGACAAAGCCCCGTCGATGCACGCTGCTTTGCGGGACGTTGCCGCAACGCTTGGCGATAAGGCCAAAGTTATAAAAATTGATGTTGAAAAAAACACCGAACTGGCCGAAGCCCTGCGGATAAAAACATTGCCTACCCTAATGGTGTACAAAGGAGGCGAAATGAAATGGCGCCAAAGTGGGGCATTGGATGCCGATGTCCTAATTGATGTTTTGCAACAATACGTTTAAAACTGCAAAGCCTTAAAGCTGTATCCCTTTTTGCCAAAATACTCTAAAACCTTGGGCAGTGCGTACTGTAGGTTTTTTGAAGCCTTAACACTATCGTGAAACACCACAATACTGCCGTTTTTGGCTTTTCTGGTTACGTTTATCAGGCAGTTTTCCTTAGCCAGCTTTTTATCCCAATCAAACGAAATAACATCCCACATAATAATATTATAGCCCAACGCTATAAGGGCTTTGCTTTGTCTTTTGGTTATTTTTCCGTACGGCGGACGGAATAGGTTAACGCTTAGCGGTTTTTGGTTTTTGGTTTTATTTGAATTTTTAATTTCCGATTTAAAAACCGCTTCGCATTGGGCAATATTTTCCAAATAGTCTTCGGTTTTTGTTTTCCAACCATTTAAATGGTTTTGGGTGTGGTTGCCAACGGCATGGCCTTCACTTAAAATAAGATTAAGCAAACCGGGGTTTTTTTCAACGTTTTTTCCAATACAGAAAAAAGTAGCCTTGGCGTTAAACGAGCGTAACGTGGTGAGTACCCAATTTGTAACGTGGGGTGTTGGCCCATCGTCAAAAGTGAGATAGAGTGTTTTGTCGTCTGTTTTAATGTCCCAAATATAATTGGGGAACATTTTTTTTGCTATTAATGGTGTCTTTACAGGGATTAAGGACATAGGGGCTTAAAAAATTGTTTTTATTCCGTTATTTCTTCATCAATATTTAAGTTTGTTGTACTGTCTTGCGGTAAATCTAAATTGGTGTTTGGCTTGTACTCGTCCTCATCGGCCTGTCCGCCGTAAAAATGTTTAAACAACAGTAGGTTGTTGTTAAAAATTTCGCCTTCGGTTTCGGCAAATTCGGGGTCGTATTTTACAAGTACGTCCACCAAACTTTTATAGCGTTGTATGTCGGTATAAATATCCTCGAAATAGCGTTCTTGGTTTTCAATGGACAGGCCGCTGTAATACATAAGGCTTTCTTGGTATTTTTGGGCAATATCCTTATAGAGTTTTTGGGCTTTTTGTTTGTTGTTCACTTCGTAATAAGCGCTTACGTAAGGTTCCAACAAGGTGTAAAAACCAAAGTCGTTTACGGGCATGTTGGTCATGGCTATATCGGCAATTTCCTCGGCTTTGTTTAATTTGTCCTCGTTAATAAGTTGCTCGGTTAATCGTGCCAAGTTAACACGGTAGGTTATCGAATTTTTGCGGGTTTCGGGGTCGTGGTAAATATTGCCACCGCTGTTGCCCCAATCCCAGTTTTTAACCTTGTCGTACATTAGGTCGCTGTCCACACGCCCCATGTCGAACGGATTGGCTCGGTTTACGGGTGTTTTTATAGGGACTAATTTGTAGCACAAACCATCTAATTGCAGGTAGTCTTTCATCCAAATATAATCGTCGTCGCCAAAACTGCCACCGGTAAAATAAATGGGGCGTTGCCAATTGTTGTTGGCCACAACATCTAACATTAACAAACGGTTTTTGTATAGGGCGTTCCCGGTAATTTCAATATCGATATAAGGCACAATTTCGTTGGCGTCTTTCGGTTTAACAATACCGTGTTGCAATACGTTTTCTTTGTTTACGGGAATTCGCAAATGCCTTGTGGGCAGGTAGCTGGCGTTTAGGTCTTGATTTCTAACTTGCGATAAATCCACACCTTGTTGCTCCAAAACGTATTTGTACTTGGTTTTTGGGTTGTTACTATCGATAAAATCCAAAAACTGTTTAACGTTTAACGTGTCTTGTATTACGGGTTCTACGATAATATAATCGTTGGTGCCGTATTGGTAATCCTTATGGTCCAATTGCGAGGGTATAGGTTCGCTTTCATAGGCCTGCCGTTTCATTTGGTCGATGTACCAATCGGTTTGGAACAAACTGGTATTAACAACGCGTACATCGGTACGGTAGCCCTCGATTTCCTGGGCGTACCAAAGCGCAAAAGTATCGTTGTCGCCAATGGTAAACAGTATGGCATTTTCGGCGCACGAATCCAGGTACATGTGGGCCATAGCCCTTGCGGTATATTTATCGGAGCGGTCGTGGTCGTCCCAGTTATTGGCAAGTAATATACCGGGTACCAAAGCCAAACAAACCAAAGTTATAGCGGGTGCCAACACTTTTGATTGTGTATATTTCTTAAAGAAATCGAAAAGAGCGTAAACGCCAAAGCCAATCCAAATAGCAAACACGTAAAACGAGCCTACCACCGAGTAATCGCGTTCGCGGGGCTCGAAAGGACGTACGTTGGTATATACCTGAATGGCAATTCCGGTAAACAAGAAAAATACCAATAGGGTCCAAAAGCGTTTTTTGTCTTTATTGAATAAGAAAAACAGGCCGATTAATCCTAAAATAAGCGGCAGCATGTAGTAGGCGTTTCGGGCTTTATTGTTTTTTACATCGCTTGGCAGATTGTCCTGCGATAGCCCCAAAAGTTTTTCGTCCAAGGGTTTTATGCCCGTTATCCAGTTGCCGTGGTTGTCGTACTTACCTTGAATATCGTCTTGGCGTCCGGAAAAATTCCACATAAAATAGCGCCAGTACATATAGCCCAATTGGTATTGCAGCATATAGGCAACGTTTTGCCCCAACGATGGTTTTTCAATATCGATATAGCTTTTAAAGCGTTTTAAAAAGTTGTTGTAACCTTCAAAATCCACATTGCCTTGGGCTACTTCGTTTTTAAATTTTGAAATAGCACTTCGCAATTCGTTTTCCATTTGGTACTCGGGCTTCAGCTTAAAATTAAGAAATCCGGTAAACATCATGTAGTTTTCGGCATGCTCGGGGCTCCACATCCTGGGGAGTACGGAGGCATGCTTCGAGTTGTAGTTTTGTTTGGCGTTTTTATAGTCGTTAACAACAATGTATTTGCCTTTTTCTGCATCTTTTTCATACTTGGGCTTATCGTCTATATACGGATTGTTTTCATCCAAATACGCATATTGGTCGGTAAACTGTGGGCCGTAAAACAAATGGGTTTCGGGGTATTGCTCCAAATTGTAATAGGCCAAAAGTTCGCGGGCACTCGACGGGTTGTTTTCGTTAACTACCACATGGGCATTGGCGCGAATGGGCAGCATAAGCCATGTGGAAAATCCGATAATTACAAAGGTTAGGCATAAAACGGCCGTGTTTAAATGCACATAACCATTTTTTTTGGTGAAATGAAGCGCATAATAAATAAGCCCGATAATAAACAAAAGGGCAATTATGGTACCCGAATTAAACGGAAGCCCAACGGAATTGACGAAAAAGATTTCGAAAACACTAAATATTTTAAGGATATTGGGTGCCAAAAGTTTAAAAATAAACAACAAGACCGCCACCGAAACCACATTGGCCACAATAAAGTTTTTAACCGTAATGGTTTTGTAGTTTTTAAAGTAATAGATTAGCCCTATGGCGGGAATGGTTAATAGCCCCATAAAATGTACCCCGAACGAAAGCCCGATAATAAAGGCAATTAAAATAAGCCAGCGGTTGCCGCGGGGCTTGTCCATATCCTGTTCCCAACGCAGCCCAAGCCAAAACAGCACTGCCATAATAAGGGTTGCCATGGCGTAAACCTCGGTTTCAACGGCGTTAAACCAAAACGAATCGGTAAAGGCAAAAGCCAAACTGCCCACTAAGCCACTGCCCAAAATGGCAATAGCTTTTTGGTTTGAAAGTTCCTTTTTGCCTCCTACCAATTTTTTTAGCAAAAGGGTAATGGTCCAGAACATAAACAAAATGGTAAAGGCACTGGAAACGGCGCTCATCATATTCATAACAACACCTATATGCGAAGGGTCTATGGCAAAAATCGAGAAAAATGCACCAAGCATTTGGAACAACGGCGCTCCCGGCGGGTGGCCTACTTGCAGTTTCGAAGCGGTTAAAATATACTCACCCGCATCCCAAAAGCTAACGGTAGGCTCTACAGTAAGCGTATACGTAATAAGGGCTATTAAAAATGAAAGCCAGCCCAGCAGGGTATTCCACTTTTTAAAACTCAAATGGGTCATAGGATTTTTAATTTTGAAGGCGAATTTAATAATAAAATATGGTATTTATCCCGTTTTTAAGTAAACCTTATATTTTACGGGTTACTTTTTTTGAAAAAAGTTTGCGAAACTAAAACTTTGGTTTAAATTTGCAGCCTCAATTGCACATTGGCCTATGGTGTAACTGGCAACACGTCTGATTTTGGTTCAGAAGAGTCTAGGTTCGAGCCCTAGTAGGCCAACTTAAAACCCTTTAAATCGTTTGATTTTAAAGGGTTTTTTATTTTATAGGGGGATAAAAAGGGGGCTTTTTTATCTGAATTTCTTTTTAGGGTTTTTTCTAGTAGGAAATACACGATATATCTTGACTGTAGTGTTGTCTAGCTTATAGAGTATTACAAAAGGATATTTCTTTAAAGGTACTTGTCTAAAATCCTTATAGGCGAGCCTAAACTGTAAAGGGTTTATTTCTAAATAACCTATACACTTTTTAATTTCGTTAAGAAAATTGTTAGAAATAGTATCTGAAATTCTACTGTACCAATCATAAGAATCTGCAATGTCAATTTTTGCATCATCTTCAATAATTACGGTAAATTTAGGCATTATTGCGGTTTCTTACATAAAGTTCAACATCGCGCCAAGTATGAAAAACCGACTCTCCGTTGGCTTCTTTAATTTCGGCTTGGTCTAATGCTACTTTTTGTTGTTCTGTAAGTGCGTGTTCTTTTGCCTCAAACCATTCTTCAGGAAGTAAGCCGAGTAGCTTTATTTTTTCCTTTAAAGAAAGGTTTTTAAATGCTTGAGCCAATTGCTCTACTGATAAATTTTGTGTTGTTGCCATATTTCAAAGATAATGAACTTTATTGTAAGTTGTATAGAAAGGTGGCTAAATCATCAATCAGATAATTGAAGTAAAGATAAGCATCTTTTTCTCCAGCCTTTTTTCCTTACATTGATGCCTAAGGTAGTTGTTTCAGGATTAATTAAATCTATTTCTGCCATACTATCGTCTAAATGAAATAAAACATTTGAACCGCATAAATATTCATACATTGAAATCTAATTTTACTTCTTGAAATACCAAGAGAATCCGTTATTTCATATAAATCTTCGTTTGTTTGATTTTTTGGGTAGTGGTGTTTATGCAATTCATCATAACGACTAGTTAAAACCCAAACATTGTAAATCGTCAGCAAAAAGTGGACACAATATTCTAAAAACTTAAGGAGTGTTTTCAAAAAAAAAGAATTAGATTTAATTATGGGAACACCAAAGAAAAAAAGTACAGAAACCTTTGTAAAAGACATCCGCAAAAACACGCGTAGAGTATTTACGGCCGAACAAAAGATTTTAATTGTTATGGAGGGTCTTCGAGCCGAGACTTCCGTAGCAGAGCTATGCCGAAAGCACAGCATTGCCCAATCCCAG
>JBKEDS010000017.1:0-48377 GCA_047975545.1 Flavobacteriaceae bacterium | reverse complement strand
CATGCCTATAACGAGGACCTGTCGGCCAGGCGGAACAGGTCGACCATCGACTATATCGTAAAGGTGGGCGGCATAAGCCGCGACAGGCTAACGGGCCGCGGCTACGGCGAGACCACGCCGGTAAACCATTGCGCGGACGGTGTTTGGTGCAGCGAGCCCGACCACCAGCTGAACAGGCGAAGCGAGTTTATCGTGGTGGGCAAGTAAGCAACCCAAAGAAAGAAATTTTAGGAATACAACAAAGGCCGTCCTTATTTGGACGGTTTTTTGTTGTTATGTGATGGATGAAACAAAATAGAATGCTTTAATGGCTATTTCTGTCTTAAAATTGCCCGCTAAAAAATTATACTTCAAAATAAAACTTAACCATAGCTTTACTTCGGCTACGCTCAGCTTTAGACTACACAAACTTTTTGTACAATACCCAGAAAATTAATGTGATTCGATTTTTGTAAGCATATATCTATTCTTTTTGAAAGTTTTAGTATCATTGCCTAAAATTAAAAGACATGAAATTATTAGGAATAGGCTCTCGCATTAATCACCCTAAGTACGGTAAAGGTGTTGTAACCAACGTAACCTCGCAACATTATTGGGTAACCTTTATTGAAAACGGGCTGGAAACCATTGATTTGGATAGTGATTTTGAGGTGATAGAAGCCGCCGACGGCGACGTGGATGCCGTAAGTTTTTTTGATATTGAAAGCAGTTTGGTTTCTATTTTAAAAAAGTGGAACGGTATGAACGAGGTGGTTACCATTGCAGATAAGTATAAAGGCGGCAAGTTAATTTTAGAGCCGGCCGATACCGCTTTAAAACCATACGAGCTGCCCATAGATACGTTTTTTCATAAAATAACCATGGTTCGCGACCGCCTGCGTGTTATGGAGCAACGTATTAATGCCAGCGATTTGGACGGACAAGGCAAAATAGACCTACAACAGTACATTACCCGTATTTATGGCAGCTTAACCAGTTTTAACGTGTTGTTTAAGTCTACCGAACACAGGTTTGTGGGGCAAAAGGGTGAGAAGTGAGATAAGTTAAAACCCAACGGCCATATCATCACCCCGATAATCGGCACCGCCTTCCAAAGAACCATCTTCCAAAACCAAAATACCATCGACCTTACCGATTATAGGCGTGTTTTCTTCGTTAATAAAATAGCCTTTTTGTTTTAGTTGGCGTATAAGTTCCGGGCTAAATGAGTTGGGTTCCATCCTAATTTCGTCCGGTAACCATTGGTGGTGAAATCTTGGGGCGTTTACCGCTTCCTGCATGCCCATATTAAATTCGTAAACATTTAAAATGGTTTGTAATACTGAGGTAATTATGGTAGAGCCTCCCGGCGTACCAACGGTCATGGACAGGTTGCCATTTTTTTCAACAATGGTAGGCGTCATGGAACTTAGCATACGTTTTTCGGGGGCAATGCTATTGGCCTCCGAACCAACAAGCCCGAACATATTCGGTATGCCTGGTTTACTGCTAAAATCGTCCATTTCGTTGTTAAGAAAAAAACCAAGCTCGGCACAATATAGCTTTGAGCCGTAAGCGCCGTTTAGTGTGGTAGTGGCCGCAATAGCATTTCCAAACTGGTCGATAATAGAGTAGTGGGTAGTTTCGTCACTTTCAACAACTTCAATATTACCATGCGCTATATCTGTAGATTTTGATGCTTTTTCAAACGAAAAATTTTCCATTCTACTTTTTAAGTAAGTTTTGCTTATTAGTTTTGAAACGGGAATATCTACAAAATCGGGATCGCCCAAATAAAAAGCCCTATCGGCATACACACGGCGTTCGGTTTCGGTAAGCACTTGTATGGTTTTTAGGTAGTTGTGCCCGAATTTGTTAAGTGTATAAGGTTCTGCCATTTTTAGTAATTGCGCTAAACAAACGCCTCCGCTGGAGGGTGGCGACATGGAAATAATTTTAAGATTTTTATAGTTGAAAACAATAGGATTTCGCCATATAGCTTGATAGTTGGCCAAATCGTCAAGCGTTATTATTCCTCCGTTTTTTTGAACGTGGTTAACAAGGATTTTTGCTGTTTCACCTTTATAAAATTCGTTCTTGCCATTTTTGGCTATACGTTCCAAAGTTTGGGCTAAAGCGTTATTTTTTATAGTGTCACTTGTTTTCCACGGTTTGCCGTACAATATGCTGCTATCGAGGTTAACTTGATTAAAAATAGGTTGGTATAGTTTTAAACGATTTTCCTGTTTTTGGGTTACCACTACACCTTTATAGGCTAAATCGATTACGGGTTTTAGGATGGTTTCCATGGGTAGGCTTCCCAATTTTTCGTGTACTTCAAAAACACCGGCCACGGTGCCCGGTACGCCAATAGCCATGGCGCCCAATGTGCTTTTATAGGGGATAACATGCCCAAGGCTATCCAAATACATGTTTTTTGTAGCGGCCAAAGGAGCTTTTTCCCTATAATCCAAAGCTCCCGTTTGGCCGTTGGCTTTTCTATAAACCATAAATCCGCCGCCCCCAAGGTTTCCGGCATACGGGTAGGCTACGGCCAAGGCCAGTTCGGTTGCCACCATGGCGTCGAAAGCGTTACCACCTTGTTTTAAAATATCAATACCAATTTTTGAGGCTTCAACCCTTGCCGAAACAACCATGGCCTGTTGGGCTATAAACCCTCGTTTTTTTGATATAATTTCGGTTTTGCAACCATGGCAACAAACCAACAGGATTAATATTTTGCACATGTGCTTCATTGCGCTTTAAATATTGCGGTTAAGCTCATTTAGCTTATCGTTGGTCGATTTTATAAGTACATCAAAAAATGCCGTAAACTCAGCTTCAAATTCACTATAAAACGTTTTTAGCTCGACTACGGCCTCGTTCATGCCCGAGCGGTTTTTTGTGCGGCGGTTCATGCCGTCCAAAACTTTGGCTATACCATCCAAAGAAGCGTAGCTTAGCAGCCAGTTGTCCGATATTAAATAAGGCATCATATATTGTATGTTTTTGGGTAGTATGTTGTAATGGTCGTTTAACGATTCGTAAAAATCGTCCACATAATCGCTTAGTGGCACATTGCTGTACGTGCTCCAGTTTTTTGCCAAAAAATGGTCGTAAAAAATATCGACGATAACCCCCGAGTAATGGCTGTACTTTTTGTGCAAGCGTTTGGTGCTTTGCTTAACTATGGGGTGAGCATCGGTAAAGGTATCAATATGCCTATGCAGTAAAATACCCGTTTGAATGGCCTCGGGATATTTTTTATACGATTTGCCCTTAATGCCATCGGCTATAAAATTGCCAATGGTAACCAATTTGTCGTTCCCGGAAAGATAAATATGCGCTAAATAGTTCATTTGCGAAAAATACGAATAAGCATTTGAGAAATCCAATTTTGTAATCGTATATTTGTTACTAAACTATAAAATAACTATCAATGACTTTAATTAAATCGATTTCCGGGATTAGGGGAACAATCGGCGGGCAGGTAGGCGATAATTTAACGCCCATAGATGCCGTAAAATTTGCAGCCGCTTACGGTACTTGGATAAAAGAACAACGCAACAAAACCGACTATAAGGTAGTTGTTGGGCGAGATGCCAGGTTGTCGGGCGCCATGATTCAAAATCTGGTCATGAACACGCTTGTGGGCATGGGCATTCATGTAGTCGATTTGGGGCTATCCACAACCCCGACCGTAGAAATTGCCGTGCCGATGGAACATGCCGACGGCGGTATTATTTTAACGGCAAGCCATAACCCCAAACAATGGAACGCCCTAAAACTGCTAAACGCAAAAGGCGAATTTTTAGATGGTGAAGAAGGCGCTAAAATATTGGAAATTGCCGAAAGCGACGCCATGACTTTTGCCGATGTTGATACGCTTGGTAAAATAACCAAAAACAAAGCCTATATCGATTTACATATTATTGAAGTTTTAGATTTGCCCTTGGTTACCGTAAAAGCCATAGAAGACGCCAAGTTTAAAGTGGTGGTCGATGGCGTAAATTCTACGGGAGGCATAGCAATACCTTTGCTTTTGGAACATTTAGGGGTCGATGTGGTTAAGTTGTATTGCGAGCCAAACGGCCATTTTCCACACAATCCCGAACCGCTAAAAGAACATTTAACCGATATATCGAAAAAAGTAGTAGAAGCACGTGCCGATTTTGGTATTGTGGTAGACCCCGACGTGGACCGTTTGGCCTTTATTGACGAAAATGGCGAAATGTTTGGCGAAGAATATACTTTAGTGGCTTGCGCCGATTACGTATTAAGCAAAACCCCCGGCAATACGGTAAGCAACATGAGCTCGACCCGAGCGCTTAGGGATATTACCGAAAAACATGGCGGAACATACGAAGCCAGTGCCGTTGGCGAGGTAAATGTGGTGAAATTGATGAAGAAGAACAAAGTTGTAATCGGTGGCGAAGGCAACGGCGGTATTATTTACCCCGAATCGCATTACGGCCGCGACGCCTTGGTGGGCACGGCTTTATTTTTAAGTTTATTGGCCGAAAAGAAAATATCGGTTAGCCAACTTAGAAAAACCTATCCCAACTATTTTATGAGCAAGAAGAAAATTGAGCTAACGCCCGGTTTGGATGTCGACGGTATTTTAAAAACCATTGAAAGCCGTTACCAAAACGAAAAACTAACTACGATTGATGGTGTAAAAATCGATTTCCCCGAAAACTGGGCACATTTGCGAAAAAGCAATACCGAACCCATTATAAGGATATACACCGAAGCCAAAACACAACCCGAAGCCAATGCTTTGGCCGATAAATTTATTCTTGAAATACAGGAAATAGCTAAGGTTTAAAAACAAAAAAACAGCCCTGAAATATTTCAGGGCTGTTTTTTTATACCATTATTGTTCTATTTTAACCAATAAAGGTTGTTTTAAACATTTCGAAAAAGTGTCCAAGTAAAGTTCCCAGTCTTGTTTGGAGTTAAATTCCCCGCTCTCTTTCCAGCCAAATCCCGCATAATACTCAACGGTATTGTCTATCACTTTTAGGGTGGCGTAAGCGTTGCTTTCGTCCGTGGCGGGCGTAACATAAGTTGTGTAGTTGGAAAAATAATTGTTCGCAGCAACAATACCCGTTCCCAATTCCGACTTGGCATGGGGCTGCCAATAGCTAACCCAACCATTTTGCGCATTGCCCGAAACTTCCCCATCGTTTTCGTGTAGGGTTAAGCCGGCTTCAACGGTATCGGTACCCGTAATGGAAATTTTAAATTTCGATAGGTTTTGTCCCAAATCCAAGCTAACTACCATAGATTCGGTAATAGGTTTTCCTCCGGCATCCCAATTGGCATATTCCAAATAAAAACTGGTGCGTATGGGGCCCGTGGCAATGGTGCGGTACGCTGTGTAGTTTTTGGAATAGTAATAAGTAGTGTCCGTTTTAACGGCAATACCACCCACGCCCCTGCTAATACCAATGTGAAAGTTGTCAAGCCCTTCACCTGTATCTTTATGGTAGCTTCCGGTTCCTTCGGTTGTTTTTTTGTACCATTTGTTAATAATGGGGTATTCTACCTTTTTTAACCAAGCATCCACGCCACTGGATAAAGTTCCGGTAGGGTCGCCCTCTTCTTTTAACCGTTGGGCCGTTGGGCCATAAACCCTAAAAGCTACTTTATTGTTTTCCCATGTATAGTCGTCGGTACGTTCGGGTACGAACCTGGAATAACAAAATTCGGGGGCATCGGGAATTTCAGCTTCAGCTATTTTCTTGATTTCAAAAACTATTTCGGAATTGGCTTTTATTTTGGGTTGAAAAAGAAGAACATCGGCAATACTGTCGCCGTCATTATCAACTGTTTGCGTAACTTCCCATTGTTTGCTCTGGGTGTTAAAAACGCCAAGTCCATCCAAATTTTCAACATTTAGCTGTTGTTTGTCCAGTTCAACGGTTTCAAAAGTCCTGTCGAAATCGAGCGGATTGGCAACCGTAATACGTATGGGGTTGTTTTTTTCGGTACAGGATAGCAAAAAAAATGTAACCCCAAACGTTACGCCTATTGTTTTTAAGCACGTCATTTTTATTCGTTCGAAGGTTTACCAATAGTAGCTAAAATACCGCCATCGACATATAAAATATGGCCGTTAACAAAATCGCTGGCTTTTGAGGCTAAAAATATGGCGGCGCCCTGTAAATCGTCGGGGTTGCCCCAACGTGCGGCGGGGGTACGGCTTATAATAAACTCGTTAAACGGGTGGCCGTCCACGCGAATAGGCGCCGTTTGGCTGGTGGCAAAATACCCGGGGCCAATACCATTGGTTTGTATGTTGTACTTGGCCCATTCGGTAGCCATGTTTTTGGTTAGCATTTTTAGCCCGCCCTTGGCAGCGGCATAAGCGCTAACGGAGTCGCGACCCAGTTCGCTCATCATCGAGCAAATGTTTATTATTTTTCCGCCTTTGTTGCGCTTTATCATACTTTTGGCCACGTATTTGGAAACAATAAAAGGACCAACAAGGTCTACTTTTATTACCAGTTCGAAGTCTGGGGTTTCCATTTCAACAATTGGGGTGCGTTTAATAATACCGGCGTTGTTTACCAAAATATCGATTGGCCCAACTTCAGCCTCTATTTTATCGATTACACTTTTAACGGCATTATCGTCGGTAACGTCAAAAACATAGCCGTAAGCCTTTAATCCGGCGGCTTTGTATTCGGCTACGGCCTCATCTAATTTGTCTTTGGAATTGTTGTTTACAACTATGGTGGCTCCGGCATTGCCAAGACCTTTGGCCATAGACATTCCCAAGCCATGAACGGCTCCCGTTACCAAGGCTACTTTGCCCGATAAATCAAATAAATTGGTTGACATAAATGTTTATATTTAAGTTAATATTTTTAAAGGTGAAAATTAAGCAAGACAGGGTAAAGCCGTAACGCCTTTTTTGTTACATTTTTTGCCTTTTTTAATTAAATGCTAAGTTAAGGCTTTATTTTGTAGAAAACCTATGAATTATTTATGTGTTCGAACACATTAAAATATTTTTATAACTGCTATATTTGTTGAAAACAGGTTTCAACCAATATTCCCCACTTAAAATGAAGGTGTTAAAACAATCTTTCATCTATTTAAATTTTACCAAGAACTTGTGGTTCAGTTATTTAATTGTTTCGGTGGGTATCGAATTTTGCCCTGCCAAATGCCCATTATGGGCTTTCATAAAGAAAAAAACAAATAAAACGGTAAATTTTATTAAAGCCCTATTGTGTTTTACCGTAGGGTTAACCCATATTGGCCTACATGCCCAAGACTACAATTTTGAAGCACTTCGAGAACGTGTTGCAACCCTACAACGCGTTAATATTGAAGACGAAGTTGTTTTAAATAAATGGGTTGAAGCCCAACAAAACAACGGTAGTTGGCAGGATTTGTCGTATGGTAAGTTAAAAGTAATGTCGTCCATTGCCGATAACCATATTTATAGGTTGTGGCATTTGGCAGCAGCTTGCTCGGATTCCAACCATAATAAATACAACAATCAATTATATAAAGAAGCCATAAAAAAAGGGCTTCAATTTTGGTACAATTCCAATACGGTAGACCCAAATTGGTGGTTTAACAAAATTTACTATCCGCGTTACTTGGGCGAACTGCTTATTTTTATGAAGAAATTCAACGATTTTATTCCCAAGCACCAAACAGAAGGTTTAAGCGAGCAGGGTTTAATAGCCCTGTTTAAGCCAACCAAGATAGACGACCTAACTTCGTACGGTACCGGAGCCAATGCCATAGATATGGGCCTACATTATATTTATAGGGGGCTTTTAACCGAAGCCCCCCCACTTTTAGAAGCAACAAAAACCAAATTGGAAGCCGTTTTAACCGATAATATAAAAGCCGATTTAATGTACCAGGACCACGGCCCCCAAATTATGATAGGCAGCTATGGCTGGGCGTTTTGCGACGGCTTAACCCGATTGGCTGCATTTCTTTCAGGCTCGCCGGCCGCTTTTAATATTGAAAGCGAAAATTTTAAAACCGTACTCAATTTTGTTAAACATACCCAAATACCGTCCATACGGGGCAGCCTTTGGGATTTTAATACCGTAGGCAGGGGCATAAGCCGCGAAAACGACCGAAATAAGGACATGGCATACTTAACCCGATTGGCGGATTATATAGACCCCAACAATGCCGGCACATACCAAAATGCCTTTTTACGGTTTACCAAAGCAAAGCTCGCTAATTATAAAGTTGCCGAATTTAACAAACATTATTGGGTGTCCGATTTTACCCAACACGTACGAAAAAACTATACGGTTTCGGTAAGGAATACTTCCACGCGAACCGCCGAGTGCGAAACGGGAAATGGCGAAAACTTAAAAGCCGCCCACCTATCGTATGGCGCCACGTTTATTTCGGTAGATGGCAGCGAGTATGCCGAAATTATGCCCGTTTGGGATTGGGCCATGATTCCCGGCACGACCTTTCCGTACAAAGATGCTTCCAGTTCGCCTAAAAAATGGGGGCAAAATTTAGGCCAAACCAGTTTTGTCGGTGGGGTTTCCAATGGGCAACACGGCGCTTCAACCTTACATTTAAACAATAACGGCACAACGGCAAAAAAAAGCTGGTTTTTCTTTAATAATGAAATGGTTTGCCTTGGCACCGGAATAGCCAGCGGCAGCAATATCAATATACGTACAACCATTAACCAAACATGGTTAAAACAACCCGTTTATGTTTACGAAATCGGTGAGGGGCAGGAAAAAGCGGAAACCGTTAGCCCCAAAACTTATGCCAAAAGCCGCTTAAAATATATCCGAAACGGCAATACCGCTTATTTTTTTCCTAATGAAAGTGAAATAAAATACACCTTAAAACCGCAATCGGGCAGTTGGTACGCTATTAATAATCTCGAAGGCTCCAAAACCGTTAACCTCGGATTGGTTTTTGCGTTGTGGGTGGACCACGGCATTAACCCTACTAACGGTCAATACAGCTATATTGTGGTGCCTAATATTAAAAGTGAAGAAGAAGCCCAGGATTATCACAATAAAGCAATAGAAATAATTGAAAACTCTTCAACCCTTCAAGCGGTTTATAATAGGGATTTAAACGTGCTTCAAGCTATTTTTCATCAAGCGGGAGAAGTAGCGTTCAACAACTTAAAAATCAACGTGGACAAACCTTGTGCCTTAATGGTTGAAAATGAAAACAGTATTACGGTTTCCGACCCATCGCAAAGCCTGTCGGAAATAACGCTGACTTTTTCAAAAGCAAACAAAACCATACCGAAACACATTAAATTGCCAACAGAAGATGGGCTAAAGGGCAGTTCGGTTATGTTTAAAACAGAAAACTAAATCAATTATATAAAAATGAACACAAAACCAACTATTACGCCCCGATTTTTAAGTATCATTTGCTTTTTGTTAATCCTGACAAGTTGTGGAAACACAAAAAAAATCGGACAAACGCAAGACAACAACACCATGGATTTTGCCATAAAACGATTGGAAACCGCTTTGCACGACACCCCAAACCCCAAGCGGATACCGCGTTCAATTAAAAAAGACGGCAGTTTAAAATCCGTTGGGCCTTACGATTGGACAAGCGGCTTTTTCCCGGGCAGCCTTTGGTACGTTTACGAACTTACCCAAGGCGAAAAATGGAAAACCAAGGCCATAACAAGAACCGAGGTTTTGGATACCATCCAGTACTGGACCGGCAACCACGACGTTGGTTTTATTATGAATTGCAGCTATGGCAACGGCCTGAAATTTGGCAACCAACAACACTACAAAGCGGTTTTGGTGCAAACAGCCGAATCGTTAAGCAAACGTTTTAACCCTACGGCAAAGGTTTTAAAATCGTGGCAAAGGTTTAAGGCATGGAACGGACAAATATGGCGCTACCCCGTAATTATCGATAACATGATGAATTTGGAACTGCTTTTCGAGGCCACCAAACTAAGCGGTAACCCCAAATACCAAGCTATTGCCGTACAGCATGCCCAAACCACCATGAAAAACCATTACCGAAACGATTATTCCAGCTACCACGTAGTAAACTACGATACCATTACGGGCAATGTACTTGCTAAAAAAACGGCCCAAGGTTTTGCTGATGAGTCGGCATGGGCAAGGGGACAGGCCTGGGGCTTGTACGGCTACACCTTGTGCTACCGCTACACCAAAGACCCCGCGTTTCTTGATTTTGCCGAGCATATTGCAAACTACATCATCAATAATCCAAACTTGCCAAAAGATATGGTGCCGTATTGGGATTACAATGCCGCTTCCAAGCTGCTTGTACCCGAATGGAAATACAATGCGGCCGATTTTCCCGTTATCCCGAGAGATGCTTCTGCCGCTGCTATAACGGCTTCGGCTTTATTGGAATTGTCGGGGTATTCTTCTCAAAAAGAAACTTTTAAAGCGGCTGCCGAGAAAATAATAAAATCTCTTTCGTCGCCCGCTTACATGGTCAAAAACGGCAAAAACAAATATTTTATTTTGGACCACAGCGTGGGAAGTATTCCACACGGTGCGGAAATAGATGTACCGCTAAATTATGCCGATTATTACTTTTTGGAGGCCTTATACCGAAAGGGGAGGATGGAGCAAAATAAGACGTTTTAAAAAAACATTACCCTAAAACAAAAAAAGGTTCGTTAATACGGGCCTTTTTTTGTACGATATAAACGTTAATGCGGTTTATTACGGTGTTTCCAACGCTTATGTGTCCAGAAATAATATTCGGGGGCGGCATAAATTTGTTTTTCAACTTCACGTAAAAACATATCGGTAAGTTCATAATCTTTGTACAGGGTGCTGTCTTCGGCAAGTGTGATGACCTCGGCCTCGTAATGCCCGCGTTTTACCTTGTTTATTTTAAGGTAAATAGTCGATAAATCCAATTTTTTGGCCAAACGTTCGGCTCCGGTAAAACAAGGCACATCGATACCCATAAACTTGCCCCAATACACGTCTTTGGTAAGGCGTGGCGATTGGTCGCTTAAAAAGGCCGTAATACTGCGTTTTCCCTGTGCTTCGTTGGCGTTAATAATGCTAATGGTTTCCTTGGTGCTAATTAAATGCGTGTCGAATTTGGATCGTATGCGCTTAACCAAACCATCAAAATAACGGTTGGCCAAACGTTTGTAAACCGCATAACCGCTAAAATTAATATAGTGTTGTACCTGTATGGACCACTCCCAACTGGCATAATGCCCAAACATAATAATAGCGCTTTTGTCCAAGGCCTCGATACGTGCAAGCGCTTCGGGGTTTAAAACCTTAAAGCGTTTTTCGAGTTCGGCTTTCGAAATACTTAGGGTTTTTATCATTTCCAAAAACATATCGCATAAATGTTTGTAGAATTTTTTACGAATAGTTTTTATTTCACCGTCGGTTTTATTGGGAAAAACAAGCCTTAAATTGGCCGTTACCACTTTTTTTCGGTAGCCAACAACGTAGAAAAGTAAAAGATACACAAAATCCGATACCCAATACAGTATTCTAAACGGTAAAACCGAAAGCAGCCACAAAAACGGATAAATAACAATATATGCTAATAATTGCATGAATTAATTTTAGATTTGCACCACAAAGATAATGAAGTGGTTTAAACTTTTTCTATTTGCTAAAAAATTGTCCCTTTTCGGCTCTTTTTTGCCTTTTTCTCACTTTATAGCCTGCTATGCAGTTCAAAAAAAGCCTTCAAATAGCCAAAAAAATGCTTAATTTTCGCCTAAACACAAAAAGCTTAAACCACTTCAACGCAAATTGAAACACTATGCTTAACTTAGAAATTGTAACCCTTGTAATTATTGTAGCTAACATTATAATATCGTATAAGGGATTTAACGACTATGCGTTTTTTAACCGTTACAAGTTTAATATCGGCGGGATACAAAGGGGCGAAAAAATCCGCCTGTTCAGTTCCGGGTTTTTGCATGTGGATTTTCAGCATTTGCTATTCAACATGCTTACCCTTTTCTTTTTTGCCGATACGGTTATTGCTTATGTGGGCACTGTTGGTTTTCTGCTAATTTACGTGGGTAGTTTGCTTGTTGGCAATTTACTGTCGTTCTATTTTCATAAAAACGATTATCATTACACAGCTGTTGGCGCCAGTGGTGCGGTAACGGGCGTGCTGTATTCGGCCATATTGTTGCAACCGGGTATGAGCCTTTACATGTTTTTTATCCCTATACCTATTCCCGCCTATATTTTTGGTATTGGGTATTTGCTTTATTCTATTTATGGCATGAAAAACCGTATTGGCAATATTGGCCACGATGCGCATTTTGGCGGTGCAATAGGCGGCTATGTTATTACTTTGGCCTTGGCGCCTTGGTTGTTTAAAACCAATTTGTTAATGATAGGTCTTTTGGCTTTGCCTATTTTGCTTCTTTTTGTATTGCGGAAAAGGGGTAAGATTTAAATTAAATCTCAATTCTACTGTCTATATTCTAAAAGCAAAGCGGTCTTTTAGTCTTTTGTCCGATTTGAATAAATGGCACAAGTATTGCCTAATTACAAAGAATGAATAGCTTTTATCCTGTGTAAACGTTTGATATTCAAAACCGAATTACAGGAAAAATAACCAATAAAACCAAAAGCCGAATTGTTATGCTGACAGATTGGCTTAAATATATATATGAAAAAATCAAATTTTATAAGCCTTGACAGTTTGTCATTTCAGGATATTGATGAAAATTCAGAACTCATCCCGCTAATGACGCCCGAGGACGAAGAGGAAATGAATAAAGAAACCCTACCCGAAACCCTGCCCATACTATCGTTGCGGAACACGGTTTTGTTTCCCGGCGTGGTTATTCCCATTACGGCGGGGCGCGACAAATCCATAAAACTTATTAACGATGCCAACAAAGGCAGCAAGGTTATTGGTGTTGTGGCACAAAAGGACGAAGCGGTCGAGGACCCTACCGCCAAGGACATTAACCCCATTGGAACGGTAGCCCGCATTTTAAAGGTTTTAAAAATGCCCGATGGCAATATTACTATAATTATCCAAGGAAAAAAACGCTTTAGGATAGCCGAGGTTATTACCGAGGAACCCTATATGAACGCTACGGTAAGGGATTTAACCGATAGCAAACCGGCATTGCGGGACAAGGAATTTTTGGCCATTATCGACTCCATAAAGGAGTTGGCCCTCGATATTATTAAGGAAAACCCGAATATCCCGAGCGAAGCCTCCTTCGCCATAAAAAATATTGAAAGCAATTCGTTTTTAATCAATTTTGTAGCGTCCAACCTAAACCTTGACGTTACCGAAAAACAAACGCTTTTGGAAATTAGCGATTTGAAAGACCGCGCTTTGGCTACACTCAAGTTTATGAATATCGAGTACCAAAAACTGGAGTTACGAAACGATATTCATTCCAAGGTGCAAATGGATATAAACCAGCAACAAAGGGAGTATTTTCTTCACCAACAAATGAAAACCATCCAAGAAGAATTGGGCGGCGTAAGCCATGACGAGGAGTTGGAGGAAATGCGCCTACGTGCCAAGGACAAACAGTGGAACGAGGAAGTAGCCAAACATTTTGAAAAAGAACTGGCCAAAATGCAGCGCATGAACCCGCAAGTGGCCGAATATTCCATACAGCGCAACTATTTGGAGCTGTTTTTGGATTTGCCATGGAACGAGTTTAGCCAAGACAAATTCGATTTAAAACGGGCCAAAAAAATATTAGATCGCGACCATTTTGGACTGGAGGACGTTAAACGCCGTATTATAGAATATTTGGCGGTACTTAAATTGCGCAACGATATGAAATCGCCCATTTTGTGCCTATATGGCCCTCCGGGCGTTGGCAAAACCTCGTTGGGCAAGTCCATAGCCGAGGCTTTGGGGCGCGAGTACGTGCGTATTTCGTTGGGTGGTTTGCGGGACGAGGCCGAAATCCGAGGGCACCGAAAAACCTATATTGGCGCTATGCCCGGGCGTATTATTCAAAGTTTAAAAAAAGCGGGAACATCAAACCCTGTATTTGTTTTGGATGAAATCGACAAGCTGTCCAATTCGCACCAAGGCGACCCATCGTCGGCCATGTTGGAGGTACTCGACCCCGAGCAAAACAGCGAATTTTACGACAACTTCCTTGAAATGGGTTACGACCTTTCCAAAGTTATGTTCATAGCCACGTCCAATAGTTTGTCTACCATACAGCCCGCTTTGCTCGACCGTATGGAAATTATAAACGTAACGGGCTACACCATTGAGGAAAAAGTTGAAATTGCCAAGCGCCACCTGCTTCCAAAGCAGTTAAAGGAACATGGTTTAAGTTCTAAGGACTTAAAAATAGGCAAAGCCCAATTGGAAAAAATAGTTGAAGGCTATACCCGCGAATCCGGCGTGCGTGGTTTGGAAAAACAAATTGCTAAAATGGTGCGTTATGCCGCCAAAAATATAGCAATGGAAGAAACTTATAACATTAAGGTTGAAAACGATACTATTATAGAAGTTTTAGGCCCGCCAAGGTTAGAGCGCGATAAATACGAAAACAACAACGTGGCCGGCGTGGTTACCGGATTGGCTTGGACGCGGGTTGGGGGCGATATTTTGTTTATCGAATCCATTTTATCCAAAGGCAAAGGCCAGTTAAGCATTACCGGAAACTTGGGCAAGGTTATGAAAGAATCGGCTACCATTGCCATGGAATACATCAAGGCCAATGCCGATACTTTTGGGGTAAACCCCGATGTTTTCGACAACTACAACGTACACATTCACGTTCCCGAAGGCGCTACCCCAAAAGACGGGCCAAGTGCGGGGGTAACCATGCTAACCTCTTTGGTGTCGCTATTTACACAGCGTAAGGTGAAGAAAAGCCTGGCCATGACGGGCGAAATAACACTCCGGGGCAAAGTACTCCCCGTGGGCGGTATAAAGGAAAAAATATTAGCGGCAAAACGAGCCAAAATAAAGGAAATATTACTTTGCGAGGAAAACAAACGCGATATAGAGGAAATTAAAGCCGAATACTTAAACGGCTTAACCTTTCATTACGTTACCGATATGGCCGATGTGATAAAAATAGCACTTACCAACCAAAAGGTTAACGGGGCGAAAAAACTGTAATTGTAAAGAAAGAAAAAGCCATTTCAAAATAAAAATAAGAAGCTATCGTTTGTAAAATAGATTTACTTATTTTGTGTCCATGTTAAAAAAAGTTGCTACGTTGCTTTGTATAGCCTCTAATGTTTGGGCAAACGCCCAGTTGGGTGGCGAATCAACCTACCAATTTTTAAACTTGATTTCCTCCACACGGCAAGCAGCACTTGGGGGCAAGGTACTTACCAATGTCGATTACGATGTTACGCAAGCATTATATAACCCGGCCGCCATTAATGTTGAAATGGACAACCAATTGGCCTTAAACTACGTAAGCCATTTGGCGGGTATTAGTTACGGTACGGCCGCTTTTGCCCATACTTGGGACAGGCGCACCCAAACCTTTCACGCAGGCGTTACCTACATTAATTATGGTTCGTTTGATGGTTACGATGAAGAAGGCAACGCCACCGGAACATTTACGGGCAGCGAAACCGCATTGTCGCTGGGCTATGCGCACCAGTTAGGGCGTTCGGATTTTTATTTGGGCGGAAATTTAAAATTGATAACCTCGAAATTAGAACAATACAGTTCCTTTGGCGTAGCGGCAGATTTAGGACTTTTGTACATAAACGATAAATTGGATTTTAATGCCGCCTTGGTAATCCGTAACTTTGGTACCCAAATAACAACCTATGCCGGAACCCGGGAAAAATTACCGTTCGAGGTTGCTTTTGGCATGTCGCAATTAATGGAAAACGTACCCATACGTTGGCATTTAACGTTTGAAAACCTACAGGAATGGCCTATAAGCAGCGCCAATCCGGCAAGGGAAACAAGCGATTTAAACGGTAACCAAACCGGTGAAAAAATAGGTTTTCTGGGGCAAGCCATACGGCATACCATTATTGGAGTAGAAATTTTTCCCGAAAGCGGGTTTAATATTCGTTTGGGCTATAATTTTAGACGGGGCGAGGAGCTGCGTATTGTGGACCAACGTAATTTTTCGGGGCTATCGGCAGGATTTGCCATAAAAATGAAACGAATGCGGTTTAGCTATACCCATGCCAAATTTACAAGTGCGGCAAATTCCAATTTTTTCGGACTTCAAATAGATTTACAGTAAAAACTAAACCTATAAACTGGAAGCCCATAGGTTTACAAGCGAACTGAAAGTCCGAATTATTTGTGTTAATTTTAGCCACGAATACACGAATAATTTTCAGCAAATTACGCACAAAATATTCGTGTATTCGTGGCACAAAATATTTATAGAAACTGAAACTCTTGTACTGAAAGTACATACCTGCCTGCGGTAGGCAAGGTTTTAACTAATAATTGAGACCGATGAATGATAAAAAAATTACAATAGCCATAGATGGTTTTTCCTCAACGGGAAAAAGTACCGTGGCCAAACAATTGGCCAAGCATTTGGGGTATATTTATGTAGACTCGGGTGCCATGTACCGTGCCGTAACCTATTACGCTATGAAAAACGGTTTTATTGCCGATAAGTTTTTTAATGTTGAAGGATTGGTTTCGCATTTAAACCAAATTGAAATAAGTTTTACGTTCAATCCGGCATTGGGCTTTGCCGAAGTATACCTTAACGGCAAAAACATTGAAAACCAAATACGCACTTTGGAAGTTTCTAATTTTGTTAGCAGAATAGCCGAAATACCCGAAGTACGCAAACAATTGGTAAAACAACAGCAACAAATGGGGCAGGGCAAGGGCGTAGTAATGGATGGTCGCGATATTGGTACCGTGGTTTTTCCCGATGCCGAATTAAAGTTGTTTATGACCGCCACTGCCGAAACCCGGGCGCAGCGCCGCTACCAAGAACTTAAAAACAGGGGCGATGTTGTTAGTTACCAAGATGTGCTGCGCAATGTGCAGGAGCGTGATTTTATAGATTCCAACCGCACCGATTCGCCTTTGGTAAAGGCCAAGGATGCCGTAGAAATAGATAATTCAAATTTAGGTTTGGACGAACAATTCAGTATTATTCTAAGCTTGGTAGCCAAAACCTTAGACAAAAAAGCATAAAAAAAAAGCGACCAAAATGGTCGCTCTTTCATTTTTAGTGTAATATTATTACGGATTGGGAATAACCAACTCCTGTCCGGGGTGGATTAAATCCGGGTTCTTTAAAATATCGGTATTTGCTTTAAATATTTGTTGGTATTTAGAAGCATCTTTATAATATTGCTTAGCTATTTTTCCTAAAGTTTCACCACTTTTTACGGTGTGCTTATGGAAAATGCTGGTATCGGCCACTTTAATGTCGGCCATTAAATCGGCGGGAACTTCACCGCCAATTTCTTTAATT
Organism: Flavobacteriaceae bacterium; assembly: GCA_047975545.1. GTDB lineage: Bacteria > Bacteroidota > Bacteroidia > Flavobacteriales > Flavobacteriaceae > JBKEDS01. Next base: position 30,997 of record JBKEDS010000017.1, on the reverse strand, counting down.
TTGTCCCAAATCAGGTTTTTTTCGTATTGGGTTTTTGTAGTGCCCCAAACACTTAGTTTTCCGGCTTCTTCTTTAACCACTTCGCCTGCCATGTTTAAGCTCTTGGCCAAATCTAAAACAGGTTGGTACTTTTGTGTAGCTGTCATAATTAATTCTGTTTATTTTAAAGGTTATTATTAGGTTACAAGATACTATAAATTTAAAGTTAATAAAACTTAATCATGTTATATTTATCTTAATTTTAAGACACGAGCTTATGGGGAAAGTCACATGGTTTATTTTCTCAAATTTGCATAAATAGAGCAGAAACAATAGTGAATATTTTCCTTAGGGGACTTGTTTTTAGTGAATTAAAATAAAAACTTCTGTTTTTTCGAATTTACTTGCTGTTTCTTTCAAACATTATTGTTACATTTATCTCTTTTGCTCTTAAACACTACGGGAAAATAGCATTGTCCTAAAAAAAGAAAGCAGATTTTGGTATAAGGTTTAATTCAAATTAATATTATGATATAAATCATAAAACGCAATAGGTAAATATTAATAAGTTTATACTTTAAAACAGTAATTATGATAAGCAAATACAGCACATGGTACCATCCGTACAAAACAGAAAAAAAGTTTAACAAAAAAGTAGCTTACTTTAGTATGGAGTTTGGTATCCATCAAGCCCTTAAAATTTACTCAGGAGGATTGGGTTTTTTGGCCGGGTCGCACATGAGGTCGGCTTTCGAGCTAAACCAAAACATGATTGGTATAGGCATGCTCTGGAAATACGGTTATTACGACCAGTCGAGAAACGAGGACCAAACCCTTAGAACCGATTTTATTGAAAAAACCTATAATTTCCTGGAGGATACCGGTATAGAGGTTAGTGTAAAGCTGCACGACAATCCCAGCGTAAACGTCCGGGCCTATGTGCTAAAGCCCGAAATTTTTGGTACGGTACCATTATATTTGTTAAGCACCGATATTGAAAGCAACGATTATTTGTCCAGGACCATAACCAACCATTTATACGATTCCAACGAAGTAACCCGTATATCGCAAAGCATTATATTAGGTATTGGTGGGGCTAAGGTGGTTGAAGCCTTGGGCGGCGCCGATATTTATCATTTAAATGAAGGCCACGGATTACCCGCTTTTTATTATTTGCGTGACCAAGGTGTTAAAAAAAACCAATTTGTATTTACCACCCATACGCCCGAACTGGCAGGCAACGCAGAGCGTGATGGTAGGTTTTTAAATCGATGTGGCTTTTTCGGACGTCATTTATCCGATGAAGAACTGGCCCAAGAAACTGTTAACGGCGGAAAGATTAGTTACACCGTTTCGGCACTTCGAATGGCCAAAAAGGCCAATGCGGTTTCCAAACTACACGCTATTGTAGCCAACGATATGTGGAAGGATTACGATAAAACCTGCAAGATTATACCCATTACCAATGCCCAAAACCAAAATTTTTGGCAAGATAAAGATTTGAAAAAAGCCTCGGAAAAGCGTAATGCAAGTGCCTTTAAAAAGCGAAAAACAGCACTTAAAAAACAATTGTTCGATGAGGTGCTTAACCAAACCGAAAAAATGTTCGATCCCAATGTTTTAACCTTTGTTTGGGCAAGGCGTTTTGCAGGGTACAAACGGGCGGAACTATTGCTGCACGATTTCGAGCGTTTCAAAAAAATAATATCCAATCCCAAATATCCGGTACAAATTATATGGGCGGGAAAACCGTACCCGAAGGATTATTTTGCCATCGACATTTTTAACCATCTGGTTAACGTATCCAAAACCGAGCCTAATTTGGCCGTTTTAATTGGTTACGAAATGGATTTGTCCCGCAAGCTAAAAGAAGGCTCGGATATTTGGTTAAACACGCCAAGAATTACAAGGGAAGCATCTGGCACCAGTGGTATGACGGCCGCTATGAACGGCTCCGTAAACGTTTCTATTAACGACGGTTGGATTCCCGAATTTCAAAAAAACGGCAAAAACTGTTTCGTGCTGCCCGAGTTGGACGCTAACTTACCGTATTGGGAACAAGATAAAATTGATGCCGACAATCTTTACGACTTACTGGAAAACACCGTTATCCCCATGTATTACGATAACCCCAAGGAATGGCAAAACGTTGTGTTTAATGCCATAGACGATGTTATTCCGCAATTTGCCAGCCACCGTATGGCCGAGCAATATTATAAGGAACTGTATTAATTTTTTTGACACAATAAATATTTGAAAAGCGTTTAGGCAATGTGGCTTAAACGCTTTTTTTGTAAAACAGGGAATGTAAAACAAAAATATTAGTTTACTGTTTTAATCCCCCCTTTAGCTTGCTTAAAATAAGCTATAAGCCCTATATTTGCAATAAAAATATCACAAATGAGAAGAGTGTTTTATGTAATATTTTGTTTTCTGTTTTCTGTGAACATTATTTTTGGTCAAACATTGGTTTCCGAGAAAGAAGTTTACTCGCAACGCTTTGGTAAAGAGGTTATTTATAAAGATTTGGATGGCAAACTTTTAGAAGGGCATTATAAAATCTCGGATGTTAACGGAAATTATTCCGATGCCCATTTTAAAAAGGGTAAAATACAGGGTAAATACGTTAAATACAATAACAAAGATATAGTTAAAAGCATAACCATGTTTAACGATGGTAAAACGCAAGGCGATTATTCTTCATTTTACGAAAACGGAAAAATAAAAGTAAAGGGACAATTTGAAGACGGTGAAGAAAATGGGGAATGGGAATATTTTGATGAAGAAGAAAAGCGCAGCGCCATAGAAAACTACCAAATGGGAGAAAAGCACGGAAAATGGTGGAAACGGTATTTTCGTGCCGATACCCAAAGTTATTCGTTTACAACCGAGCATTACAATAATGGCGAATATATTGGGCATGCCGAGGAAAAACTGGAAAGCGGTAAAATTTTATGGGAAAAAGACTATGAAAACAGTAAAACTTATATAGAAAGACATTATTACCTAAACGGACAACTAAAAACTTATGAAAGTTTTAAAAACGGCAAGAAAAATGGCGACTTTACAAGGTACGACATAAACGGCGTTTTATTGGGAAAACTAATTTACAAGGAAGGGCAGCTCCAGCAAGAAAATAGATTTTGCCAAAACGGAAACAAACGAAATGTTACCAATTATGTAAATGGTTTAAAAAATGGTTTATATGAAGATTACAGTTGTAGTGGATTTTTAACACGAAAAGGTAATTTTACAAACGATCGCCAAGACGGATTATGGTTGTTTTACAATCTTGTAAACGGCCAATTGGAAAGCAAAAAAACGTTTAAAAACGGCAATTTTAATGGCATGTGCAAGGAATACAACAAGGCCAATAAAGTAGCTGTTGAAGGAAACTACAAAAACGGTTACAAGGAAGGCGTTTGGAAACAATACAACTTAGCGGGAAAATTAACTGCCGAAATAACGTACAGCCAAGGCAATGAAACCATTAGGGTTAATCATGCCGAATAAAAGTTACAACCACTTTTTTCGCTTAAAATAAACCAAAAGCCCGATAAAAACGGCAACCATAACGCCCCATAATATAAAGTACGAATATTTATAGTGCAGTTCGGGCATATTGTCGAAATTCATACCGTAAACACCTGCAATAAAGGTTAGCGGAATAAAAATAGTGGCTATAATGGTAAGCACTTTCATAACCTCGTTCATTTTGTTGCTAATGGTGCTCATGTACATGTCCATAAGGCTGGAAATCATTTCGCGGTAAATTTCAATATTTTCGGTTACTTGTATCAGGTGGTCGTAAATATCGCGATAATAGGTTTTTGTCCTTTTTTGTATAAGCGGGCTTTCGTGCTTTTCAATACGGCTTGTAACTTCCCGAAGCGGAAAAATGGCCCGGCGTACCCGCAAAATTTCACGTTTTAGGTCTTGAATATTTTTGTTCAGGTCCTTATTGGTTCGGCCAAGGAAAATTTCCGATTCCAAATCTTCTACCTTATCGCCAAGGGTTTCAATTACGTTAAAATAATGGTCAATTATGGCATCCATTAAAATGTAGAGCAAATAATCGGCATGTAGGCTGCGTACCCTGCCCTTGGCTTGTTTTATGCGGTCCCTAACAGTATCGAATACATCGCCCTCGGCCTCTTGAAAGGACAGTACGTAGTTTTTGCCCAGCACGAAGCTAACTTGTTCGGACACAATGTTTTCATCGTTATCATAATACAGCATTTTAAGCACCAGGAAAATATTGTCGTCGTACTCGTCTATTTTCGGGCGTTGCGAAATGTTTACGATATCCTCCAGGACTAACGGATGCAAATCGAAATGTGCGCCCAATTTTTCAATGGCTCCTACGTGGTTAAGTCCGTTAATGTTTATCCACGATACGCAATTGGTTAATTTAAAGTCGAAAACATCTTCAACTTTATAAAACTCTTCAACTTGGCACTGTTCGGGGTTGTACTCAAAAACCTCGATAAACAACTGTTTCGATTCCCGGTTTCCGGTATAAATAGCCGTACCGGGAACTTGCCCTATTTTTTTTTGGTATTTTTTGGTTTTGCGCTTTGCCATGCCTTAAAGATATTCAAAATTTTAAATAGCATCGATACCTTCGTCTATATCTTCAATAGCATCCTTTTGTATTAGCGTAACCGCTTTTTGCAGCATAAGGTTGTTGGGGTAGGTAACCAAATCGCCGTTCTCTAATTTTAGGTGAAGCTGAAACGCCCGAATATCCTCGATTATTCCGGTAATGGGAAAATCTTTGTCATGAATTTCAATTTTATCGCCCACCTTATAAGGAAAGTTGAAAAACATGATAATGCCCGAAGTTATATTGCTTAAAATGGACCAAATGGCAAACAAAGCAATACCGATAACAGCAAAAACCGACGAAAACACCACGGCCAAATCCTTGGCTTCGGTACCGAAAATAAAGGCCTCTATAAGCAAGGCAATTAAAAACAGGGTAACGGTTGTGTAGCGGCGTATAAGGCGTATGCGGGCTTCGTTAATGCCGCTTTTTCTTCCTATTTTGGTAATGCTTAGGTTAACAATGTAGCGGATAAGGAGTAGGAGCAAGAATATAATTACGGTTGTAACAAGCTCTTCTTCGTAGGTTCTAAAAAATTTCAAAATCATGGGTGAAATGTTTTTGCTTAGTACAAAGATAGCACTCCAAAATTGAAAAATGGTTATAGGTTAACTATTTCGTTAAGTGTGCTATAAACCAAATGCGTGGGCAACCCCATAACGTTAAAGTAGGAACCCTCGATTTTAGTTACGCCAATTTGCCCAATCCATTCCTGAATGCCGTAAGCACCCGCTTTGTCGAATGGTTTTGCGGTTTTTATGTAGTGGTGTATTTCGGCGTCGGTAAGTGCCTTGAATGTTACTTTGGTAACGTTGTTTATGGTTTTTGCGTAGTTTGTCGTGGTAAAGCAAACCGATGTAATAACCTCGTGCGTACTGTTGCTTAGCGATTTTAAAATTGAAAAGGCCTCGGCTTCGTGGGCGGGTTTCCCCAAGGCTTTGTTATTGTACCAAACAATGGTATCGCTGGTAATTAGTATGTCGTTATCCTGTAAGGTTTCCGTAAAGGGCAGGGCTTTTAATTGTGCCAGATAATCGCTTATTTCAAAATGTTTTAAGCGGGGCGGATAGGTTTCGTTAATTGGTTTTAAACAAATGGTGAACGGAACCCCCAAGTCCTTAAAAAACTGCTGCCGCCTTGGCGAACCCGAAGCAAGGATGATATTGTGGTTTTTTAGTTTGTTGTTTAGCATTTTACGGGGGTAAGTTTATTAGTTTATGGGGCTATAGGTTTAAGCCTTACTAAATGTAAACTAAAATTGTAAACATTATTAACCTATTAAACACCCCATTTTCCTTGCACTTTCAGCACCTGTTCGATAACGTCGCGAACGGCACCTTTACCGCCTTTTTTATGCGAAATGTACTTGGCTACGTGTTTGGTTTCGGGTACGGCATCTTGCGGACAAGTGGGCAGTCCAACCAATTTCATAACCCTAATATCCATAAGGTCGTCGCCCATGTATAGGACGTTTTCGGGGTTTATGTTGTTTTCCTTTGTGTAGGCCTTAAAAGTTTCAATTTTATCGAAAGCCCCCAAATGTACGTGCGGAATGCCCAAATTTTCCAAGCGTATTTTAACACCGTTGTTGGTGCCTGCCGAAATAATGGCAACATTATAGCCGGCATTTACGGCAAATTTTAGGGCGTAGCCGTCCTTTACGTTCATGGTGCGCAGCAGTTCGCCGTCGTTGGTTACGTGCAACGTGCTGTCGGTTAAAACACCATCAACATCAAAAATAAAGGTGGTTATGTGTTGTAAAAGTTCTTTATAGTTTTTTTCTTCCATGGGTGCGTTGTATCGATTGGGTTAATAGTTTATAAATGGCTTTATGTTCGGTATTTTGGTTTAAAAGCTCCAAGTGTTTTTTTATGGTTTTTTTGTCGTTGCGCAGGGCAGGACCTGTTTGGGCTTGGTAGGGCGACAGGTTTTGCACTTTTTTGGCGGTTTCTAAAATAAGGGGTTTTAGCAAATCGAACTCGGCGCCCTCGCTTTCGGTTATTTCGTGAGCAATCCGGTAAAGTTGGTTAGTAAAATTATTTACATAAACCGCCGCCAAATGCAACATGGTGCGTTGGTCGCTGTTTACCTTTTTGGTTGGGCTGCCAATGGCTTGCGCCAAGGCTTTTAGTGTGTGGTAATCGGCGCTTTTAACGGCTTCGATGCAAATAGGAACATCTTCAAAATTTAATTTGGCCTTTTTACTGAAACTTTGCAGCGGGTAAAACACCCCGATATTATGCTTTTTGTCTATATCATGAATGTTTACGCTGCCCGAGGTGTGTGCCACCAAACGGTTTTTAAACGGCAATTGTGCCGATACGCTACTAACGGCATCGTCGCTTACCGCCAAAATATATACATCGGCTTGTTTTAATTGGCTTAAATCGTTGGTGGTTTCAACGGTATTGCCAAATGCCTTTAAGGCTTCCGGTTTTCGGCTATACCATTGCGCTACGGACACATGCTCGGCTGCGTTAAAAGCCTTGAACAAATGGGTGGCCACATTGCCCGCGCCTATAATTACTACTGAAATCATAAAGACAAAAATAACGAATACCGACATAAAATTTAATATTTATTCGCTATAATTTCTTCTGAATTAAATGGAAATAAGATATCTTTGTCCATTATGGAAAAGAAAGATATAACAACAAGGGAAGACGTGTTTTTATTGGTGTCTTCATTTTATAAAAAAATTAGGGTAGACGAGGAGTTGGGACCGTTTTTTAACAACGTTATAAAGGACTGGCCGGAGCATATAAACAAGCTAACCGATTTTTGGGAAGCCAGCCTGTTTTTAAAAACCCGGTACTACGGCAACCCGTTGGAAACCCATATAAAAGTGGACCAAGATAACAACAACAGTATAACCGAACGCCAATTTGGGCTTTGGCTAAACCTTTGGTTTGCTACCATAGACGAACTTTTCGAGGGCGAATACGCCACCAATGCCAAGCACCGCGCCCGTAAAATGGGTACGTTTCTGTACCTTAATATTTTTAATGCCCGGCAGGCAAATAAGTTATAAAACGTCACTTTAATTTTAACACGCTAAAACCAACTTAAATCCCTAAATTTGCACGACCTTAAAAAAGGCTTATTTTATTTAGGCTTTAAAGTACCCAAAAAGGCAAGTGTTACTGCAAGGAACGAAGCGGTCTTTTAACATTAAGGCTGCGTGGGTAGTTTTAAAGCAAAAACAACATAGCTATGCAAACTAAACTCGCCAAAATACTTTTTTCAACACGATTAACCGCTATATTATTTCTTGTTTTTGCCGCCGCTATGGCCATAGGCACTTTTTTGGATGCCGGGCAAGATACCTCGCCAACGCCGTACACCCGAAACTTAATCTACAATACATGGTGGTTCGAGGCTGTTATGGCACTGTTTTTAATTAATTTTATAGGCAATATATTTAGGTATCAGCTTCATAAAAAGGAAAAATGGGCTACTTTATTGCTGCATTTGTCCTTTATTTTTATACTGTTGGGCGCTTTTATTACACGGTATATTAGTTTTGAAGGTATGATGGCCATTCGCGAAGGCGCTACCGAAAACGCCTTTTTATCGCGCGACACCTATATTACCACTTACATTGATGGCGATTATATGATTAATGGCGTACCGCAGCGTTTGCCCATTGAGCGTAAGGTCGATTTTTCTTCAAGAATGACAAATAATTTTAAAGTTGAAACCAAATATCACGACCAGCCCGTAACCATTGAACTCGAAAAATTTATTAAAAGTGCCGAAGAAGATATTATCCCAAACGAAGCAGGCGAGGAATACCTTAAAATAGTAGGGTCGGGTGGGGGAGCGCCACATAACCATTTTCTTAAAGTGGGGCAGGTGCAGAGTTTGCACAACATACTGTTTGCGCTTAACAACCCTACCGAAGGTGCTGTTAACATTACCTACAAAGACGGCAATTTAACCATAAACTCGCCTTTCGATGGCGAGTACATGACTATGGCTACCATGGCGCAAGGCACTTTGGTGAAGGACAGCGTGCAGCCGTTAATCCTGCGTTCGCGCTACATTATCGGCAACTTGCAAATGGTGTTTCCAAAACCTATTGTAAAAGGCGTGTTCGATGTGGTACAAAAATCGAGTATTTTAAAAAATAGTGAAGATGGCGTGGTGCTAAAAGTAACCACCAACGGCGAAACACAGCGAGTTGGGCTGTTGGGCGGACAAGGAATGAACAACGCCTTTAAACAAGTACGGGTAGGCGGATTGGACTTTGCCTTTAAATACGGCTCCAAAGTTTTGGAATTACCGTTTTCAATAAAACTGAACGATTTTGTGGCCGACCGCTATCCCGGTACCGAAAACCGTTTTTCGGCTTTTTCAAGCCAAGTTACCGTTGTAGACGGGCAGGAGGGGAGCTTCGACTATAAAATTTATATGAACCATATCCTGGACCACAAAGGCTATCGGTTTTTTCAATCCAGTTACGACCCCGACGAAAAAGGTACCGTACTATCGGTTAACCACGATTATTGGGGCACATTGTTCACTTATATCGGTTACTTTTTACTGTATTTTGGCATGTTGGCCATTATTTTTGTAAAAGGCTCACGATTTGGCGATTTACGCCGTATGTTCAAAAAAGTTAAGGATAAAAAAGAAAAATTAGCAACCATTTTGTTGTTGTGTTTTGGGCTTTTCGGGTTTTCGCAAACCCATCATGAAGGCGATGGCCACGACCATAAAGCGCCAACAAAAACACAAATCGATTCCATTTTAAAAGCCAATATTACGCCAAAGGATGAAGCCGATAAGTTTGGGCATTTGGTTATACAGGATTTAAGCGGCCGTATGATGCCCGTAAACACGTATGCTTCCGAAATGCTCCGCAAGGTAAGCAAAAGCGATACCTACGAAGGTTTTACTGCCAACCAGGTGTATTTGTCCATGCAGGAAAGCCCCGTATTGTGGTACAACGTACCGATAGTTTATTTGCGCCCCATGGAAACCGATTCGTTGCGCACCATTTTGGGCGTAAACAAAACCGATAAACATTTTTCGCTGTCTAATTTTTTCAACGAAAACGGCACCTATAAATTAGCGCCTTATTTAGAAGAAGCTTACGGTGCAGCAGTACCTAACGGCTATCAGAAAAAACTAAAAGAAGCCGATGAGCGTGTTAACTTATTATATAACACGGTTGAAGGCAGTACGCTAAAAATATTTCCCGTTCCCAACGACGAAAACAACAAATGGATTTCGGCTTACGATTATAGGCTGGGGCATGGCAGCATAAAGGATTCCCTTTATATTAACTTCGTTAAAAACGGGTTTAGCTTTTACCTATCGGCTTTAAACAAGGCCAAGCAAACCAACGACTTTTCCGAAGCCACAACACTATTGGAAGCCTTTAAAAAAACGCAGCACCAATTTGGGGGCAACGTTATGCTTAGCGACCAAAAAATTAAAACCGAAATACTGTACAACAAATACGATGTGTTTAAAGGCCTGTACAGTTGGTATATGTACGCCGGTAGTTTGTTGTTCGTGCTGTTGATTTTTCAAATTTTTAAAGAAAAAAACAAGTTTTTAAACCTTGCTATTACGGTTTTAAAAGTGGTTGTTTTACTATTGTTTATCCTACATACAGCGGGCTTAATTGCGCGCTGGTACATATCGGGGCATGCGCCGTGGAGCGATGCCTACGAATCCATGATTTACGTGGCTTGGGCAACCATGCTGTTCGGACTTGTTTTTGGGCGTAAAAGCGATTTAACCTTGGCTGCAACCGCCTTTGTAACGGCCATTATTTTAATGGTGGCGCACTGGAACTGGATGGATCCTGCCATAGCCAACCTACAACCGGTTTTAAACAGCTACTGGCTCATGATTCACGTTGCCGTTATCGTGGCCAGTTATGGGCCTTTTGCCTTGGGTATGATTTTGGGCGTGGTGTCGTTGTTTTTAATGATTTTTACTACCGAAAAGAACAAAAAGAAAATGGATTTAAGTATCCAAGAACTTACCATAATTAACGAAATGGCCTTAACCGTAGGCTTAACGCTGCTTACCATTGGTAATTTCCTTGGCGGTATGTGGGCCAACGAAAGCTGGGGGCGCTATTGGGGTTGGGACCCCAAGGAAACCTGGGCCTTAATAAGCATTATGGTGTATGCCTTTGTAATACACATGCGCTTGGTGCCCGGACTTCGCGGGCGATGGTTTTTTAACTTGATGTCGGTCGTAGCTTTTGCCAGCATTATGATGACGTATTTTGGCGTGAATTTCTATCTTGCCGGACTACATAGCTACGCCAGTGGCGACCAAATTGTTAGCGTAAAATTTATAGCCATAGCTTGCGCCATATTGGCTGTAATCGGGGCTTTGGCGTATCGGGGGTATGCTAAGTATTATAAGAAGTAGTTTTGTTTCTAATGCCAATTTTTTTTCGAAATGATAAGGCTCATTTTGATGTGAAATTGATATAACACAACGGGATTAAAACTATTGAATTAACCCCCGCTATTGGGCAACATTTGATTAAATACCATGAAAAATTGAAAAACCCAAAGCACTTTGAAAAACCAGAAGGAAAAGAATATTTAAATAAAGATTTTCTGGAAGAATTGAAACATAAATTGTGGCTTATTAAAGAAGTCCTATAATATTTACAATTTATCAGAAGAATAGAACGAAACCTATTTGCCTTCTCTATGATAGCAATTTCAATAGTGTTTTTATTTTTCAAAGAGGTACGGTAGCATGTTTGGTTATTGCTGTCCCGTTTAAATACGTTCGCATTAAAAACCCCTCAAAACATTTGCTTGAGGGGCTTTTTCAAAAAAAAATACTAATTCGTCGTTTTACTTTAAACTCCCCACCATATCCTCGGGTTTTACCCAAGCATCGTAGTCCTCGGCGGTAACGTAGCCCAGATTAATGGCTTCTTCTTTAAGGGTTGTACCGTTTTTGTGGGCTGTATTGGCTATTTCGGCGGCTTTGTAATAGCCTATTTTTGTATTTAATGCCGTAACCAACATAAGCGAATTGTTCAGCAATTTTGTAATAACCTCTTGGTTGGGTTCTATGCCAATGGCACAATTTTCGTCAAAACTAACGCAAGCATTGCCCAAAAGCTCAGCCGATTGCAAAACATTGGCGGCCATTACGGGCTTAAATACGTTTAATTCGTAGTGGCCTTGCAACCCGCCAACCGATACGGCAACATCGTTGCCCAAAACTTGTGCGCATACCATGGTTAAGGCTTCGCATTGTGTGGGGTTTACTTTTCCGGGCATAATGGAGCTACCTGGTTCGTTGGCCGGGATTATAATTTCGCCAATACCGCTTCTCGGGCCGGAAGCCATTAACCTAATATCGTTTGCTATTTTGTTTAGCGAAACCGCTAATTGTTTTAATGCCCCGTGGGTTTCAACCAAGGCATCGTGTGCTGCTAAGGCTTCAAATTTATTGGGTGCGGTAACAAACGGTAATCCTGTAAACTCGGCAATGTATTCGGCAACACGTTTGCTGTAGCCTTTTGGTGTGTTTAATCCGGTGCCTACTGCTGTACCGCCCAAAGCCAGTTCGCTTAAATGTGGCAGGGTGTTTTGTAGTGCTTTTATGCCGTGGTCCAACTGTGCTACATAGCCCGAAAGTTCTTGCCCAAGGGTAAGCGGCGTAGCGTCCATTAAGTGGGTACGGCCAATTTTAACCACGTTTTTAAAGGCTTCGGACTTTTTCTTTAAGGTGTCCCGTAATTGTTTTACACCGGGAATGGTAACTTCGACCACTTTTTTATAGGCGGCAATGTGCATGCCGGTAGGGAAAGTGTCGTTGGACGATTGCGATTTGTTAACATCGTCGTTGGGCTGGATTACCTTTTCGCCTTCACCTATAACACGTCCCGCCAATTGTTGCGCCCGGTTGGCTATAACTTCGTTTACGTTCATGTTGCTTTGCGTGCCGGAACCGGTTTGCCAAATAACCAAGGGAAATTGGTCGTTTAACTTTCCTGTTAGAATTTCATCGCATACGGCCGCTATTAAATCGCGCTTTTCAACGGGCAGTACGCCAAGCTCGCAATTGGTGTAGGCGGCGGCTTTTTTTAGGTAGGCAAAACCATAGATTATTTCCAAGGGCATGGATGCCGATGGGCCAATTTTAAAATTATTGCGGGAACGTTCGGTTTGTGCGCCCCAAAGTTTATCGGCAGGCACTTTTACCTCGCCCATGGTGTCTTTTTCTATTCTAAAACTCATAATTTTTGTGTTAAGTTAAAGCACAAAGTTAACCTTTTTAGCGTGTTTACAAGTATGACTTATGTTAGTTTTTTAACACAGATATAACGTTTTATATTTTATTGCTTTTATATTATTGAATAATTTTATAATATTAACAAAACATTAAAAATAAGCAAAAATGGCAACAATTAGACTGGGGGATATTGCCCCTAATTTTACGGCACAATCTACCGAAGGTACTATTAATTTTCACGACTGGTTAGGCAATAGCTGGGGAATTTTGTTTTCGCACCCTGCGGATTATACGCCCGTTTGTACCACCGAGCTGGGAACGGTAGCTAAATACAAATCCGAGTTCGACAAACGCAACGTTAAGGTCGTGGCTTTAAGTGTGGACGGTTTGGAATCGCATAACGGTTGGGTTAACGATATTAACGAAACCCAAGGCACAAGGGTTAATTTCCCGATAATTGCCGATGAGGATAAAAAAGTTTCAGAATTGTACGATATGATTCACCCCAACGCCAACGACAAGCTAACCGTACGTTCGGTGTTTGTTATTGGCGACGATAAAAAGGTAAAACTTATTATTACCTATCCGGCCTCTACGGGCAGGAATTTCGACGAGCTGCTGCGGGTTATCGATTCGTTGCAGTTAACCGCTTACCATAAAGTGGCAACGCCCGCAAACTGGAAACATGGCGAAGATGTTGTAATTTCGCCCGCTGTTACCAATGCGCAAATTCCGGATTTGTTCCCCAAAGGGCATAAGGAAATTAAGCCTTATTTACGAATGACACCACAACCCAATTTAAAATAAACCGTAATGACAATTAATCCATACCTAACGTTTAACGGCAATTGCGAAGAAGCGTTTAATTTTTACAAATCGGTTTTTGGAGGCGATTTTTCATATATAGGAAAATTTAAGGACATACCACAAGAAGAAGGCCAGCCGCCCATGCCCGAAGCCGTGGCCAACAGGATTATGCACGTAAGTTTGCCCATAAGCAAGGAAACCGTTTTAATGGGAAGCGATAACAGTCCCGAGCATGGCGAAGTAGCCTTTGGGCAAAATATTAATATTTCCATTAGCCCCGATTCCCGAAACGAAGCCGATAGGATTTTTAATGCCTTGGCAAAAGCAGGCACTATTACCATGCCCATAGCCGACATGTTTTGGGGCGATTATTTCGGGATGGTAACCGATAAATTCGGGGTAATGTGGATGGTTAATTTTAACGCGGCCAATGTAGGATAAACCAGATTTGTTTAACAACGCTGTTAATAAAATTTAATTTCGTATTGTAAAACACAAAGCTTTACATTATCTTTGCCTTAGTTTTATAAAAGAAATACATATAATTATGTTCGAATTTGACCAATATCTCGGCTTTTTAGCATTCTTAACCATTTTAACCATGGGTTTTTGGTTAATGATATTTTTGTTAACCTTCGTAATTCCGTACTGGATTGGCGGCGCTTTAATCGAGCGTTATAAAGAAAACAAAAAGGCTAAAAAAGAAGCACGCCAAAACGCATAAACGTAATTCTTTTTTAAAATTGAAAAAGGAAGCTGAAATTAATTTTAGCTTCCTTTTTTTGTAAATTGAACCGATATTTAAATTGGAACATAATGAAGGATATTGAAAACTTACCCCTATATAAAAAAGCCGAAAGCATACTAAAATTGGTAAACGGCCTAATGTTTGCCATTGGCGAGGAAAACGAGTATTTAGCCCAAACCAAATACCTGATGCGCGACGATATTGCTATAATTTGCGCAAAAATAGCAGGTGCCGAAGGGGGCGATTTATACAGTATTAGAATGCAAAACGCCGCCATTATCAGGGATTACGCCATGCACCTATATACCCACGCCGGAAGTTTGCGGTACGAGGAAACGTTTAAGGACAAGCAGTACGTTACGCTAATTAGAAAGGAAATAGACGAATTCCGATTGCTGTTTATCGATTGGGTTGCCAATTTTGACAAGAACAATTACATTTGGGACGAGTGGGCACTTTTTAACCCTCCCGGTGCCATTCCGCCCAACCCAAACGATTACCAAGACCCAATAAACTGGGACGATTTTAATCTTGACGATTAAAATAGTGAAGTTAGGCATTGTGTGGGATTTCAAACTCTACACTTAATAACCTACTCCTTGTGCATACACGATATTAAAGGGAGTACGGATTTTTACACTTCAATCGAAATTTCAACTTTTCCGCCTAAACCTTTTTCTACAATGTCAAAAAGAGTTTTAAGTGTTAAATTACTTCCGTTATTTTCGATTCGGGAAATATATTCACGCTTTTTATTTACGATTTCAGCTAATTCTGCTTGCGTGAGATTTTTTTCTTCACGTACCTTTTTTAGTTGGAGGCCTATTTTAAAACTTTCAAAATCACGATCAAGTTGGTCTCGTCTTTCAGTTCCAGCTTTTCCGTAAACGTCATCTTTTATTTGTTTCCAACTTTTTGTTTTCATTTGTTTCCTTTTTTAGTGTAATATTCAGTCATTAGTTTTACTGCTTTTTCAATTTCATTTTTTGGTGTTTTTTGTGTTTTCTTTTGAAATCCATTCAGCAGAATTACTAATTTATCATTGTCAAAGAAGCAAAACACCCTCCAAGTATTCGATGCAAGTTGAATACGGGCTTCATAAAGCCCTTTTGCTCCGGTTATTTGTTTGAGATAATTTTTTGGAACTCTCTCAAGGGTTTCAATAGCTTCGATTATTTTGAAGATTTTGTCTTGAACTTTTATTGGTTGTTTTTTTAAAAAATCTTCAAAATAATTCTCGTATGAGATAACTTCTCTAACTTTCATGTCACAAATGTAACATAAAAGTTACTTTTGTTCCAAGTTTATTTTAGATTTTGTTTTGTAGCATAGATTTTGAAACGTATTGCCTTAAACAGTTTTTAAGCACCATGTAGTTGCCCTTTATAGAAGTTAAGTTGTTTGTTTAGACTTACCCTTCAAAATCCATATCGCTACCGCCATCAAAACCACCGCCTCGTTGTCTTTCTTGGCGTTTTTGCTGGTTAAATCGGTAGGTAAACGATAGGGTAAAACTGCGTTCGCGCCACTGGAACTCGCTATCGCTAAAAAACGTATCGGTAGTCGATTCGGTTCGGCGTTTTCTGGAGTTTAGCACATCGTTTATATTAAAGGCGAGTGAGGCCTTGTCCTTAAACAAATCTTTGCTAAAGGCCAAGTCCAAGCCAAACTCGCCCTTGCTTTTGTTTTGGGCGTCTTCCCTTGGGCCGGCGTAAAACAAGCGTGTTTGCCAATCTATTTGGGCCGGAAGGGTATATTTGTTGTTAATACGGGCAAACCAACTTAGGTTTTCGGCGCCATAATCAACATCATTATAAAAGCCTTCGGTTTTGGAGTGGAACAGGTTAAAATTACCATTTATATCCCATTTGTTGGTGGGGCGATAAGTTAGGGTAAACTCGAAACCCGTACGGTCGTTCGTGGCCAAGTTTATGGGGTTTCGCCTAATAATAGCAACTTCTGTTCCGCCAACAGTGGTGGTTTCGCCCGTATCTTCGGCAATAAAGGTAAATACGTCGGTGGCATGCTCGTAATAAACGGACGAGTTAAGGGTTAGTTTTCCTATTTTGGTTAGGTAGCCCAAATCGACTTTGTTGGAATAGCTTGGGTTAATGTCCGGATTGCCCTGAAATATATTGGTGGCACTGCTTCGCGAAGGAAACGGATTGATAAAGCGGGAACGCGGGCGGCTTATACGGCGGTTATAGCCGAACATAAGGCTTTGGCCCTCGCTTATTTCGTAACCAAGGTTTACGGTAGGGAATAGGCCCGTGTAATTTTTTCGTTCGAAATCGCCACTGGTTATTTGGTCTATGGTTATTCGGGTGTTTTCAAGGCGAAGCCCAAGCAAATACGAAAATTTCTCCTTTATTTTACTGCCAAACTGTGTGTATGCGGCGTTAACGTACTCGCGATAAACCAAATTGTTGCTTACATCGGTATCCAAGGTGTAGGCGCCGTTATCGTAATATTCCAAGGTGTAATCGGTGTCTAATTCGTTAAAACTGCCACGGTAGCCCATTTCAAACTGGCTGGCTTCGCCAATGGGCAGTACGTAATCGGATTGAAGTAAAATATTGTTTTGGTTTTCTATGGTTTGTACCCGCTCGGCATCGTCGCCGTCTTCGGTAATCATGGAAAATTCGTCTTCTTCGGTATTTTCAATTTGAAAGTCGAAGGTTAATTTATGTTCGGAGTTTTCGCCAAACTGCTTATCGAAATTTACGGAATACTGGATGGAGTGGTCGTCTTCCGACTCCGGGTCCCTTCTAAACGATTCTTTTAACAAATTACCGTTTAAATCCACTTCCTGAATGTGGTTGGTAGTAACCCGGTCGCTCGGGCGGTTGCTGTAAACTACCGATGTGGTTAACGAAGCCGAATCGTTTATATACCATTCTATTCCGGTATTGGTGGTAAGGCCTTTTCCGGTACGGTCAAAATCCCTGTATTCGTTTAAAAATGTACTGGGGTCGTCGCCATTAAAATATTCGGTTTTTGTGGTCGATTGTCCGGGGGATTCCGAGTAATCGTAACTTGTGGTATTAAAAATATTAACGTTGCCCGTGCGGTAATTAATATTGCCCGAAATGCCTGCTCTGGTGGGGTAGCCCGTGTTTAGGGTTATGGCACCGTTTAGGCCTTGCAGCTTACTTCTTCTTAAAATAATATTTAAAATACCGCCGGTACCTTCGGCGTCGTAGCGGGCCGATGGCGAAGTGATAACTTCGACCCGTTCAATGGATTCGGCGGGCAATTGGCGTAGGGCATCAGTGGAGCTTAGCCCTACCAACCCCGAGGGTTTTCCGTTTATTAAAATACGAACGTTGTCGTTGCCGCGCAGGGATACGTTGCCCTCGACATCGACCGAAACCGATGGCACGTTGTCCAGTACATCGCTAACGCTGGCACCGCGTACGGTAAGGTCGCTACCTACATTGTATATTTTTTTGTCTAATTTTATGTCTACCGTGGTTTTTTCGGCAATAATTTCGACTTCGCCCAGCGATTCCATATCGATTTCAAGGCTTATCGTCCCCAAATTGAGGTCTTTGTTAATAACCCGATTGGATAGGGTTATTTTTTTATATGAAATGTATTCAATTGAAATATCGTAAGTACCAAAGTCTATCGGGATGCTAAATTGCCCTTTTACATCGGTTATTCCGCCGTCGACAATTTTCTTTTCACTTTTACTAAAAAAAGCTACGGTTGCGTATTCCAAGGGTTGCTTGGTGTCGCTATCTACAATAGTTCCGGTTATAATGGCTTTTTTATTGGGGGCTTCAATGGTTTTTGGTTGTGCTTTTAGTACGCCAGCGTAGCAAAATAATAGGGCGAGTAGTGTTAATTTATTGGCCATAAATAAGTGTTTAGCTTTATAGACTGGCAAATAAACAAATGGTTTAGTCGGTATTAGTTAAATAAAAGTTAATAAAAAAAGATGAATGTTAAAGCGACACTTGTTTAGGACCTAAAAATCCCAAACACGATATTTTTAACCGATAAGAAAAACTGAAAATACTTCTATGATAAATATCATATTTGAAGCCTACGTACTACGCTACTTTTACGGTATTAAATTTAAAACAAACAAAACATGAAAAAAATTATTTTAACAGCCATGATAGCTGTATTAGGGTTTACAATGGCAAATGCACAAGAATCGGAAGGTTTTAAGGGCAAGTGGTTTTTAATGGGCCAAGCCGGTTATAACACGACCGAAAACAACTCCATTAGAAATTACAGTATTTTACCCGCCGTTGGTAACTTTATTGCACCAACTGTTGCCATTGGGGGAGCCATAGGTTATGTCGGGCAAAGCGTAAAGGATTCCGATGCTAAAACGGGAGCATTTATTGTTCAGCCTTTGGCAAGAAAGTACTGGGGCATTAACGATAAGCTGTATATTTTCGGGCAAGCTGCCGTGCCGTTGGAATTTGGTACAATTACCGATGCTGGCAATAACGATATCGATTATACGGGATATGGTTTTGCCATATCGCCAGGATTGGATTATTTCTTGTCCTCGCACTGGTCTATTGAGGCTCAATTCGGTCTTTTGGGATGGAGCGGTACCAGCATTAAGGATGGCGATTCCTCCAGCGATTTCGAATTTGGGCTTAATTCCGGCTTGTTAACCGGTATTAACATTGGTATAAAATATGTGTTTTAGCATATTTAGTGTTAGTTAGTCGCTCTTAAAAAGCCTTGCTTGGCAAGGCTTTTTTTATTACGGCTTTAAACAATTCACCTTATATTATTCCCGAAATATTTTCCAAAGGCCTACCAATTACCGCTTTGTTGCCGTTAACCACAATGGGGCGCTCAATAAGTTTTGGGTAGTCCACCATGGCTTGTATAATTTGGGTGTCGGTTAAAGGTTTGTCCTTAAACTG
The DNA here is from genome assembly GCA_047975545.1 of Flavobacteriaceae bacterium. Lineage (GTDB taxonomy): Bacteria > Bacteroidota > Bacteroidia > Flavobacteriales > Flavobacteriaceae > JBKEDS01. Next base: position 11,727 of record JBKEDS010000017.1, on the reverse strand, counting down.
TTCTTTCCAAATGGTTTCGTTTGTTCTTACCAGTGCTATGGGTTTTATGTCCAATAACGAAATAATTTCTTTAAGCGCATTAAAACTTAAAGTATCCTCAAGGTATTTTACTACTTTAAATTCTTTGCCCGATTGTTCCAAAAGTTCCAATCCGTTTCTGGATTTGCTGCATCGGTTATTGTGGTAAATGGTTATCATTGTATGTTAATATTATAGGGTTTTAATTGTTCGATAAGGTTTTCGGGCGTTGTAAAATGAATGCCATGGATACCCAAGGCTTTGGCGGCCTCGATGTTTCTTAAATTATCATCTATAAACACGGCTTTATTGGCTTCAATATTAAAGCGGGTTAGCAGGATGTTGTAAATATCGGCAAACGGTTTTCGGGTTTTTTCTTCGCCCGAAACTACGATGCCATCGAACCAATTTAAAAAATCGAAGCGTTTTTGGGCAATGGGGAAGGTTTCGTGGCTCCAATTGGTTAGGCCTACAATTTTGTATTGCTTGGTTGCCAACAATTTTTCTAAAATGTTAACCGTGCCCGTTATGGCGCCTCCCAACATGGTTTCCCATTTGCCGTAATATAGTTTTATTAGGTGTTCGTGTTCGGGGATTTTTTTAACCAAATCCTGCGTGGCTTGGGCTAATGGGTAGCCGGCATCTTGGTTTTCGTTCCAATCGCTTGTGCAAATATTGGTTAAAAACCAGTTGGTTTTGTCCTCGTCGCCGTTAAAAACATCGAGAAATAAATATTTGGGGTTCCAATCGATTAAAACGCCGCCAAAATCGAATATAATGGTGTTTATTTGGTTCATAGGGTGTTTGGGTTTTCGTCTTTTTGCCCCATCATCATTAAATAGGCTTTTAGGAAGGGGGCAATATTGCCGTCCATTACGGCATCGACGTTACTGGTTTCGTGGTTGGTCCTTACGTCCTTAACCAATTTGTAGGGTTGCATAACGTAGTTGCGTATTTGGCTTCCCCATTCAATTTTCATCTTGCCCGCTTCTATGTCGTTGCGTTGCTCCATTTGTTTTTGCAGCTCGATTTCGTACAGTTGCGATTTTAGCATTTGAAAGGCACGGGCGCGGTTGTCGTGCTGCGATCGGGTTTCGGAACACGAAATTTGTATGCCCGTAGGCTTGTGCGTTAGCTGTACCTTGGTTTCTACCTTGTTAACGTTTTGGCCGCCGGCGCCGCTGGAGCGTGCCGTGGTAATGTCTATATCGGCAGGGTTTATTTCAATTTCAATGGTGTCGTCCACCAAGGGGTATACGTATACCGATGCAAAACTGGTATGGCGCTTGGCGTTGCTGTCGAAAGGTGAAATACGCACCAAACGGTGCACGCCGTTTTCGCCTTTTAGCCAGCCAAAGGCAAAATCGCCCTCTATTTCCAGGGTTACGGTTTTTATGCCGGCTACGTCGCCCTCCTGAAAGTTGAGTTCTTTTACCTTAAAGCCGCTTTTTTCGGCGTACATGAGGTACATGCGCATAAGCATGCTGGCCCAATCGCAGCTTTCGGTACCGCCGGCTCCGGCGGTTATTTGCAGTACGGCGCTTAGGCTGTCGCCCTCGTCCGAAAGCATGTTTTTAAACTCGACGTCCTCAAGTAGTGTGGCTGCCTTGTTGTATTGTTGTTCGACGTCCTGTTCGGTGGATTCGCCTTCTTTGTAAAACTCGTAAAGCACTTCCAAATCCTCGATTTGGGTTTTTATGGTGTTGTAATCCTCAACCCATTTTTTTGTAACCCGAAGCGATTTCATTATGGTTTCGGCCTTTTTGGGGTCGTCCCAAAAGTTGGGGTCAAAGGTTTTTTCTTCTTCGTTTTGTATTTCAATAAGTTTTTTATCGACGTCAAAGATAGTGCCTTAGTTTGTCAAGGCGGGTGTTTAGGTTTTTAATGTTGTCCGTAGTTATCATGTTTATTTGTGTTTGTTGGTTTTTTTGCTTTTAAATTCTTTCGGTCATTTGTGTTTTTCTTCACCTAAAAAATTATTTAAACATATCCATTCCCGGAATATTGGGCATGCCTGCCTTGGCTATGGCGGCAAGTTCGGCCTCGTTTACCTGTGTGGCTTTTTCAATGGCTTTGTTTAGGGTTAGTATTAGGTAATCTTCTAACTGTTCTTTGTCGACCAAAAGGCTGTCGTCTATATCAATCGTCTTTATGGTCCTGTTGGCGGTTAGGGTAATTTTAAGTTTATTATCGTTACTTTTTTCGTCTATTAAAACAGTATCAAGGCGTTTTTTTGTTTCCTCGACTTTTTTTTGGGTTTCTTTAAGTTTTCCCATTAAATTCATCATATCTCCAAACATGGTATATTATTTTTTCGCAAATTTACACAATTCAAAATTAACTGAAATAAAGGTGAAATTTATAATGAAAAACTACGCACATATCTTATTAATTAGCCTTATTTTTGCCACTTCTTGTAAAAATAAGGAAAATATGACTAAAAACACGGTATTGGCAAATTATCCCGTTGCGGCAAAACATCCAAAAATATTAAGTATCCACGGCGATACGAGGACTGATGACTATTACTGGCTAAACGATAGGGAAACCCCCGAAGTAATAGCGTATTTAACGGCCGAAAACGATTATACCAAGCGTGTTATGCAGCATACCGAGGATTTTCAAAAGGTGTTGTTTGAAGAAATAAAAGGACGTATAAAAGAAGACGATAACTCGGTACCCTACAAATTAAATGGTTATTGGTATATAACCCGTTTTGAAAAAGGGCAGGATTATCCCGTTTATACCCGAAAAAAAGACACTTTGGACGCACCCGAGGAAATTTTGTTCGATTGTAACGCCATGGCCAAAAACGAGCCTTATTTTAACCTGGGCAGTATTTCCATAAGCCCCGATAATACGCTGGCCAGTTTTTCTACCGATGTTGTGGGCAGGCGGCAGTATACCGTCCAAGTTAAAAACTTGGAAACGGGCGAAATTTATGGCGATAAAATTTTAAACACCACGGGAAGCGCCTGTTGGGCCAACGACAACAAAACCCTGTTTTATACCGTTAAGGACGAAGCCACCCTGCGTGCGCACCAAATTTACAAGCACGTATTGCATGCGCGGGAAGCCGATAAACTGGTGTACCATGAAACTGACGATACCTTTAATACTTTTGTGTACAAATCGAAATCGAAAAAATACATCATCATCGGGTCGTCCAGCACGTTAACCTCGGAATACCAAATATTAAATGCCAATACGCCCGATGCCGATTTTAAGGTGTTCCAAAAGCGGGAGCGTAACTTGGATTATAGCATAGCGCACTACAACGATAGTTTTTACATTATTGCCAATAACGACAGCGCCATTAATTTTAAGCTGTTAAAAACCAATGAAAATACTACGGAAAAACAGTACTGGGAAGACGTTTTGCCGCATAGGGAAGACGTTTTGTTGGAAGATATTGAAATTTTTAAGGATTATTTAGTAATAAACGAACGTGAAAATGGGCTAAACAACCTGCGTATTATAAGTTGGAACGGCACGGAAGACTATTACCTACCGTTCGACAACGAAACCTATAACGCCTACATTGGCAACAATCCCGATTTTGATAGCGATGTGCTGCGCTATGGCTACAATAGCCTAACCACGCCAAGCTCGGTTATCGATTATAATTTTAAAACCAAGCAAAGCGATATAAAGAAAGAACAAGAAGTGCTGGGCGGGCAGTTTAACAAAAACAATTACCAATCCAAACGGGTTTGGGCCACGGCACGCGATGGCGTAAAAGTACCCATATCCTTGGTGTACCACAAAGAAACTAAGCACGATGGCTCGGCGCCTTTGCTACAATACGGTTATGGCGCCTATGGTATTACCGTAGACCCTTCGTTTTCGGTTTCCCGATTAAGCCTTTTGGATCGCGGTTTTATCTTTGCCATTGCGCATGTTCGTGGTGGCGAGTACTTGGGGCGCAATTGGTACGACAATGGTAAATTGCTGAAAAAACAAAACTCGTTTACCGATTTTATCGATTGCTCAAAATATTTAATCGAACAAAAATATACGTCGCCACAACACTTATACGCTTATGGCGGTTCGGCAGGCGGCTTGCTAATGGGCGGGGTTATTAATATGAATCCCGAGCTTTACAATGGCGTTATAGCCGCCGTTCCTTTTGTTGATGTGGTAACTACCATGCTGGACGATAGCATACCGCTTACCACGGGCGAATACGACGAATGGGGCAACCCCAGCGAAAAAACGTATTACAATTACATGAAGTCCTATTCGCCTTACGACAACGTAACCGAAAAAGCCTACCCCAATATATTGGTAACTACCGGCTTGCACGATTCGCAAGTACAATACTGGGAACCTGCAAAATGGGTGGCCAAGCTCAGGGAACTAAAAAAAGACACTAACAAATTACTTTTAAAAACCGATATGGATTCGGGTCATGGCGGGGCTTCCGGACGTTTTGAAAGCTTAAAGGACACTGCTTTGGAATACGCTTTTCTGTTAGATTTGGAAGGAATTCGTGATTAATACAAAAAAAAGTTTTACTTTTGACGGATTTTAGGCTTCAAATAAAAACATCGTGAAACATGTTTTTAAAGTTGTCCGTAAATAATATCTATGGAACAAAAAAATCAAGTTTTTGATAATTTATTAGATTTAGTAGGTAACACGCCACTTGTTAAACTTAATAAAATTGTTTCTGGGTTTAAAGGTAGTTTTTATGCTAAAATTGAATCCTTTAACCCCGGACATTCTTCAAAAGATAGAATTGCACTTTACATTATCGCGCAAGCCGAAAAACAGGGCATACTAAAACCGGGCGACACCATTATAGAAACCACCTCGGGCAATACCGGGTTTAGCTTGGCCATGGTTAGCATTATTAAAGGTTACGACTGTATTTTGGCCGTAAGCTCAAAATCGTCGCCCGATAAAATAGACATGCTAAAAACCATGGGCGCAAAGGTTTATGTTTGCCCCGCCCACGTTAGCGCCGACGACCCAAGGTCCTACTACGAAGTAGCCAAACGTTTGCATAAGGAGCTAAAAGGTTCGGTTTATATTAACCAATATTTTAACCAGTTAAATATCGATGCGCATTACCACTCTACGGGACCCGAAATTTGGAAACAAACCGAAGGCAAACTAACCCATTTGGTAGTATGCAGCGGTACCGGCGGGACCATTTCCGGAACAGCCAAATATATAAAGGAACAAAACCCCAAAGTTAAGGTTATTGGGGTCGATGCCTTTGGTTCCGTTATAAAAAAATACCACGAAACGGGAGAGTTCGACGAAAAAGAAATTTATCCCTACCGAATAGAAGGCTTGGGCAAAAACCTAATTCCAACCGCCACCGATTTTGATGTTATAGACGAATTTATTAAGGTAACCGACGAAGAAAGCGCCCATACCGCAAGGCAATTGGCACGAACCGAAGGCATTTTTGCAGGCTATACATCGGGTGCTGTTATGCAGGCCATAAAACAATTGGATGAACAGGACGAGTTTAAAAAAGACGATTTGGTCGTGGTTATATTCCCCGATCACGGTTCGCGCTACATGAGCAAAGTATACAGCGACAAATGGATGCAGGAACAAGGCTTTTTCGATTCGGTTAACGAAGTTTCCGCAAAAAGCATTCAGTACATCAAGTAATAAAATTTTTAAAGTTAATAAAAAAGACTGTTTGAAAATGATTGTGTATTCTGAGCAGGGCGAAGAATCTCCAAAAGATTTTTTACCATTGCCCAAAATAGCAAAAAATTTTTCAAATAGTTTTTTTGTTAATAAATGAAGGGCTAAAATTATGTACTCACATAATAAATAATTAATTTTGCCCCAACCAACCAAGAAACAATTTTGCTTATTTTTTTAATTGAAAATAAAATAAATTTGCGTAAATAGGTTTCTAAGTTTGGGTAATATTTCAATTAAAAAATCAAATAAGATTAATAGATGAAAGATTTATTTGAAAAAATTTACAAGGACAAAGGGCCTCTAGGTAAATGGGCATCGCAAGCCGAAGGCTATTTTGTTTTCCCTAAATTAGAAGGACAAGTTTCCAACAGGATGAAATTTCAGGGCAAGGACGTTATTACCTGGAGTATTAACGATTACCTTGGGTTGGCCAACCATCCCGAAGTTAGAAAAACCGATGCCGAAGCGGGCGCCCAATACGGCTCGGCTTACCCCATGGGAGCCAGAATGATGTCCGGCCATACCGATTTGCACGAAACACTCCAAAAAGAACTCGCCGAATTTGTTAACAAAGAAGCGGCCTATTTATTAAACTTTGGCTATCAAGGCATGGTGTCTACCATAGACGCTTTGGTAAACAAAAACGATATTATAGTTTACGATGTCGATGCACATGCGTGTATTATCGATGGGGTGCGTTTGCACATGGGCAAGCGTTTTACCTACAAGCACAACGATGTTGAAAGTTTAGAAAAAAACTTAGAACGCGCCACTAAAATGGCCGAGCAAACCGGAGGCGGTATTTTGGTTATTTCCGAAGGCGTTTTCGGCATGCGTGGCGAACAAGGACGGTTAAAGGAAATAGCGGCCTTAAAGAAAAAATTTAATTTCCGGTTTTTGGTAGACGATGCCCACGGTTTTGGAACTCTTGGCAAAACAGGTGCCGGAGCAGGCGAGGAGCAAGGCGTACAGGACGAAATAGATGTGTACTTTGCAACCTTTGCCAAATCCATGGCCAGTACAGGAGCGTTTATCGCCGCCGATAAAGAAATTATAGATTACCTAAAATACAACCTACGCTCGCAAATGTTTGCAAAATCCTTGCAAATGCAGTTGGTCGTTGGTGCCAGAAAACGATTGGACATGCTTAAAACCATGCCCGAACTAAAAAACAAACTTTGGGAAAACGTTAATGCCCTGCAATCCGGCTTAAAAGAACGCGGTTTCGATATTGGTACCACCCAAAGTTGTGTTACGCCCGTATACCTAAAAGGAAGCATTCCCGAAGCCATGGCCTTGGTTAAGGATTTAAGGGAAAATTTTGGCATTTTCTGCTCCATAGTGGTATATCCCGTAATTCCTAAAGGTTTAATTTTATTACGATTAATTCCCACGGCAACCCATACCTTGGATGACGTTAGGGAAACCTTGGACGCTTTCGACGGCATCCGCTCCCGTTTGGAAAACGGTACCTACAAGCGCCTTTCCGCCGCAGTATCGGCCGCCATGGGCGAATAATGAATTAAGAATAATAGTTGTTGAAAAAAGCGTTGTATTTTTTACAGCGCTTTTTTTATGATTAGAGATATGTGTGCGGGGAGAGCATGGTGGCTATACCTGTAAAAGTCATGTTAAGGAAACCATTATTTTGCATAAATTACCCCCATTAAATGAATAATACCCCCTCTTTGGTTTGTTCAAGTTGTGTTTAATTTACCAAAAAAACTAAACTAAAAACAAAATGGGGAAAACATTACCACTCAAAATACCGTTTTGCGTAAAGCGGTATTTTCTATTATTTTTCGTTCTATTGGCTTTTGCTTTTTCGCAAGCACAGCAGCCTAATATTGTGGTTATTCTGGTAGACGATGCCGGAAATAACGATTGGGGATTTCAAGGTTCTACCGTGTCAATAACCCCAACTATCGATGCCTTGGCCGGCGATGGCACTATTTTTTCGCAGGGCTACGTTACCAACTCGGTATGTGCGCCTTCAAGAGCGGGCATGCTATCGGGGCAGTACCAAAATAAACTGGGCTTCGAGTATAATATTGTAGCCTATTCAACAGCGCCCGAGCATACCGGGCAAGATGTGGGGCTGGATCCAAGCGTACCCACTATGGGCAACTATTTAAAGGATTTGGGCTATTCAACGGCATTATTCGGAAAATGGCACTTGGGCGAAGAAGCCCACCATCACCCCAATGCAAGGGGCTTCGACCATTTCTACGGACTTATTGGTGGTTCCAGAAACTACAATCAAAAAGAAACAGCAAACGACAAAAAACTACAACGAAACGGAACTTACGTTGAGCCTGCCGATAACAATTTCTACGTAACCGATTTGCTTACCGACGAAGTTATAGATTATATAGAAGAAGAAACCACGGCGGGCAATCCGTTTTTGGCATTTGTATCGTATACGGCACCGCACGGCCCTTTCCAAGCGAAAGCCGAAGATAAAGCATTGTTCGATGGCATATCAGGGCTTTCGAACAACCAAAAGCATTACTACGGTATGATAAACTGCGTGGACGATAATGTTAAACGTATAGTGGATTTACTAAAGGATAAAAATGAATATGATAACACACTGTTTGTGTTTTTAAGCGATAACGGCGGAGTTTCGCTTACCACCAATAACGGCATGTTGCGGGGCCATAAAAGCAGCCAGTACGAAGGTGGTTTGCGCGTTCCGTTTTTTGCGACTTGGAAAGACGGTGGCATACCCTCGGGGTCAACTTATAACGGACAAGTTATTTCCTTGGATTTGGTTTCAACCTTCGTAAAAGCTGCAGGAGGCGACTTAACCAGTACCACATATCACGAACTTGATGGTAAGGATTTGGTAGGTGCAGCCAGTACCAACGCTACGCTCCACGATAAATTATTTTGGAGAAAAAAAGACGTATGGAGCATTGTTTCCGATGGCACCAATAAGGTTATTATCGATAATTCGGATGACGATGTTGCCATAACCGAAATAGCACATTATAATCTGGATAACGATATATCCGAAACCACCAACCTATACACTTCGGGAAGTACGGTAGTAAGCAATCTTGTAGCCGATTTTAATACTTGGGATCAAAACAACGATTTGCCTTCATGGATAGGGAATAACGTGCTAAGTAAACCGGGTGTTTGCAACTCTACGGGCAATACAAGTAATTGCCAATTTTTGGTCGATAGGTATGCGGCGTTTTCGGCCGTAACACATCTCGAGGAAAACAATAATGAAACCCTTACGGTAGGCAAGGGCGGTACCGAGGAAATTAACCAATTGTCCTTAATGTATTCCGACCCTATAAAAAATGAAGCCGTAATTACCTATATATTAGATGCCGTACCAACAAACGGCACTTTAAGGAAAAACGGACAAACCCTAACGGTAGGCGATAGCTTTAAGCAAATCGATATCCGTATGGGCGCCATAACCTACCAGCATGACGATAGTGCCACAACATCCGACAGTTTTCAATTCGATGTAACCGACGGCTCCGGAGGCGAAACCATAGCCGATGTGGTTTACAATATTACCGTAGACGAAAATGCGGGCAAAAACTATTACGTATCCACTTCGGGCGACGATACCAACGATGGCCTATCGGAAGCTACGCCTTGGCAAACCTTGGCTAAGGCAAGTAGCGCTGCCATACAACCGGGCGACAAAGTATTATTTAAACGCGGCGATACCTTCATTGGGCAGTTAAACCCCACCTATTCGGGTGCCGATGGTAATCCTATTACTTTCGCTGCCTACGGTAGTGGAACCCAAAAACCCATAATAACAGGTTCTGGCGCCGCCGGTGGCGACCACCTTGCAGCCATATTAATTAACAATCAAGAGTATTTCGAATTGTTAAACTTGGAAGTACAAAACGAGCGTTTGGTTGCCCGAACAGGCGTAGAGGATGTCGAAGGCTACGGTATTCTTGTGTTAAACGATGGCTCGGAAGTTATGCACCACTTTAATTTTTCGTACTTAACCATTAAAAACGTGTATGCCATAACAACATCGGGCGTAAGTTTCGACGATTTGCAAGTAGCAGGTATTTATGTAAGAAGCGAAAGAAACACAGTTGTAGGTGAAGAAAAACATGTTAGGGACGTAAAGGTGGATAGCTGTTATTTTACCCGAACAGGAAAATTCGGGTTTTGGTCCCAGCACAAAAATGCCGATGCTGGGATAGGTGATGATATGATTAACCGCAACATGAACTTCGTATTCACCAACAACCACTTTTACCATACGGGCGGTTCGGGTATAACCCCGGGAAGAACCTATAACTGTTTAATAGAAAACAATGTTTTTGAACGAACAGGGTCAAGCCTCGATAACCGTATGGCAAAACGGGGCAGTGGCGCTTGGGTGTTCAACTGTATAAATGTGGTGGCGCAGTACAACAAATCGTACCATGCACGTGGTGTAGGCGACTCTTACGGTATGCACATCGATTCCAATAACCAGTACGTTATCTTTCAATATAATTATAGCGAGGATAATATGGGCTTTGTCGAAATTCTCGGCGGGAACAATTACGCCACCTACCGTTACAACATAAGCGTTAACGATGGGCGTCGGGCTACAAAAGGTAATACATTTTGGTTTTCCAGTTTTGGCAATGGCAAATCGGGCAACTTGTACGTATACAACAACAGTGTTTATGTAGGCAATAAGGCGGGTAGCGAAGACATGCTTAGCACGGGGCTTCAATTAACCTCAAAAGGCGCCTTAATAGCCAATAATGCCATTTACGTAGCCAATGGTGCCGATGTAGGGTATAAACAATTTAATCGTGATGCCCCCGTTGCAGTAGACAATAATATGTACTACGGCGATGTGCGTACAGCTAATTTTGTGGACCAAGATGCTAATGCCTATACCGATACCAATCCGTTGTACCTAAACCCGGGTGCGCTGCGTAATGCCGATGCGTATAAATTAGAAGAAACCAGTCCTGCATTGGGCACGGCAAGGATAATAACCGAACCACCGTTCTCTATGGCCGGTCAGGGCATATTCGCCCACATAACCGCAAATGCAACGGTCGATTATTTTGGCAATCCGGTGGACCTAACCCAAACAGGGGTTAATATCGGGGCCTATAACGGAGCAGGCGAAACATCGCAAGGAAACAATGTGGTAACGGAGCCAGAGCCGGAAACCGATACCATAGATTTTGAAGCCGAAGGCGCTACTTTATTAGGCGATGCCGAAACAAATACTTGTGTTAGAGCTTCTAATGGCGAAATGACAAAAGGGGTAAGCGGTGGCGATACAAACGCCGTATTTTTTGAAAATGTTGAAGTAACAACTGCAGGAAACTACGATTTGGTAATAAGCTATATGGCAAACAATAACAGAACCTTAACTTTAGAAGTTAACGGTGTAGCACAAACCATTAACGTTACTTCTACCGGGAAATACTGTTATCAAGGCGGTAGCCCTGGTACCCATACTTTAAACATACCATTAAACGCAGGTGTTAATACCATAAAATTCTACGACTCACCCATATTGGATAAAATAAGTTTGCTTATTCCTGTATTAAGCGTATCCAATATTGAAAAAACAGAAACTGTGGATATGGTTATGTTCCCCAATAGTATTGCCGTAGGCCAAGACGTAACGGTTAGGTTGAATAACGCCGTAGGTAACAGCACATCGCAAGTAGCCGTTTTCGATTTGATGGGAAGAACGGTTATAAAACCATTAAAAAACACATCAAGTACCTTCCAAATACCAACAAGTACCCTAAGCAATTCGGGTATTTACTTGGTAAAAGTAACCATAGGCAACAAATCCATGGTAAAACGCTTGGTAGTAAAATAACCGTCATTGCGAGCGGAGCAAAGCAATCCGTAGCTTATATTATAGGGATTGCTTTGCTCCGCTCGCAATGACGTTGTGGCAAAGCAAAGCAATCTTTAAGTTAAAACCGAATTGCTCCGTTTTCGCAATAACAAAAAACAATTACGGTGGCTGAGCTTGCCGAAGCCACCTTTTTACAAGCTATTAAAATAACAACTACT